>JBOFYV010000024.1:0-167067 GCA_051654865.1 Peptostreptococcaceae bacterium
TTACAGGAAGAAAAATAATAATAGATACTTACGGTGGATACTCTAGACACGGTGGAGGAGCATTCTCAGGAAAGGATCCTACAAAAGTTGATAGATCAGCTGCATATGCTGCAAGATACGTAGCTAAAAATATAGTTGCTGCAGGACTTGCAGATAAATGTGAAATAGAATTAGCATATGCTATAGGTGTAGCTAAGCCATTATCTATATTCATAGATACATTTGGAACTGGAAAAGTTTCTGAAGAACTATTAGTAGAGTTAGTTAATAAAAACTTTGATCTAAGACCAGGTGCAATAATAAGAGACTTAGATTTAAGAAGGCCTATATACAAGCAAACAGCAGCTTATGGTCACCTAGGCAGAAGTGATGTAGATTTACCTTGGGAAAAAACAGATAAAGCTGAAAAATTAAGAATAGAAGCAGGGTTAAAATAGTTTTTTAGTAAAAATAAAAGATTCATTGTAGGATGATGATATTTAACAAAATATCTATAACCTATAATGAATCTTTTTACGTATAATTTGATAAAGATAAAATTTTAATTAAATAAATTGTTGTAAATATTTATCCATAGATTCACAGACCTTTTTAGCATCTACAACAGCCTCTATAACAGTTCTAGCACCATTTGTTACATCTCCGCAAGCATAAACTCCTTCTCTAGTTGTTTGGCCGAACTCATTAGTTACTAAAAGTCCATTTTGTTTTATATCTAATCCTTTATTATTTATAACAATAGTATTTCTAGGAACTTGACTGATAGCTACTAAAATAGTATCACAAGGATAAAATTTAGCACTTCCTTCAATTGATTTTAGAGAAACACTATTATCTTCATTTATAATTTTTTGAGTATCTTCAAATATGATTCCACCGTCAACTACTTCAACTGGAGACTTGAATATTTCGAAATTTACACCCTCATTTTTAGCCTCACTAATTTCGTGTTTAGTAGCGGTCATATCACATACATCACGTCTATAATATATAGAAACGTTTTTGCTACCATAATACTTAGCACTTCTAGCGGCATCCATAGCGACGTTTCCGGCACCTATTACAATTACATTATCACCTAATTCATAACTGTTAGGTGTTCTTAGGTAGTCTATAGCATAATGAACATGTCCAAAGGACTCTCCTTTGATATTTAATCTTTTAGGATTCCACACACCAGTACCTATGAATATTGCTTTATATCCATCTTCTAGTAATTTGCTTAAAGTAATAACAGGCCCAATCATTGAGTTTATTTTAATGTTTATACCCTTTGATTTTAATGTTTTTTCAAGTAATCTCATATTAGAGCGAGGTAATCTAAAATCAGGAATACCATAAGTTAAAATTCCACCTATTTTTTCATTTTTTTCAAATATAGTTACATCATAACCGCGTCTACGAAGCTCGAGTGATACAGTTAAGCCGGCTGGTCCAGAACCAACAACAGCAACTTTTACTCCGTTACTTTCCTTTTTTTCTACCTGTATATTCTCTAGATATTTTTTAGATATCTCATATTCTATATTATGAAAAGCAACCGGTTCACCCTTTATGCCTTTTATACAATTTCCCCTACATTGGTTTTCATGAGGACACACAATTGAACAAAATACAGATAATGGATTGTTATCAAATAGTATTTTACCGGCTTCAAAAAAATTGCCTTCTTTATAGAGTTTTATTATTTCAGGAATTGGTGTATCTATAGGACAATTCTTTTGGCACCTTGGATTTTTACAGAGTATACAGTTGTTTGCTTCTTTTAAATTATTAATCATTTATATACCACCTTTACGACAATAATATACAAAAATATACATATTTTTTATATTTTAACACAAAATTTATCTTAATAATACAAATATTATTCAAAGGTAAAAAAGGGTTTTTGTTCAATTGAAATAATATTTATTATATGTAAGAATTTAAAACTTTATAAAAATACATTATTAGGAAAGGATTAAGAAATATATTGACTTGATCTAGCTGTATTTAAAAGGTTACTTATTTACTTAAATAAGATATTTTAGTAATATATATTGTGACATAATATTACAAAATAAAGCAAGGTTAATTTTAGCTAAAGCTTACTTTAGGAGGAACAAATAATTGTTAAAGAAATTTTTTAACCGTTTAATTAAAAATCCCGATATTAAGGCGGATAAAGACAAAAATGAGGAGATAGATGAATTAAAATCAAAAGAAATATGTATTACAAATGAAGGTATAATTAGCGAAGATGAAGTACAAGTTGAAGCTAAGATAGAGAATAACAATGAAATTGAAGTTACAGAACCGCAAGCTGAAGAGAAAGAATTAGACCATATAGAATTAGAAGCTTTAAATGAAAATTATATAGAACAAGATAGTGAAAACTTAATTAATGAAAATGCACATAACAATGAAAATATACCTATTGAAAATGAAAAAATAATAGAAGAAGATGACAAGGATTACATAAATGCTATTAAGATAAAAAGAGGTAAAAGTATAAAAGCAATTGATGTTTATACAGAAAAAGAAATTATATTTAAAACTCATAAGGAATGTAGTAAAAAAATCAAGGTGCCTCTAGACTATATAATAGAAAATTTAAAATATGGATATACAGATTATCTTGGAGATGCAATTAATTATTTAAGTAAAGAGTTACAGTTGAGTGAAGATTATAACTATCTAGAAAGTAGTAAATCTCCTATTGAAATTTTTAATAACTTACATAATAAGATTTTCTCTAATAGAGTTTCTGAAAAAAGAAGAGATGAAATACTATCAAGTGAAAGAATAGAACCTATAAAAATGCACTATAAATTTGAATGCATAGATGAAGAATATGATGAGTATTTTGAAAAATATAAGGCTATAATCAAAAGAGGAGGAAAGAAAAAAATTGAGTTAGTAGATAAAAAAGGAGAAGCTATAGAGATATTTAAATCTTTAGATGAATGTGCTGATTTTTTAGGCAAAGAAAAAGATGAAGTTGTAGAGATGCTTAAATGTATGAACAATAAAGTTGGAAGATATGAAATAAGGTATAGCTTAAGGAATATTTAAATTCATAAAAAATTCACACTACATTCATTTCATATTCACACAATGCTTTTATTTTTAATGTAGAATTAAGACAGAATATATTATATAGGAGGACGTAAATGTCAGAAGATAAAAAAACAAATAGCAATGATGAATTAATTTCAATTAATAAAATCGATGAGTATGTTGAAGAAAAAGCTGAAACTAAAGAGCCTGTCGAGAAAAAAATAAAAAATAAAAATGTAAAATATATAATAGCAATGACACTAGTAGGTGTGTTAGGATTAGGGATAGGTTTTACACTTGGTAAAGATACTGGTAGGAAATTGCCTGCAACAAGCAAAAACTATAGTAGTAATAAAGTAGTAGCAACTGTAGGAGATACAAAATTTACAGGTAAAGATTTAAAATATAGAATGGAACCGCTATTTTATATAAATGCTAAAGATGAACTTACACCTGAGGAAGTAGAAGCATATGAATCTAGTATGATAGACTATATGACTACAACAGAAGTACTATACTTAGAAGGAAAAAAAGAAGGAATAGAAGTTACTAAGGAAGATGTAGAGGCAGAATACACAAACTTATTGGGTAGCCTAAATCAAAACTTTGGATTAACTGAAGATGTATTATTAAATGATATAAAAATACCTAAAGAACAAATACAAAAAGACTTAGAAAAAGAGCTTATTGCAACAAAGTACTTAGGTGAGGAAAGTGATGTAGGTGAAGAGGAAGCAAAAAAATACTATGATAAAAACAAAGATGAGTTTTTAACAGTAAAAGCTTCTCATATACTTTTACAAACAAAAGATGATGAAGGTAATGCTTTAAGTGATGAAGAAAAGAAAAAGAAGGAAAAAGAAGCAAATAGTATTTTAGAAAAAGCAAAAAATGGAGTTGATTTTGCTGCGTTAGCTGAAGAATATTCTGAAGATGGAAGTGCTATAAGCGGAGGCGATTTAGGATTCTTTGGAAGAGGTCAAATGGTTGAAGAATTTGAAAATGCAGCATATGGATTAAAAGTAGGAGAAATAACAGATAAACTAATAGAAACTGATTTTGGATATCATATAATAAAGAAAACAGATGAAAAGTATGAGTCATTTGATGATATAAAAGAGGAAGTAATATACAATCTATCATATGAAAAGCAAAGTAATATATTAGATAACTTAGCTGAAAAATATAATGTAACAGTTAAATAAACGCATACAAAAGTCTATTGAATATGGAAATAACATATACTATAGACTTTTTTGTGATATTATTATATTGATATATGGGATGGGTAGATATGATAAAAAGAAAAATTGAAAAGGGCTCTGGGGGAGTTCCCAGAGCTTGGCTAAGTAATAGCTAGAATAACTTTTATAGAATTTATAAATTCTAGTAACTATATTTTAACCCCAAATATAGTTTTTATAAGAAAAATAGATTGATATAAAATATAATTATAGCCTTAAAAATTTATATATAATGTATTAAAAATAAAACAGATTGTTTATAATTAATATATATTTAATTTTGACACTCTTTTACAATTTTAAAGTAAAAATTTAATATTCATAATAAAAAAATTATTATTATAAGATTTAAATTATTAAATAATAAAAAAATTATTATTTTAAAAGGATAATTACAACAATATAAGGAATTATATAAATACTATTAGTGATTATGCAATAAATACTAACAGTATAAAAGGAAGTGATGACGTGAGGTTTTTAAAAAATAAAAACTATAGAAATGCAGCTATAGCAATCTCAATACCCTTGCTTCTTATTGCTCAATACTACTTTTTTAAAATTGGTATTTTCAAACCTATGGTAAAAGGTATAGAAATTCAAATGGCCAAAGGAGATCATATACAAGATATAGATAAATTTGTTATTAAGTTAAATGAAGAAGTTACTTTCTCAACTGGTGAATATATTAGAATACCATCTTATGCAAAAAGGCCTAAAATATGGTTCAAAGAGCTAGATGACAATAAAATTTTAGATATAAAAGGCAATAGTATGATAGGACTAAAAGAAGGTACTTCGTCAGTAGGAATTATGAAGGATTCAAGGGTACTAAAGAAGATGAACATAAAGGTAGTCAAACAAAATGTAAAAGAACTAAAAGCTAATGTAGATAAGAGAATTAATTATGTTGGTGAAAGTACAGAAATAGAAACGTTTGTAGAAGTAGACTATGAAAGGTTCAAAGAAAAAGAAAAAGTAGAGTATAGCATTACTGATGAAAGTGTATTAGAGATTGAAGGTGATACTGTAAATGCAATTGGAGTAGGTAAGTCAGCAGTATTGGTTACAGCAGGAAATAAAACAGATTCAATAGAGTTTGATATAAAAGCTAAAACTGCAAGTATAGATATAGCAAAAAATGTTGAAATTGGAATAAATAAAGTTCATAAACTAGAACCAAAAATAACTACAAGTCCTAGCAATCTAAAGCATCAAGTGATAAGGTATGAGTTAGTAGATGATAAACTTCCAATACGACAAGCAATTGCATTAGATAAAAATGGTACTATACGTGGAATTAGAGAAGGTACAGCAATAGTTAAGATTACGTGTGGTAATAAGTCTACGAAAGTAAATGTTAAAGTAGTAAAAGAACCAGAGATAGAACCAAACTTAAACTTAAACTTAAAGTTAGACTATACAGTTGTAGATAATAAACTAATCGTAAATCTAGAATGGAATTATTTAAATGGTATTTTGAAATATGGAATATACCTAAAGAATAATTCATTAGAAGACGCAGATTTTAAACAATTCACTACAGCATCGGTTGAAGAAAGTGAAAGTAATAGTTCTAAAAGTGTTAAATCAACAATAGAGTTAGATTTAATTAATGGACAAATACCAAATGTAGAGATATATGTGGTTGGATTAACAGATACAGGAGAGACTACAAAAAGTAATATTGTTAAAATTGAGCCAGAACCAGGAATAGATATATCTAAGGAAACTGTTGAAAATTTAACCTACACAATTGATGAAGAAAACAACACAATTAATTTATCATGGAAGTTAATTGACATAAAAAATGTTACTTATGGTATATATATAAAAGATAACCAAAATGGAGACGGTGGATCTACACTATATCAAAGTATAGTAGACGGTACAGAATGTAGTATACCGATAAAAACAGATACATTGGATATTGATGTATATGTAGAAGGATTGCTAAATGAAATAAAATCAAATAAAAGTAACATCATAAATATAAAAAAATAGTTACAAACCTATAAAATAGATTGGTTTTATACCAATCTATTTTATAGCAATAAGATGGAGGGCATGAAAATATGGATAAATATAAAAAAATATTGTTTGACAGTCCTCGTCCTTTTATTATAGCAAGCTTAGACAATGATAAAATAACTATAAGTGAAACAAATATAGAAGCTAAAGATTATACATATATAAATATAAAAGACATAGAAACAAACAAAGAAATAAAAGGATTAGTAAAAGATACTATTACAGGGGAAAAAATAAATACATATAAAAATTATTTAAATGATTGTTATAGAATAGAAAGTAAAAAAATAGATAAAAATGAAGTAATAATATGGTTTGATAAAGAAGAAAATACATTAGACACATCTAAAATGAATTTTTTATCTAACTTGACTCATGAATTTAAGACACCTCTAAATTTAATATTTAGTTCAGTACAACTTATGAATAGAAAAATAGATGATAATACTGAAGTTAATAAAGTTGACATAAAAAAATATTTAAATATTATAAATCAGAACTCATACAGAATTTTAAAGCTAATCAATAATATATCAGATGACAGTAACATAGATTTAGGACATAAAGAATATAACCCAACAAATGAAAACATAGTTTATTTTATAGAAGGAATATGTGATTCAGTAGATGATTTTATAAAGTCAAATAATATGAATTTAATATTTGATACAGATATAGAAGAGCTAATAGTTTCTTTTGATATGGAGAAAATGGAGAGAATAATATTAAACTTAATATCTAATGCTATAAAGTTTAGAAAACAAGATGATGGAAATATAAGGTTAACAATTTGTCATAAAGATGATTATGTTAATATAAAAGTAAGAGACAATGGAATAGGTATATCAGAATCAAATTTAGATAAAGTATTTGAAAAATATGTAAGGTTAAATGATGAAAAAAGTATAGTAAAAGAAGGTAGTGGAATAGGCTTATCTTTAGTAGATACATTAGTTAAGCTACATTCAGGTAATATTTATGTAGATAGTTGTTTAGGAGAATGGACAGAGTTTACTATTCAAATACCCAATGTGACAATAGACGAATTACCAGAAGAAAAAGATTATGAGTATGGATTAAGTAGAGTAGAAAAAATAAATATTGAATTTTCAGATATATACGGTTAAAAGTAATAAAGATCCTAAGTTTAGAATATAAATATTATATATTTCTAAACATTAAAGGAGAGATTGATTTGAGAAAGAGATATAATCAAATAAGTATAGCATCAAAAGATTTAGCTGAAGAAGCATTCAAAGCTTATGCAGGGAAAAAAGATTATAAAAGAGCTATAGAAATCTATGGGATACTAGCAACTTACCAATGTATTCCATCAGATATATCAAGTTTCTCAAAAAAAATGCTATCTAGACTAAGTAAGAAAATAGAAGAAAATACTTAAGAATAAGGCTCACATTAATTGTGAGTCTATTTGAGTTGCAGAAATAGTTACAAAATACCCCCTAAAGTTGATATAAAATACTTTTTATGATAAAATATTTATATAATAAAAATAAATACAATACAAAAACTGAAGCGAGGGGGGAATTAGATATGACAGAATCAACTAAGATTTCTTTAGAAAGAGCCTTAGAATTAAAATCTAGAATACAAGATTATACTGATATAAAAAAATCAATTCCTAAAGGTATAGAAAAAGAAGAAGAAATAAACCGTAGAAAACAGAGAATATTAGACGTATTAGGTGGAACCGAAGAACAGTGGAATGACTACAAATGGCAACTATCTAATAGAATCTCTGATGTAGATACACTATCCAATATATTAAAATTAACAGACAAAGAAATAGAACAAATCAGAAAAGTACAAAATCAATTTAGATGGGCAATATCACCTTATTATTTAAGTTTAATAGATCCAGAAGATATATATGACCCAATAAAACTAATGTCAATACCTTCATTCATAGAACTACAAGATGACTCAGATGATTTAGATCCGATGGGAGAAGAATTTACAAATCCAGCAGGTAGTATAACTAGACGATATCCAGATAGACTTATAATAAATGTAACAAATGAATGTGCAATGTATTGTAGACATTGCCAAAGAAGAAGAAATATTGGTCAAGAAGATTGTCATACATCAAAGCGTATGATTCAAGAATCCATAGATTATGTTAGAGCAAATGAAGAAATTAGAGATGTATTAATAACAGGAGGAGATCCCCTTACATTAAATGATAATATGCTAGAGTGGATAATAAGCGAAGTAAGAAGTATACCTCATGTTGATTATATAAGATTAGGTAGTAGAACACTTGTAACTATGCCACAAAGAATTACAGATGAATTCTGTGAGATGATAAAAAAATATCATCCAATATATATAAATACACACTTTAATCATCCTATGGAGATAACTAAAGAAACGAAAGAAGCATGTGCTAAATTAGCTAATTCTGGAGTACCATTAGGTAATCAAGCGGTTTTATTAAATGGTGTAAATAATGATAAATACGTAATGAGATGTTTAAATCATGAACTACTAAAAATAAGAGTAAGGCCATATTATATATTCCATAGTAAACATGTAAAAGGAACTACTCACTTTAATACATCGGTAGATGATGGACTAGAGATAATGGAGTACTTAAGAGGGTATACATCAGGTATGGCTATACCAACATATATAATTAATGCTCCTAAAGGAAAAGGGAAAACACCTCTTTTACCACAATATCTAATATCTAAAGGTACAGATTATATTATGATAAGAACGTGGGAAGGTGAAGTAATAAAAGTAGAAGATACTCCTGCATTAAATATAAAATCAATGATTGAAGAGGTTGTTGGAACTAAATAGACTATAAACATATATAAATAATAAAGGAAGAGTAAATTCTATTTACTCTTCCTTTATTATTTATATAGTGACTTGGAATATTCAGTAGGTGATATTCCAAATACATTCTTAAACTTCTTAGAAAAATAATGAATAGAAGAAAATCCAAGCATTTCTGATATCTCACTTATAGAGTAATTAGACTCTGATATTAGTTCTTTAGACTTATTCAATTTTAGTGTGTTTATATAGCTGTTTACTGTTGTTCTTAAATTATTTTTAAATAATGAATGAAGCGTTGAAGCACTTATAGCAAACTGACTACACAGTGAGTTTACACATATACTACGTTCAATATTGTTATCTATATATTCTAAAATAATATGTAATGTTTTATTTTCATAATTTTGTTTCATACCAGTAGTCGTACAATTATATGTAACATTTTTGTTAGTATCTCTTAGCAGTTGTATAATTAGCTGCTTCAAAAAACATAAAGATAAGTCATCGCAAAATAAGCTATTAGAGTCTAATTCATACATTAAATTTTTTAATATTGATTGAGCATTACGTGTTGTTTTAAATACTTTATTAGACAATTTAATATTATCATTATCAAGTTTCATATCAAAATTTAAAGTCAAATAAGATGCAATGGTACTGTTATCTGTTGATTGAGTATGAAATTGAGATGGAGAATAAAAAATTAAATCACCTTGTTCTAATTTGTAATTAATTCCATCAACATTCGTATATAAAACACCTCTATCTACATATGTCAATTCCCAATAGTTATGAGAGTCGCCGCTGAATTTATAATTAGTTCCTTTTTCTTGATAAAACTTGGTGTAAAGCTCATTGATTTGAAATGAAGAATGTATATTTGAGTATTCATAAATATTATCTAGAGCAATATCAGCATTAATAAAATCATTACTGTATAGATTTACTTCGTATTTTGGAGACAAAGATATAAAGTTAAAATAGGTTCCATTCTTCAACTTTAAGGGGCGATTTATAACAAATGAATTTAATGAGTTTATATTAGCGTCAAATGAAACTAAAATCATAGCGATGCCTTGTGTACATTCTATACATAAATCATCGGAATCATTATAATACAGTGTACTAATGTTTTTGTTATTATTGATTATGGTAGTTTTTAAATTTCTAGATAGTTGAAAATCAGTTAGATTTGAATATGTGTCCCCGAATTTTTCAAAATGAATATGAGTTGTTTTTAAAAAGATAGTAGTCTCCCCCTTACTAACTATAGTATTTAAACATTATGTAAAAGTTAAACAAAAAAATATACATATATATATTATAGCACTAATATATTAATAAAAATTATAAATTTATTATACAAAATTACAAATACTTTTTAAAATAAATCAACTACTATATAAGTGTAAGTTAATCAAAGAAAGAGGAGATTATATTGTATTTCAATATAGATAGAGATTTATTATCTGGTAGGAAAGGTATTTTTACAGCAGAAGAAATATATTCTCAACCTAAAATTTGGAAAGATACTATAAATAATATTTATCATAATCAAGATGAGATAAGATCATTTACAAATAAGTTTTTAGCAATAAAGAAAAAAAGGATAATACTTACAGGAACTAAAAGTTTAGCTTTTGCATGTGAAGTATGTGCTAAACAACTTAGTAGTATATTAGGATTTACAGTGGAATCAATATCCTCAACAGACATAGTTTTATCACCAAAGGATTATCTATACGAGGATACTACAACTTTATTAATATCTTTATCAAGGTCAGGAAATGCTCAAGAGAATGTAGTAGCTACAGACCTAGCAAAATTAATTATTAAAGATTTATATCAATTAGTTATTACCTGTAATCGGTCAGGAGAGATAGCTATTTCAACAAAAAAAAATGAAAGAAATTTAGTATTATTAATGCCTCAAGAAGCAAATGATAGAGGCTTTATAGCAACAGGCAGCTTTACAAGTATGATGCTTAGCTGTTTAGCTGTATTTTTTATAAATGATATAGAAAGTTTTAAAAATGATACAGTAAAGTTATGCGACTTGGTAAAAAAATTCATAAAAAATAATGCAGAAAAAATTAGTGAATTATCTAAAGTTAATTGTGATAAAGCTATATACTTAGGAACTAGTACATCAAAATTTATAGCAAAAGATAGTGCATATAAATTAATAAGTATAACCCAAGGAATCATAAACACAAATTATTGCACATCTATAGGACTTAGATCTGGATACGATATTGTTTTAGATAATAAAACTTTAACTATTATCTATTTAAGTGATAATAAATATACAAGAAAATACGATTTAGACTTAGCTAGAGATTTAGTTAACAATAAATTGATTAATAAATTAGTAATTGTAACATCTAATAAAGATATAGAAGGTTTAGATGTTGCAGACTATATATTTGAACTAGGTAAAATAGAGTATGATTTAGAGTATGATATATTCTTACCAATACAGCAAGTAGTATTTGGGCAAATGTTATCGTATATGGTGGCATTTAATTTAGGAATAGAGCCAGATGATCCGTTCTCGAATGGATGTATGAAAGATAATTTTGAAAAGCTAAATATTTATGAATTTTAAGAAAACGTTTTGTGAATGTGTTAGTTAAAAAAGCATTAAAAAGCTTTAATATATAATAAATAAATATAGGGGTGGAGATTATGCCAAATATAGTACTTACAAGAATTGATAACAGATTAATACACGGACAGGTAGCAACAATGTGGACTTCAAGTGTTGGAGCAAACTTATTATTAGTTGCCAATGATGAAGTATCAACAAATGATTTTAGACAAGGGCTTATGGATATGGCAGCGCCAAGTTTTGCTCAAACTAGATATTTCTCTATAGACAAAACTATAAATATAATAGACAAAGCAAGTCCTCAACAATACATAGCAATAATATGCGAAACACCACAAGATGTACTTAAATTAGTAGAAGGTGGAGTGCCTATAAAGAAAGTAAATATAGGAAATATGCATATGGCAGAAGGGAAAAGACAAGTATCAAAAGCAGTATGTGTAAATGACAGTGATATAGCTGCATTTAGACGTCTTAAAGAACTAGGAGTAGAGTTAGAAATCAGGAGAGTTCCAAGTGAGTCTGCTGAGAGTATAGATTTGTTATTCAAATAAAATACAATAGGGGGAATTGATATGGAATTAAGTTTTGTTCAAATTGGTCTTATACTAGTTGTTACTATGATTGCAGCAATAGACCAGTTCAGCTTTTTAGAGTCTTTATATAGACCTATAATAATGGGTCCAATAATAGGTGCAATTATGGGAGATTTACAAACAGGTCTTATAGTTGGTGGTTCATATGAACTTATGATGATAGGTGCAATGCCAGTTGGTGGAGCTCAACCTCCAAATGCAGTTATAGGTGGAATAATGGCAACGGTATTTGCTATAACTTCTGGCCTTGATACATCAGCAGCATTACCACTTGCAATACCATTTGCATTACTTGGTCAATATGCTGTTACACTTTTATTCACAGTTACATCTCCATTAATGGGATTATGTGATAAAGCAGCAGCAGAAGCTAACCCTAAAGGTATAGATAGAGTAAACTATTTGGCGATGGGAATATTAGCAGTATCTTTTGCATTAATAGTATTAGCTGGATTATTAGCAGGGCAAGCAATCGGGGAAACGTTAACTAAAGTTTTACCACAACAAGTTTGGGCAGGATTAACTGCAGCAGGAAAAATGATGCCTGCACTAGGATTTGCAATGTTACTTAAGGTTATGTTAAGTAAAGAATACGCAATATTTATGATATTAGGGTTTGTATTAGTGGCATATGGTAAACTACCATTATTAGCTATAGCAATGGTTGGTTTAGCAGCTGCAGTATATGACTTCCATATAAGTATGAAAACTAAAAATACAGGAGGAGGTATGACTGATGGCATCTAATTCAGAAGCAATGATGAGAGGGCAACAAGAGTATATAGACAAAACAGAAGGAGAAGTACTTGATAATAAAACTTTAAATCAAATGGCTTTTAGATCAATGTTTTTACAAGCATCATTTAACTACGAAAGAATGCAAGCTGGTGGATGGTTATATTCTATCCTTCCAGGACTTAAGAAAATACACAAAAACAAACAAGATTTATCAACTTCAATGAAGCACAATCTAGAATTTTTTAACTGTCACCCATTCTTAATAACATTTGTTATGGGGATAATATTATCATTAGAGCAAAAGAAATCTGATGTTCAAACTATACGAGCATTAAGAGTTGCAGCAATGGGACCTTTAGGTGGTATAGGGGATGCTATATTCTGGTTTACATTATTACCAATATCTGCGGGTATAGGAGCTAACCTTTCATTACAAGGAAGTATATTAGGACCAATTATATTCTTTGTATTATTTAACGTAGTACACTTAGGTTTAAGATTTGGTTTAATGCACTGGTCATATAAAGTTGGAGCTGAAGGTATAACTAAATTAACTAAAAATGCTAAAGAATTTACAAGAGCAGCTACTGTACTTGGTATGATAGTTGTGGGAGCATTAATAGCTTCATATGTTAGTGTAAATATAGTTACACCAGACTATTTAAGTATGCAAGGAACTATAGATATACAAAGTATATTAGATTCTATAATGCCATGCTTATTACCACTTGTATTAACATTCTTTATGTATGGTTTAGTTAAGAAAAACGTATCTCCAATGGTAAATATATTAGTGTTAGTTGTAATAGGTATAGTTGGAGGATTTTTAGGTATATTTGTATAGGCACAGGATTACACAGGAGGAAGCCGAATGATAATAATAACAGGACATGGGAATTTTGGATCAGGGCTTAAAAGTAGCCTAGATTTAATAGTTGGAAGTTTTGATTTTATAAAAGCTGTAGACTTTACACAAGAAAAGTCTTCAGAAATGATAAAAGGAGAAATCCAAGATTTTGTAAAGGATGCTAGTGGTAAAGTATATATATTCACTGACTTAGTTGGAGGAACTCCATTTAAAGTTAGTAGTGAATTAACTTTAGACTACTCAAATATAGAAGTGCTTTGTGGAACTAATTTACCAATGCTTGTTGAATCAGCAATGATGGTATCACTAGGATGTGAAATAGATAGTGACTCAATAAAAGATGCAGGTATAAATAGTATTAAGCCTCAAGCTAAAAAAATTGTATTTGAAGAAGGCGGAATATAAAAACAAAACGTATCGCAATTGAGCGATACGTTTTGTTTTTATTTAAAGTAAATCTAAGTTATTGAGCTAACTCTATATATCCACTTGGATGGAAGAAATATATATGAGAAGTATTTTTATCAACGAAAAACCCTATATCTGTTTCTACATCAGGTAAAAATACATAGCCAGATAGATTTTTAGATTTTAATGCTTCAAAATTATTTTCATCACCTTGATAGATATAATTTACTTTATCGTTGTATTTAATAAGCAGATGCTTTGCTTGCTCTTGAGTCAAGCTATTTTGTTCAGTTACATCTTGAATATCTTGTTTAATTGATTCATTTTGTTCAACCACATCTTGAGTATCTTGTTTAGTTGATTCATTTTGTTCAATTACATCTTGAGTATCTTGTTTAGTTGATTCATTTTGTTCAATTACATCTTGAGTATCTTGTTTAGTTGACTCATTTTGTTCAGTTACATCTTGAGTATCTTGTTTAGTTGACTCATTTTGTTCAATTACATCTTGAGTATCTTGTTTAATTGATTCGTTTTGCTCAACTACTGATGTTTTATCACTAGATTCAGCAAAAACAAGTGGTTTGATATGTTTTACAGAGATTAAAGAAGAACATAAAATAAATGATAATATAATTGCTTTTTTCATTATGGCACCAACCTTTATTTATACTTAATTTGATTAAAAATCCTTCTAGTTGAGAATATATATCTTGTCTTTATATATAAATATTACCATTAAAAGCTAATATTATAACAGTTACATATCTGTTACTTTAAATTACAAATATGTCATTAATTAATGTAAAAAAATCATATCAAAAATTGATTATTTATCTGCTAAAGTTCTATATTTATATTCAATAAACTTACCAAGGTATAATTTTATTACACCCATTATAGGTACAGAGAGAATCATTCCAGGGATTCCAAAGAAACCACCACCTACTGTGACTGCAAGTATAGTAAGAAAAGGGCTTAGTCCTAATTGTCCACCTACTATTTTAGGCTCTATTACAGCAACCTCTATTTGTTGAACTAGAAGTAAGTATATTAATGATATTAAAGCGATAGTAGGATTGTAAAATAAATTTATTACAACTACAGGAGTCATACCAATTACAGGCCCAAAGTATGGAATCATATTCATAACCCCAATTAATGTTCCAAAAAGTAGAGCATATTTAGAACCTATTACACTAAGTCCTATTGCAGATAGCAAACCAACTATAGCGGAATCTAAAATTTTTCCAGAGAAATACTTCCCGATATTAACATTTAATACTCTACCAACTTCTATAGTAAACTTAGCATACTTTTTACCTACAGCTATAAATAGTATTTTTTTAGAAAATGAAATGAAGCTTTCTTTTTCTAGTAATAAGTAAAAACATATAATAAATGCCAATACAAATTGAACTATAAATTTACCAACAGAGAATGTGGTAGAAAATATTTGCCCAAGATATCCTACAAAAACATTACTAATTTTAGGAATAGAGGTCATAATATTATCACCTATTTCCTTTAATGTTTTAGGGTCTACATTTTTTAAACTCTTTCCAAGTTCAATTAAAAAATCTTGTGTCTGTTCAACATAAACAGGAACCTGATTAATAATATCTATTATACTGTTTATAATTATTGGTGCAGTAAATAAGATAAATGATCCAATTAAGATTATTAAAAAGGCATAAGTAATTAATAAGGCAAATAATCGTTTGAGCTTACATTTTCTTTCTAAAAAATTAACAAAAGGATTAAATATGTAGGCTAAGATAAAAGCAATTATAAATGGAGTTAATAATGACAATAGCAAATTTAATACGTCAAAGAAATAACTATAGTTGTCGATAAATTTTATTAAGATATATGATACAACAATAGTTAATACAACATTAAAATAAATTTTTTTGTCTTTCAAAATAACACATCCTTTTTCCTATGTATATTATTACATTATTATACTATTAAATATAATTTATATCATTAATTAAAAAAATATTCTATAAACAAATCATCAAAAGCATATATTTAAAATAGAAGCTTAATATGGGGGTGATTACTATTGACTATGAAGTGATAGTAAAATATAATGGGGATATTTTGAGGCTAGAAAAGGAATTAGGAGTATCAGTTGAAATATTAAACTCTATATACGCAATAATAATATCTAAAAATGAAGAAAACATAGATAAACTTTTAAGTTATCCTGAAATAGAGTATGTAGAAAAGCCATTTATACTAAACACACAAGATACACAAAGTTTTTCAAGTACAGGAATTACAAATTTTAAGAAAAAGACAGGACTTACAGGAAAAGGAACTATAATAGGTATTATTGACTCTGGTATAGATTATACTTTGCCAATTTTTAGAGATAACAATGGTAAATCTAAAATTTTATATTATTGGGATCAATCAATACAAGGTAATCCTCCTAGTGGATTTAAAGAAGGCAGCGTATATAGTAATGAAGATATTAATAAAGCGATAGAAAGAACTACTAACATACCAATATCACCAACTAGTTCTCATGGTACTCATGTAGCAGGAATAGCATGTGGAATAGCTAATGAAGCTGAGTTAATAGTTGTAAGGGTTGGAAGTAGGCAGACTGATGTATTTTCAAAGAGTACAGAATTTATGAGGGCCATAAAGTTCATATTAGATAAATCACTAGAATTGAGAAGACCAGTAGCAATAAATATAAGCTATGGAAGTAACGAAGGATCTCATAGAGGAGAATCTCTATTTGAACAATATATTGATGATATGTGTATATTTTGGAAAAATAATATTGTAGTAGCATCCGGAAACAATGCAGACAAGGGGGGACATAAGGCAATTCAATTAGAAAAAGATAAATCAGTAGAAGTGGAATTTGTTGTTGGTGAAAATGAAAGAGTACTGAACTTAAATATTTGGCCTAGTTTTGCTGATGATTTTAAGGTTTACTTAATATCACCATCGAATGAAAAGACACAACCTTTATCTTTAACATCATCTCAGATAAATAACAATATAAGTTTAACAAAAATAACAGGAGTATTTTATCCTATAGCACCATATTCTTTGACAAGAAGGGTAACATTTCAATTAAAATCTAATAGACAAATAAGTCCAGGTATATGGAAAATATTATTTGAACCAGTAGAAATAGTTGAAGGTGGTATAAATATATATTTACCTACATCAGAAGGACTAAGCAAAGATACTAGATTTTTACAACCAACTACAGAATTAACGGTAACTGTACCAGGTAGTGCTAATAGAGTTATAACTGTGGGAAGTTTTAACTCTAGAACAGATATAGTATCTATATTTTCGGGAAAAGGAGATATAAAAGAAGGTGTGGTAAAGCCAGATATATTAGCACCTGGAGAGGATATAGTATCTGTACTTCCAGGAGGAAATAGTGGTGCTCTATCAGGTACGAGTATGGCAACACCTCATGTAACAGGAGTATGTTCATTGATTCATGAATGGGGGATTGTTAAAGGTAATGATACTTTTTTATATTCACAAAAATTAAAATCTTTATTATTAAAATCAGCAAAAAGATTAAAAGGTCAAGTATATCCGAATAATTCTTATGGGTATGGAGTATTAGATTTAAGTCTACTAAAATTAGATAGTATAGATGAGGTTGAACAATACATTGATTATGTATATAGAGGAGTAGAGCGAAATCCAGGAGTAATATCTGCGATCAATGTATATCACACAGATAATTTTGAAGAAGAGATGAAACAAAAAAAAATGAATTTTAATATACTTAAAATTAGTAATAGATTAACAGTTGTATTTACAAAAGGAGATATTGATGAAATTGATGAAATATTATCTTTAGAATCTGTTATTAGATTTGAAAGTACAGCAAGGATGGCATCACTTAGTGAAGTTAGTCAGGGTACATCAAATGGAGTTATTGCATCTGAGGAAATAGGAGTGAATTTCTTTAAAAACAATCCTAATATATCTATAACAGGAAAAGGAAGCATAATAGCGATATTAGATAGCGGAATAGATTATTTACATGAGGATTTTATATACTCTGATGGAACTTCGAAAATTATGTACCTATGGGATCAAACTAAAGAAGGTAAAGCACCAAATGGATATTATATAGGGACAGAATATACAAGAGAAGATATAAATAAGGCTATATTAGAAAAAGATAAGAACTTATCAAGCGATGAAACTGGAAGTGGAACTATGTTAAGTGGCATTTGTGCTGGGCTTGGAAATGTAAACATAGAGTATCAGGGAGTAGCCCCAGATGCAGACTTAATAGTAGTTAAACTTGGTAAAATAGATGGCAATTATAATAATGCAATGTTATCAGCAGCAACATCATATGTTTATGAAAAATCCTTATTAGAAAAAAAGCCAATAATAATAAATATATCATTAGGCACAAATAGTTTACTAGGCTTAACAAGAAGAAATAGTAGTGAAAGAGCATATTTTGTAAGGGGATTATGTATAGTAGCAGGAGCAGGAAATGAAGGAAATACCCAAACTCATATATCAGGTAAAGTACCAGTAGCTGGAAGCACAAAAGAAATTGAACTAGAATTGGGTGAAGATGAAGAACAAATAGAGGTACAATTGTGGGTAGATAGACCGGATAAATTAGATGTCACTATAATATCTCCAACTGGAGAAGTTGGAAAAAGTGTAGGATTAGCAAATTACAACCAAGTGAGTGGTACATTTGATTTAGAAGCCACGAAGTATACTATTAGTTATATCTATCCAACTAACTTTTCAGGTCAACAATTCACAAGTATTATATTAAATAATGCTAAAAAGGGAATTTGGAAGATTAGTCTAACAGGAGTATATACTACTAGTGGTAGTTATCATTTATATTTACCAAATAGAGAATTTATTAAAAAAACAACTAAATTTAGAGAATTAGACCCATTGTATACGATTACATTTCCTGCAATTTATGATGATTTAATAACTGTAGGTGCATACAATACTACAAATAATAGTATATGGCCGTCATCGTCTAGAGGACCAAATATAAGTGAGATACTAAAGCCAGATATAGTAGCACCAGGAGTTAATATAATAGCTCCATATCCAGGAAATAAGTACGGAACAATTACTGGAACTGCAGTAGCAGCAGCATATACATCAGGAGTAGCAGCTATGTATATGCAGTATACTGTTGCAGACAGGAACTACTTAAATAAAGGATACGTACAAATGGTAAAAACGTATATGCAAGCAGGAGCAAAAACAAACTCTAATATAGAGTATCCAAACACAAGCCTAGGGTATGGTTTATTAAATGCAAGAGGAATGTTTGATGCATTAAAATAAGGTGGTGAAAAATGAAGTCTTACTATATGATATACCAATGGGATATAGAAAATGCATTAAAGAAAAATGGTATAAATGAATTTATGATATTAAATGGACAATTAGCAGTTATATATGTAGCAGACAATTTTAAAGAAGAAATATTAGATAATATAATTGAAGTTGCTTGGTGGGGATCAGCACTTCCTATGAGTTCCTTTATAAATATTACAAATAGTATGAAAACAGGAGAAGATGTTACGGTTGCAGCAGGAACCGATTATATATATAAAAATCCATATACAAACTTAAATGGTCGAGGTGTATTAGTAGCGATAATAGACTCTGGTATTGATTATTTACATTCGGATTTTATAGATAAAGATGGTAAAAGTAAAATAGTAAGTCTATGGGATCAAGAAAGTACAAAAGGCAAAAAAATAGATGGATATATATTTGGGAGTGAGTTTACTAATGACGATTTAAATAAAGCTATAATAGATAAAGATGGTAGTTTAAGTATGGATAATATAGGTACTGGAACACTTGCAGCTGGAATTGTTGCAGGAAATGGAAGCAAGAATGAAATATACAAAGGTGTAGCGACAGAAGCAGAATTAGTAGTAGTTAAACTAAGAGAATATAAAGATACCTATGCAAAAGGAAAAATAAATTATATAAATTCAGATTTTTTTGCGGCTATTAAATATGTTTTAGATGTAGCTAGAAAAATTAAAAAACCTCTAATTATAAATGTAACCATAGGAACTATGTCAAATGCAACTACGGATACCAGTGTTCTAGATACATTTGGAGACCTATCAAAATCAGGCATATTTATCGTAACTGGTGCAGGAAATGAGGGGAATACAGATATACATTATTCAGGTCAATTTAAAAGTTTAGATGCTATAGATGATGTAATAATTCAAGTAGGTGAACAGGATAATATTGATATTGTATTAAGTACAAATGGTCCAGATAAAATAGGAGCCCAACTAATATCTCCATCTGGAGAAGTAGGATACTTAGTTCAATATGCCCCGGATAATACTGTGTATAGAGGTAAATTTAATTTAGAAAATACCTTTTATAGTATGAAATTAATATATCCATGGATAGCTTCAGGTAAACAAAGACTAGAAATTAGACTAAAAGACATTAAACCAGGAGTATGGACGCTACGACTAAAACCAGAATTTATAGTAAAAGGAGAATATGATATATATCTACCTAACAAAAAACTAATATCAGAAAATACTAGATTTTTAGATCCAGATTCAGTTGCAACTATCAGTATGTATGGTGCAGGAAGTGATTTTATAACAGTAGGAACGTTTAATGATAAAACAGATAGTATGTGGCTAGGTTCATCAAAAGGACCTATTAGAGGTAGAGGTATAAAACCTGATATAGTTGCTGCTGGAGTAGATATAATAAGCACATTTAATGATGGAGGCTATAATACATGTACAGGAACAGGAGTTAGCAGTTCTATAATAAGTGGAGTTTTAGCTTTAATTGTTGAGTATATAAATGAACAAGTAAAAGTACCTAAATTAATTCTATATACAGAAGTAATAAAAACATATCTAATGTTAGGTGCAAGAAAAAAAGATATTTATACATATCCAAATATATCGCAAGGATATGGAATTCTAGATTTAAAAAGAACAATAGAAGAAATTGCAAATAATTTATAAATTTAACATAAAAATTAATGAGAATAAACGAATTTAAATATAGTGATTAGATAAAAATAACTAATGAAAAATATTTTTAAGAGGTGATATTGTGCAAGATAAAAAAGCAAGAGCTTTAACTGGTGCAAATAACAAAAGACTAAAAAAATATAGACCAACAAATAATGCTGAAAATGCTGCATGGACAGATATTGATAAGCTAAAAGCAGAGAGCAAAGTAAGCATACCGTCATTAAGTAATGTTGAAGAAGCTAAAGATTGGGTAGATAATGGGAGTCAATTATAGAGACTTCTATATATACAAATAGTATTCTAACAGCAGGTTAATTAAAAAAGAGACTTATAGTGTTTAGCTATAAGTCTCTTTTTTTAATTGCTTCTAATAAGAGGACTTAAAAAAGCAGAACCATCACGAGACCTAAAAACTTGGAAGTTAGCAAAATTCCCAAGCATATATAGGGAATAAATTCCATTAGGATTAATCCTTACTCTATTACTTCTAAGAAGCCTATTATTTTCAGCAAGCTCTATATCAATTCGATATAAATCAGGTGAAAATTTCACATATTCAGTACTCTCCTTAAAATCTACGTCAGAAAACAATACTTTCTCATTATCTAATATAATATTTACCTTAGGAATATTAGGAGATAGATGAACTACTCTAAGCTTAGAACTACCTTCATTAACACCACCTTTAGACTCGGGAATAAGTAGCAATTCTAATGGCTCATTTCCTGTAAAAGCTAATGTTGCAAGTTCATCACTATCAACATCTAAACTTTTTCTTAAAAGAGGATTTTCTTTTTTCATAGTAGGAAAGACAGCAACTTCATAAGTACCTTTTGGAACATACAAATAAGGTGTGAACTGAGTGAATGAAACTCTATTAAAAAATAAACTACCATTAAAATATATATCTACGGGACCTCTTCCAGGAGCTGCATTTAAAAATCTAATTAATGAATAATCGCTTGTATATTTTCTCAATATAATTCCTCCCTTAAAAAATAAAATACTTCATAGTATATACTATGAAGTATTTTATTTTTTTGATATTAATTTCTCGCTAGGGATTAACAGATATTCACCAGATTTTATTTGATAATCTTTAGATATAGTATTTTTATTTTCCATATAAACAACTTTTCTAAAATCTTCAATATCATCAATTTGTGAATTGTAGGATTTTATTATATCGTCTAAACTTTCACCAGATAAAACAAGGTGCTTAGTTAGGACTCTATTTTCCATAACCTTATTTTGTGCAATCTCATATGGGAGATTTGCCATATTTTTAATAAATGCATTATGCTCGATTAAATAATTAAAGGAATTATCTAAACAAGTTATATAGTTGTAAAATCCATCTTTAATCACAGAACCCATACTTTTATGATCTTCAGCTACAGGACCAATAAAAGACAGAATTATAAGAAAAGCCAGCACATATTTCATATACAACACCTCCTATATCTTAGTATGAATAGAAAATTCTTATTCTAAACAAATATATTGACTTAATTTTTATAAGTTGGTATAATTTTGATAAATAAGAGAAATACTACATTATGAAAGACAAAGAAGAGAAGAGTAAGTATAAAAGGTAGTCTTAGCGAGTTAGGGATGGTGTGAGCCTGATACGATAGTTATACTGAAGAACATCTCGGAGTTTCTAACCGAAATCTTATAGAGAGTAGGCCTAGACGGGAAGTCCCGTTATAGACTATAAGCAATGCTTAACTAAGAGGTCATATTTATGACAATTAGGGTGGTACCGCGAAAGTAATAGCCTTTCGTCCCTTTATATATTTGGGGATGAGGGGCTTTTTTTATTACCATAAAAGTAGTACATAGGGAAGAAAAATATAAAATTATAGGAGGAAGAAAAATGCAAAAGGATTTTTTAACGGTAAAAGAATTATACAGAAACAAAGAAGAATATGTTGGTAAAACTGTAAAAGTAGCTGGATGGATAAGAACATCTAGAGCATCTAAGAACTTCGGATTCATAGAATTAAATGATGGAAGTTTCTTTAAGAATATGCAAGTAGTAATAGCTGAAGAAAAGATGGAAAACTTCAAGGAAATATCTAAATTACCAATAAGTTCATCTATATTAGTGGAAGGTGAATTAGTTTCAACAGAAGGTGCTAAGCAACCTGTTGAGATACACGCAACAAATATAGTGGTAGAAGGTGAGTCTGATAGTTCATACCCACTACAAAAGAAAAGACACACTTTAGAGTACTTAAGAACAATAGCTCACTTAAGACCAAGAAGTAACACTTTCTCTGCAGTATTTAGAGTGAGAAGTTTAGCAGCTTATGCTATACACAAGTTCTTCCAAGATAGAAACTTCGTATATGCTCATTCTCCAATAATAACTGGAAGTGACTGTGAAGGTGCAGGTGAAATGTTTAGAATAACTACTATGGATCTAAATAATATACCAACAACAGAAGAAGGAAACATAGATTATTCAAAGGACTTCTTCGGTAAAGAAGCTAACTTAACAGTTAGTGGTCAGTTAAATGCAGAAATAATGGCACTTGCATTTAGAAATGTTTACACATTTGGACCAACTTTCAGAGCTGAAAACTCATTCACTCAAAGACATGCGTCTGAATTCTGGATGATAGAGCCTGAAATATGTTTTGCTGACTTAGAAGACAACATGGAATTAGCTGAAGATATGATAAAATACGTAATAAACTACGTAATGGAAAATGCTCCAGAAGAAATGGAATTCTTCAATAGCTTTGTAGACAAAGGATTATTAGATAGATTAAACAACGTAGTAAACTCGGACTTCACTAGAATAACTTACACAAGTGCAGTTGAAATGTTACAAGAGAGTGGTAAGGAATTTGAATACCCAGTTAAGTGGGGGGATGACTTACAAACTGAGCATGAGAGATATTTAACAGAAGAAATATTCAAGGCTCCAGTATTTGTAACAGATTATCCAAAAGACATAAAAGCATTCTATATGAGAATGAACGAAGATGGAAAAACTGTTAGAGCGATGGACTTATTAGTTCCAGGTGTTGGAGAAATAGTTGGTGGATCTCAAAGGGAAGAGAGAGAAGAAAAACTATTAGAAAGAATAGCAGAAATGGGATTAAACAAGGAAGATTACTGGTGGTATCTAGAACTTAGAAAGTTCGGAACAGCTACTCATTCAGGATTTGGGCTTGGATTTGAAAGAATAATAATGTATATGACAGGTATGGCTAACATAAGAGACGTAATACCATTCCCAAGAACTCCTAAGAATGCTGAATTCTAATAAATAATATAAATAATATAAAAGGGTAGCCATTTAGCTACCTTTTTTTCGTATAAATTATATTAAAATAGGTTAAATCAGCATGTACATAGACTTAATAAATTGTATATGATAAAATACTATAATATGGAAAATACAACCTGGAGGTAATAATGGTACCTAGAAATTACTCATCAATAGATGGAAAAGATTTGCTCGATCTAAAGAAACATAAGCTTATATCAAAAACAATTACAAATAATAATTGTAATTATTGCGAAAACAAAAATGATAAACATAGTAGATATTGTAAAGTATGTGGAAAGAGCCTAGAAGAGCCTGTAAAACTAGATAGTATTCATAAAAGAAAATTTATAGGAAAAGAACATATAAAAGTAGGTTTATTATCTATAGCATTTTTAACTATAATATCATTTATATTAAAAAGATATATTGTATCAGGCTATAGTGAAATAAGCAATTTAATTAGTCCATTACAAATAATTATGGGATTAAATCTGATACCAGTAGGAATAAAAGGTAGTGCTATAGTAGCATCTGGTACAATGAAAATAAAAATAGGTATGGCTATTTTGCTAATAGCGCCAATTGTATCTATAGTTTTATCAAATATTATAATACTAAAAAACCAAAAACCAAAATCACTATTTTATAATGTTAATGCCGTTGCAATTACATATGCTACATTATTAGCATTAATAAGTATATTTGCATCAAGCAGTAGTAGTATTAAGTATATTATAGAATATGGATTATCATTAAAAATTAAATATAATATATTTAATGTGTTTATAAATGGTTATATAATAGCCGCATTTAGTATATTTATATCAACTTATAAAAAAAGAGATTACAAAAATAACCTATATCTTTTTATAATAGATAAAGCAATAAAAACAATAGCAATAGGATATATCTTAGCGCTAATTATAGTAATTATTACATCGATCTCAGATACTAGTTATTTATCAGAAATTGGTGTTTACAAATACTCAAAAGATTTAAGTCTAGCAATGGTAATTTCTCAATTTGCAATTTACATATGGTCTTTTGGAAACTTTATACCGACTACAATAGCCAATATAGAGATATCACCGGTTAGCATATTAAGTAGCAACTTATTCTTTGAAACTAAATTAATTTTTTGTTCTATAATAGCCTTATCGTTATTAATAATACTTATTGTAGGATATAAACTTAGAGAATATTATAATAAAAATGATATAAAGCCAATAATAATATTTGCGATATGCTATGCTGTGTTTATGGGAATATTATCTATATTTAGCAAAATTAATTTAGGTGGGAATATTTCACTGCTTAGTTATCAAAACTATGAGACAGGAGTGGTTATGGGATTCTCATTGATAAGTACTATAACTAGAACATTTATTTATAGTTTTTTAGTATCACTAATAGGATATAAATTAAATAGTGAAGAAAAATTAGAAGAGGGTATATAATATGTTAAAAAATACATTTAATAAGGTAGATAAAAAAATAAAAGAGTATGAAATCAAAAAAGTAGAATTATTATTAGAACTAGGAACACTTACATACCAAAATATTAGAGGAATCCAAATAGATAAGGATAGAATAAATAATTTATCAAATGAAATATTTGAACTAGATAAGAAGATGTATTTAACTTATCAAGAAGTCGAAAAAGGAAATACACAAAATAATAAAACTACTTGTTTTTGTGGAAATAAGTTAAAAATAGATGACAAATTCTGTTCAGAGTGTGGTAGAAAAATAGAGATTACTGAAGAAAAGTTTGAAGTTATCATATGTTCACAGTGTAATTGTGAGCTAGAAAAAGACTATGATTATTGCATATGTTGTGGATACAAGGTAACTAATTATTAAAGTATAAATAATAACATAAACGTACGAAAACGCATATATTAATATGCGTTTTTTATGATTAAAATGGACTTGTATATCAATAATTAACAAGAAATAAGAATGCTAAATATTTTAAAGTGGAATGAATATAAATATTGAATAAAAGTGTTAAATTATGATAAACTGTACATAGTGCATTTGAGTATAGAGGGGGGAAGAATATATGAATAGCGATATGGATACAAAAAATATAGACTTAGATAAAACTTTAAGTATTACTATGGAACTTGAGAGACCTCTATTCATAGATAAAATTGAAGAAGAAACAAAAACAAATGAAAAAAAGAAAAAAAAGAAAAAAACTTTACTAGTATGTTTATATAGTTTAATAATTATTATGTTAATATCATTTGGAATATGGGTAGCAACACCATATAAGGCAGCTTCAGTAGCAAATACAGCTCTAATAAGTGATGAAAATGTAAAAGTAAATATAGGGGACTTTATTTCATTTACACCCCAAAATACAGAAGTGACAAAAGGATTAATATTATATCCAGGAGCTAAAGTAGATGCAAAAGCATATGCTCCACTAGCAAAAGGTGTCGCAAAAGAAGGATATGAAGTAATAATCGTTGATATGCCATTGAATTTTGCTATGCTAGGTACTAATAAAGCTCAAAAAGTAATAAAAGAGTACCCACATATTAAGAACTGGGCAATAGGAGGTCACTCTTTAGGAGGAGTGGCGGCATCTAAATTTATAATTGATAATCCTCAGATTGATGGGTTGATATTACTAGCGTCGTATCCAATGGGAGATGAACTTAAAAATCTAGGAGTGGATGTTTTATCGATATGGGGAAGTAAAGATGGTGTATTAAATTTTGAAAATCTAATAGCATCTA
This sequence comes from Peptostreptococcaceae bacterium, assembly GCA_051654865.1. GTDB lineage: Bacteria > Bacillota > Clostridia > Peptostreptococcales > Peptostreptococcaceae > JBOFOR01. The sequence goes on from JBOFYV010000024.1 coordinate 27,417, forward strand.
AAATGAAACTTCCTGTAGAAACTGAGTATGTAGAAATAGAAGGTGGAAATCATGCACAGTTTGGTGATTATGGACAACAAAAAGGAGATCATAATGCTATAATAAGCGCAGATGAGCAATTAAAAATAACAGAGGATAGTATAACTAATTTCTTAAAGAATATAGATAAATAAAAAGATGGTTCAGAATGAATCATCTTTTTATTTATAATGAAATTATAATCACATACGTTTATAAATACCTAAGTCATTCCATTCAACCACCTTAGCATCACTTTTAAACGCATCAACAAACCACAGAATATCACTTTTTTCAATAGATTTAAATGAAATAAGTAAGAAGAAATACACAACCATAGTAATTATAATCTCTAATGGAAGTAAAAAACTTATTTTCATCAAATCAAAAGAAAACTTAGTTAAAAAAGAAGCTATAGTGATACATATGCCAGGTTTTATAATCCAATCAACTAATAAAAAGTCTAACTTAGTAACCTTTAATAATCTATTAATACTTAAAGACGCATTCAATAAAGTTCCTACAAATAATACAGTTATAAACCCATCGATGCCTTTTACAGGAATTAAAAAGTAAATCAAAAACATTCTAACCGTCATATCTATAAAATTATATCTCAAAGTACTCATTTGCTGGTTTAAAGCATTTAAGCTACCATCAACAATTCTATCTAGATACATAAAAGGTATTAAAGGAGCTAAAATCTTCATTAAAACACCAACTTTAGAATTATTATATAATCCCATTCCAAGTTCATTAGAATATATAATAAATAGACCACTAGCAAACATAGCAATAAATAAAGTAAACTTAAAAACCTTGTTTAATATGTAGTTAATTCTTTTTCTTTGATTAAGAGCATTAGATTCAGATATTTCAGGAATTATCAAAGTAGAAAAAGAAGCTAAAAATATAGAAGGAAAAGATAAAATAGGTAATACCATACCTTTAATCATACCAAATATAGCTAAAGAAGTAGCAGTAGAAGACCCATATCTTCTTAAAGCATCGGGTATTAATAAATCCTCTATAGTTCTAAGTCCAGTATTTATATATGCACTCCATGCTATAGGTATAGCAACCTTAGTTATCTCAGAGAACTTACAATTATCATTGTATCCGTTATTACGATACATTGACTTTTTCTCAAAAATATATAATATATAACAATATATAGTAGATATAACAATAGATACAGACATACCTACTGAAATTAAAATACAAGTAAAATTGAGACCTTTAGGTAAACAAATACTCATAAAAGAAGCTATAATAGCCATCATAGTACAGACCTCTAAAACATCAGAAGTTACACTTTTTATAACACGTCTCATACCATAAAAATATCCATGGAAACAAGCTCCAATACCTAAAAAAGGTAAACTACAAGATAAAATTTTAAGTGGTACAATAGCTCTAGTATCCTCTATCCACATAATAGATATAAACTCAGCACCATTATACAACACTAAAAATGCCAATATACTAGCAAACAATGTATAAACAAAAGATTTTTTCATAATACTTCTTATCTTACCTCGATTGTTTCTACCAAGCTCTTCAGCAATAAGTCTAGTAGTAGTAACCCTTATTCCGGATATAGCAAGAGTAGACACCATAATATTAATGCTCATAATTAATTGGTATAAACCCATACCCTCAGCACCTATTTTGTTAGATAAATAAACCCTAAATGATGTACTTATAAATCCGAGAGTCATAGTTGTTAAAGTTAATATCAGTGCATTTATTATCAAAGTTCTTCTTTTCATATATTTTCTCCTATAGTTTATAGATTTTGATGATACTAAATTTAATCAAAGTAAATTTAATATTTTAATATATATGAAAAGGTTGGACTAAATATATCCAAAAGGACTTTTAAATTTGAGAATATGAATAACAATAAAATCAAATAATATAAACAAGCCTTCTTTAAGATAGAAGGCTTGTTTGTAATTAATCAAAAAGGAGATAACATATGAAAATAAGACTAGGATATGTAGCTATAGCACTAGCATTAGATAAAGTGACATCGTCAAGCTCATTAACATACGCAAGATACTCTAAATTAAGTACGGAACAAGAAAGGCTAAATAAACTAAAGGAAGTTACATACTCGAACATAGAAGCATTAGAAAAGATACTAAAATACAATATAGAAAATAACATACATTTTTACAGAATAACATCGAACTTTATACCATTAGCAACTCATCCAGATGTTATGTGGGACTATAGAAAATACTTTGAAAAAGACTTTGAATATATAGGCAAAATAATCAAAGAAAATAATCTGAGAGTAGACGCTCATCCAGATCAATTTAATGTTATAAATAGTGATAAACCGAATGTAGTAGAAAATACGCTTAGAACACTGAATATGCAAGTAGATTTATTTGAAGCAATGAAATATGATGAAGGAAAAATGGTTATTCATATCGGAGGAGCAACAGGGGGTAAGGAGAAAGCAATAGCACGATTTATAAATAACTTAAAAGAGTTTCCTGATAGAATTGTAAATAGACTAATACTTGAAAATGATGACAAAACATTTACAGCAAAAGATGTACTAAATATATGTCAGCAGACTAAACTACCAATGGTACTAGATGTGCATCATCATAATTGTAAAAACGAAGGAGAAGCAGCTGGAGAACTATTAAAAGAGGTTTTTGAAACATGGAATAATGAAAAACTAGTACCTAAAATGCACTTTTCTAGCCCAAGAGAATTTATAAATGATAGAAAACATGCAGACTTTATAGAGGCTAAAGTATTCGTAGATTTTATAAAAATAGTAAAAGAAACAGTAGACAAAGACTTTGATATAATGATAGAAGCAAAACAAAAAGATTTAGCACTAAACAAGCTAATAGAAGATATAGCTAAAATAGAGCCTAATATAAAAATTATAGATAACAGTACAATAGAGATATAAAAAGCAAATTGCTAATTACAAAAAATTAAAAACGGTTGTATAATAAAAACTCCTATGATAAAATTAAAATGTAAATAATGCAAACGATTGCTCAGATGGAGGTCTAAATGAGAGTAACAATAAAAGACGTAGCAAAAGAAGCGAATGTTGCTACGTCAACCGTGTCAAGGGTACTATCAAATAACCCTAGAATAAGTGAAGAAACAAAAGAGAGAGTTCATGAAGCAATAAAAAAATTAAACTATAAACCAAATGCAATAGCAAGAAGTTTAGCAAACAATAAAACAAGGATAATAGGTGTAGTTTTACCAAATGAAGCTGTAGACTTACTAGAAAATCCATTCTTTATAAATGCTATGAAAGGTATGAGTATGTATGCCCAAAGCAAAAACTATTACATTACATATGCATTTAATAAATCAAATAAATCTGGATTAGACAACATAAAAGAACTAACAAACAGTAATTTAGTAGATGGAATAGTTCTACTAAGAGTAAGAGAGAATGATGAACAAATTAAGTACCTTAAAAGCATAGATTTTCCATTTGTAGTTATAGGTAGACCTCAATTTATAGGAGAAACACTATGGGTGGATAATGACAACTTCCAGGCTATGTATGATGTAGTAAACAAGCTAGCTAAGAAAGGGCATCAAAAAATAGGATTTATAGGAGCAATAGAAAATCTAAATATGTCAAAGGATAGATTTGAAGGATATAAAGAAGCATTAAATAAAAATGACATAGCATTTGATGATAGCATTGTTATACATACCGATGAATTTAGTGAAGAAAATGGTCAAATAGCATATAAAAAGTTATCGCAAAACAAAAATATCACAGCAATAGTAGCAACAGATGACTTAATAGCATTTGGAATTATCAAAGAGTTAAATGAAAATAACATCAAAGATATATCAATAGTAGGGTTTAATAATACTCAACTAGCACAATATCAAAAACCTGCTTTAGCATCAGTAGATATAAATGCAGATGAACTAGGTTATCAAGCCGCAAAGTTATTAATAGAAAACCTAGAAGGTCATTGTGATAATAGGCATTATATAGTAAATACAGAACTAGTAAAAAGAGAATCTTTTAAATAATAAGTTATGCATTAGTATGTAATTGATTGAGTTTTAAGGGGGATAAAATAATGGTTGAAGCAGTTATATTTGATTTAGATGGAGTAATTACAGATACAGCAAACTTTCATTATCTAGCATGGAAGCAATTGGGGGATAAAATAGGAATAGAAATAAATGAAGAATTCAATGAATCACTAAAAGGTATAAGTAGAATGGAGTCATTAGAAAGACTACTTGAATTTGGTGAAATGGAAGATAAGTTTACACCACAAGAAAAAATAGAAATGGCAATAGAAAAAAATAACAATTATGTAAAATTAATAGAAAAAATAACACCCAAGGATATACTTTTAGGTATTAAAGAACTTTTGACAGAACTAAAATCAAAACAAATAAAAATAGGCCTAGCATCAGCTAGTAAAAATGCAGTAATGGTACTGAACAATCTAGAACTAATGGATTACTTTGATTTTATAGCTGATGCAGCTAAATGTAAATACAGTAAACCGGCACCAGATATATTCTTGATGGCAGCAAAAGGACTAAATGTTAATCCGATAAATTGTATAGGAATAGAAGATGCTAGTGCAGGTATCCAGTCGATAAATACTGCTAATATGTATTCAGTAGGAGTAGGTAATGAAAAAATATTAAATGAGGCAGATTATGTAGTAAGTAATACACAAGACTTAAAGCTAGACAAACTACTAAATATATTAAGCAAAAACAATTAATAAAAAATTTAATTAAGGTAATCAGGGGGATCTTTAATGAAACGTCTATTTAGTAATATTGATGAGTGGAAAATAATACAAGAAAAAATAGAAATAGGAGAAAATAGACTCGCAGAATCTATAATGAGTTTAGGAAATGGGTATATGGGGATGAGAGGTAACTATGAAGAAAGTTACTCAAAAGATAGCCATAGAGGTTCATACATAGCAGGTGTATGGTATCCAGATAAAACACGTGTAGGTTGGTGGAAGAATGGCTATCCAAACTATTTTGGAAAAGTACCAAATAGTGTAAACTATATAGGAATAGATATATTAGTAAATGAAAATCAATTAGATTTAGCTACGGCCAATATAATAGATTTTTATAGAGAACTAGATATGAAAAATGGATTATTAACTCGTAAATTTACAGTAGAAATACAAGACAAAAAAATAGAAGTAAAAGTAACACGATTCTTAAGTATAGCAACAAAAGAAATGGCAGCAATAAAATACGAAGTAAAATCATTAAACTTTGATGGAGAAATAACATTTATACCATATCTAGACTCAGATGTAAGAAATGAAGACTCAAATTATGAAGAATCGTTTTGGATAAACATATCAACAGACTCAAAACCTAATACAGGTAGTGTAGTAGCAAGAACAAAAGACAATTCATTTGAAACAGAAGTATTTACAGTTGGAGCAGCAATGCAAATAAAAACAAGTAAACCACCCAAACAAACATCAAACAGCCATAAAGAGTACTATAGTGAGAACAAAGTAGTGTACGATATTAAACAAGGCGAAAATGTATACCTAGAAAAATATATAGCAATTACAACTACTAGAGACTATGAAATAGATGAGTTAATAAAAAAAGGTACTGAAATATTATATAGAGAAACAGAAAAAAACTATGAAGAACTACTTGCAGAGCATAGTATAGCGTGGAATAAAAGATGGGAAACTGCTGATATAAAAATAGAAGGTGATATATTAGCTCAGCAAGGAATCAGATACAATCTATTTCAATTATTCTCTACATACTATGGAGAGGATGAAAGACTAAACATAGGACCAAAAGGATTTACAGGAGAAAAATATGGAGGAGCGACATACTGGGATACAGAAGCATACTGCCTACCAGTATACTTAGGAGTAGCAAATAAAGATGTATCAAGAAATTTATTAGTCTATAGACACAACCAATTAGAATCAGCCAAACAAGATGCAAAAAAATTAGGCCTAGATGGAGCATTATATCCGATGGTAACATTCAATGGTACAGAATGTCATAATGAATGGGAAATAACATTTGAAGAGATTCATAGAAATGGTACCATAGTATATGCTATACACAACTATACTAATTATACAGGAGACTATAGTTACATAATAGAAAAAGGAATAGACGTAATAGTAGAAGTAGCTAGATTTTGGGCAAGTAGGGTACACTATAACACTAGAAAAGGACTATATATGATACATGGTGTAACAGGTCCAAATGAATACGATAACAATGTAAATAACAACTGGTACACAAATTATTTAGCTAAATGGTGTTTAGAATATGCAGTTGAAAATATAAACAGACTAAATATACAGCATAAAGAAGCTGTTAATAGAAATAAAGTAATGGAAACTGAATGTGAAACATGGATAGATATAGCCAATAGAATGTACTTACCATACGACAAAGAACTAGATATAATGGTACAACATGATGACTTCTTAGATAAAGAATTTATAAAAGTAGCAGATTTACCAAAAGAAAATTTACCACTAAATCAAAAATGGTCATGGGATAGAATACTTAGATCTTGTTATATAAAACAAGCAGATGTATTACAAGGAATATACTACTTTGGAGATAAATTTACAAGAGGGCAAAAGAAAACAAACTTTGATTTTTATGAGCCATATACAGTTCATGAATCATCATTATCACCATGTATATATTCAATAATAGCATCAGAAATAGATAATCTAGACAAAGCGTATGAACTATACTCAAGAACAGCTAGATTAGACTTAGACAACTACAATAATGACACAGATGATGGACTTCATATAACATCTATGTCAGGAGCATGGTTAGCTATAGTACAAGGATTTGCAGGAATGAGAACATACAACGAAAATATATCGTTTAATCCAAAACTACCAGAAACATGGAATGGATATAGTTTTAACATAAACTATAGAGAAAACACACTAAAGATAGAAGTTAATAAAGAAAATATAACGATAAAAAATATATCTAATCAAGAAATAGAAATAGTAGTATATGGTAAAAACTACTTGTTGAAAGATAAGTTAGAAATAAGTAGAATGGAAATAAGTTTATCATAAAATAAATAATTTTGATAAAAAATAGATTATCTAAGGGTAGTCTGTTTTTTATTATACAAAGTTGTAAAACTTTAAAAAAACGTATTCTTGTATGGCGAGAAATAATAGAAAATTTTATTATAAATATCAGAAAATGTAAAAAAATCTTGTTTATACTTGTATTTATGTTATATAATGAAAATGTATATATGAAAATGTAAATGAAAGGTTACAAAAAAAATACATTTTCAGAATATTAAAGAAGGAGATTGAGTATGTTAAATAAAAGAATGGCAGCAGCTATATGTGTATCATCTTTAGGTCTTGCAATTTCACCATCAATTATGCATGCTAATGGAAAACAAGGTGTAGTAACAGCAAGTACATTAAATGTAAGAAGTGGACCGAGTACATCAAATAGCGTAATAACAAAAGCATATAAAGGCGATAAAGTTGAAATAATAGAATCATCAAATGGATGGCATAAAATAAAGTTATCAAATGGAAAAACTGGATGGTCTAGTGGAGACTATATAAACATAGTATCAGGTGATTCAGGAAGTAGTACACCATCAACAGGAAAAACAGGAACAGTAACAGCAAGCGCATTAAATATAAGAAGCGGAGCAGGGACTAGTTACTCAGTAGTAACAAAAGCATACAAAGGAGATAAAGTAGAAATACTAGAAACTTCAGGTGGATGGAATAAAGTAAAATTATCAAATGGGAAAGTAGGATGGGCAAGTGCAGAATACATAAGTACAAGTTCAAACCCAACAAATCCATCAGAGCCAACTAACCCATCAACAGGGAAAATAGGAACAGTAACAGCAAGTGCACTAAACATAAGAAGCGGAGCTGGAACTAACTATTCAGTAGTAACAAAGGCATACAAAGGAGATAAAGTAGAAATACTAGAAACTTCAGGTGGATGGAATAAAGTAAAATTATCAAATGGAAAAGTAGGATGGGCAAGTGCAGAATACATAAATACAAGCTCAAACCCAACGAACCCATCAGAGCCAACTGATCCATCAACACCATCAACAGGAACACCGGCAACAGTAACAGCAAGTGCACTAAACATAAGAAGCGGACCAGGAACTAGCTATGGAGTAGTAACAAAGGCATACAAAGGAGATAAAGTAGAAATACTAGAAAGCTCAAGTGGATGGCATAAAATAAAATTATCAAATGGAAAAATAGGATGGGCAAGTGCAGAATATATAAGTACAAGCTCTACAGGTGGAAATACAGGTGGTAGTACAGAAGAAACTAAACCATCACAAGATAAAGTACAAAGAGTAGTAGACTTAGCTCATGCTCAATTAGGAAAACCATACGTATGGGGAGCAGAAGGACCTAGTAGTTTTGACTGTTCAGGACTTACATACTACGTATACAAGCAAGTAGGAATAACATTACCTAGAGTATCTAGAGACCAATATAGTGCAGGAAGAGCAGTAAGTAAATCTGACCTTCAAGCAGGAGATATCGTATTCCAGAGTACAGACGGAAGCGGAAAAATAACTCATGTTGGTATATATGTAGGAAATGGATATATGATACACTCACCAAAACCAGGAGACGTAGTAAAAAAGACAAATATGAACACATCATACTGGAACAATGCATATGTAGGAGCAAGAAGAGTATTATAAGATAAATAATATCAATTAAAAGGCATAATAAGAATTTATTATGCCTTTTTTACATAGTAAAATGCTAATTATATAATTTAAAATATAATCCATAAAATTTATCATACCTATATACATAGATTTAATATATTAAAAAGTAAGATATAAAAATAGAGGGGGAAATTTTATGATTAGAAAAATTAATATAATAAAAGAGATCGCTTCTAAAATAGGTCGTAAAAAAGCAAATGAATTATTAAATATTGTAGAAGACAACAAGCCTTTTATAGCAGAATTAAAAATAACAAGAACAGGGATTGCACCTAGAAAAGAAGAGATAATGCTAAAAGAAAATCAAAAGATTATAATTGAATACATAGAAGACTAAGAGAACATAATTATATAAAGGCTAATATTTCAATAATGAAGTATTAGCCTTTATATAATTACTCTAAAATTAGATGAGGTTAATATTTTATGGTATAATTAGTAATTGCATATATATAAATAAGGAGCAAATTATGAATAGTAAATTTACAAATGTAAAACTAGAAAAAAGTATAATAAAAGCGTTGCATAACTTAAACTATAATGAACCTACGACTGTTCAGAATGAAGTAATACCACTACTTTTACAAAATCAAGACGTAGTAGTAAAATCTAAGACAGGAAGTGGAAAAACTGCGAGTTTTGGAATACCTATATGTGAAGCTATAGATATAAACAATAAAAAGGTACAGGCTTTAGTAATTGTTCCTACTAGAGAATTAGCTCTACAGGTAAATGATGAGATATCAGAAATAGGAAGGTTAAAAAAAGTAAGAAGTAGTGCGATATTTGGAAAACAACCTATAAAAGAGCAAATATCAACTCTAAAGCAAAGAGTACATATAGTAGTGGCTACACCTGGAAGAATAATAGACCATATTCAAAGGGAGACTATTAATTTAGATAATATAAAGTACTTAATAATAGATGAAGCAGATAAAATGTTAAACAAAGGGTTTGTTGAACAGATAAACAATATACTAAAGTATACGCCTAACAATAAGGTTATGGGATTATTTTCAGCGACAATAGATGATAATATAAGCTCTATTTGTAAAGAAAATATGATAAATCCTAAAATGGTAGAAATTGAAAATATAGAAAATGTAGTAAGTAAACAAATAGATGATTACGTAATAAGAGTAAAAGAAAATGATAAGTACGATACTTTAAAAAATATAATATACAGTGAGAATCCTAACAGTCTAATTGTATTTTGTAATACCAGAGAAAAAGTAATGAATCTATATAGTAAGCTTAAAAAAGATAAGTTTTTGGTAGGTCAACTACACGGAGAGATGTCTCAAGATAAAAGGATATTTATTATAAAAGATTTTAAAAACAGTAAGTTTAATATACTAGTTAGTACAGATGTTGCGGCTAGAGGGATTCACATAGATGATATTTCCCTGGTAATAAACTATGATGTTACAAGAGATAAGGAAAGCTATGTTCATAGAATCGGACGAACAGGTAGAAAAGATAAATATGGAAAAGCAATAAGTATTGCAACAACTAAAGATGAAAAATATATAGAAGAGATTGAAAACTATATTGGATATAAAATACAAGAACTAGGTCCTATAGATGGAGAGGAAGTTATAAAAGGAAAGATAATATACGAGCAAAAAAAGAAATGTGTTTTACAAAATAGAAAGAATAAGGCAGTAGAAAATAATAAGCAAAATGAAGTTACTAGATTATATTTAAATGGGGGGAAGAAAAAGAAAATAAGGGTAGTAGATATTGTAGGTGCTTTTAGTAATATTGAAGGCATAAGCAATTGTGATATAGGTGTTATAAAAGTAGAGGATTTATGCTCTTATGTTGACATTCTAAATTACAAAGGAGATAAAATACTAAAAAAATATAAAGAAATAAATATTAAGAAAAAAATAGTAAAAGTAAAAAAAGACAACCAAGGAGTATAAAAATGAGGCTTAGTAAATCAGAATTTTTAAGAGACTATAAAATAGATGAAAGTTATTTAATAGAAAACAATATAGAGTGGTCAACATTAGAAGCAATATATAATGACTATAGTCAATATAGAAAGAGCTATGAGACACAAGCAGATTTAATAGCCAATATACTAAGAGGACAAAAGAAGGTACATTCTGTAAAAACTCGTGTAAAAGATGAGTTACATTTAATAGAAAAAGTGATTAGAAAAACAAAAGATAGAAGACAAAAGTATGGTAAAGATTTTAATTTTACTGTAGAGAACTACAAAAATGAAATTACAGACTTAGTTGGAATAAGGGTTATACATATATTCAAAGAAGACTGGGAAGAGATTCATAATTTTATTAGTCAAATGTGGAATGTCAATGAAATTGTAGCAAACATTAGAGAAGGTGATAATACTCAGCAATTTAAAGATTTGGGTATAGAAGTATGTTCTAGATTATCTGGATACAGGTCTGTGCACTATTTAATAGAGTCTTATCCAACTACTGAAAAGGTAATAACTGAGGTTCAAGTAAGAACTATATTCGAAGAAGGATATGGAGAGATAGATCATCAACTAAGGTACTCATTAAATGAAATACCAGAACTACTAGAGCAAAATCTTATGCTTTTAAACAGGATTGCTGGAAGTTCAGATGAAATGGCTTCTCTAATAAATTCTTTAAGTAAGAGTTTTAATGAGATAGAAACTAGATGTGAATCACTAATGAGCAATAAGGATAAGGATATATTAAGTATCAAATATGATATATTAAATAGTAATTCTATCTCTAAAGATGAAAAAGAAATTATTATATCTAAAATAGAAAAAATTTTAAATACAAACAAAGAATAAATATAGAATACCCCTACATATAAGTTACTATTAGAATAAATTTATGTGTGGGGGTTTTATGCAAGATATACAAATTAAAATTGATGAGCTAAAATCTAACATAATAAATAAGGACTTAAAACAACTAAGAAAAAATAAGTTAAAAATCATTGGAATTGATAAAAATAATAACAGTGAAGACGAATTTATAAATAATTATAATTATTACATCAAATTAACTAAGAAAATAAAGCGGTACATAGAGGAAGGTTATGAGCATATAGTTGATATTAGATATGACAACTGTAAAAAAATGATATGTTTAGTATCAAAGTTTAGCACATCTGAGATGGAGATTGAGATGCCTATAGATATAAGAGTAATCACTGGTGATAGTGGTGATACTTATATGGATTGCTCTTATTATAATGAAGAAGAGTATGGACTTTTATTTATTAATAAATTTGAGTCTAAAAAGTTAAGATGTGGTTATGGTAGTTTAATTCTTGAAAATCTAGATTTTATAGTTGAAAATATAAATCATAAATTGAATGTTATAAATCTAAAAGAAATGAAAAACTTTAAGATGATAAAAGTAGTAAGTGGAAAGTCTATACCGACAAAGAGTATAATAAGCCAAGAAAATTTAAATAAATTATATATAAGATATGGATTTGAAATAGATAATAAGAATAATATTAAAAAGTATGTATAAACATATATCCCTAAAAGATGCTAAAACATATAATTTATTCACGAGAAATAAAGGAAATTTTGTATGAATGTAAAATTATTATATAGTTAACATTCTTTGAACAATGAACTTTTAGGGGGAACGATATATGGATAAGTATATCTACAATGAAGTTATTGAAAAAATAATAGAAAGTATAGATGAAGGAATACATTTTATAGATAAAGATAGTAATACAATTATATATAATAATTCTATGGCAAAACTTGAACAAATGGAAAAAGATGATGTATTAAACAAATCTTTTAGGGATGTATCGAGGACAATGGATATAAAAAATAGTACATTGCTACAAGTAATAAAGACTAAACAAGCTATAAAAAATAATGTACAAAAGTATTTAAACCACGATGGAAAAGAAATAACTACGATAAACAACACCCTACCTATAATAGTAGAGAATGAACTAATAGGTGCTTTAGAAATATCAAAAGATATGACTCAAATCCAAACGTTATCAGAACAAATTGTAAAACTAAAAGATATAAAAGCAATAAATAAACATAATCCAGAAAAATTAGGCTATGAGTTTGGTGATATAGTAGGAAATAGTGATTCTATAAAAAAAGCTTTAAATACATCTAAAAAAGCAGCTAAAAGTGATGCGACAGTGTTAATATATGGAGAGACTGGGACAGGAAAAGAGTTAATAAGCCAGTCTATACATTATGCTAGTAAAAGAGCTCATAATCCATTTATTGCACAAAATTGTGCGGCTCTACCCGAAAGTCTACTAGAAGGGATATTGTTTGGGACTGTAAAAGGAGGATTTACAGGGGCTATTGATAGACCTGGATTATTTGAGCAAGCAAATAAAGGAACCTTACTTTTAGATGAGATAAACTCAATGCCAATACAATTACAAGCTAAATTACTTAGAGTTTTGCAAGAAGGGTATGTAAGGAGAGTTGGGGGAACTAAAGATATACCAGTAGATGTTAGAGTAATAGCTACTACTAATGAAAATCCTAAGGACATACTTGAAAAGGGAAAAATAAGAAAGGATTTGTATTATAGGCTAAATGTAATTTACATTCAAATACCTCCTTTGAGAGAAAGAGGTAATGATATTGTATTGCTTTCAAATAAATTTATTGAAAAATATAATAATAAATTAGATAAGAATGTAAAGGCAATTTCACTTCAAGGAGTAAAGATGCTCAGAAATCATTACTGGCAAGGGAATGTAAGAGAACTTGAAAATACAATATACTCAAGTATGAGTATGATGGATGATGAAAAGATTTTGACAGAAGATATGATTAATATAAATGATTATAAAACTAATACAGCAGAAAATTCATATGTAGTAGATATAGAAGCGAAGCCTTTAGATTGTATAATAGAAGAAATAGAGGAAAGGTATATAAATGAAGCTTTAGAAAAGGCTGAAAATAATGTAACTAAAGCAGCTGCAATACTTGGTATAGGAAGGCAAAATTTACAGTACAAAATGAAAAAGCATAATATAAAGATAAAGTAGTAGAAGGTAACTTAAAGTAAGGTAACGTAAGGGAAGCAAAAAAGTTTGCATATAATGCAAAAAAATTATATATTTCAACTTAGATTATTAGATTTATATTAATAAACTATAGAAAGTAAAAAATAAAAATTAATATTAAAAAATAAATTAAAATAAAAAGTTAGTAATTTCAATAATTACTAGCTTTTTATTTTTTTTAGAGTAGTTTTGGCATAAAAGATGCTTTATAAAAAGTCAGAAGATTTAATTAAAATAAGGGGGCTTTAATATGAGAAATGTAAAGGTAGGTATATGGGGATTTGGAGCAATGGGAAGTGGAATGGCAAGAATGCTTCTTAAAAAGAAGGGTATAGAAATAGTAGCAGTATGTGATATGCATCCAGAAAGAGTGAATAAAAGTATATATAATGTGTTAGGTGCAGAAAGAGGAGAAAGACCAGAAGTAATAATAAAATCAGATGCTAGTGAAGTATTTACAGAAGGTTGTGCAGATATAGTATTATTAGCAACAGACTCTTTTACTAAAGGTGCATTTGATAAGATAAAGTTAATATTAGAAAGAAAAATAAATGTAATATCAACAGCTGAAGAGATGGCATACCCACAAGCTCAAGAACCAGAATTAGCTAAAAAAATAGATGAAATAGCTAAGGCTAATGGAGTAAGTGTACTTGGAACAGGAATAAATCCAGGATTTGTACTTGATTTATTAATACTTGCATTAACAGGAACTTGTGAAGAGGTAGACTACATAAAAGCTGCTAGAGTAAATGATTTATCTCCATTTGGTTATGCAGTTATGGAAGAGCAAGGTGTAGGTGTAACTAGAGAAGTATTTGAAAAAGGAGTAGAAGATGGTTCTATAGCAGGTCATGTTGGATTCCCAGAATCTATAAAGATGATAACTGATGGTATAGGATGGAATTTAGATAAAATAGATCAAACAAGAGAACCAATAATGAGTAATGTATATAGAAAATCTCAATATGCAGAAGTTCAAGCTGGAAATGTAGCTGGATGTAGACAATGTGGATACGGATATGTTGATGGTGAGTTAAAAATAGAAATGGAACATCCTCAACAAATACTGCCTCACCTAGAAGGTCAATCTACAGGTGACTATGTAACAATAAAAGGTATACCAAATATAGACTTACAAATAACACCAGAAATACCAGGAGGAATAGGAACAATAGCTATGTGTGTAAACTCTATACCTCATGTAATAAATGCAATACCAGGACTTAAAACAATGTTAGATATACCAGTACCAAGAGCAATAATGGGAGATGTTAGAGAATTAGTACAATTAAAAGAAGAAGTAGAAGCTTAGTATAAAGGAGATTATTATTATGGATGCTAAATGCGGTGATTGGGTAATAATACACAACACAGTTTTAAATCCTACTCAAAGAGCTCCACAAGTTCCAGAGGACACAAAAAGTGTCCCTTTGGAAATGTGGGTTAAGGGATTTATAGATCAAGATGCAAATATAGGTGATTTAGTAAAAGTAACTACTATAACGGGAAGAGTAGAAGAGGGAAATTTACAATCAGTAAACCCTTATTATACTCATGACTATGGTAAGTGCATACCAGAGTTACTTCAAATAGGAATTAAAGCACGTGAAATTCTATTTGGAGGTGAAGAAAATGAGAGATAATAGCTATAGTGCTGTAATGGGTAGGAAAAATGAAATTATGAAAAATGCTATAGGTATAGATTACTTAGAATTTGAAAATGAAGGTGTTTCATTTGACTACGAGAAAATGATGAGAGAAACAGGATATTCTCTAGATGAAATAGAAAAAATTCAAGGAAATTTTGCAGTAGGAAATACAGCAATTATTGAGCTTAAAAACATAACTAAACTTGCAAAAAAATTGGCACCAGAAGGTAAAGGTGCAAGAATATTTATAAAAGATGAGGCATCTAATGCATCTGGAAGTTTTAAGGCTAGACGTGCAGCTACTGCTGTATATCATGCTAAAAAATTAGGGTACAAGGGAGTAATCGCTGCAACAAGTGGAAACTATGGAGCGGCAGTTGCATCTCAAGCTGCTATGCAAGGGCTAAAATGTATAATAGTTCAAGAATGTTATGATAGTAAAGGTGTAGGTCAGCCTGAAATAATAGAAAAAGCTAGAAAATGTGAAGCATATGGTGCTGAAGTTGTTCAATTAACAGTAGGGCCAGAGTTATTCTATAAATTTTTATTAATGTTAGAAGAAACTGGATACTTCAATGCTTCATTATATTCTCCATTTGGTATAGCTGGAGTAGAAACTTTAGGTTATGAAATAGCTATGCAATGTAGAGAAAAATATGGAAAAGACCCAGATGTAGTGGTTTGTACTAATGCTGGTGGAGGAAATTTAACAGGAACGGCTAGAGGACTTATAAAAGCAGGAGCTTATGATACTCAAGTGGTAGGGGCAAGTGTTAATCTAAAAGGACTTCATATGGCAAGTGATAACCAATTCAATAAAAAATCATTTACTACGGGTCACACAGGATTTGGTATACCATTTAGTACTTGGCCAGATAGATCAGATGTACCAAGATCTGCTGCTAGACCACTTAGATATATGGATAGATATGTAACAGTAAACCAAGGTGAAGTATTCTATATGACTGAGTTATTAGCTCAGCTTGAAGGATTAGAGAGAGGTCCAGCAGGAAATACGTCTTTAACTGCTGCATTTAGTTTAGCTCAAGAGTTAAATGAAGATCAAATAATAATAGTTCAAGAAACTGAATACACAGGTGCTGGAAAACATATAAATCCTCAACTTACATTTGCTAGAGAAAATGGTATAGAAATAAAGTTTGGAAATCCAGAAGAAGAAATCTGTGGTCAAAGCTTAATACTACCATCTCATCCAAGTTTAATAAGAGCTAGAGATATGGATATGAATAAAATAAAAAAATCTTATATTAAAAATGCAATAGAAAATAATCATATTACTTCATTAAGTGATGAAGAGATTACATTTTTAGCACAGGATTCAAAAACTACTGAAGATTTTGTAAGAGAAGTAGTAGATGAATTATTAATAAAGAATGCTTAAATTAAGATTTAACTAGAAAATAGATACTTAAAAATATTAAAGGTTAGAAATAAAAAATAGGGGGATTAGCATGAAAAAGAGATTAGATGATTATGAAGTACGAAGAGCTCATTTAGCTAATTTAAGTGATGAAGAGCTTAAAGAAAGATTTTGGAGCTTAGCAAATGAAATAGTTCAGCCAATGTTAGACTTAGGTAGAAAAAATACATCACCATCAATAGAAAGATCAGTACTTTTAAGAATGGGATTCTCATCTTTAGAAGCTAAGGAAATAGTAAATGGTGTAATAGATAGAGGTCTTATGGGAAAGGGTGCAGGTCATGTAGTTTACAAACTTGCTAAAGAAAAGAACATAAGTGTACGTGAAGCTGGTGTAATGTTAGTAAACAACGAAGGATGGGATGAAGTAGTATCATTATTTGCTAAGGAGGGCGTATCATGCTAAAAGAAAATAAAAAGTTAGATATAGAATATATATTACAAGATCTTGAAAACTACAGACCAAAGAGAAAAGGATGGACGTGGAGAGAGCAAGATGAAAACTTAGAGATGGGTCCTTTTACATACAAAGATTGTTCTGCTCCTTTAAAAGAGAGTGTAGCATTACCATCTGCTAAATATTTTAACAACATAGACCCTCAACCAAAATGTGTTATAACTACTGAAATAGCTTCAGGAAGATTTGAAGATGATATAAGAAGAATGAGAATGGCAGCTCACCACGGTGCAGATCATATAATGGTTATAAGAACTGCTGGTCAATCTCACTTTGATGGATTAATAGAAGGTACACCACAAGGGATAGGTGGAGTTCCTATAACTAGAAAGCAAGTAAGAGCTCAAAGAAAAGCGTTAGATTTTATAGAAGATGAAGTGGGTAGACCAATAAACTACCATTCATATGTAAGTGGAGTAGCAGGTCCTGAAGTTGCAGTAATGTTTGCTGAAGAAGGTATAAATGGAGCTCATCAAGATCCACAATACAATGTGTTATACAGAAATATAAATATGATAAGATCATTTGTTGATGCTTGTGAAGCCAAAAATATAATGGCATTTGCTAATATGGCACAAATAGATGGAGCACATAATGCTAATGCAACAGCTAGAGAAGCTTGGAAGGTTATGCCAGAGCTTATGGTACAACATGCCCTAAACTCTATATTCTCTGAAAATGTAGGTATAAAGAATGATAACATTTGTTTATCAACAGTACCTCCAACTGCACCACCAGCTCCGTGCTTAACTTTAGACTTACCATATGCAGTAGCACTTAGAGAATTATTCTCTAACTATAAAATGAGAGCTCAAATGAATACTAAGTATATGGATTCTTCTACGAGGGAAGCTACAGTAACTCATGTACTTAACTTATTAACTTCAGTATTAACAAGAGCTGATATACAATCTACTATAACTCCAGATGAAGGAAGAAACGTTCCTTGGCATATGTATAACATAGAAGCTTGTGACACTGCTAAGCAAGCACTTGTTGGTATGGATGGATTAATGGATATGATAGAACTTAAAAATGTTGGTCCATTAAGAAATAAAGCTAGAGAATTAAAAGAAAGAGCAGTATTATATATGGAAGAAATCTTAGAAGTAGGTGGATACTTCGAAGCTGTAGAACAAGGATTCTTCGTTGATTCTGGTAACTATCCAGAAAGAAATGGTGATGGTATAGCTAGAAAGATAAAAGAAGGTATAGGTGCAGGAAGTGTTTATGAAAGAGATGAAGATTACTTAGCACCAGTTACAGCTCACTTTGGATACAACAACGTAGCTCAATACGATGGAAGTTGTGCATTAGATCCAGCTAAATTAATAGATGGATGTACATTTGAAGATCCAGAAAAGATAATATACATTGATGAATTAGATGATATGGATAACGTACATGTAAGACTTAAAGAAACAGAAGAATACAGAAATACTACTAAGATAAAGCCAGAAATGGAATGGTGTGCTGATGGAATAGTAATGATAAATATGGTACTTCCAACAGATAAGAGAACTGCTGAATTTGCTGCAGTAGAATTTGCTAAGAAAATGAACTTAGAAGAAGTAGAAGTAATAAACAGAGAAGTATTACACTCTGCTGAAGGAACTAGAATAGAATTAAAAGGTAGAGTACCATTTAGTATAGATGTAAATGATTTAGTAATACCAGAAGAACAAAAAATAATGACTGACGATGAAATAAGAGCTGATATAGAAAGAAAGCCATTAAAAATAGTTTGTGCAACAGTAGGAGAAGATGAGCACTCTGTTGGACTAAGAGAAGTAATAGATATAAAACATGGTGGTATAGAAAAATACGGTATAGAATGTCATTACTTAGGAACTTCTGTACCAGTTGAGAAGTTAGTAAATGCAGCTATAGAATTAAATGCTGATGCAATACTTGCTTCAACTATAATAAGCCATGATGATATACACTACAAAAATATGAAGAAAATGCATGAGTATTGTATAGAAAAAGGTATAAGAGAAAAAGTAATGTTAGCAGCTGGAGGAACTCAAGTAACGCCTGAGATAGCAGTAGAAAACGGAATGGATGCAGGGTTTGGTAGAAGTGACAGAGGGGTAAATGTTGCTACATTCCTTGTAGAAAAAAGAAGAGAAATATGTCGCCAACATGTTGCTCAAACTAGGAAATAGATAATGAAAATTGATGTATTAGTTGCTGAGATAGGCTCTACAACAACTGTTGTAAATGCCTTCTCAGGCATACATACAGATAATCCAAGCTTCATTGGTCAAGGGCAAGCTCCAACAAGTGTATTTGAAGGTGGGGATGTACGTAATGGACTTAATGGAGCTATTTCTGATTTATCTCAAAATTTAGGCGTTGAAAGTATTGAGTATGACCATATGTTTGCTACATCTAGTGCGGCAGGTGGACTTAAAATGACTGTTCATGGATTAGTTTACGATATGACTGCAAAAGCTGCAAAAGAAGCGGCATTAGGAGCAGGAGCGGTTATCCATAAAGTAACTGCTGGAAAACTTCGAAGAACAGATATTAAGGAAATAAAAGAAATTAAGCCAAATATTATATTAATAGCAGGTGGAGTAGATTATGGTGAGCGTGATACGGCTTTATACAATGCAGAATTAATAGCAGGGCTTAACTTAGGAGTTCCGATAATATATGCTGGAAATGTAGAAAATCAAGAAGAAATCAAATTAATATTTGAGGATACAAACTATAAATTATATATAGTAGATAATGTATATCCTAAAATTGATTATTTAAATATAGAACCAACCAGAGAAGTAATTCAAAATGTATTTGAGGAGCATATTACAAATGCACCAGGAATGGAGCATATAAAAGAAATAGTAAATGAAAACATAACACCAACACCAGGGGCAGTTATGGAAGCTGCAAAACTATTAAAAAGTCATTTAGGAGATTTAATAGTAATAGATGTAGGAGGAGCAACTACGGACCTTCATTCAGTAACAGAAGGTAGTGATGCTGTAAATAGAATATTAGTAAATCCAGAGCCAGTGGCTAAAAGAAGTGTAGAAGGAGATTTAGGAGTCTATGTAAATATGAAAAACATAGTTAACCTAATAGGAAAAGAAAATCTACAAGAAGAATTTGATTTTAATGTAGAAGTAGTAATGGATGATTACTTACCGATTCCAAAAACTCCTGAGCAAATAAAATTTGTTGAAAGACTTACAAGAGAAGCTGTACTTCGTGCTACAAAAAGACATGCTGGAACTATAAGAAATGTATATGGTGCTAGTGGTAAAAGTAAAATAGCTGAAGGTAAAGATTTAACAGAAGTTAAATATGTAGTCGGCACAGGTGGAGCACTTACTCGTCTTCCTCAAAGAGTTGAAATAATGAAGTATATATGTGAGTACAATAGGAATAAAGATGTATTGTTCCCAAAAGCAGATGCAAAAATATTGGTAGATAACGATTATATAATGGCATCTCTAGGAGTATTATCTAAGAAATATGAAGACGCATCTCTAAAACTTATGCTAAAAAGCTTAAGATTAGAGGAGGAAAAAGTATGTATCCTAGATTAGAAATAAATATAGATAGGCTTAAAAATAATGTTAGAGTACTTAGTGATATGTGTAAAACTCATAATATAGAGATGGCAATGGTTACAAAGTCATTTTGTGCAATACCTCAAGTGGTAGAAGAAATAAGTAAAGAAAATGTAGATTATATAGCAGATTCTAGAATTAGTAATTTAAAAGAATTAAGTCATATAGAACTTCCTAAAATATTACTTAGAATTCCAATGATTTCAGAAGTTGAAGAAGTAATAAATTATGTAGATATTAGTTTTAACTCAGAGCTTAAAACAATTTATAAACTAAACGAAGAAGCTAAAAAGCAAAATGTTATTCATAAGATAGTAGTAATGGTTGATTTAGGAGATTTAAGAGAAGGATTCTTCAATGAAGAGGAACTATATAAAGCAGTAGAAGAAATTTTAAAGTTAGAGAATATAAAATTATATGGATTAGCTACAAACCTAACTTGCTACGGAGCAATAATTCCATCACAAGAAAACTTAGGAAGGTTAGCTTGTATAGCTAACAAAATACAAGCTAGATATAATACTAAATTAGAATTTATATCTGGAGGTAATTCTAGCTCAATAGATTTAATGATGAAGTATAATATGCCGAGTGGAATAACTAATTTAAGGCTAGGTGAAGCTATAGTTTTAGGTAGGGAAACGGCTTATGGAGAAAATATAGAAGGTACCTATCAAGATGCATTCAAACTAGTTTGTGAAATAGTTGAAATGAAAGAAAAACCATCACTACCTATAGGAGAAATAGGTGTAGATGCTTTTGGTAATAAGCCTAAGTATGAAGATAAAGGAATATTGACAAGAGCAATAGTAGCTATTGGAAAACAAGATATAGATATTACATCTATACATCCAATAAACGAAGAAGTAGAAATTTTAGGTGCAAGCTCTGACCATATGATACTTAACTTGAGCGGATGTAGTAAAAAGTATAATATAGGTGATAAAGTAGAGTTTACACTTGAATATGGAGGTCTAGTAACAGCATGTACTAGTAAGTATGTGTACAAAGAAGTAGTATATAATAAATGCAATGAAGGTGAGTTAGCATACTAATCAAAATGGTTACTGATAATTATCAGTAACTTTTTGCTGTCTAAAAAAATCATAAAATACCATAAAATGATGCAAAGTATCAAAAGTTCTTTACCTGCATCTATAAATAAAATATAATTTAATAGTAGACAATATATAGTGGAAATATTATAAAGGAGAATTCTTGACATAAATGATAAAAAAATATAAAAGCAATAGAACCTTTAAGTTTTTAGTTATACTTACAATACTAATCAGTATAATGAGTATAACTAAAATAGAGGCATATCAAGATAGTATACAATTTAATAATATTACCATTGATGATGGACTATCTCAAGCGACATGTGAAGTTTTATTTCAAGATAGTGATGGATTTATATGGATAGGAACTAATGATGGTTTAAATAGATATAATGGATATAATTTTAAAGCATATAAGTATTCAGAAGAGGATGATGAAAGTATTGCAAATAACTATATACTAGGAATCAAAGAAGATAAAGATAAAAACATATGGGTAGCTACCATAAATGGGCTAAGTAAAATAAATACTAAAACTGATAAAATTACAAATTATTATGACTCTAAAGAAAAAGGAAATTTATCTAATTATAATATAGCAGATGTACTAGTTACGAAGGACAATAAGGTAGTGGTAGGTACAGCTAATGGTCTAAATATTTATGATGAAACTAAGGATAAATTTTATAGAGTTCTACACAATAAGAATGATATGACTAGTCAAGATATATATAGTTTAGATCAAGATGAATATGGAAATATATGGGTAGGTACTTATAATGGATTAAATAAGATTGATATAAAGAGTGGTAAAGTAACTAAATTTTATAATAACGAAGATGAGAGCTCATTAAGTGAAAATACTATATATAAAGTATATTGTGACCAAAATGGATATGTATGGGTAGGAACGTTTAATTCAGGCGTAAATAAAATTGATATAAAAACAAATGAAATTACTAGATATTCCAATTTAAGAAATGATAATAAATCATTGCCAGGTAATTATGTTCGAAATATATTAAGGGATAATGATGGTACAATTTGGATTGGTACAGATAATGGTCTTGCAAAATATAATAAAAACAATGAAACTTTTACGACATATAAGCATGATTTAGGAAATAGATATAGTTTATTAAATAATGCGGTTTATAGTATTATGCAAGATAGAGTGGGTCTTGTATGGGTAGGAACTTATGAAGGTATAAGTATATTTAATCCAAATAATAATATTGAACATTATAGCAATAATCCTTATGCAAAAAATCCATTGAGCGGAGGAGCTATACATGGAATATATGAAGATAAAAATGGATATACATGGATAGGTACTAATAACAAAGGTCTAAATATATTAGATAGAAGTACTAATGAGATAACGTATATTAGTAAGGAAGATGGTTTATCAAATAATACTATAAATACTATAACAGGAAAAAATGATTTTGTATGGGTAGGGACAAACGAAGGATTGAATAAAATTAATATTAATACTAAAGAAATAAAAAAATATAGTTTAGATAGTGGATTAGTAGATTTACAGGTTAAAAGTTTACTACTTGATAGTAGAGGATATCTGTGGATAGGAACACCTTCTGGTATAAATGTTATGGATATTAAAACCAATGAAATATTAGATATAACAAGTATATTAACTTACGAAAATGAGAGTGATGATAAGTATGTAAGTGCAATATATGAAGATATAAAAGGTGACTATTGGATAGGAAGAAGGATTGATGGTGGATTAACAAAAATCGATAGTAAAACAGGAAAAATTACTAATTACAGAAAGACAACTAATTCAAAAACATCAATAAGTTCAAACGCTATAAAAACAATAACATCGGATACTAAGGGTAATATATGGATAGGTACAGATTATGGTCTTAATAAGCTAGATAATGAAACTAATTTATTTGTTCAATATACAGAACACAATGGATTGCCAAACAATACGATATATGGAATATTAGAAGATGATAATCAAGATATTTGGTTGAGTACGAATAATGGTATATCAAAGTTTGAAGCTAAGAAAAATAAATTTATAAATTATAACATAACAGATGGATTACAAAGTAATGAGTTTAACGGAAATGCCGCTTTTAAAAATAATAAAGGTGAATTGTTTTTTGGAGGAATAAATGGATTAAATGTAATTAATCCTGATGATATTAATCAACTAGTAAATCATAATCAAAAAGTTGTTTTTGAAGAATTTGAAGTAGAAAATAAAACATATAAAAATATAAATAATATGGATTTTAAGTATAGTCATAATTCAATAGAAATAAAATTTTTCTATCCAGATTTTAAAGATAGCAAAAATCATGCATATTTCTACAAAGTAGAAGGTCTAGACAAAGACTGGAATTTAACTTACAATAACCAAATTATATATAAGAATTTAATGTTTGGAAAGTATACTTTTAAGATAAAAACTTTAAACCACGATGGAACAATGAGTGACGAAAATAGCGTTAGATTTACTATAAAGCCTCCAGTATATTTAAGTGAATGGGCTTTTGTTGTGTATGCTTTAATAATAATTTTAGTTATTAGATATAATAGATCTAAGGTAAAGAGATTAGATAGATTAGTTAATGATAGAACCATACAACTTACAGAAGAAATGGAAAAAAATAATGAACTGTTTGATAAGGTTTTAAAGCTAGAGAGAAGCAAAAATAACTATTTTGTAAACCTATCTCATGAGTTAAGAACACCATTAAATGTAATATCAACGACACAACAATTAATACTAGAATTAATAAAAAGGGATGGTAATATTGAAAAAGAAAGATTAAAGTATCATACAGTAGTAATGAGGAAAAATACAAAAAGATTACTAAATTTAATAAATAATATAATAGATAGCTCAAAAATTGAGCATGGTAATTATGAGATGAATATGAAAATGAATGATATAGTATATATAGTTGAAGAAACATCACTAGCACTTAAAGACTATGTAGAAAGTAAAAGTATAAATCTTGTTATTGATCCAGAAGTAGAAGAAAAAATAATAGAATGTGATAGATATGAAATTGAAAGGTGTATGGTAAATTTAATTAGCAACGCAAGGAAGTTTACGCCTGAAGGTGGAAGTATTAGAGTTACAATTGAAGATTTAAATGATAAAGTTTTAATAAGAGTAATAGATACAGGTATTGGAATACCTAAAAAATATCAGTCAACTATATTTAATAGGTTTACTCAGGTAGTAGATAGTACCTCTGAAGAAAAAGGTGGTAGTGGTTTAGGTCTTACTATTACTAGAAGTATAATAGAGATGCATAATGGAAATATATATCTAAAAAGTGAAGAAGGTAAAGGCAGTATGTTTACTATTGTTTTACCAGTAAGAGTAAATAATTAATGTTAATGCTAGGATTTAAAAATCCTAGCATTTTTACTTTAGGGAGGATAAATAAATAAAAAGTCTAGATAATAATAAATAGATCTATTTTGAAAGTGAGGTATTAGATGCAGTTAATATTATTTAGACTATTTTATTTTTTCTTATTTTTCGGTGTAGCAAATGTCAATGGAATGCTAATACCTTTTCTAAGATACAAAGGATATGATCCTATTCATATAGGTACTCTTATAAGTTTGTATACTATCAGTGGTATACTGGGTCAACTAAGTGTGGGATATTTTTGTGATAAGCTAAAGACAATAAAAAAAATATTTTTACCAGCTGTATTAATATCAATTATATCGGGTATGTTAGCAATACTTTTTAAACGTAATATTATATTTTATGTAGGATTTTTCATTATGGGATTCTTCAGTGGTATAGTAATATCATTGGCTGATAGCTGGGTAATTGAAAATGATGATACAATAAAAGCTAAATTTGGCCAATTAAGAGCATTTGGGTCTATAGGGTGGGCTTTTGGAGTATTAGTAATGGGATATGCATTATCTAAATTAGGAATATATGCAATGGGAATAATATTTTTTGTATCTATGGCAGTAGCGTTTATAGCTACAATTAAATCAAATGATATTTCTAAAAAGTGTAAGGGGACAATTAATATAAAAAATTTAATTACAAACAAAGAGTACTTATTTACAATAATTATATTTTTATTTATAAGCATATCTTTCAGATCATATTATCAAATAATACCGTACGCAATTGAACTAATAGGAGGAAATGCATCGAATATTGGTTTATATTATTTTATAGGATCAATAAGTGAGATAATAATGCTTTTATTATGTTCTAAAATAATGCACAGACTTAGTCCGGATAAGTTACTTAGAATTGTTCCAATAGCTATATTAGTTCAAATAATGATATTGTATATTGCAAGAAGTATTATATTTATATACATAAGTGCTCTTTTACAGATTTTTACTTATCCAATCTTATTAATGTGTGGACGTATAATGATAGATAGAATATCACCAAGTGAATTAAGGACTACATCTCAGTTAATAGGGTTTGCTATATTTAACAGTTTTGGAGTAGTTGTAGCTTCTTTTACTATAGGAGTATTAATAGAAAAGTTTAATATAAATAACACTATGTTAATTGTTATGGCATGGGTGATTTTTTGTATTATATGTTCAATTTTTTATGATAAAAAAACAAAAGATAAAACTTTATAAAATATTAAAATGAGGGTATGATATTTATTTATATATCATACCCTTTAAAGCTATTTACATTGAGGATTTATAAGCTCATGTTTATTGTTATCAAAATTGTCCTCTCCCCACTGGCACATTGCCTCTAAAATAGGGTAAAGGCTTAATCCTT
This sequence comes from Peptostreptococcaceae bacterium, assembly GCA_051654865.1. Lineage (GTDB taxonomy): Bacteria > Bacillota > Clostridia > Peptostreptococcales > Peptostreptococcaceae > JBOFOR01. The sequence continues at coordinate 54,217 of JBOFYV010000024.1, forward strand.
TTTGAGTAATACTATATTCGACTTTTGGAGGAACAGTAGGATACACCGTTCTAATTATAAGTTCATCATCTTCTAGTTCTCTTAGCTGGTTTGTAAGCGTTTTATGAGAGGTATGATTTATAAAGCTTTTAATTTCTCCAAATCGCTTAGTTCCTTCTTCTATAAGAAAATATAGTATAAGGGGCTTCCATTTACCACCAATAGCATTTAAGGTTATTTCTATTTCACAAGTTAAGTTTACTTTTTTCATAATTCCTCCTAAGTACTATATTTTATAATTAAGTAACTTTGATTTCACTAGGTAACAGTAATGTAACTACTTATATAAATATAATAATTTAGATATAATTATATAATAAATACAGATTAAAGTATACTAGAGAGAGGCAAAGATAAGGTGAAAAAATGTATAAAGACAAAGTTGTAATTGTAACAGGAGCGAGTCGTGGATTAGGAAAGGAAATAGCTAAATCCTATGCAAAATTAAATGCAAATGTAATAGCCGTTGATATAATAGAATGTAATTTTGAAGAAAAGAATATTGATTTTTTTAAGGTTGATTTAAAAAGTGAAGAACAAATCAACAGTATGTTTATTCAAGTTCTTAACAAATATAAAACTGTGCACATACTTATAAATAATGGTGCTATAAGTATGTTTAATAAGTCTATATTTGAGATAGAGACAAAAGAGTTTGATGAAGTTATAGCTGTAAATCTGAGAGGTAGTTTTATATGCTCTAAAGAGTTTATAAAGGCAAATAAAGGTCAGAACTACGGAAGAATTGTAAATATTAGTTCTACTAGATACAACCAAAATGAAGCTGGATGGGAAGCGTATGGTGCATCTAAAGGAGGGCTTATATCTCTTACAAATACAATGGCAATATCTCTATCGGATACTCCAATAACAGTTAATGCAATAAGTCCTGGATGGATAAGGGTAGGAGATTACGAATTATCAGAAATAGATAAAAAACAACATCCATCAGGTAGAGTAGGTGAACCGAGAGATATAGTTAATGCTTGTTTGTTCCTAACAAATACTGAAAATGATTTTGTAAATGGAGCAAATATTATTGTAGATGGTGGAATGACTAAAAAAATGATTTATGCAGATGATAAATGGCAGGTATAGTAAACAAGAGTTAAAGGAGCTAAGGTAATGGTTTTATATAATCAATATCTTGGCTCCTTTATTTTTTTATAAAAAATATGAATTATTTTACTAGAATAATATAATGTAATTTTTTACAGTTTATAAAAATAATAACGGGGTTATACTTACTTTAGGCGTAGTTTAATCTATTATTATGATGTATAATAGATAAGATAAGAATCCTAATTATTAAGTGCGGAAATAGTGATATTGCTGATAAAAAGAGTAAGGGGGAATCGGATGAATAAAATTATTAAAGCGATACTAGAATATATACCAATACCTATATGGGTGAAAGATTTAGAGTTAAAATATATATACGTGAATAAGGCTTATGCTAATTTGTACAATAAAGAAAAAGAATATTTTATGGGATTAAAGAATGAGGATGTTTTTGATTCATACACGAGTAATATATATAATACATATTGTAATCAAGTAATACAGTATAGAGAGACTGTAACTATAGAAAAGTATGTTGATAATGAACTTAGACAATGTTGCATCTTTCCAGCGTTTGATGAGGAAGAGGAATTAATAGGTATAGCAGGAATAATAGATGTCGTAAATATAGGAAAAATAAAAGAACAAAACGATGAAATAGAATTTCAAAAAAATCTAACGAAGCAAATAATAGATATTTTACCAGGTGTTATTTTTTATAAAGATAAAGATAATCGATATGTGTATGCAAATGAAGCATGTAGAAAATTTTATAAAGAAAGAGGCATTGATAATATAATTGGAAAAACTGATTTGGAATTAAATGCTAATAAAGAGCTAGCTATACAATTTATGAAAGATGATAAATTTATAATAGATAATAAAAAACCAATTTATAAAGAGACTATTTTTGAAGAAGAGAGCGGTAAAAAACAATATAGAGAGGTTGCGAAGATGCCTCTTATAGATGAATTAGGAAATGTATCGGGAATAGTTGGAAGATCAATTGATATTACTGAAAAAAAGTTAATTCAAGAAAGATTAAGGTACTTAAGCTATACGGATATACTAACTGGGGTAAATAATAGAACTAGCTTTGAAGAAAGAATAAAAGAGTTATCGAAAGAAGAGAACTTGCCGCTAGGGATAATTATGGCAGATGCTAATGGTTTAAAATTGATAAATGATACATTAGGTCATGAACAAGGTGATTATTTCTTAAAGTTAGTAGCTAATATATTTAAGGACGTATGTAACGATGTAGGTGAGGTATTTAGAGTAGGCGGAGATGAATTTATAATACTGATATCAAAATATGATAAGAATGATTGTAAAAAATTAATTAAAAAAATAAATAAAAAATGTAAGAGTTTTAAAGGTGAATCATTTAATATAAGTATTTCATTAGGTTATTCCGTTAAAGTTAACAACAAAGATGTATTTAAAGTTATAAAGGAAGCGGAAGATAAAATGTATATGCAAAAGCAAATACAAGATAAAAGTATTAATTAAAATAAATAGTTTAAGATAAAGAGATTATTAATAAACAATTGCGTTTATTAATGATCTCTTTATTTATTCTAAAACTTTAGAAAATATTTAGAAATATATACAGTTTATCTTAAAAATTTAAATATACAATTAAAATATAAATTAAGTAACGGGAGGGATTAAAATTGTCAAAAATATAAATATCCTGTGTTATTATAGAATTATAAAAAACATAAAGATATAGTGGGTGAAGGATATGAATTTATATAATGTATTAGTTGTTGAAGACGAAAAAGAAATAGCAAGAGCGATAGAAGCTTATTTAATTAATCAGGGATATAAAGTTTTTATAGCTAACAATGGAGTAGAAGGATTAGAAGTTTTAGAAAATAATAGGATTCATTTGGCTATAGTAGATGTAATGATGCCGAAAATGGATGGTATTGAATTTACAATGAAAGCAAGGGTTAACTATGATTTTCCAATTATAATCTTATCTGCAAAATCAGAAGAAATAGATAAAATAACTGGTCTTAATATTGGTGCAGATGATTATGTTACTAAACCATTTAAGCCATTAGAATTATTAGCAAGAGTGAACTCTCAACTTAGAAGATATAAAAGGTTTATGGATATAAAAGGAGATAATATTGTTAATAAGGATGTATTTAGTATTGGCGGGCTAGAATTAAACACAAATACTAAAGAAGTAAGCATAGATGAAAATAATGTTAAGATGACACCTATAGAATTTAAGATATTAGAACTATTAATAAAAAATCCAGGACGAGTGTTTTCTGCAGATGAAATATATGAAAGAGTATGGAAAGAAAGGGCAGTTAATACAGATACAATAATGGTACATATAAGAAATATTAGAGAAAAAATAGAGGTAAATACTAAAAATCCAAAATATTTAAAGGTGGTGTGGGGTGTTGGATATAAAATCGAAAAACAATAAAATAGTCAATGTAATTATAGTAATATCAGTACTCATAGCTTCAATTGGAATGTGTCTAGTGTATCCTCAAATTAAAAAGGATAGTGAAAAATTTAAATACAATATATTTGAAACTCAAAGTAGTATATATGAAAAACTTAATAAAATTAGTTATTCACTATACTATGATTTAAACAATAGTACAAATAAAGAAGCAAAACCTTCTGATATACTTATAGATACGGAATTATTGTATAAGGAACAAAATGAAGCTGAATATAATGAAATTATAAAAAGGTTTGATGATGAAATATATAATACATATAATGAATTGATTAATAAGCCAGGTAATATAGAATATTATGCTATTAATAAAGATCCAGAACAATTAAAGCGTAACTTGAAGATAAATATAAATGACAAAGAGGTAGATAATAAAATAAAAGAGAAATATCAGTTTTATATAGAGTTAGATTATGATACAAATGGAAGCCTAACTATAGAAAAGTTGTATGGAGCAAATAAATACGAAGTAAATAATTTAATATATAGAGCACAGAATGAAAAATATCAAGGATTATGGGAACATTATTATGTTGATAAACTTGAAATCAATCCAATAAAAAATATGAAATTTATTTATGCAGTACCTAAAAACTTAATATATCAGGATAGTATAAGATTTTATAATGATAATATGGAATACTCAGCATATTCGAGCGCATCATACTTATTCATAAATATAGCATTAGCGTTTGTTGTATTAATAGGATTATTTATTCCATATAAAGATATAAAGCAAACAAAATTATTTAATAAAATACTTAATATACCTAGTGAAATCATTATACTTATAGTGTTAATGTCAATTGGATTTATATATGGATCTACTGAAATTCTTGTAATGCCAACTCTAAATAATGAATTAATTAAAGGTATGCAACTGCAACTACCTAAAGAAGTGGTTACTGCTCTTATATACTTAATAAATATAGTATACTGGGCTATTTGTTTTAGTATAATAATACTTGGAATAAGTATTATAAAGCACATATCTAAAGGAAACTTTAAAATATATATAAAAGAAAAATCCTTAACTTATAAATTGATTAGATATATAGGAAGTAAATTTAAACAGTTATATAATTGGTGTACAAGTGTTGATTTACAAGACAAAAACAATAAAAAACTTGTGATAATTTTAAGTTTGAATTTAATAGTAGTAATCTTAATGTGTAGTATTTGGATGTTTGGAGTAATTGCTGCATTTATATATACTGCAGTATTATTTATACTAATAAAAAAGAAGTATATAAAAGTACAAGATGATTATGAAAAACTATTACAAAAAACAATTCAAATAGCAAATGGAAATTTAGATAAAAATACAGATGAGGACTATGGTATATTTAATTCTCTTAATGATGAAATAAAAAATATACAAACAGGCTTTAAAAAGGCTGTAGATGAAGAAGTAAAAAGTCAAAAAATGAAGACTGACTTAATCTCAAATGTAAGTCATGATTTAAAAACTCCATTAACATCTATAATTACATACATAGACTTGTTAAAGAATGAAAATATACAAGAAAATAAACGTAAAGAATATATTGATATATTAGACAAGAAGTCTCAAAGACTTCAAGGTTTAATAGAAGATTTATTTGAAGTAAGCAAAGCTAGTAGTGGTAATATTAGCTTAAATTTAATAAATGTTGATGTAATCTCTCTGATGAAGCAAACACTACTAGAGCTAGATGATAAAATAAAAGAATCTGATTTAACAATAAGATGCAATTATCCTAATGACAAGGTAGTACTAACACTAGATAGTCAACGTACCTATAGAGTATTTGAAAATCTAATAGTAAATATAACGAAATATGCAATGCCTCACTCAAGAGTATACATAGATATTGTTGACAATGAAAATAAAGTTGAAATTAGTTTTAAGAATATGGCTGAACAAGAAATTAATTTTACAGCACAAGAGATTTCAGAACGATTTGTAAGAGGAGATAAATCTAGGAATACGCAAGGTAGTGGATTAGGTCTTGCAATAGCTAAGAGTTTTATAGATTTGCAAGGTGGAAAATTTGATATTATAATAGATGGAGATTTATTTAAAGTAATGATTGTTTTTCAAAAATAATTGAAATTATTAGCATATTGTGAAATAATAAACTAGTAAATACAAAATAGAGGTGACATAATATGCTAAATAAAGATTATTACTGCCCTTATTGTAATGCTAAATTAGAGATATTAGCAGGCTGAGGGTCTATAAGTTATTATTGCACGGTGTGTAATACATTGGTATCAAGTAAAAAAATATTAACAAAAGAACAAGTTGATGAAAAGAAAAATCAAGAATAAAAACTGCATCTTTAAGATGCGGTTTTTTTTATAGTATGCTACAATTTACATAAAATTTAGAAAATAATAACAGGGGCGATTTTATGAGTGAGCAAATAGGTATTATAGTTATGAATTATGATGAAAAATTGTTTTTATGTGAAGAAGGATACTTTATTAAATCATCAACTGGAGAAACAGATAATGTTGAAAAAGTAATAAAAAGAGAGATTAGATACTTTTTTAATATAGATATGTTTAGGATAGTAAAAACTTTTGAAGAAAAGCTGATTGATTTGGATGGTATTAGAACGATGTATTTAGTTGAAGTTGGAATATATACAAAGGATTTTGAATTTATAGATCCTTACAAAATGGTAAAAGACATATTAAATACCAATTATAAAGAATATTTAGAAAGAAATTTATTAAAATATGAAGATAATAATAGTTTAGCATCAACGATTTTAAATATATCATTTTTATTTATAACAGTAGATATTATACCGAAATTTATTATAAAAAATGGCGAAATGTTATTTTTACCTATATTAGGATTTTTAGGAAGTGTATATTTTATAGCACATATATTTTTAAAGCCAAAGCTAATTAACAAACTTCTTAAATTTAATATAAATACTACTATAGCAATAGTTACACTGAACACATTAATGACTTTATACGGAATTAAGTTGTTTTTAGTAGCAAAACATTTGATAAATATATAAATCCAAAATAATAAGTATTTCATAGTATTATATATAAAGTAAAATAGAGGTGATATTATGAAATCTATGGTTGAAATTGTTATCTACTTTTTCATATATAGTTTTTTTGGATGGATATGTGAAAGTATTTATTGTTCAATAGGAAATAAAAAGCTAATAAATAGAGGTTTTTTAAATGGTCCTATTTGCCCTATATATGGATTTGGAGCTTTATTGATTGTGTATATCCTAGCAAATATAGAAAATGTAGCAATACTTTTTATATATGGTGTTATCGTGACATCTACTTTAGAATTTATTGGTGGTTATTTGTTAGAAAAAATATTTAACGCGCGTTGGTGGGATTACTCTAACAAAAAGTTTAACTTAAGAGGTAGAGTATGTCTAAAAAATTCAATTTTATTTGGAGTATTATGTATAGCATTAATGAAATTAATACACCCAAGAGTAGTTGATTTTGTAGGGGATATACCGTACACGATGCTACTTATAATATCTATAATTATTTTTATATTGTTTTTATTAGATTTAAGTATTACTATTAATGCTATAAATAAACTTAACCATAAATTAAAAGGTTTAGATGATATAATATTTGAATTAAGTAAAGTACCTGAAAAGTTACATGAAGAGTTTTATCGTAACAAGTTACATTTGATAGAGGAAAAATCTTTACTACAAAGAAGAATTATTAATGCTTTTCCGAATATGAAACATAACACTAGGCATAAACAACTACTATATGTCAAAAAAATAATTAAAAGAAAATTTAAATAAAATTAGGAGATGATATATGATATTTTATTTTTCAGGAACTGGAAACTCTTTATATATAGCAAAATATGTTGCAAATAAGCAATGTGAAAAAATAATTTCTGTATCAAAAGAGATGAGTTTGAATAAAGATAATTATGAATATAAGCTAGATGAAAATGAAAAGGTAATATTTATTTACCCTATTTATGCATGGGCACCACCTAAAATAGTATTAGAATTTATTGGAAAGTTAAAATTTAAAAATTATAAGGATAATTATGTAACAGCTATTGCAACATGTGGAGAAAATATAGGGGATTCTATGAGTTTAATAAATAATAAATTAAAAGCAATAGGATTAGATTTAAATAGTGGTTTTTCTATAGCAATGCCAAATAATTATATGATAATGGGTGATGTAGAAGTTGATAAGAACGTATTAAGTAAACTAGAAGAATCTGACCTTATATTAGATAATATAAATAGTATAATAGGTAGCAAACTAGACAATGTACTTATGATTGAGAAAGGTCCTATGCCAGCTTTTATGACTAAAGTTATAAATCCATTATTTAATATAAGTGCTATAAATCCAAGAAAATTTTATGCAGATGAAAATTGTATAGGTTGTAAACTTTGTGAGAAGGTATGTAATGTAAAAAACATAACTGTAAATGAAAAACCTATATGGGGTAAAAAATGTACAGGATGTTTAGCTTGTATAAATTATTGTCCTAAAAAGGCAATACAGTTTGGAAAATCTACTCTTAAAAAAGGAAGGTATGTTAATCCAAAAATAAATATTGAGGAAATGATATTATAAGCGCATTTACTCAAACATAAAAAATCCCCATTAGGGGATTTTTTTAACTAAATAAATCGATAATATCTTCATCACTTAATGTGTTTAGCAAGCTACCATTAGATAAGTCGCCATCAATAAACTTTTCAATTAGTTCGTTTTTATTTTCTTGAAGTTTAATGATTTTTTCTTCTATTGTACCTTTCGCAATTAGCTTGATAACTTCAACCACATTTTCTTGACCGTATCTATGAGCTCTATCACTAGCTTGATTTTCAACTGATGGATTCCACCATGGATCAAAGTGTATAACTATGTCTGCACTAGTTAAGTTAAGACCTGTACCTCCAGCTTTTAATGAAATTAAAAATACTTTATTATCATCAGTTTCATTGAATGTATTTACCAGGTTTATTCTTTCCTTAGCAGGTGTTTGTCCATCAATATATGAGTATGAAATATCATTGTCAGTTAATTCTTTACCAATATTTTTAAGTACAGAGGTAAACTGAGAGAATAATAAAATCTTATGATTCTCTTCAATGGCACTTTTTAAAATATCTAAAGTTGTTTCTATTTTAGAACTTTTTTTATTGTAGTTTTCAACTAAAACCCTTGGATCTAGGCACAATTGTCTAAGTTTCGTCAAATAAGAGAACATAGTTATTTTATCTGTTTTTAGATTCTTATTTTTAAGTTTTTCTTGAATTTCAGATACATACGCACTATAAATTTTTCTTTGGTCTTTATTAAGCTCAACATAGAATTTATGCTCAATTTTATCTGGAAGTTCTTTCATAACTTCAGATTTAGTTCTTCTTAATACAAAAGGCTTTATTAATCTTTTTAAGTTTTCAGAATTGTATACATCATATATAAATAAATCTTGGAACTTAGTTCTATTATATAAATATCCAGGCATCACAAAATCAAAAATAGACCATAGTTCAAGTAAGTTGTTTTCAATTGGAGTACCAGTTAGTGCAAATCTAACTTTAGCTTTTATACTTTTGACAGCATCAGTGCTAAGAGCTAAAGGATTTTTTATATTTTGAGCCTCATCAATAATACAATAATCAAAAGTTGTATCAAGATACTTGTCTAAATCATTTCTAAGTGTACCATAAGTAGTAATTATTACATCATAGTCTTTAAGGTTAGACAATGATTTTTCACGTTCTTTTTTAGAACCATGAACTAATAGTACATTCATTGACGGAGCAAAAACTTCAAATTCATACTTCCAGTTATAAATTAAAGATGTAGGTGTAATAATTAAACTTTTTATAGCACTATTAGTAGTCTCTTTTTTTGATAGTAAAAAACTAATAGTTTGCAATGTTTTACCAAGTCCCATCTCATCGGCAAGAATACCTCCAAACTCGTAGTGGTCTAATGTTTTAAACCAATTTAGTCCAGAAATTTGATAATCCCTAAGTGTTGCATCTAATGTCTTAGGCAGATTATAATCTATATTGCTAATGTCTCTAAACTTAGTACAAATATTATTAATATATTGTTTACCGTCTATAAAATCTAAGCTTTTATGCTCTAACATATCGTTAATATACAACATTTTACTTTTATGAACTTTAGCATCATCTATGTTTCTTCCTAAATCTAAATTATCAATAAGTTCAAGGAAATCTTTTGTTTGAGAATCCTCTAAATCTACAAAACTACCATTTTTTAGTTTATAGAACTTTTGTTTTTCCTTAAAGGCAAGTAAAATATTTTTGTATTCTTTTTTATCAATATCTGAAATATTAAAATCAAACTCTAAATAACCATCTAAACTATCTCTAATAGATGCTTGGATAGATGTTGATTTGTGGATTTTTCTAGCTTTAAATTTATCTGAATAATAAACATCACCTAAATCTTTTAAATTCATAATTTCAATATTTAAAAGATTGTATAAATCTTCATCAGAACCTTTGAATGAATAGTGTTTATTTTCTTTAACAAAATGTAAAGATGTAAGTTTGTCCATATAAAACTTTTCTTTTTCTAAGTTCCTTAGAACATATTTTTTACCATCTTCATCATTATATTTAAACTTTAAGGTACAAATAACATTAGAATCTTTTAAGTCGAAGTAAAACTCAACATTAAAATCATCTATAATATTTTCCTCGACTTCTTTATCAAAGTTAACAGATTTAGAAAACTCTTTTAGTTTAGGAATTAAATTACCTAAAAGTAACTGAGTCTCTTCGCGATTAAACTCAACGTTTTTCTGCTTGTATAAAATATTATATAGTTTCTTGTAGTTTCTAGAGCTTTCGTTTGAAAGTAAATATAAATTACCTTCAAATAAAACTACATCTCCTTTACTTGTCAAAGGAATAGGTAAATTATCTTCAGATGTTAATACTAGCTTATCTTCATATTTTTTTAAATCAAATACCACAGGAAGGTTATCTTTAATAATATCCGGTGTAAATAGTTCCTCATTAAAAGATAAAGTAAATACTTTATCTTTAAGTAATCTTAAAAAGTTCTTGAATCCACTCACTCCAATTTCCATTAGTTTAGGATTGTAGGAATGAATAGATAGAGATGAAATATTAGAACCATAATCTTCAATTAAATCAACTAAATCTTCATCTATATCAGAGAAATAATGAATATTTGGATTATAAGTGAAGTTTTTTCCATATTCTAAAAGCTGATTTTGAATCCTAGCTTCAGAAAATAATTTTAAGTTCTTTAATACATACATCTTATCTATTCCTATTTTAAAATCAGCATATATTTTGTCAGTGTTAACATCTATATTAACTTCAATATTCACTAATTCTTTTTCACTATCATCAAAGTAAGATAACAAGTCAGAATTTGGAGTATTTGGAAGTTTTGTTACAGGTGCAACATTAGATATAGGCATTATTGGAAGGTCCTTGAGTCCTAACTGAATACCTGCTATGGCCGTTGCAGCTATATGCTTACAAATAAATGTACGTTGTCCATTACTTCTTGACCTAAAATCATCACAAGTACATCTTCCACCCGTTATTTTATATCTTATTAAGTCAACTGATATTGAGTTAGGATAAACTTCATTATAAAACTCAGATTCAGCAATTCCTTCAAAAGTAATTATATTTTCATTTATATTAAAAGTTATATGATCCACAAGTTTTCTATTAACATATCTAATTCCACGAGTCCATCTAGATGGATCTGTGTTCATTTTAATCAAATTCTTTAACTTATTTAAGTCCAAATTATTTCACCCAGCTCTCATTTTATATATAACATTATAGTCCACGAAGGGTATAAATACACAAAAACACCCTAAATGAATATTATATCATATAGTACTAGTTTTTATAGAATAAAATTAGATACTATATGATAGAAAAAAATATAAATATTGGTAGGAGGGTTAAGATGAAGTTACTCATTTTAGATAGTGGTCACAATGAATATGTGTCAGGTAAAGAAGCACCAGATAAATCATTAAGAGAGTGGGAGTTTAATAAAGATATACAGAGCAGATTAAAAAAAAGAGCAGAAGAACATGGATTAAGTGTGTTTTTAACAAATCCAAGTCCAGATAAAAAAGATGAAATAGGTCTTACAAAAAGAGCACAGCTGGCTAATGACTACTGGTCATCTAGAGGAAAGTCTGAATCATTATTTGTAAGCTTACATGCAAATGCATTTGGTACTGGTTTTAATGATGCTAGAGGAACCGAAACTTATGTAGCTGAAAATGCAAGTAGTAATTCTAAAAAGGCTGCTGAATTAGTTCAAAGCTCAATCTACAAAATGATAAAATCTATAGATTCAAGCGCTAAAGATAGAGGTGTAAAAACGTATAACTTTACAGTTATATATAAAGCAATAATGCCAGCTATACTAATAGAATATGCTTTTTATACTAATAGGGCAGATTTGACATTATTAAAAAATAATAGAGCTCAATTAGTTGAAGCTACTATGGAAGGAATATGCAAATACTTCAATATTTCTTATAAGCCAGTTAACTCAGATAATAGAAAATATGAAAATTGTATCGTGTATAGCGGTGAAGTTGATAAAACTATTGCTCAAGTATTAAGCTGGTCACTTAAAAACCATATAATAGTGGATAGTAAATCATACAATCCAAGTTTAGCAAAACAAGTTTTTGTGGTTGGAAGTGCAGCAAGTACAATAGATGGATCAATTAAGTTTACAGGTAAAGACCGATGGGAGACCTTAAACTTAGTATTAGAATACACAAAAACAATAAATTAAAATAAACTAGGCTATTTAAAATAGCCTAGTTTTTTATTTCATGCATATCAAAAAATATGTTAGCTAAAATAAAAAGATAAGGTAATTAAATTAGAAGGAGAAATATTTTATGGACAATCTAATATTAATATTGTCGCTTATACCAGGTATAGGCAAAAATAGTGTAAGTTACTTTATAGATAATCTACAGGAAAGGCCTAAGAATATACAAGATATAATAGAAGCATTTACTCAACTAAAACAAAAGAATACTAGAATTATTATTCCGACAATCGATAGTATAAAAGAAGCTATTAGAAGAAAAAATAATGTTTTGAGTATGTCAAAAGATTACGATGTAAATATTATCGATAAAACAAGTGAAAATTATCCTAGTAAACTCAAAAACATTAAAGATGCTCCAAATATTTTGTTTTATAAGGGAAATTATAATGCAGTAATAAATGAAAAAAGTATTACGATAATAGGAAGTAGAAGAGCCAGTGCAAAAGCGAAAGAGATATCATATGAAGTTGCTAGATATTTTGCTAAAAATGGATATACAATAATAAGTGGATTAGCCCTAGGTTGTGATGAATATGCTCATAAAGGAACATTAAGAGAAAATGGAAGTACGGTAGCAGTTTTAGCTAGTGGTTTAAATCAAATATATCCTTTTACAAATAAAGAATTAGCAAAACAAATTATTTATAACAATGGATGTTTGGTAAGTGAGTATCCAATAGGTGCAAAATGCTATAGGCATAATTTTGTAGAGAGAGATAGGATTCAGAGTGGATTAAGCAGTGCTACATTAGTAATTGAGACACACTTAAATTCAGGAACTATGCATACTATAAAATATGCAAAAGAACAAAATCGAATACTTGCTTGTTATGGAATAAATACAGAAGGCAATAATACACTTATTAGTGAAAAAGGATGTATGACAATTTATAATAATGAGGATCTTAAAATTCTTATGGATAAAATTAATAAGTATAAATATCATATTGACTATCAAATAAAATTTGATTTATAAATATATTAAAAAATGTACTAAATAGTTAATATCTTTGATACTATAAAGTATAACTGTGATTATTATAAAAAGGAGATTTTTATGAATAGGTATTTAGGGATAGATATAGGTGGGACTACTATAAAATATGGGATATATGATGAAAATGGAAATTCAATAGAAAATATTCAAAATAAGATTAAAACACCAAAGTACAGTTTATCTAAATTCTTAGATACTTTAATGAATATTATTAATGAGTTTGAAGAACTAGATGGCATTGGAATGAGTATACCTGGTTGCATAAATCCAGACAATGGATATATTCAAAATGGTGGAAGTATAAGATGCTTAGACAATGTAAATATAAGAAATGAAATGTCCAGACTTACAGATGTAAATGTAGAAATCGAAAATGATGCTAATTGTGCATTATTAGCTGAAAAATGGATTGGGAATGCGATAGATAGTTCGAATTTTATTTGCATGACAGTTGGAACTGGAATAGGAGGAGCGATATATATAAACAATCAATTAATCAGAGGTCATAACTTTTTCTCAGGAGAATTTGGGTATATGATAATTGAAGATATATATGAAAAATTTAAGATACATACATTAAACAAAGATTCTGCTACAGTTCCATTTACGAAAAATATAGCTAGGGAAAAAGGTCTAGATGTAAAGCACATTAGTGGAAATGAAATTTTTGAACTAATAGAAGCTGGTGATGTATATGTAATTGAATATTACAAAAAGTGGATTAGAAGGCTTGCTATATGCATTTATAATTTGGGATTTATATTAGATCCGCAGAAGATACTAATAGGAGGGGGGATAAGTTCAGAATCTAGATTTATAAGCGACTTAAAATGGGAAATAGAAAGTATATCTATAGAACTTATACCAGAGTTAGGTAAATTAGAAAGTTTACATAGTAGATGGGAGATATGTGCCTGCAAACATTATAATGATTCTGGGAAAATAGGGGCAGTATATAATTTTATATCACGAAATAGAGAGAATAGATTAGCAGAAAATAAAATATAAAGCTTTAGGTATGTGTGAATATGAGTATTATATGTATGAATATGAATACAATAATAAAAAGTAAAATTCTAATAAATATAAAAAATTATAGGAGGTTTTTATGGATTACAAAGTGGGACTCACATATCATGGATTTGTTTTAAATAAAGAAGAAGATATAAAAGAAGCAAATTCTAAAGTTAGGATATTTGAGCATAAAAAAACAGGTGCAAGACTTTTACATATGGAGAATGACGATAGTAATAAGGTATTTTCAATAGGATTTAAAACACCTCCGACTGATAGTACAGGTGTTATGCATATATTAGAACATAGTGTTCTTTGTGGGTCTAAGAAATTTCCAACAAAAGAACCTTTCGTAGAACTAGTAAAAGGATCTTTAAATACATTTTTAAATGCTATGACATTTAGTGATAAAACAGTATATCCTATTGCAAGTAAAAATGAAAAAGACTTCTTTAACTTAATGGATGTTTACTTAGATGCTGTTTTTAACCCTAATATATATAATACTAAAGAAATACTTATGCAAGAAGGATGGCACTATCATTTAGAAAATAAAGAGGACGAACTTACTTATAAGGGTGTCGTTTATAATGAAATGCAAGGTGCATTTTCATCTCCAGACGGTGTTTTAATGAGAAAAATACAAGAAACATTATTTCCTGATAATACTTATAAAAATGAATCAGGAGGAGATCCGAAGTATATTCCAGATTTAACTTATAAGCAATTTATAGATACACACAAAAAATATTATCATCCATCAAATAGTTATATATTCTTGTATGGAGATGGTAATTTAGATAAGATGCTTGAATTTATAAATGATAATTATCTAGCTAACTATAATAAAAAGGATATAGATACACACATTGAATATCAAAAGTCATATAGTGCAATAAAAGATGTTACAGCACCTTATTCTATAGCAGCTGATGATGATATTAATGAAAAAACTTATCATGCATTAAATTTTGTCACAGGAGAGTCAACGGATGAAGAGCTTTATATAGCTTTAGATATAATAGAATACATTTTATTAGAAGCGGAAGGTGCACCTCTTAAAAAAGCATTATTAGATGCACAAATAGGTAAAGATGTATTTGGAATGTTCGATAAAGGAGTGCTTCAACCCTACTTTAGCATAGTAGTAAAGAATAGTGAAGAAGAGAAAAAAGAAGAATTTAAGAAAATAGTATTTGAGACACTAAACAATTTAGTAAGAGAAGGTATTGATAAGGAATTAATAGAAGGTTGTATAAATACTTTTGAATTTAGACTAAGAGAAGGAGATACAGGAACTGACCCTAAAGGTTTAGTTTATTATTTAAATGCAATGGATAGTTGGCTTTATGGCGGGGACCCATTAATGCATATTAAATATGAAAAAACTCTTACTAAAATAAAAAAATCACTTACATCTAATTATTTTGAAGATTTAATAAAAACATATTTAATAGATAATACTCACGCATCACTACTAACTTTAAAACCAGAAAAAGGATTATCAGATAGAGAAGAAGATGATGTTAGAGTAAAATTAGCTGAATATAAATCTAGTTTAAATGAAAAAGAAATTGAAACATTAGTAAAAGATACTCAACAACTTTTATTACGCCAAAATACTCCTGATTCACAAAAAGCGTTAGAAACAATACCAATGCTTTCTTTATCCGATATTGATAAAAATGTGGACGATTTACCTATAGAAGAATTAAAACTTGAAGGAGTAGAGGTACTACATCATAAAACATTTACAAGCAATATAGCATATTTAAACTTTATGTTTTATGGAAAATGCGTAAAAGAAGACGATATTGCCTATTTAAGCTTATTAGGTAGTCTACTTGGAAAAGTAGATACTAAAAATAAAAGTTACAAAGATTTAGCAAAACAGATACTAATGAACACAGGGGATGTATACTTTAAAAATGATGTATATGGAAATGATAAAGATATTACAAAGTATTACCCTTTCCTAGAAGCTCATACTAAGGTAATGAATGATAAAATGCCTCAAGCTATAGAAATCATTAGTGAGATAATAAGTAATTCAATATTTGAAGATAGTAAAAGAATTAGAGAAATAATTAGAGAAATAATATCAAGGATAGAAATGAGCTTTATAGATAGAGGTCATCAAGTTTCAATAGGAAGACTCGCATCTTACTTCTCTCCTATAAACTGGTATTCAGATAAGATAAATGGATATGATTATTATAAATTTTTAAAGGATATTGAAAAGAATTTTGACAGTAAAATAGATGAAGTTAAGTCAAAGTTATATGAAATTCAAAATCAATTATTCAACAAAGGCAATTTAACTGTAGCTATAACTGGAGAAGAAAAAGAGTTACAAGCTCTAAACAAAAATATTAATAAAATAGTATCTGTTTTATCAACTGAAGTAGTTAAAAATAATGAATACAATTTTATAGAAGACAAGAAAAATGAAGGTTTACTAACGCCATCAAATGTTCAATTTGTAGCTAAAGGATATAATTTTAGGAAATTAGGATATGACTATAGTGGTAGCTTATTAGTTTTACAAACTATATTAGGATATGATTATTTATGGAATAAAGTTAGAGTGCAAGGTGGTGCTTATGGAGGATTTGCAAATCTAGTTAGAAGCGGTAATATAGCATTTGCATCATATAGAGACCCAAACCTAAGAGAAACTTTAAGTGTATATGATGATGCATATGAGTTTGTTAATAGTGTACAAATATCACAAAGAGATATGACAAAGTATATTATAGGTACTATAAGTAATTTAGATTTTCCTTTAACACCTTTTATGAAAGGTGAAAAAGCTGTAAATATGTATATTAGAGGAATAAGTAAAGAAGATAGACAAAAGGAAAGAAATGAAGTTTTAAGTACAAATAATGAAATTATCAATAGCTATTCAAAACTAGTAAAAGACTCAATGAATGCTAATTTTATTGCGGTAGTAGGGAATGATAAAAAAATAAAAGAAAATAAAGAGTTATTTAATAATTTAATAAATGTATTTAATTAATATAAAAGGTGATTTGTACATAGCTTATGTGTGCAAGTCACCTTTTGTGTACATTAAAGTGTATAAAATCTCATTAAATTACTAATAATATATATGTAAATAAAATCAATATAAAAAAAGTATTGACTAAAATATTAATAGATATTATAATTATATTTGCAAAAGGGAATGACGAAAAAAGTCGAAATTATGATCCATTAGCTCAGTCGGTAGAGCACCTGACTTTTAATCAGGGTGTCCCGCGTTCGAGTCGCGGATGGATCACCAACAAAATTTTGTGGGTGCATAGCTCAGCTGGATAGAGCAACGCCCTTCTAAGGCGTGTGTCCGGGGTTCGAATCCCTGTGCGCTCACCACAAATATGATCCATTAGCTCAGTCGGTAGAGCACCTGACTTTTAATCAGGGTGTCCCGCGTTCGAGTCGCGGATGGATCACCAATTAAATATTTTAGTTTATAACTAAATTGAACTCTTAGTCTACTAAGAGTTTTTTTGATAATCAAAGGGGGATTTCATGAAAAATAAAGCTACAAAAACTATAATAGAATTTATAGGATTATTAGTGGGATGTATATTTATGGGGATAGGAATTAATATGTTCTTCAAACCATATACAATTGCACCAGGAGGACTTAGTGGTTTATCTGTAGTATTAAGTAAGATGACTGGATTATCTGTATCATCAATAATGTTGGCTATAGGAATACCTTTACTAGTATTTTCAATAAAGATATTAGGAAAGAATGATGCAATAAAAACATTCATAGGTATGATACTGTTATCATTTGTTATAAAAGTAACAGAACCATTAGCATATATAGGTGCTACACAAGATATATTATTATCAGCGATATCTGGAGCTATACTATTAGGTATAGGACTAGGAGTCGTGTTTAGCATAGATGGTTCAACAGGAGGAACAGACCTTATAGCATTAATGCTAAATAGAGTATTTCCAAATATGTCAGTATCAAAATGCTTAACGATAATTGATGGTATGGTAGTTTTATCAGCAGGCATAGCTAATAAAAACTTAGAGACAGGATTATATTCAGCTATAGCTTTATATATAATAGTTAAAGTTATAGATGCAATAATATCTGGATTTGATTACTCTAAAGCATTTATGATAATAACATCTGATCCAGAAAAGTTAAGAAATGCTATCGTACATGATGTGAAAAAAGGTGTTACTCTACTAGAAGGTAAAGGTGGATATACAAATGATGATAAGCATATACTATTAGTTGTTGTAAATAAAAAGCAACAAGAAGTGCATCTAAAAAAACTAATTAAAAAAGAAGATCCGAATGCATTTATAATTGTAAGCGATGTACATGAAGTATTAGGGGAAGGATTTAAGTCAATAACAGCTTAACTATATAAATTAAGAAAGAAGGTTTAATGTAATGGAAGAAATATACAGAATAATAGAAGCAAAGATTAAAGAAGCAGGGTATTTAGGTGACGTAAATGGAGAAGAAATATACGATGAAATATGTGACGAAATAGAAGAAAAAGAAGAAGGTAGCTACATATTTATGTCAAAAAAGGAAGACGATGTGTTTTTTGAATATAAAATAGATGTTATGGATGAACAATTTAATTTATCATACATAATAATAAATACTCCAAACGAAAAGTTCCATATTGATTTCGATTCAAACTAACATAAAAAGATAAGTTCCTGGAACTTATCTTTTTATGTATAGGAAGATTATTAAAAATTTAATAAAAAACAGAACAACATCAATAACTATGATGCTATAATTTATATGGAGATTAATTGATTAGATAATTAAAGCTTAGAGGGGGATGGGATTTGAGTTATTTAAAGAAAATACTAAAATTATCGGGGATACTTTATTTTATATTAGCAATGCTTGTGTCTATAAGAACTCCTTATAAGGAAATCATATGTAACAATAAGATAATACAAGATAATAATATAGTTGGAGATAAAGTAAATAAATCGAATAATTTTTTAGATAAATTAACAAAAGATATTAGCTTGGATAAAATTCAAGATGATTTTGGAGGAGTAATATTTTCTGGAGTTTTTGAAAATACATCGAATTTATATATTAGAAAACTAGCACTTAAAGTTGAATATAAAGATCAAAGTGGGAAAATTGTATATGATGATTACTTATTGATAAAAGATTGTTCGCCAGGAAAAAAGAAAGAAATTAAATTAAGGCCTTATGAAAATAAAATAGTTAATGTTGAGTTAGTTACAGATTGGTACGAAGTTCAATAACGAATCCTCCTTTATATATTAAGGGAGGATTTTTTTTATAAAATAACTTTAAATGTATATATGAATAAGTGAAGGGGAAATTTAAGATAGAGTTTATGAAACGTAGAAACATATATAAACGAAAATAAATAGTCAGAAAAAAATAATTAGTTAGGATATTGTGAATAAAACATATTGAAACAAAATTCGACATAATATATAATTAATAACAAGAAGTTTCAGTGTCGAAATTTGGAATTAAGGAAGGAGTACACAATATATGATTAAACTTATAGGAGTTTTAATTGTTGTAATAGGGTTTATATTCAAAGTAGAAACCTTATTTACAGTATTAGTAGCAGGAATCGCTACAGGCCTAGTGGCAGGATTAGATATAAATGAAATATTAACAATATTAGGTCAATCATTTGTAGGAAATAGAGCGGTATCGTTATTTATATTAACTTTACCAGTTATAGGAATACTAGAAAGATATGGGCTTAGACAAAGAGCAGTATACTTAATAGAAAAGATAGGAAAGCTTACAGCAGGTGGAGTATTAAGTATATATATGTTTGCAAGACAAATTGCAGGGGCTTTATCGATAAGAATGAGTGGTCATCCTCAATTTGTTAGACCATTAGTAAACCCAATGGCTCAGGCAGCAGCAGTAAGCAAGCATAAGAATGTTGATGAAGAAGATCAAGAACAGATAAAAGCTTTATCAGCAGCGTCTGAAAATTACGGAAATTTCTATGGTCAAAACTTATTTGCGGGCAGTAGTGGAGTTTTATTAATAGCATCTACTTTATCAGAATTAAATTACAATGTAAGTGGTTTAGACATAGCTAAAGCAAGTATTATTATGGCAGTTATTGCATTCTTAGTAGTAGCTTTACAAAATTACTTATTTGACAAAAAATTAGATAAAAAGTACGGTAAAAATAAGTAAAATAGGAGGAGAGCACAGTGCAAAACTTTTTAGATATATCGTTAGAAATTTTTTATGCTTTAATGGGACTATTAATGGTATTTATAGCTGTTAAATCATACAAAACTATAGATGGTAATAAAAAATATGGAACAGCGATTTTCTGGATATTAATGGCCATACCATTTATATTTGGTAAAGTACTACCTGCTAATATAGTCGGTATAATATTAATAGTATCAAGTTTATTAACAGTTACAAAACAAGTGGTGTTTGCTAAGTATGATATGCCAGATGAAGAATTTGGTCAAAAGCATGCAGATAAATTAGGAAATAAAATTTTCTTACCATCTTTAGTCTTAGCGTTTACTGCAGTTGCAGTTGCAATGATACTTAAAAACTTTGGTAACTCATCACAATTCGCAATAGGTGCAGGATCACTTATAGCATTATTATCTGCATTTATGTTAACTAGAGCTAAAACAACTACGACAGTTGATGATAGTGCAAGATTATTACAACAGATGGGTCCAGCAAGTATGTTACCACAACTATTAGTTGCTTTAGGGGCTTTATTTACTCAAGCAGGAGTTGGAGAGGTAATATCAGGAATGATATCAGGAATAGTTCC
This sequence comes from Peptostreptococcaceae bacterium, assembly GCA_051654865.1. Lineage (GTDB taxonomy): Bacteria > Bacillota > Clostridia > Peptostreptococcales > Peptostreptococcaceae > JBOFOR01. The sequence continues at coordinate 75,518 of JBOFYV010000024.1, forward strand.
TGCAGACAGCAGATTCTTTGGTGTAGTAGCATATTGTTTAGGTATGGCTATATTCACTATGATAATGGGTAATGCTTTTGCAGCATTTTCTGTTATAACAGCAGGTATAGGAGTTCCGTTTGTACTAGCACAAGGCGCTAATCCTGCAATAGTAGGTGCGTTAGCATTAACTGCAGGATATTGTGGAACATTACTAACACCTATGGCTGCTAATTTTAATATAGTACCATCAGCATTATTAGAAATGAAAAAGCAGTATGATGTTATTAAATATCAAGCTCCAGTAGCTATAATATTATTAATAATTCATATATTTGCTATGTATTTCTTAGCATTTTAAAAATATAAATAGCATCAGAGGAGGTAGCAAAAATGAAAGTTTTATTAACAGGATTTGATCCATTTGGAGGAGAACCAGTAAACCCAGCAGAAGAAGCTGTAAAAATGGTAAGTGAAAAAATAAATGGAGCACAAGTAATAAAAATAACTATTCCAACAGTCAGAACTAAATCAGTAAAAGCTATAGAAGAAGCTATAGAAAAGCATAAACCAGATATAGTTATATCAGTAGGACAAGCTGGAGGAAGATTTGATATAACTCCTGAAAGAGTTGCAATAAATATAGATGATTTTAGAATAAAAGATAATGAAGGAAACCAACCAACTGATGAAATGATTTATGGAGATGGTCAACCAGCATATTTTTCAAATTTACCAATAAAAGCAATGGTGAAGCATATGAATGAAAATAAAATACCTGCAACTGTTTCAAATACAGCTGGTACATTTGTATGTAACCATGTAATGTATGGTATTTTATATATGATAGATAAAAAGTACCCGAACATAAAAGGTGGATTTATTCATATACCATATATGACTTCTCAAGTAATAGATAAAAAAGGTACACCATATATGTCATTAGAAGAAATAGTTAAAGGATTAGAACTAGCAATAGAAGCTTGTACTATATATAATGAAGATATAAAAGCTATAGGTGGAGAGATATGTTAATAGATAAAGTTTTTGTCTATGGAAGCTTAAGAAGTGATATGTTTAATTATGAAAAACTACTAAAGGGAAAAGTTTCAAAGGTACAAAAGGGTAGTATAAGAGGTATGTTATTTCACATTGAAAATAAAGGATATCCAGCTGTAATACAAGGATATGATAGAATTCAAGGAGAATTAATGGGACTTAAAAATTTTGAACAAACTCTTAGAGAACTTGATGAGTTAGAAAATTATACCGTGGACAACAATATAAACTGTGAATATATAAGAAAAAGAGTAGAGGTAGAATTAGATAATGGACAAATAGTAGAGGCGTATTACTATGAATATAATCCAAAATCTAGTATGAATATAAATGATAAATTAATTCCAGTTTTGAATGGTGATTGGAAACAATATATGAATGCATAAAAATAAAGACCTAGAGGTACATCTAGGTCTTTATTTTTATTGTATTTTAGTATTAAATTACTTTTAAAATGGGCTTAAATGTTAAAGTAAATTCTTCTGTTTTTTTCCAGGTTTTATCTAAAGAAATAGATTTTTTATTTCCGTAAGATAAGCTTTTAGCCCATGGGGGGATTCTAAATATGATACAAAAATCAACAGGTTTTTCTACTGTTATTATAAATTTAACTTCGTATTCAAGTGGATAATTAGTTACTTGTTCAATGCAAACTTTAACATCATTTATAATAGTTTCTAGTATGTAAGATCCATACAAAGTACAAACTAAATTATTTCCTTCTCTTAGCCACATAGATTTTAAATATAGAGGATTATTATAATGATTATGAGTTTTGTAATAATCAAATAAAAGTAATTCTATTTTATCAGCATAGTCAAAATTACCAGTCTCATTCAGTTGTAGACAATAATATTCTATACAGTTATTAATATAGTTAACATTTTGAGTATTACTAATACAGGGTATTGTGTTTAAATACTTAATATTAGAGTGTAAATTAGTCATACAAGTTCCTCCTAATACTTATAATAATACATACATATATAAAATAATGTAGAAAAATGAAAAATACACTATAGAATTATTTTATATAGTATATATAAATTTATATGAATAAAAATATAAAAATATGCAATACTTTGAAGTTACTTGTTGAGTATGTGAATAATATGTAGAATAATAAAATTATATTTAACAGAAACTTAACATAACTATATAAAAAAATTATTATAATCTATCTTAAGTAACACATAAAGGGGGGCTAAAAATGAATAAAGCAGTTAGTAAGAAATTATCAAAAGAAGCTTATGGGGGAGTGCCTGGAAAAGATTATGTTCCTTATATCACGGATAAGTCTAGAACAGGAGGGAATATAGCAGTTCTTATAATAGGTCTTGTACTTGCCTCAGTTTTTGCAGCTTCAACTGCATACTCAGGAATGAAAGCAGGGCTTACTGTAGCAGCAGGTATACCAGGAGCTATTATAGGGTCAGCATTTGTTAGCGCATTGGCTAAGCAAAAAGGAATACTAGGTAAAAACTTAATTCAAGGTATGTCTAGTGGAGGAGAATCAGTAGCTAGCGGTATGATATTTGTTCTGCCTTCAGTTATACTAATTGGATGCCAAGTTTCCTTCTTTGAAGGTGTGGCTGTAGGTATAGCAGGGGTTTTATTTGGAATTGGATGTGCATCATTAGTACATAATTACCTAATAGTCGAAGAGCATGGTAAGTTAATGTATCCAGAATCTATGGCAATAAGTGAAACACTAGTAGCATCAGATGTTGGTGGGGATTCAATTAAGTATATGGGAATAGGATTTGGAATAGGTGGATTTTTAACTTTATTAACAGGAACATTTTTTAATTGGACTAATAATGTTATAAGTTATATAGGAAATGGATTTTATAAATGGAAGTTCCAAATGGAAGTTAATCCATTACTTTTAGGAATAGGATTTATAGTAGGCTTAGAGGTATCCTTAACTATGTTTGCAGGATCAATACTTGCTAACTTTGGTATAATGCCATTAATAGGCTATTTTTCAGGGATGGCTCAAGATGGTCTAATGGTATGGAATAACCCTTCATTAGCAATAAATCAAATGGATGTTAATGCAATAGGAAGTAGCTATGTAAAATATATAGGTGCAGGTATGATGCTTTGTGGAGGATTAATAGGAGCAATAAAGCTTATACCTACAATAATAGCATCAGTTAAAGAAACTCTTAAAGCAAAATCAAGTATAGGTGGAGATAAAAACTCTTCTTCAATGCAAAATATTATATTATTAGGTGGAATAATAATAGGATTTATAGGGGCATTTATAGTGTCAGGTAATATAACAATGGCAATAATAGGAGCCTTATTGAGTTTTATATTATCATTATTATTTGTTATAGTATCAGGACGCTTAACAGGTACGATAGGAACATCTAACTTACCAGTATCAGGAATGACAATAGCATCATTAGTTATAGTAACATTAATATTTGTTTCAATGGGATGGACAGGACAAGAAGAAAATAAATCATTATTATTATTTGGTACATTTATAGTAGTTGCTATAGCTATGGCAGGAGGATATAGCCAGTCACAAAAGGTTACATTCATAATAGGTGGAAACAAAAATGAAATGCAACGTTATTTTACTTTAGCAGGTATTGTGGGGGTAGTAGTAGTAGTAGGAACTATAATGTTATTATCAAGTAAATTAGCAGTTACTGGAGAGGAAGCACAGTTTGCCCTACCACAAGCAAATTTAATGGCGACATTAACATCTGGTATAATGTCAGGTCAACTACCATGGGATATGATTTTGGTTGGAATATTTATGGCTATAGTATTATACTTCTTAAAATTACCAATAATGACAGTTGCTATAGGATTCTATTTACCAATTGCAACAACTTCTATAATACTAGTAGGAGCATTAGTAAGAGTATTAGTTGAAAAAGTATCTAAATCAGAAGAAGAGAAGGAAGTTAAAGTTTCAAATGGTATAAGTCTATCATCAGGTCTTGTAGCTGGTGGTTCTATAATAGGTTTAATAGGCATAATATGCCAAGTTACAGGGATAGTAACTGTTGGTACACCAGAAGGTTTTGCAGCAGGAAATGGAATGGCAATTGTATTACTTATAGCATTAGTAATACTTTCAACTGTTCCAATTATATCATCAAAGGTAAAAAATAATGACTAATAATGAAGTGCTACAAATTGTATTTAGGGTTAAACAAAATATTAAATTTGATATTGAAAATAATGGAATAGTGACTATTTATGAAAAACAAGATCACTGGATACAAAACCTATTTAGAAAATTAAAAATTAAGATACCAACATATAAAAAAATTAGCTTAGATGAATATGGTAGTTATATATTTTTAAATATAGACGGAAATAAAACAGTAAAAGAGCTAGGTAAATGCTTAGAGTGTGAGTTTGGAAAAGAAATACACCCTCTTTATGAAAGACTTCTTTTATTTCTAAATCATATAGAAGTTAATTGTGAATATATTGAGAAAATTAGTTAATTAGTAAAAAGCTAACTTAAAGGTTTAATTAAACCTTAAGTTAGCTTTTTAATTTTAAAAATATAAATTTGCACACTTAAATTATATTAGTTATAATATATAAAAGCTATTTTAGTAAATATTTGACAATAAGGAGATATCAATGATATTAAATGATTATATTTATGGTACATTTGAGGTAGAACCGGTTTTACAAGAAATAATAGAAACTAAAGAAATGCAACGATTAAAAGGCGTTTACCAAGGTGGTGCAAGTGTCTTAGTAAATAAAGAGTGGAATGTAACAAGATATGAACATAGTGTAGGAACTATGCTATTGATACGACTATTAAATGGATGTATAGAAGAACAAATAGCTGGATTAATTCACGATATATCCCATACTGCATTCTCACATGTCATAGATTTAGTTTTAGATAATGAAGACGAAGATTACCATGAAAGTATATTTGAAAAAGTTATTTATAATTCAAATATACCTAAAATACTAGAAAAATATGGATATGATATAAACATAATAATAGATGAAAGTAAATGGAGTATTTTAGAGAAAAAGGCTCCTAAATTATGTGCAGATCGAGTAGATTATACTCTAAGGGATATGTATAAGTACGGTAAAATAAATGATAAAGATATAGATAAATTTATTAAATCACTTCAGGTAACTAATGGTGAAATAGTTATTAATTCTATTGAAATGGCTGAATGGTTTGTTAGTATATACAATTGTGAAGTAGGGGAATACTTTATGAACCCATTAAATCTATATGCATACGACAAGCTTTCAAAAGCAATAAAAATAAGCTTAAATTTAGATGAATTGAGTAAAGAAGACTTTTTAAAAGAAGATAAGGATATAATAGAAGTTTTAAGAAGCTCAAAAAGTAATAATGTTAAATCTATAATAAAAGAATTGAATACATCACTATATGTAGTAGAGAATAAAATGGATTTCGATATACATAAAACTACTAAACTAAGATTTATTAATCCTACTATAATAGTAGATGATAAATGTATACAGGCATCTGAAATATCTAATAATATACATAATATGAATATAGAACTTAAAGAAAAATTAAAAAATGGAGTATACATAAAAAAAATATAGAAAGGGATTTAATTACGATGGGGAAAATTAGGAAACTAGATGAAATATTAAGGTATAATGAATCATTTATTAGCAATAAAGAATATGAGAAATATGAGACATCAAAAGAACCAGATAAGAAAATAGTAATATTATCGTGTATGGACACTAGATTAATAGATTTATTACCTAAGTCTATGAATTTAAAAAACGGTGATGCTAAAATAATAAAGAATGCAGGTGCTACAATAATGCATCCATTTGGTAGTATTATGAGAAGTATTATAGTTGCAATATATGAATTTGAAGTAGATGAAGTTCTTATTATAGGTCACCATGGATGTGGTATGTGTAACTTAAATACAGATGGGTTACTGAAAGAAATAATAGATAGAGGTATATCTGAAGAAACTATAAATACAGTTACTAATTCAGGTATAAATGTAAATCAATGGTTACATGGATTTGAATCAGTAGAAGAATCTATAAAAGATAGTGTATATAGAGTTAAAAATCATCCATTAACACCAGATGATGTAACTATTCATGGCTTAGTTATATGCCCAGAAACAGGCAAGATAGATGTAGTAGTAGATGGATATAATAATTAATTAATAATAAAAAAAACTAGCTATGTCTATTTGACATAGCTAACCATTTTAACTAATCCATTGATTCATAAAGTTCCAATCTTTTACGCTCCCATCAGAATTAAGAATATCTAAAAATTCACCATCACCTTTTCCAACCATCCAAATCGCTTCAACTAAACTATTTTCCCTAGTTATATTACTAGAAATATATTTAAAGAAAATTTCTTTGCTAGATCCGTAAGATTCTGCAATATATGCTACTAGATAAATATCTATACAGCTAGCACCAAAGTAAGTTGGATGATTATTTAAAATATGCGTTTTTATAATATTTTTCCAATCTGATTCATCTGTTACCATTAAATCATATTTTATATCATCTATTCTATATGCATCATAGCATTTTTTTTCCCATGAAGTTAATAATGATACATTTCCCTTAATCGAAATAAGTTTACAAAGCATATTTTTTAAATTACATACAGATGGAACTACATCAGTATGTATATTTTTACCTTTTAAATTATTTGGAAGCTTATAAGTTTTTTTCAAGATGATGTTTTCATTAAAAGCGCCATGAGAATGGTTTTTAATGCGTCTTCTATCCAAAATCTCTTTTTCACTATAACCACATCTTGCTCCTATAGCAAAAAGAACCTCCATTACATCTACAATTTCATCAATATTACGTTCAGCAAATAGTTCGCAAACTTCTTCATTTAATTTTCTATAAAGATACTCTAGGGCAGTATCATCATTAACAATTTCTATTTCACATTTATTACCGCTATTCCTAATTATATTAGGAATATTGTCTCTAACTAACTTGTCATAACATACCATAACAATTACCTCCCAATATTTCCCTATACAAAATTATATATTTTGTATTCATTAATGTCAAAATGAGAAAGTAATCAAATTTGTAGAAAATTCACTGAAATATATCAAAAGTCTACATAAAAATACAAAATGATTAATAATATGATTATAATGGAGTTTAATGTTAGTAAAATATGATACTTATTTAAGTAAATCCTTTATTCCACTTTGTATTAAAACCGTATTTGCTATCTTCTTTAGAGCTGTGACATTAGGTTCTTTATTTTGAGAAAAGTAATATAGTATTAACCCAATCATTCCGGAAATGAAGAATTCTAATGTGAAATCAATAGTATCCTCAGGTAAATCAATAGCATCGATTCTTAAATGATCTTTAATAGAATTTTTAAATATAGATTTTAACTTGGCTTGGAAATAAACATCACCTTTATCACCTAATAAAATAGAAAGATATTCAATATTTTCTTTAAAAAAATTAAAAAGTTTATTCTCATCTTCAATATTATTATATTTAGTGACCAATAAATTAATCATTATATGGGAAATCATATCCGCTTTATATAATATTTCATCTTCAATTTCACTTAATATATGATAGACGTCTTGATAATAAAGATAAAAAGTTCCTCTATTATAACCGGCTTTATCTGTTATTTCTTTTATAGAAATTTTATTGATACTCTTTGACTTATATAAACTCCAAAATGCAATTTTTAGATTTTGTTTTGTTAATAAAACTTTTTCACTATTTTTACCCATAATACTCACCTATATTTCAACAAATTTTTAAAATGTGTTTATTGTAATAAAATATCAAAAAAAATATAATAATATATATTATTATATTTTATTATCTATGTAATTATATCATATGTAGATGTAATAGGAGGGAAACAATTGAGAAATATATTTAAAATATACAAAAAGGATTTAAAAGATATATTAAAAAATCCAGCACTTTTGATAGTAATAATGGGGTTAGCGATACTACCATCATTATATGCATGGTTTAATATAAAAGCTTCTTGGGATCCGTATGGTAGCACTGGAAATATTTCTGTAGCTATTGTAAATAAAGATAAAGGAAGCGAAGCATTAGAAAAAAAGGTTAATGTTGGTAAAGAATTAGTAGACAATCTAAAGGAAAATAAAAATCTAGGTTGGGAGTTTGTAGATGAAAAGAAAGCCAAAGAAGGTGTTGAAAATGGAAAATATTATGCATCAATAGAAATACCTGAAAACTTTTCGAAAGATATAACATCAGTACTAGATTCGAAAGTAAAAAAAGGAGAGCTTATTTATACTGTAAATGAGAAGATAAATGCAATTGCACCAAAAATAACGGATAAAGGTGCATCTACTATTCAATTAGAAATAAATGAGACGGTAGTAAAAACCGTAAGTGAAACTATATTTGAAGTATTTAATAAAATTGGTATAGAGATTGAAAATCAACTACCAAAATTAACAGAAGTTGAAAGCTCTCTAATAGATGTAAAGAATAAATTTAAAGATATCGATAAAACTATTAATTTTGCAGACGATGCTACTGTAAAGGTAAGTGAAATAGTAAAAGAAGTACAAAAAGATATTCCAAATATAAAAAATACAGTGGAGAGTGCTAAAAATTTATCTGGAGATGTAAAAACCTTTGTACAAGATACAAAAGATAGTGTTAATAATATATCTCCAATAATAAAATCAGACTTGGATATAATAACAAATATTTCAAGTTCAATTGTAGAATCCATTTCTAATTTAATTGACGTAATTAACAAAGGAGAAGATATAGCTCCAGAAGTTATAAATAGTTTACAACAAAAACTTTCAAGTTTAAATTCGATATCAAATAACTTATTAGAATTCTTAAAGAAACTTGACAAAATAACGCCAGGTAATAACCTAAAGGATGCAATATCACAACTAGAAAGTATAAACAATAAAGTTATAAGTGCAATAAATACACTAGAATCAATAAAAAATAATATTGCTAGTGGTCAAAATCCTTCTTTGGATAATTTAAATGGAATATTAAAAGTAGCCAATGATATTAATAGTATAACCAGTGGTATAGTTAATAATTTTGATGCTAAAATAAGTACTCCTATAAATAAAATATTTGAAGGTACTATAAATGTATCTAATAATGTTATAAATATTCTAGAAGAAGCAGAGAAAAAGCTTCCAAAAGTAGACGATATATTAAGCACAACATTAGATTTTTCTGCAAGTGCAAATGATAATGTAAACTTTATAAAAGAAAAAATGCCATTAGCTAAAAATATAGTAGATGAGCTAGTTGAAGCTATGGGCAAAATTAATAATAGTGATGAAATGGATGAATTAGTTGATTTACTAAAGAATGATATTATAGCTCAATCAGATTTTTTAAAACAACCAGTAGAATTAAAAACAGAAAAATTATATCCTGTTGCTAATTATGGTTCAGCAATGACTCCTTTTTATACAGTACTTTCTTTATGGGTAGGAATATTATTATTAGTGTCAATACTTACAACAGAAGTACATGGAGAATATAAAAACTATGAAAAATACTTTGGAAGAGCTCTTATATTTACAACTATTACTATAGTTCAATCTCTTATAGTTAGTTTAGGAGACGTGTATTTATTAGGCGTTGAAGTGACTAATGTAAGCTTGTTTGTAGGATTATCCGTTTTTACTAGTATAGTGTTTACTTTTATAGTATACTCATTAGTGTCTGTATTTGGAAATATAGGTAAAGCTATAGCTATTGTGATGTTAGTAATACAAGTAGCAGGGTCAGGTGGAACCTTCCCTATAGAAGTAACTCCACAATTCTTCCAAAATGTGAATCCACTACTTCCGTTTACTCATGCAATAAATGGATTACGTGAAGCTATAGCAGGTGTATATACACCAAACTTAACGAATTCAATACAAGCATTAATATTTTTCTTAGTAGTATTTATGGTTATAAATGTGAGTATTAAAGGATTTGTAAATAGATATATGGAAAAATTCAATAAAAAGTTTAATGAAAGTGATTTAATAGGCCATTAATGACATAAATTAAAATAGTCGTATCAGAAACTGATACGACTATTTTATTAATTATGAAATATGTTATAAAATAAATAAGAGAATTTAAAAGGAGAAGATAATATGACATTAAGAAGGATTCATCATGTTTGTATTCAAACTAATAAATATCGAGAGTCATTAGAGTTTTATACTAAAATTTTAGGATTTAGAATGGTGAGTGAAACACCTAACTTTCATACTAGAGCATTTAATACATGGTTAAAGCTGGATGACTTTATGATTGAGCTTCAAACAGAAAAAGAAGGTGATTCACTAAATAAGTGGAGTAAACTAAATGAAGGCATAGTGCATATGTGCTTTATAGTAGATGATATAGAAGAAGAATATAAAAGGATAAGGTTATTAGGATATAAGAATTTCAAAGTAAAGAATAATCAAATAATTTATAATGTTGAAGGTGGAAAGTTAATGAAAATAAAGGCTCCAGAAGGAACAGAAATAGAAATAAGAGATACTGAAATATAAATGTATGTGCTTTGTGAAGTTAAAAGAAGTGCCAAAGTAATCTAAATATAAATACTACTTATAATAAATCTCATAATTAGCAATAATAACAAGTAAAAAAGCAAGTAAAAGGAGAGAGTTATGTGTGGACACGTATTTATATTTAATAAAAATAAAAATGTCAAAAAAAATGAAATAACAAGTTTGACAGAGAAAATAAATCATAGAGGACCAAATGATACAGGATATTTTATAAAAAATAATGTTGCATTTGGATTTAAGAGATTAAGTATAATAGATTTAGAAAATGGAAAACAACCATTTCAGAAAAATGACAAAATAATAATATTTAATGGAGAGATATATAATCACAAAGAACTTAGAAGAGATTTAGAAGTAAAAGGACATTTATTTGAAACAGATAGTGACACAGAAGTATTACTTACAGCTTATATAGAGTATAAAAATGAATGTACGCAATATTTAAGAGGTATGTTTTCTTTTATAATTTATGATGAAGCAGATAATGTAATATTTGGGGCTAGAGATCATTTTGGAATTAAACCACTTTATTATATTGAAAATGAAGAAAGTCTTGTTTTTGCTTCTGAATATAAAGTTTTTAATGAATTAATAGATTTAAATAAAGTTGATGAAGATAAATTGCAAAACTACCTATCATTTCAGTTTGTTCCGAGAAATCACACTATGCTGAATAATATAAATAAAATACCGAATGGTTCTAACTTTACTATAAAGAACGGTATATTAGAAATAAACAAATATCATGAAGTAAGCTTTAATTCAATAAAGGATATAAATAAACAGGATGTGTATGATATCGTTACTGAATCAATAAGTAAGCATATGGTGTCTAATGTAGAGGTGGGTACATTTTTATCAGGAGGAATAGACTCAACAATAGTGGCATCTGTAGCTTCTAAAATAAATCCTAAAATCAAATCTTTCTCAGTAGGATTTGATGTAGAGGGTTATAATGAATTAGAGGTTGCAAAAAAGACGGCAGAGTATCTAGGTATAGAGAATATACAGATAAATGTATCACAAAAAGATTATATAGAAGCCTTACCTAGAGTTATGTATAGTTTAGATGACCCGCTTGCAGACCCATCGTGTGTTGGTATTTACTTCTTATCAAAGGAAGCACAAAAACATGTGACAGTAGTTTTATCAGGTGAAGGTGCAGATGAACTATTTGGTGGATATAACATATATAGAGAATATCATAGTATTAAACCTTTTTTAGAATTACCATATAGAGTAAATGATGCTATAAATAAAATAGCAACGATTATGCCTGATATAAAAGGAAAGAATTATTTAAAGAGAGCGACAACACCCTTAAAGGAACGATATATAGGAAATGCTAAAATATTTGAAAATTATGAAGTAAAAAAGCTTATGAAGAATTATAATTCTAATAATACATATGAAAATTTTCTAAAAGACTTATATGATAATTGTGAAGAAAAAAAATATGATTATGTTACTACTATGCAAAATATAGATATAAATACATGGCTAGAAGGAGATATACTGCTTAAAGCTGATAAAATGTCGATGGCTTCTTCTATTGAATTAAGAGTCCCTTTTTTAGATAAAGAAGTATTTACACTAGCGCAAAACCTTAAATTAGATCAAAAGATAAGCAAGAATAATACAAAAGTCTTATTAAGAGAAGCATTTAAAGATATAGTGCCTAATTATATGGTGGAAAAGAAGAAATTAGGCTTTCCAACTCCAATTAGAGTTTGGTTAAAAGAGGAACTTGGAGATTATGTAAAGAAAACAGTAAGAGAAGCTCAAGTTGATAATATGATAGATAAAGAATATGCGTTATATTTGCTAGATGAACATATAAAAGGAAAAAAGGATAATTCAAGGAAAGTATGGACAATATTTACATTTTGCTTATGGCATATGATTTTTGTTGAGAAAGTTGAATTTGATTTATAATATTATAGAAATAAAGCCTCAATAAAGTTATAATAATTTTATCGAGGCTTAAAAAATGATAAAAATAAAAATATAAGATATAATTATAGTATAAAGTTTTTATAAACAACATAAAATCATAATACTGTATAAAATGTATATTATATATTACTAAATTTTACAAATTTTGGAGGGGTAAAATGGGTAAATACACTAGAGAAAATGTTAATGGCTATACGCATTTAGCAGGTGCAATATTGTCCTTTATAGGATTATTAGCTATGGTAATTAAGACTACTCTATATAATCCTACCACTGTGTCAATAACGGCTGTGATTATATTTGGAATAAGTATGATATTATTATATGCAGCATCAGCTACGTACCATTTAGTCATATCAACAGATAAGGTGCTTAAATTTTTGAGAAAGTTAGACCATTCAATGATATATATACTAATAGCGGGTTCTTATGCTCCTTTTTGTTTAATATCTTTAAAAGGTATTCAAGGATGGTTACTTTACTCAATTATAGCGAGTGCTGCAGTTGCAGGAGTAGTATTTAAAATGGTTTGGTTTAAATGTCCAAGATGGCTATCTACATTATTGTATGTAGTTCTTGGATGGTTAGCGGTATTTTTAATAGTACCATTGTATAAAGCATTATCTTTGACAGGTGTTTCACTTTTAGTTTTAGGTGGGGTATTTTATACAATAGGTGCACTTATTTATGGATTAAAACCAAAATGGATGAATATTAAAGGTATAGGGTATCATGAAGTATTTCATATATTTATAATGCTTGGAAGTTTAACTCATTTTTTATGTGTATTTTGGTATGTAATTTAAAATAATTAAATTATACTATGGAATTACTTATTAAAATATGATAACATAACTTAATGAGCCAAAAGTGAAATTATGGAATATTATTAGGCGCTCTCTATTTTATACTATGAGAGTGCTTTTTTTGAGCAATAGATATAACTGAATAATATCACTCAACAAAGACAAAATATAAATATTATAAAATTTGAACTCTAGAACGAAAGGCAGTGAAGACATTTGGAATCAAAAAATATATTAGAAAATATAAATAATAAAACACTTCCAGATAAATTGGTCATAGTTGATGATTTTAAATCAAAGATTGTAGATTACATAGAAAGTGAACTTATATTTCAGGACGAAAAAACTCTAGCGGAAGACTTAGAACAAATAGGGCTAACATTTGTAGAATACAAAAAATATAGTGAGGATTTAAGTAAAATAATAGATTACTCAAAGGTGAGTAAAATAAATAGCTTAAATGAATATATAGAGTTTTTAAATAATATTAATGAAATTCCAAGTTTCCTAGATGGAATAGATATAATAGAAGAAACTATAGACAAACATAAGTTAAAAGATATAAATAAGATACTAGAACTAGACATAAAAGTAGAAAATCAAGAGGACTTTGTAAAGTTAATTAGCTCAATACATAACTGCAAAAACATATTAAATGAAAACTATGACAAATTAATTTCTTATGTTATATCTAATAATATAAAAAATGAAAATATAAGTTTAAAACAACAAGATATAAAGCCAATTCAAATTCAAAAAAAGGTAGAGATTGAAACTAAACCAACAACTACATCAAATAAAAGCGACGAAGAAAAGATAAGCATAGATGCATTAGAACAATTAGAAAAGATATTTGAAAAGAAAACTCCTAAAGATGAGCCAGTAAAACCTAAGGAAATTAACTTAGAGCCTAAACTACAAAAAAAGAGTGAGTCAATAGTAGATATATTTAAAGAATTAATAGAAGAAGAATTAAATCAAAAAGAAAATAGTAAAGAACTAATAAATAATTTATATGAAAAGTATTTAATGAAAAAAAGTACATTATTAGAATGTAAAATAGTAAAAGTTGATAATCAATATTTATACTTACAACAAGATGAAAATAACGAGGAAGATCTAATTATAAAGATGAGAAAGTTACCTTTACATAATTATAGAGTTGGAGCTAAGCAAAATGGATACGTAGCGGAGATTACTAAAAACGAAGATACAGTAGAGATATTACTTACAAGCTCTTTACAAAGTGTAGCTGCAATGGAACAAAAAGAAACTAAAAAAACAACAAAAACTAGAACTACAAAAACAAAAAAATCAGAAGACACAGGCGGATACAGTGAAAAATATTTCAAAAATTTATTTAATAAAATGAAAAGTGAACTCGGAATCACAATGTGCAATGTCAAGAAATGTTCATACGATAGTCATTTTGGAGCATTAGTTATAATAGATAACAAAAAGAAAAATTCAACTGAAGAAATAAAATTTGTTGAAAGTTTAATGAACAAAAAATGTGGAGAAGATATAGTTAAAATAATTGAATTTAAATATAATGCAATAGAATTTTTAAGTGGAGTATTTGAAGTCGAAGAATGGGATGTAATAAAAGGAACAGGAAAGTATATAGTTGTAAATTATGACACAGATAAAGCTGCTTGGCTTAAGTTTGTATCAGAGCAAATAAGTAGTATGGTTAATTATAAAATTGAATTTTAAATAAAAAATCCTGATATTAAGACTATCAGGATTTTTATTTATATAAAAGATTATACTAATATAACAAAGTGATTATTTTCTCTTAAATCATTTACTAATTCGTTATCTATATATCCAGCTATATTAAGTACAAAATTAATTGTAGATGTATTATATACAAGCGCATTTATTAGATTATATCCAACATCATTGCTAGGTATATAAATACGATTTAAGCCATTAATTTCATTAATTGATGGAATTATGGACTTAGTGGACGTACATATAAAAACGTAATCTGAAAAATCAACAGAACCAGAGAAAAAAGACATTGGAAAATATATTACAGATTGAGTATTTTGTTGTAAGGCTAATAGACAAAGAGGTGGTGTTTTATCTTTTACATATTCAAGTGCTAAGCCATTTCTAAATAATGCTTCTTCACAGAGTTGAGTGGTTTGTTCAATAACAAATTCTAAAGATAGAGGATTTTGTTTAATTGCATTCATACAAATTTCGTGATTTTGTTTTTTTATAAATTTTAAACATAGCCCATTAATTCTTACAACTTCATTGCAAATATCTTCTGATTTATTCCTAATGTAAGAAAAAGCATTATAGTTTTGTTTTATAGCACGAGAACAGATTTTAAAACTTTGATTTCTAATATATTTTAATGCTAGACCATTTTGAGAAACTGCAGCAAGAGAGATTTCTTCTGTTTGCTCAATGGAATCTAAGTGTTGTATTAATAGCCCATTAATTTGTACAACTCTTAAGTTTATTTTAGGAGTTCTATGTTGTACATATTTAAAAGCTTCAATATTTTCATTTATAGCAGTTAAGCAAATTAATTCATTTTGATATTTAGAATATTGAAGAGCCAATCCATTTTGTTTTACGGCCTCTAAACATAAGTTTTTTGTTTGATCAGTAATATTTCTTAATAAAAGTCCGTCTTGTTTTATAAGTTTTAGTGCTTTACCATAACTTAAATCATCAATATTATCTGGTAAATATTTAATACTATTTTGGCTGAGTTCTTTAGGGCTAGGAGTATCAATTTCTGTAGTAAGTGGCTCTAAATCAATTACATCATTATAATCATATTGATTATTTAAACTACCGTACTTTATACGTTCTTCAACCTGCTCATTTGTCTCTACTGCATTAGTATATGTACCATCTGGAGTAACTTTTTCAATACTTTTAGTAGTAGTATTTTTATATGTGATCTTTTCATATGGTTTTGAATTGTTTATGTATTCAATATTGTCATTGGATTTATTTTTAGGATTTAAATAATGTTCATTGTCTTCTAAAAGTAACTCCTCATCTAGCTGATTATAATTAGATTTATTCTTTTTTGCCATCCATTTTGGTATTAAACTTGTCCTTTTACCATTGTTCTTTTTAGGCTTAGGTAAATAAGTCATATATAGATTCCTCCTTCTAATAGGATATATAAAGCTAAATTATAATAGAACTATTGTATTATATTAAAAAAAATCTTAAATTATAACAATAATTAAAGATGAGGAGATGGATTTTATAACTAGCAACAACAGTTACAAAGTGTAGGGAATAGGTTAGCATCACTTATAGATATTAGTTTAGTTATTCCACAGTGTAAAACACATATATGAACATATACTAAAGATGGTGATGTACAAGAATTTGGAGTGAATTTTTCTGATAAAAATAAATAATTATATCCATTGTGAACTTGTACAGAAACTAAAATAGGTAAAAATTCATTACCACAAAAGTCTTTTAAAGCATTATAAAATAATTCTTCATCATTAGGACATATAGGCTGAAGTTGTCCCCACCCACAGCATAAACATTGATTGTGATTATAGCAATTATTAGTATGTTTTTTCACTAAAATCTCTCCTTATTAATTTTTAGAATCTCCTAATTAACAATTCTATACTTTCATAATATGACAAATAAAATACAAAAGTTACGAAATAATAGTAAAATATAGATAGTACAAAGTAATATTTAATAATATAAGGAGTTAAAAATGAAATATAAAATAAAAAGAGGTAGTGTTGGAAGAGCACTCATACCATATAGATTCAAAAGACCAGAAAATGTAATTACTATTAGATATAAAAAAGCTAGGGAAACAAAATATCTAAAGCAAATAATGAAGTTATTATACGAAGGTAGAGATTATGAACAAATATCTGATGAGCTAGAAATAACAGTCGTAGAAGTATTAAATATAATTCAACAAAATACACTTCGATATGGAAGTGGAATGACCAAAGTAAATATTATAGATATGTTAAGTAAAGGTGCAACAACATATGATGTAGCTAAATTTTATAAGTGCGAAGAAAGCAAAATTATAGCTATAAAAAATGATATTAACTTAATGAATAGGCCAAATATTGAAATGGAAATAAATTTAGCCATAAATGTAAAAAATCTACTAAATAAAAACTTAAAGTTTAATTCGATATCTAAGAGGTTAAATAGAAATAGATACTTTTTATTTAGATTATATAATAAATACTTTAATAAATATAATAATGAAATAATAGATGTAAAAGTAGTAGAAAAATTAGCTGAATTAGACCTTACAAGTGAAGAAATAGCAAATTTTTATCAAATAAAGACAGAAAATATACTAGAAATTCGACTATTAATTTCACAAGTAAATAAACATAAAATAATATCAAAATCAATAAATCATAAAGATAATAAGAAAGATGAGAGTATATTAGATAAAGCATACGAAAATTCCAATAGACAGGATTTTTATGATTTTAAAATGAAGAATAGATAGTAATCGTGGTATTATAATATTGTTAAAAAATAGAAAAAATTGGAGGAGAATATGTATTCAAGGAAAATATCAACTGTAGTTATAACACTAATTTTAATTCTATTTCAAGATATAATAGCTTTTGCAGAAAATAATAATTTAGTAAATGATGTTGTAATGATAGGGTTAAAAGAAAATGCAACATTATATATAGGTGCAGAGTTAGAGATAAGAGCTTTTGTTAATGAAAATGCCACAATAAAAGATATAGATTGGATAATGAATAAAGAAGGGATAGTAGAATTAGATTCATCTGGAAATAATGCAACAATTAAAGCTATAAATGAAGGCGAAGTATCTATAATGGCAAGAGCTCTAGATGAAAGTGACTGTAGCCGATCTATAAATATTCAAGTAAGAGATTACAATAAAGAAAATAACGCAGTAAAATTACCAAGTGGAATATTACCAGTTGAAATCTATGGGATAACAAATAAAGTTTTTCAGGTTGAAGCTAATAAATCATTGCAATTGAATGAGAAGATAAAGAGTATAGATAACTATATAAATATAATATCATCTAAAGGTAAATTAAAACTATTAAATAAAGATGAAGATACTTACATAAATTATATTATTTATGAAATAGAAGTAGATACTTTACAAAATATAAAAATTGAAATAAGAGTAGATAAAAAAGATTCTGGTTTCAGTGAATTAATAGATAATGAATTAAATAATTTACCTGAAACTACAATAATGCCTACAAAAAATCCTAACATAATTCATATAGAAGGAAATGGAGAAAAAGAAAATCCATATGTTGTTGAAGTTAATAATGAGTTAATGTCAGAGCAAAAAGTAGAAACTATAAAAGAACTTTTAAGATTGCTTTATGAATTTGGGACTATAGAAACGATAGATATTATTGAATCTATGAAGTATACGAGTTACAATATGAAAATATCAAAGAGACTGCAAAGGTCGCAAGGTAAAAATAATTTTTATATAGAGATAAGAGTTGATAAAGATGATAGTAAATCTTATTTTAGAATAATAGAGATGCTAAATAAAATTAATAAAAAAGAAGCGAATCCTTTACCAAGTACTTATAAGGAAAACAGTGAAGATAATGAACAAACAAGAAATGAAAATACAAATAATGTAATTCGTAATGAAGTAATTGAAGGTGAGAATTCAATGAAAAATATTGAAAATAATACAAATATAAATTTGCCAATTGAAGAGATTAGTAGCAATACCAATCAATTAAATAAGGAAATATTAGAGGAAAGTAAAGAAGTAAAGAATATGGCAGTAGGAGTAACAATATCATATGCTATATCAGGAGTAGCTGTATTACTTATAAGTAAAATTAGGTAAAACTAAAAAGCATCTCAAATTAAAAAGTAGGACTTTAAAATATGAGGTGCTTTTTTAGTTAGTAACTATAGCTTAATTTGATTACAAATAAGTATTAGATGAGAGGAATAGTTATTATAACGAAAAACTCATCTTTTGAAAAATTAAAATCATAAAATCCATTACATTTTAATACAATAGATTTTACATTAGAAATCCCCAATCCGTGCTTAAAAGTATCCTTTTTTAATGTTAAAAAAAGTCCATTATTAATAGATAAATGTCCATCATAACTATTTATAATCTTGAAACTAAAGTTATTATTTATAATACTAGCATTGACTTTTATATATCGATTACAATCAATTTTAATGCATGCTTCAATAGCATTATCTATTAAATTACCAACTATTACACATAGATCAAAGTCTGATAATGAAATTTTACTTGGAATCTTTATACTCAAAGATAAATTAATATTATTAATCTTACATATAGTAGATTTATTTGAGAGTATAGCGTTTAAAACACTATTATTTGTAAAATATACATCGTTATAAATCTGAACAGCATCAGAACAATTAGTTAAATAAGATAAAGCTTTATCGTATTCTTTATTTAAGATGAAATTATGAATGATTATATTATGATTATTAATATCATGAGAAATTTTTCTTATTTTATCTTTTGATATTTCTAATTCTTTGTAATTATTTAGTTGTAATTTGTATTTCATATTAAGTATTTTACTTTTGTACCTATAAATAGAAAACTCATATGATTTAACCATTAATATAAATATAATTATTGTAAAAAATACATCGCTAAGTATAGATAAAAATATTAATAAAGTAACATTATAAGTATGTATTGAATTAATTATAATAAACAATAAACTATAGTTTTTAAAAACTATAGTAGATAAGATTAGTATAAAAAAATATATATTTAAAGTTCTTGTAATATAATCAATGAAATCATTATTAATGCATTTAAATATAAGTAAATCGCTAATTGAGAATAAAATTATTGATAGTATATTTATTATAATTAAAATATAATTAAAATTATCTAAAATTAAATAAAGATTTGTTTTAAATAATATTTCATAAAAACAAAGTACAAAGCTAAAAGATAAAATGTAGATGAAATATGAATTTAAAGTCAAAATAATAATTTTACTAAAACTTTTATTAAAAAACATATACATAACTAGGCAAAATGATAAAAATAATAAAGAATATTCAAATATATCAATATAATTGCTAAACACCAATATTGACCCGACTCCAAAATAAGATGTAAACGAAAATACCATCAAAAATGTTTCTTTAATTTTATAATTAAAATAATGATTTAAGTTATAAATTATAGAAATTGTAACAAAGAATACTATTCCGAGTGAAAAAAATATATTGATAATATTTTTCAACTACTAATCCTAAAAATTACTTTGAATATATTCTAAGAAATTATTTCTTATCGATTTTAAGTATTTTTTGCTTATTGGAATTGTATGTCCTGTAGTTGTTACAATATCTGAAGAAACAATATTTTTTATGTACTTTATATTAACCAAATAACTTCGATGACATCTAATAAAATTTCTACAAGTTAATTTATTCTCTAATACTGAAAGTTTCTCATAAAAGGTTATTTCATTGTTCAAAGAATAAGCCGTTAATTTTCTTAAACTGGACTCAAAATAAATTATATTATTTAAATTTAAAGAATAAATATCTTGATTGTTTTTTACATAAATAATATTTTTTTTATTATTAATTATATTATTTATTAAATTTAAAAATATAGTTTCTAGTTTTATATAGTTAAAAGGCTTTAATATATAAGAATAAGCATTTACATCATAGCTATCTAGTGCATATTCTTTGCTTACTGTTACAAATACAATATAAGAGTCAGGAGACATTAAATTAAGATATTTAGCAGTATCTATTCCATTTATTCCATTCATTAAAACATCTAAAAATATTATATCGAAATAATTATTTCTTTTCTTATTAAAATTGATTAAATCTTCACCTGAATTAAATTTTAAAATTTCAACAGATATATTTTTATCTTTAGATATACTATTTAGTATTTGATAAAGTTCATTTAAGTGTAAATTATTATCATCACATAGTCCAATCTTAATCATATAGTCCTCCTCCAATAGTTTAAATAATAGCGATTATAATAATGTATTATACAATAATTAATAAAAATAATTAACAAAAATGGTAAAAAAATGAAAAAATATGTCGAAAAAAGACAAAAATTACAAAAAAGTATATAAAAATTACAAATGTATATACATTAAAAAATATATATTTATAATTTATATTGTAAATGAAGTACAATTAAATAGGCAAAATTAGAGAAATCTAATGACGCAAAGCTATAGGGGCTAAGGTGAAAACTATGCCAGCCAGTTGCCAAAGGGTAAATATACTTTTTGCTTTACACTTAACATATTTATTTTTAATCTATATGTTTAATGTTGTGTTCAAAAAAGCTACTTCTTTGGAGTAGCTTTTTATTTTGAAAAAATTTGGAGAAAAGTGTTTTACCTAAATGGGTTAAATTACATTTAGGAGGAAGAGTAATATGCATATCAAAAGATTGAAAGAAAAAAAGAAAACTATTGTAGTTGCACTAATAGGCAGTATGCTAGTTAGTGCAGGTATACCTATTGTAGGCTTAGCAACAGCTAGTGCACTTGAAAAAGAAGTTGAAATTGTAAATACAAACAGCCAAAAGCGAAATGTAATGTATTATGGAGATTGGTCTATATGGGGTGGACAAGGAAACTTTTATCCAAAAGATATTCCTGCAGATCAATTAACACACTTAAATTTTGCATTTATGGACTTTGATTCAAATGGAAATCTTGTATTCACAGATAAAGATGCAGCAGTAGGTGCGCCAGTTGGACAAGAAGGAGTACAATGGGGAGCACCGAATGCAGGTGTACTTATAGCACTTCAACAATTAAGAGAAGAAAATCCAAATTTAAAACTAGGAATATCGTTAGGTGGATGGTCAAAATCAGCAGATTTCCCAATAATAGCTGCAGATCAAGCTAAAAGGACTAATTTTGTTAATAATGTAATAAAGTTTGTAGAATATACAAATATGGATTTTGTAGATTTAGACTGGGAATTTGCAGGAGAAGTTAGAGAACCAGATAAAGTAGATAATAAAAATGATGAGGGGAATCCACATGCATCAGAAAATGACAAAGAAAATTATATAAAATTATTAGACGAATTTAGAGTAGCTCTTGATAAAAAAGGTGTAGAACTAGGAAAAACATTTGAATTAACTGTAGCACTTCCAGCACCAAAGAAAAAAGTAGACGCAGGAATAGATGTAGATAGATTATTTGAAATTGTAGATTTTGCTAATATAATGACTTACGATATGAGAGGTGCTTGGGATGAGTATAGTGGACATCAAACTGGCTTATACCCAAATCCAAATGAACCACTAGAAGGCAATAATTTATCAATAGATGAAAGTGTTGATTATTTAATAGAAAATGGTGCAGAATCTGAAAAGATAGTAATAGGAGCAGCATACTATACTAGAGGGTGGGACAAGGTTTCAGGAGGACCTGATGCTAAACTACCAGGATTGTTTGGTGAAGCAGCATTAACTACAAAGGATGCTGATCAAACTCCTTCAAGAGGAGCAATAAATGAAGCTTCACTAACAGTAGGTGATGGTGGACGTATGTCAGGTGTATGGTCATATAGAAATCTAGATAAGCTTAAGGCAAACTATCCAGGGATTAAAGAATACTGGGATGATATAGCAAAGGCACCATACTTATATGATGAAACGACAGGTAAATTCTTTACATACGACAATAAAAGATCTATAGGAGAAAAAACTAAATATGTAAATGAAAATAATTTAGGTGGGGTAATTGGATGGATGCAATCACAAGATGCTCCGACTACATCAACTAAAAGAGATGAATTAACAAAAACTACTAAAGAAGGATTATTTGGAGATACAGATTTACCAAAGTATGAGGTAGTATACTCTGAATTAGATATAGATGCTATAGTTACTCCATATGAAACTGAGTGGGGAGCTGATAGAAAAGGTTATGAAATAACAATAAAAAACAAAGAAAAAGCTGAAGAATCAAATGAAGTATTAAAAGAAGTAGAAAGAGGAGCTGAAACAATAAAAGCGCCTAAATTATACTTGAAAACTGATAAACCACTAAATCGTGGAGATCATATGGCAGGTACTGTTACTTATGAAAATGGATATACCATAGTTGATTTAAAATCAGTTTGGGAAGGTAAAAACATAGAGCAAGGACAAAGTTATACTTTAAGATTGACAGGTGATGCAAAAATAGAAAGTATAGAATTAGCTCAACGTATGTCTAATAATAGTCCAGATATGTACAAGCAAACTATATATGGAGAAGTAACAAATCCAGAAAAAAATCAAGCGCCAGTGTTATCAGGATTATACAACAAGACAATAAAGGTTGGAGATAGCTTTGATAAAATGGCAGGGGTGACTGCAACAGATAAAGAAGATGGAGATTTAACATCTAAGATAAAAGTAATAGGAAATGTAGACACATCTAAAGAAGGAAAGTACGAGTTAAATTATATAGTACAAGATAGCAAAGGATTAGAAACCGCTGCAGAAAGAACAATAACTGTTGAAGATGTTGTAGTAACACCACCACAGGAGGATGCTAATTTTGGCGTTGGACAAGGTATAGAGTGGCCATCACAAGTGAATGCACCATTTGCTGATATGACAGCATGGAACAATGGAGATTTCTCTAATAATGGAGCATTAAATTTAAATAAAATAGCACAGGATACAGGAGTTAAATTCTTTAACTTAGGATTTATACAATCAACAGGTGGAGTAGCTAATGGAAAAGTTAACTGGGGATGGGGAGGTCATGAACTCTTAAGTGAGAGACATATAGACAACGCTCAATACCAAGGGATAAAAAAAGCTATAAAAGACATAAGAGAAATAGGTGGAGATATCACTATATCTCTAGGTGGACTAAATGGAGTAGCACCATGGGAAGTAACTCAAGATGTTGATACATTATATAACACTTATAAAGAAATAGTACAAGGTTACGGACTAACAAGACTTGATTTAGATATAGAAGATGGAGCAACTAATAAAGCTCATAATATAGCAAATGCAAAAGCTATAAAGAAGGTACAAGATGAAACTAATGTTGATATAGTATTGACGTTAGCAGTAATGCCAACAGGGTTAACATCTGTTCAATTAGATGTACTAGAAGCATATCTTTCTCAAGGCGTTGATGTTGAGGTTGTAAATATAATGACTATGTGCTATGGAGTATCTGTACCAGACTATGCAGTAGGTTCAGTTCAGGCAGTAGATAACACAATGATGCAAGTAAAAGAATACTTTAAAAAGTATGCTAATGTAGAGTTAAGTAATGAACAAGCTTACAGAAAAATAGGAACAACTCCATCAGTAGGATTTGAAGGATCAGCTCATCCTATATTTGATGTAGAAGACACTAGGATGGTAGTAGACCATGCAATAGAAAAAGGTATAGGTATGGTTTCTATGTGGTCTATAAATAGAGATTCTAAAGCTCAAGATAATCAAGGTATAAACAATGCTTATGAGCATACTAACTTAATGAAAAAGTTTGGGGAAGAGTCAACAACTCCAGAACCAGAGGTAAATCAAGCGCCAGTATTTAAGGGAATTGAAGATAAAACAATAAACTTAGGTGATAACTTTGATAAATTAGCTGGAGTAACAGCAAGCGATAAGGAAGATGGAGATTTAACATCTAAAATAACAGTAAAGGGAAATGTAGATATAAATAAAGTTGGTAAATATACATTAACTTACTCTGTAACTGATAGTGACGCTAAAGAAACTACTAAAACAAGAATGATAACTGTAAAAGATTCATCTATAGTTGAAGATACTTATGATCCAACAAAAATATACTATGGTGGAGAAGTAGTAATCTACAAAGGTGAAAAATATACAGCTAAATGGTGGGTACAAGGCGAAAATCCAGATAAATCACAAGCTTGGGAAAAAGAAGTAACACCGAATGAAGATGGAAGTATAAACTATGAGGCTGGAATGGTATTTACTGGAGGAGAAACCGTTAAATATCAAGGGAAATTATACAAAGCTAAATGGTGGACAAATACAGTTCCAGGAAGTGATTCTTCGTGGGAAATGATTGGATAAATTAATATTGGAGGATATATATGAAGTTTAAAAGTATTAAAAGAGCAATGTCTTTAATAACAGCTTTAAGTATAGTATTATCACCAGCAGGTTCTTCAACATCATTTGCAAATAGCAAAGAAAAATCAGCTGTTGAAAATACTCAAAGTACAGATAAGGACTTAGAAAGAAAAATAGTAGGATATTTCCCAGAATGGGCCTACAAAAGCAAAGAGCATAACTACTTTGATGTAACAGACTTACAGTGGAATGATTTAACGCACATACAATACTCATTTGCTATGGTAGATGAAAAAACTAACCAAATAGCATTTGGAGATAAATTTGCAGCTATAGAAGAAGACTTTAGTGAACATGAAATGTCTTATAATGGTGAAAAAGTAATAATAGATGAAAAATTACCATACAAGGGACACTTCAATATACTAAATCAAATGAAGAAAAAAAATCCTGACGTGGATTTATTAATATCAGTAGGTGGATGGGCAGGATCAAGAGGATTCTATACAATGATGGATACGGATCAAGGGATAGATACTTTTACAGATTCATGTGTAGATTTTATTAGAACATATGGATTTGATGGAGTAGATATAGACTTTGAGTTCCCATCATCAACAAGTCAATCAGGAAACCCTGCAGACTTTGATTTATCAGAACCAAGAAGAAAAACAATAAACGCTAGATATAACTTAATGATGAAAACATTAAGAGAAAAAATAGATAAGGCTTCTAAAGAAGATGGAAAAGACTACTTATTAACGGCAGCGGTAAGTGCTTCGTCATGGGTATTAGGTGGAGTGGATTCTAACGAATATGCTAGCTACTTAGATTTTTTAAGTATAATGTCTTATGACTATCATGGTGGATGGAATCAATTTGTTGAAAACCAAGCAAACATATATCCAGACCCAGCAGATAAAGAAACTGCAGGAATGATAATGCCAGTACTTGGTATGGATTGGTCATATAAGTACTACAGAGGAGTATTACCTCCAGAAAAGATATTAATGGGAATACCGTATTACACTAGAGGTTGGGAAAATGTTCAAGGTGGTAATGGTACAGGACTTCATGGAACTAGCAACACACCAGCAACAGGAAAGTACAATATATGGGGAGATCCAGATGAAAATGGTGGTATAATACCAGCAGGAGCAAACCCATTATGGCATGTACTTAACTTAATGGAACAAGATTCAGAGTTGAAGGTACATTGGGATGAGGTAGGTAAAGTTCCTTATATATGGCATAACAATGAAAAAGTATTTTTAACTTTTGAAAATGAGCAATCAATAGATGAAAGATTAAAATACATAGAAGAAAAGAATTTAGGTGGAGCGTTAATATGGGTAATGGATGGAGACTTTGGCTTAAATCCTAATCATGTAGAAGGTTCAACCGATATAAATGAAGGGAAATACACTTACGGAAACACATTAACAGAAAGATTAAGCAATGGATTAGATAAAATGGGACCAGCTAAAGAAACAACGGAAGGTAACTCAGGACTAGAAAAAATAGATGTAGATGTAGAGTTAAAAGGAAATTATGATCATCCAAACTACACATATGAGTTTATAATAAAGAATAATACAGGTGAAAAAATAAATGGTGGATGGGAATTAGCATTTGATTTACCAAAATCAGCGGTATTTAAATCTACTTGGGGTGGAACATTTACTTCAAAAGATAATGGAGATTTTAATAGAATAACATTAAAATCATCAGGATGGCAAAACTTAGAGCCAGGTGCAACTACTAACCTTCAAGGTATGATAGGTCTGTGCTTCTCTGGAGTTAAGAACATAACATTTAATGGTAAATCAGTATCAGGAGATGAAGGTGTAAACCCAGGTCCAGAGGAAAATGCGGCACCAGTAATAAATGGAGCGACTAATAAAACTATAAACATTGGAGATAGATTCGATGAATTATTAGGAGTAACTGCTACAGATAAGGAAGATGGAGACTTAACATCATCTATAAAAGTATCAGGAAATGTAGAGACAAACAAAGCTGGAAATTACACATTAACTTACAGTGTAGTAGATAGCAAAGGCTTAGCAACGAATGTTACAAGAATAATAACAGTAAAAGATAATACTCCTCAACCTGAGCCAAATACATCACCAATATTAAATGGAGTAGTTGATAAGACTATAAATGTTGGAGATAGATTCGATAAAATGTCAGGAATAACTGCAACTGATAAAGAAGATGGAGATTTAACATCAGCTATAAAAGTAACAGGAAATTTAGATACAGATAAAGCAGGAAGTTATACATTAACTTACTCGGTAAGTGATAGTAAAGGGCTTACAACTAGCAAATCTAGAACAATAACAGTAAAATCAACTTCGGAAGAAGGAGATACTTATGATGCTACAAAGACATACTTACAAGGAGATACTGTAGTATATAAAGGAGATACGTATAAAGCTAAGTGGTGGGTTCAAGGAGAAGCACCAGATAAATCTGCCGCATGGGAAAAAGTAGTAGCGCCAAATGAAGATGGAAGTATAAACTACGAGGCAGGAATGGTATTTAATGGTGGAGAAACTGTTAAGTATCAAGGAAAGATATATAAAGCTAAGTGGTGGACAAATACTGTTCCAGGAAGTGATTCTTCATGGGAGTTAGTAGGATAAACTAAATATATTGTTTAAAAGAAGCTATAAATTAAATGATTTATAGCTTCTTTTGTATGTCAAAATATTTATTTATGATTAAGTTAGTTTTATTTTAGAAATACATAAGAACTTGAAATCAGTATAACACATATATTAATAAAAAGAATAAAAGGAGGGAGATTAAAAATGAGTAAAGGCCTTTTAACAATAAATGTAATAGATAAAGAAACCCAATATGCAATAAAAGGCGCAAAGGTATCAATATATTATATACACCGAGGAACAAATGAATGGGAATTACTGTGTGATAATTTAAATACAGATATATCAGGGCAAGTAAGAAAAATTAGAGTATACGCACCTGATATAATATTTTCACAAGTACCAGAAAGTATAGAAAAACCGTATAGCAGATACGTAATAGAGGTAACAAAAGATGGATATAATCCAGAAAAAATAATAGGGACTCAAGTACTACCATGTATAGAAGCAATACAAACAGTTGAGCTAAATAAAATTGGTAAAGAAAAGTCAGTTAATAATATAGAGTATAATATAGAAGAGCATATATTATATCAAGGATATGAGCCTAAAATAATGGAAGATGAAATAAAACCAACATTTGTACTGAGTAAGGTAGTAGTACCAGAGTTTATAATTGTTCATGATGGACTTCCTACAAATAAGAATGCGCCTGATTATTGGATTTACTTTAAAGATTATATAAAGAATGTAGCAAGTTCAGAAATATATGCTACATGGCCAAAGAGTACAATATATGCAAATATTGTAGCTATAATATCATTTACTTTAAATAGAGTGTATACAGAATGGTATAAGGGGCAGGGATACAAATTTACTATTACATCTACAACACAGTATGACCATAAATTTATATATAATAGGAATATATTTGATACAATAGATAGAGCCGTAGATGATATATTTAATCTTTATGTAACAAGAGGAGAGAATAGACAGCCTTTATTAACTCAATATTGTGATGGAAAACAAACTCAATGTCCAGGTCATATGACTCAGTGGGGTAGTAAATATTTAGGAGAACAAGGGTACTCATTTGATCAAATACTTGAATATTACTATGGATATGATATTGAATATCATAGAGCACCAATTGTTTCAGGGGTACCTAGTTCATATCCGGGATATGATTTATCTAGAGGAAGCAGAGGTGAAGATGTAAAAACTATACAAAAACAGCTAAATGGTATATCAAAAGGGTATCCAGCAGTAGGCAAATTAGATGAGGACGGTATATATGGAAAAAGCACAGAAGAAAGTGTAAAGACTTTCCAAAAAATATTTGATTTACCTCAAACTGGAGTTGTTAACTTTGCCACATGGTATGAAATATCTAGAGTGTATGTAGCTGTAAGTAAGATAGGGGCATATCAATAAAATAAAATGTTTAAAGTGATATAAATAGGGTATATAATCCTATATAATAATTTTGGAGGAGAAGATAATGCAGAAAATTTTCAAAATATCATCGTTCTATTTATTTTTAGGATTGATACTAGGGGTATTCTATAGAGAGTTTACAAAGTTTAATGATTTTACAGGTGCAACAACATTAGGGGTAGCTCATTCACATGTACTAGTACTAGGGTTTGTATTTTTTATAATAGTGTTATTACTAGAAAAGAACTTCTTTGTATCTAGAATAAAAAATTTTAAAACTTGGATTATAACATACAACGTAGGTCTTATTTACTTAATCTCGGTATTAGTATTTAGAGGTATACTACAAGTGCAAGGAAGTGATTTTGCAGGGCTTAGCCATATAGCAGGTCTAGGGCATGCGATTTTAGGTATATCACTAATTTGGTTTAGTGTTATAGTTAATAAAGCAGTAAAACTTTATGATATAGAAACTAAGGAAAATAATATATAAAATAAAAAGAAACTATTCATATAATTTGGATAGTTTCTTTTTATTTTATATATTATGATTAAAATTATTTAACAGCAGCAGTAACAGTCATTTCAACTAATAGACATTCTCTAGCCATTTTTGCTTCAACACAAGCTCTAGCTGGTTCATACCCATCTTCAATCCATGCATCCCAAACTGAATTCATATCAGCGAAATCTTTCATATCTTTTATATATATAGTAACTGATAACATATGTCTTTTATCAGAACCATATTTATTTAATAAATCTTCTATTTTAGAAAGTACTTGTAGTGTTTGTTCTTTTATATCACCTTCAGCGTGTACTTGTCCACATAGGTAAACTGTATTATTATGAACTACAGCCCTACTCATTCTTCCTGTATTTTCGTATCTTTTAATTTCCATTATGTAGCCTCCTATAAAGTCAGATAGATTGATTATATAATAAAAAAGTAATTTAGTCTATAAATCTTATAATGTCTATTATTTTAATTTAAATATTTATTACAATACTATTATTACAAAATGTATTTTCTTTCATACTAATATATAAATTACTTTAATTTGTATTTATATGCAAATATTATTTTATTGAAAGGCTTAAAATATATTATAAGAAATTAAATGATTAAAATTAAAATGAAATAATTATGATATAATGTATAATTATATTAAATACAAGTAATGGAGAGATTATATGAAGAAAAAATACATAATAATTATACTATCTATTATAGTGATTTTGTGTGGTTTATTTATATTCATAAACCCAACTAATACAACAATAGAACCCAATGTAAATGAAAAACTAGAAGATAACAGTGATAAAAATCAAGAAAATACAAAAGAAGAAATTAAATTTCTAAAAGAAATAGTAGGAATAAAAGCTGAACAAGTTGAGTTAGTGAACAATCCGGTAGGATTAAAAGGAGAATTTATAGCACCAAGAGAGGCTATATTAAAGGGGGTAGATTACTTTTTAAAGGATACTAAAAATAGTAAGATGGAAAATATAGAAATAGATATAGGTAAAGGATACATTTATCTAAGAACTACTTATAAAGTAAACTCATTTATAAGTACACCAATAGAGGTTAAAGTTAAACCATCTTTAGATGAATCTAAAAACTTAGTATTACAAGTATATGAATTTAAATTCTTAGATTTAAATATACCAAACTGGATAGTAAATATAGGTGTGGAAAGTTTTATTAAAGATTGGTTCCCAAAAGACAAAGACATAAAGGTAACATTTGATGAAGGAAAAGTAATAATAGATAAAAGTAATTTTGAAAGCTTAACATTAAATAAGATTTCAATAGAATCTAGTGGTATGAGAATAGATATGATTATAAATTTAGAAAAAATAATATAAGAAAATAAAAATAGCTATAGTATCAGATGGTAATATAGCTATTTTATTTACTTATTTTATTTGTTGCATTTGATTACATTACATAGTCATTAGATATATCCTTTTTTTCTTCTAATTTATCATTAGTTTTAGGTAGGATACTAAATAGTAATATAGAAGACAAGAATAACATCACTATATCTGTAATAGGCTGTGCATAGATAAACCCAGAAAATCCAAAAGTTTTATTAAGTAGTATTAAAAGAGGCATATAAAGTATTCCTTGTCTTGATATAGATAAAATAAAAGCGACTATAACTTTACCCATAGATTGGGCTGAAGTAGTAGCTATCATTTGACCTCCAACAAAAGGAAGCGATATTATTAATGCTTTAAGTATTGTAGCACCTTTATTTATAACCTCTGCATCATTTATAAATAATCCAATTAAAGAGTTTGCAAATATACCAAATATTAGAGCTAGGCATAAACCGATTATAGATGTAATTGTTATACCCTTTTGTATAATTTCTTTTACTCTAGGAATATTTTTGCTTCCATAGTTATATCCAACTAAAGGTTGGCATCCAGCAGAGAATCCCATAAATACAAATGTACCAATAGTCATTATCTTCATAGCAACCCCCATACCAGCAACAGTTAAAGTGCCATATTGAATAGCAATATTATTAGCAATAACAGTAGCAACTCCCATTAGCATTTGATTTAATGAAGCAGGTATTCCAATTGTGAATATTTCCTTGAAAATAACTTTATCGTATTTAAATTTCTTTAAGTTTATTTTTAAAGTTGTCTTTCCACATGTATAAGCATATATAAAATATATTAGTGTAGATGCTTGACCGATTACGGTAGCAATCGCAGCACCTGTTATTTCAAGCTTAAATCCAAATATAAGTACAGGATCTAGAATTATATTTACAACAGTTCCAAGAGTAAGGCCTATAACAGATTGCATTATATTTCCTTCAGAACGAAGAAGTTGACCTAATGCATAACTACACATAACAGGTATAGCACCAATAAACATTATAAATATATACTTATAAGTATAATTAAAGGTAGCATCATTTGCGCCAAGCCCTTTTGCAAGAGTTGGAGATATAGCCATACCACCTATCATAACGACTAGACTCATTAGAATTAAAATGCCAGTTGCTATTGAAATGGTTTTATTAGCCTCGTTATAATTTTTTTCTCCAATACATCTAGAAATATATGAAGAAGACCCAGAACCGACTATACCAGCAATTGCCATAAGCATCATAAAAACTGGAAGTGATATATTAGATGCAGCTAATTGATTAGGATCCCCTAGCATTCCTATAAAATATGTATCAACTAAGTTATATAGAACTTGAATCATCATACCCATTACCATAGGTATAGACAATTTAAATATTGCCGTTGAGATTTTTTCATCTCTTAAGAGAGTAATTTTTTTATCTTCCACATTTAACCTCCTATTTAAAATTATTTTTATTTTTCATACAGAAACTAGATAGTAACTGTAATGCAGAATTTATATCTTCTTTTTCAGATTCTGTCATATTGTCAAACATACTATTTACACCTTTATATAAATTTTGCTCGAGCTTTATTGCTATATCGATACCTTTCTTAGTTAAATCTAGATGAACAGATCTTTTATCTGTCTCATCTTTAAATTTTATAATATATCCATAATTTACCAAGGTGTCAACAGAAGTAGTAAAAGCTCCTTTTTGAATGCCGATATAAGAATTAATTTTATTCATTTGTCTATGCTCGTGTTTATATACAAAAAGTAGTATTTTTGCATGGGTTTCATTGAGAGTAGAATCAAATTCTTTTATTGAAGAATATCTAAATATGTTTTTAGTAAAATGATGTATAACCATAAAGTTTTCTAGAAAATTTAAGTTTTGCATATACAATCCTTTCAAAATAGTTTTATTTAAAACTATTTTATATTAAATATTTATCCATTACAAGATGTATTAAACAAAAAAAGTTCTATTTAAAAGTATAATTTATAAATTACAAGTAAAATAGCTATAACTAAATTTAATTAAATTTAGTTATAGCTATTAGTGTTTAACTCATATTAAAATAATTTTATTGTACTTATCGAAGTATTGTATATGATATATAAATAATATAAAGAGACACAAATAAAATGCCATGCTTTCTAAGTAATGAATTATTTTTTCTCATAAATAAATACAATAGAGCTGTAATAAATATCATAAAATAAACATCGATAACAGTTATGAGACTTACACTTATAGGATTTATAGTCATAGACAATCCTAAAACCAATAAAATATTAAAGATATTTGATCCAATTACATTTCCAATAGCCAAGTCATTTTCTCCTTTATTTATTGCCACTATAGATGTAACAAACTCAGGTAAAGATGTACCAACAGCAACAATCGTAAGTCCTACTAAATTGTCACTCATACCAAAAGTAGTAGATATAGTAGTAGCTGAATTAACAACCATATCTCCTCCAAACACTATTCCAATAACACCAATAATGCTAAATAAAATTGTTTTTGGAAGAGAAACTTTCTCTACAACAGTGAACGCAGTTTCCTTAATACAATTTTTAGATTTATTGTTAAAAACTTTAGCTTGCTTAATGGTACTTAATATGAAATATGCAAAAAGAGATAAAAGTATTATACCCTCTGTTCTAACAATGTTTAAGTCAGAAACAAATAATAGTAGTGTGCTGCTTATTAGTATTAAAAATGGAGTATCTTTTTTTATGGTATTAATATCAACCCTTAGAGTTGTTATCATAGAAGACACGCCTAGAACAATAAGAATATTAAAAAAATTAGAACCAAGAATATTAGCAATACTCATATCATTTTGACCTGCTAAAGAAGACGTAACACTTACTGCGGCCTCTGGAGCGCTTGTACCCATTGCAACGATAGTAAGTCCTATTAAAATAGATGGAACATGGAGTTTTCTAGCAATAGAAGCAACATTATCAACAAATATATCGGCACCTTTTATAAGAAAAACAAAGCCAATAATTAACCAAACAAAAGACATACAATTCCTCCTTAGACTTTCTCCAAACAATATATGTTAATTGAAAGAGATGTATGACTATATTTGGATAGACAACAAAAGTAAGAAGCTGATAATATGAAAAGAGTGAAATATTATATTACTGACTTAAATAA
Organism: Peptostreptococcaceae bacterium; assembly: GCA_051654865.1. Taxonomy (GTDB): domain Bacteria; phylum Bacillota; class Clostridia; order Peptostreptococcales; family Peptostreptococcaceae; genus JBOFOR01. The sequence goes on from JBOFYV010000024.1 coordinate 110,099, forward strand.
AATTAATAAATAATATAATAAAATATATTTTAAAGGAGATTCTAATAGTAAAGAACAGTAAAGAGGTGTATCTATGAATAAAAATAAGTATATAGCTATTATGCTAATAAATTGTTTAATTATTGGGATAATTTCATTTAATACATTTGCAATGGATGTAGGTAAAGAATCTCCAGTAGGTGAATATTTAGAGACAATAAAAAAAATAGAAAATAATTATTATTTTGCAGGCAAAGGAGTAATTGAAGAATCTTGTAGTAATGACAGTAACAGTAAGAATAAACTAGCAAAAGAAATAAAATTTTACCTATCAGAGATTTCAGAACTCAAAAACAATATGAATGATTATTTGGCAACTATAAAAAATAATAAAGTTGAATATAGAAATGTGGAAGCGCTTTTGCTTGTTTCAGATTATTTTAGAATTGGTTTAGAAGAACTTTTAATAATACTGGAAGCGCAGAATGATTCGGTTAAATATAACTCATTAGAATCATATTTTTATTCAAAAGTATTAGCGAAACAATCTATAAGCTTTGTCGAAGGACAATTAAAATAATTTAATATTAAAATAAATATCAATAGTAAAAAGAGAGTGATATGGAAATATTACTCTCTTTTTGTTGTGAATAAAATTTTATTATTATTATATTAACTTATGCAATATAGTTAATATTTTCTGGTTAGTTTTACATAATATTAAAAGTTAAATCACCTAAATACATTATTTAGCTAATTTATTAAGGTGAGAAATATAAAAATAAACTTGGTTGAATTTGCAATTTGAATATAAAAACAAGTAGAATTATAAAATACATATTAAAAATAAAAGGAGAGATATGATGGAAAATATATTTTTTAGAACAATAAAGCTTTTTATCGGATTATTTTTAGTTTCATTAGGTGGCGTATTAATGATAAATGCTAATGTTGGTATGGTATCATGGGATGTGTTACATAGCGGTGTTAGCAAAGTAAGTGGTGTTAGTATAGGACAGGCTATTATATTAGTCAATATTATAATGACAATAATAGGAGTTATATTAAAGGAGAAGATAGGAATTGGAACACTATGCAATATTATTTTTATTGGTGTATTTGTAGATTTTATAAAAAATATAAATATAGTTCCTATGAATAATAATTTTATAATTGGTTTTTTTATGATGAATTTAGGTATGATAATTATGGCACTTGGAACAGTTATGTATATATCGTGTGAATTAGGATGTGGTGCAAAGGATTCAGTTACAATGGGGTTGACTAAGTTATTAAATAGACCGGTAAAAGCTATAAGGTCTACCCTAGAATTAATTGCGATAGTAGTAGGGATAATCTTAGGAGGGTCATTTGGAATATTAACTATATATGGAGCCTTTATTTTTGGATATTTTATGCAAATAACCTTTAAAATATTAGGATGCAATATAGGGGAGCTAAAGCATTTATCAATTAAGGATATGTTAAATATGAGAAGGTATAAAAATGAACTAGAGGTAGATTATAAAGAGGTAGTTTAAAGTATATTTTTATGAGCTTTAATAAATTATTTAGATTTAAAGTAAATGTATAGAACAGACTTATCAGTATATTCTGTTTTCGAAGAGGTAAACTATAAATAAAAATAATGCTTAAGGAGAATACATAATGAGAACTATAATAAAGTCAATATGTTCAAGTATTTTTTTAATATCTGTTTGTACTTTTACTACATTTGCCATCAATGAGTCTAATATAAATAAAATTCATAGAGATGAATTGAAATGCATATATGAAAAGCAAGAAAATATAAATGGAATATTTAGTATACAAACAAAAGAAATAGATGAAGATAGTGAGTTTTTCAAGGCAGACATAAAATATCCATATCTTAAAGTGAAGCAACAATGCCTTTATAAACAAAACATACACAACAGAGAAATTGAAATTATAAATAAAACAATATCAGATGATATATTAAAATTCAAAGAAGAAATAAAGAGTTATTCTAAAAGTTATAAAGAGGAATATGAAAAAAATCCAAATAAAAATGAATATACTAAATATAAATATGAAGCTTATACAAATTATGAAGTTAAATATAATAAAAATAATATAATTAGTATTCCAGTAGTGTATTATCAATTTACAGGTGGTGCACATGGTATGAGTGAACTCAAAACTTATAACTATGATTTAGTAACAGGACAAGAAATACAGTTAAAGGATTTATTTAAAGAAGATTGTAGCTATAAAGATATAATAAATAAGGAAGTACAAGATAATATAAGCAAAAATCCACAAGATTACTTTAAAGGAGATGATGGGTTTAAAGGAATATCAGAGAATCAAAAGTTCTATATTGAAGAAAATGGAATTGTAGTATATTTTGGACAATATGAAATAGCACCATATAGCACAGGTATTCCTGAATTTAAAATACAGTGGGAGAAAATCTCACATTGTTTAAGAAAACCACTTAATTAATAAAATATCACCATAACTAACACAATTGAAGTAAAGGGTAAAATACTATATAATAAATTATAGAAATTTATCTTAGCTTTTAAGCAGTTAGAAAGAAAAGGTGAATATATGAATAAAATAAAAAAAGGTATTAAGATAGATAATTTAGAACAAGAACAACTAATATTTGATATAAAAGAATCTAAATATAAGAAGTTAAATAAAGAAGCATTCAATCTGTATGATTGTATTGAAAAATATAAATATATAGGTATTGATAGCTACAAACAATATTCATTTGAGAAGGACTGGTCACTGAATGAATGTATAATAGCATCTGATAGTGGAGAAGAAGTGGAGTCTTTAAGATTACCTTTATTAAGTGAAATATCAGCAGGTAGTCCTATATATATGAATGAAGAGTATGAAGAATATTTTCATATACCTAGGGAGTTAATAAGAAATGATAAAGGCATATTTATACTTAAAGTTAAGGGTGATAGTATGATAGATGCAGGTATTGAAGATGGAGATTATGTTATTATTAAAAAAGATAATTATATTAATAAAAAAAGCATAGTAGCAGTAGATGTAAATGGATATGCCACACTAAAAAGGATTGAATCTCAAGGAGACACATTAATACTAATACCCGAAAATAAAAACTATGAATCAATAATGGTAAAAGCGAATGAAGCTAGAATTATAGGTGGTGCAGTTGGTATTATAAAAAATATTATATAGAAATACAAATAAAAACAAAGTAGCTATAATTTATCTAAAAACTAAAATATAGCTACTTTGTTTTTTTATAAAATAATAGCATCAAAATAAAGTGATTTATAAATAATAAGTAATATAGAAAATAATAAAAATAAACTTTAAGAGAAAAGAGAGAAATTTTATAATGAGTATAAAAATAAAAGCAAAGTTAAGTGATTTTTTATATCATATATACAGTAATAGCTGGCTAAAATCTATAAGATATGGATTAATAACAATTCAACCATTTATTTTAGCTTGTTGTATAATATTAATTATAGCAACTGCTCAATCATATGTATTTAACAATGAAATTGAAGCGCAATTTACATATTTTTATTATAAAATATATTCTCTTAGTAGATTAATTTTGTTGTCTGCAATAAGCTATTACTTAGCATTATTAAGAAATGCCAAATTAGAAGAAAAAGTAAATCCATATATAGTTGCTGTAATTGGCTTATTTTCATCTATAGTAATTACAAATAATTTTAATGATGTAATAAATATGCAAATAAATGCTAGATGGGTATTTTATAATTTGATAATATCATTACTTTCAAGTGAGATATTTATATTTATTTATTTAAAAATAAACAAAAGATTGAAACTTTTAGATCGTGGTCATGACAATGTTTTAATGCAATCAATAAATGCTGTATTGCCTACTATGATTATGATTTCTTTATTATTTTTAGTTAATTTAATATATAGATACACTAGTATAGATATGAATTTTAATCCGCAAAATCTTCATAAATATATTAGTAACCCCTATGATGAAAAAAGTATTTTTAAAAATATAAAATACCTATTGGATGTTCAGATATATTGGTTTCTAGGAGGTCATGGTGGAGATATTATAGACCCTATGATTATAAATAAATCATACTTAAACGTATTTTGCAATATAGGTGGTACAGGGTCAACAATTTGTTTAATAATAGCCATATTTTTATATAAGTCATTTAGGCAAAGTAAAGACATAGCTAAATTAGCTATAATACCTTCTATTTTTAATATAAATGAAGTGATAGTATATGGACTTCCAATAATATTAAATCCGATATATATAATACCTTTTATAGTTACACCAGCAATAATGGCACTTATAACTAATATAGCAACCATAGCAGGGCTTGTAGTCATAAAAGAAATTGATATTAGTTGGAAGATTCCTATATTAATAAATGCATTTATAGCAACAGAATCCATAAAGGGCATTATACTACAATTAATAAATTTAGCTGTGGGAGTGATGATATATATTCCTTTTGTGGCTATATCCTACCATATATATAAAAAGGATGAGTTTACTTCTTACGAATCATTAAAAAAAATAATATTTTCAGAAGAAGCGAAGCCTATTCGATTTACAAAAAGAGCTGATGATATAGGTCAAGTAGCAAATGTATTAGTATATAATTTATGTGAAAGTTTAAATAAAGAAAAAGATATTTATTTAGAATATCAACCTCAAGTTAATAAGGTTGGTAGAGTTGTAGGAGTAGAATCTTTATTTAGATGGAAACATAAAGATTTAGGTAATATACCACCAAACATTGCAATTGCATTAGCTGAAGAATCTGGATTGATTAATAATTTAGGTAAATGGATTATAAAAGAATCTATTATTCAATTATATGAGTGGAACAATAAATTAGACTGTAATATAGAGATGTCTATTAATATATCAAGTAAACAACTAGAAGATTCTACATTTGCAGAGTATTTTAAAAATATATTAGATGAATATAAAGTTAGCGCAAGAAATATTAAATTAGAAATAACTGAGTCTCTAGCTTTAGGAAATGATACTACTACAAACGCTCAATTAAAAGCGTTAGAAAATTTAGGTATAAAGCTTGCTATAGATGATTTTGGTGTAGGGTATAATCCTATACTATATATAAAAAAATATAAAATATCTACTATAAAAATAGATGGAAGTTTAATAAAGGATATAGATACAAATGAGGAGTCTAGAAATATAGTTAAAGCTATGTATGGACTTTGTGAATGCTCTAAAATTGAAATTGTAAGTGAGTTTGTTGAAAATAATAATCAAAAACGTATACTTGATGCAATGGGTGAAGGTATATACCAAGGATATTTATTTAGCAAGCCCTTATCTGGAGATGAATGTTTAGAGTTTATTTTAAAGTCGAAGTAATTAAGTTGATATAGTAGATTTTATTTTTTGTTAAATATAAAACCGCTAAAAATTATTTTATAGCGGTTTTATATTTAATTAATTTCTTCACCAAAATTTTCACTCATTATTTTAATATAGCTAATAGATTTTGATATTCTTTCTAAAATATCATCTTTTTTGTCTAAGACAATATCTTTTCTTTCATCCCATAGCATATCAAATAAATTTGCGCACATACTTTGGAGGGTATTATCATTAATTATGAAATAATCATTTTCACCAGATGCAGGTGGAACCTTAGTGAATTTTAAGTTTTTAGATAGATATAAAGATGGGTTATCTTTATTTTTAAAGTCATCAACAAAATTTCCATCAACTAATCTAATTTCAACACCGTTTTGTTCAGTAAGTATTTTTTCTATATATTCAATATGACGTTCTCTTTCAGTAAAGGTAAGGGTAACTGGTATATTAAAAAAGTGAAGACACCCTGTTGACATATATTTTCTGAGTTCAGATTCATATATTAAAACTTGTAAATTAGATTTATAGGTTACATTATTAAGAAAAACATTTATTTTTCTTAATTCGTTTATCATATTTTTATCATTACCAAAAACTCTGGATGCTATTTCCATAAATAAATCTGGTGGCATAAAAAACTCATTTATACATCCTAATAAGCATCTTAAATCACTATTCATAATATATTGAATATATGTCTGATCATCAAGCATATCAAACTGAGTTTTTTTATAATACAAAGGATTTCCTTTGTGAGCGAGTGTAAATAGTAAGTTAGAATAGAATTCATCTACAAGTTTTTTATCCTTAGAAGTAGTGTGAAATATACATTCTCCATCTTCTAAAAGTATACTAGTAGATAAAAACTTATCCTTTATAGCAAATATAACAGTATTATAGTTAACGTTACAGTTGTATATTTCAAAATCTAAAGATGGATAGGTTGAAATTAAGTTTATACATAATATAGTATTCAATACTTCTTCGTTATCATGTCCTTCAAGACCTATTAAGAAATTAACTTTTAAATTAACTTTTTTACTTATTTTATAGAGTAGCCTTTTTAAATCCCATAGAGAAACTTTGTCTTTATGATTAATTCCAAATAAATTTAAAGAAACTAATATCTCTAAATCTTCATCAGTGTCTAAATATGATTCAACTTTATCTAAAAAATCTTTATATATTATATTAGGTTTTACTATAGAGAGGCTATTATAGTATTCTTCAGAATGTGTATGCTTAGGTAAATTCTGAAGTGATTTACTATTTGAACTTAATGTGTCCATATAACTTTCTTTAAGTAAATTATCAATGTATTTTAATAAAAATTCTTTATCGCTATCAAAGGGGACCTCTAAATACTCAACCATATTGTCGTATGTAAATTCATCTAGTGATTCTATTATAAAGTTTGAAATATTTGAACATATTTCATTTATTCGTTTAGAGCTAGGCAAGTTTTTAGAAGAAATCCATTTATTAACATATGAAAGATCATATCCTAATTCACGAGCAAGACTACTTTTTTTCTGATTACAAATAGATAATAATTTTTCTAGAAGATTTCCAAAAATTATGTTTTTCAATTGTACATCCTCCTACTAAATAGTATAAAAATAAATATAACTAATATTATAACATTCCTAAAAAAGAAACAAGTTAAAGATTAAAATATATTAAAATGAATAAATTTGAATAAAATTTCAAGATTTAATCAAAAGAGGAAAAAAGGCAAAAACTAAAATCCTTATATTACGTTTTTATTCTTAACAATAATTAATATCTTGATGCTAATATTAAAATATAAATAAATTGAAACATATTATATTTATTTTTAAATATTTATTGATAAAAACTTAGCGGAGGAAGATAAGAATGAAAACGTTACAATCAAATAATAAAAAATTGACTACAGGGTGGATTGTATTAATAGCATGTATGTTAATTCAAGCAATACCTTTTGGAGTTGCTTCTAATATAAAACCTTTATTTATACATCCAGTTACTTTGGATAAAGGGTTTAGTTTAGGATCATTTTCACTAATATTTACAATAGGAACTATAGTATCAGCAATAGCATCTCCTTTTATAGGAAAGTTATATGAAAAAGTAAATTTAAAGATAATGTATATAATAGGATGTGTATTAGCCGGTGGAGGATTTATGGCATTCTCTATGTGTGAAGAATTATGGCAATTCTATTTAGTATCAGGAGTAGTGAATATAGGTAACTGTATGATATCTGCAATAGGTGTTCCTTTATTAATAAACTCTTGGTTTGATGGAGATTCAAAAGGTAAGGCATTAGGGATTGCTTTCTCAGGTGGATCTATAGGAAATATATTTTTACAACAAGCTGTTGTACGTTCAATAGCTAATAGCGGATATCAACAAGCATACTTTATATTTGGAGCATTAGCACTTGTTGTAGGATTGCCTATAGCACTATTAATGTTAAGGCTTCCTAAAGCTAATGAAAATAAGGCATCTATGAAATCTAAAAAAGCTGACAAAAAAGTTAAAACAGAGGTTATAGATTTAGGATATACATTTAATGAAGTTAAGAAGTTAAAAGAATTTTGGATGATAGCTCTTGGATTTGTATTTGTTGGAATATATGTATCAGCATATTCTATTCAATCATCACCTTATTTCCAAGGCGCATTAAAACTAGATGCAGCAGTAGTTGCAACAATAGGTTCTATATTTGCAGCATCTTCTTTAATAGGGAATATATTAGGTGGATTGTTATATGATAAGTTAGGACCGGTAAAATGCTTAATGGCGTCATTCATTGCAGTATTAGCATCAGGAGTATGTTTATTAATGTCAGATAAATCACCAACATTTGCATATTTATTCTCAGCAGTAAGAGGACTTACGGTATTTGTATATATGATGACTCCAGCATACTTAGTAGGAAAGTTTTTCTCAGGTAAAGAGTTTGGCTCAATATTAGGAGTTGTTAGTTTAATATTTGCAGTGGGATTCTCTGGTGGTTCAGCTATGCTTGGGGTGTTAATAGATAAGTTAGGATATTCTACATCTTGGACGATAATACTAGTAGCTGTAGTAATGGCATTTATATGTTTAATAGCAGGTTCTATAGGTATGACTAAGAAAAACGAGCAAAGATTGAAACAAATAAAAATTAACAAAAATTTGGCAGCGTAGATAAATAAAGCACATTAACTATTTAGTTAATGTGCTTTTTATATGTATAAAATAGTAAGATCTATAAAAATATACTAAATATAATTTGATTAAAAATAAATTAATTTTAATCAAATTTATAAGTTAGTTAACATTGAATAAACATTAAATGTGATAAACTAGAGTTATTTATAAATCAATAGAAAGTAGCATATGAGGAGCTGAAAATATGAGAGTACTAATAATTGAAGATAATATAGAATTAGCTAATTCTATGAAAAAAGGATTAGAAAATATGAACTTTAAGGTAGATGTATCGAATACTGGAGAAGAAGGAGAAGAAAAAGCAAGTATTAATGAATATGATGTTATACTTTTAGATTTAAACCTTCCAGATGTTGATGGAATAGAAGTGTTAAAATATTTAAGAAGAAAATCGATAAATACACCAATAATTATAATAACAGCAAGGGATAATATATCAGATTTAGCCATAGGACTAGACAATGGAGCGGATGATTATATAACAAAACCATTTCAGTTATTAGAAGTTAGAGCTAGAATACATGCAGTAATAAGAAGATTTCATGGACGTACAAATCCAATTATAAATATTGGGAAGCTACAACTTAATCCTATAAACCGTACTGTATACATAGATGACAAAGAAGTAATACTTGCAATAAAGGAATTTGATATTTTAGAGTATATATGCTTAAAACATCCGGCAGTTGTTTCTAGTGAGGAAATTGTAGAGCATGTGTATGACGAAAACTTTGATCCATTTTCATCAGTATTAAGGGTGCATATATCAAGGTTAAAAAATAAGTTAAGTAGTGTTTATGGACAAGAGGCTTTAGTTAATGTAAGAGGGAAAGGATACTTTTTATGCGTAGAGTAAACTTTAAAAGTGGACTAGTTATAATAATGTATTCACTGGTATTATCTTTATTTTTAGGTGTGGGGTTATATAGTATAAAAGGTTCTTTTAGCAATATAGAAAATAAAACAAATATAAACAATACTAAAGCAATCATTATTAATAGTGCTAGGCCAGAAAAGGATGACTTGTTATATAAAGTTTTATATGAAGGGAATTACGCTGCTATAAAAGAAGAAAATAGATATACTGTAAATAGTAAATCATTAGGTACTGAAATGATAGTAGATATAAATGAAATAGGAAAAATTTATTTAAAGACAGGGTTTGAAAATATATTAAGTATAGTTTTGGTATTTTTCTTTGTTTTTATATTGGCATCTTTAATATTGTGGTTAGTATTAAATAAAATTCATGATAAGGAAATTGAGAATATTGTGAAAAATTTAAATGAACAAGATGAGGATTTTAATCCATATTTAGTAAGCAAAACTTTTGGAATAGCCTATGAAAATATAAAGGAAAAATTCAAACAAAATTTAGAGGATTATAAAAAACTAAATTCGTATTTATCACATGAACAGAAAAATGCTATCGCTATACTTAGAACCAATTTAGAAATAGATAACAACAAAGAATATATTAAATTACTAGACAATATAACTGATAGTATCGATGATATATTAACTTTAAGTGATTTAAAATCTGATGAGGAAATGGCAGAAGTAGATGTTTCTTTAATATGTGCAAGTGTTTGTGATATATATAGTAAAACATATAAAAATATTGAATTTGATTTTGATGAAGAGAGTAATGCAACCATATTGGCAAAAGAAAGATGGATATATAGAGCTGTAAGTAACTTAGTAGATAATGCAGTAAAGTATGGAAATAACAAAAATATAAGAGTTGCTGTAAAAAATAAATACAATAGTGTGATTATAGAAGTAGAAGATAAGGGAATCGGAATGGATAAAAACTTTATAGATAATATATTTAACAATAAATATAGAATTAATAATTTGAAAAAAGATGGGTATGGCATAGGTCTAAGTTTAGTGTCGCATGTATGTGATTTATGTAATGGCATAGTGTTAGTAGATAGTGAAATAAATGAAGGCTCTTGTTTTTATCTATCCTTTTCACAGTACCGAGGTTAATGATTATTTTAAAATTTATGGATAGGGTTAACATTGAGTTAACAGTGTATTTATTATAATTTAACTATATTAAACCTAAAGAAAAGGAGAATGTTATATGTATATTTTAAAAAATGCACTAAAAAACTTAATAAGGAACAAAGGTCGAAATACATTGATAGGAATAATAATGACTGCGATACTTTCGTGTACAGCAATATCTATTCTTATAAATACAACATCAAATGAAATAATAAAGGACTTTAAAGATAGATTTGGTGCTGAAGTATTTATTCAATCTAATATGGAGAAAACGCAAGAAAAAATAAATGAAGGTAAATTTGATGAATTAAATGAGGGTGTACCTAATGATGTTAAAGAAAAAATATCTAAGTCAAAATACCTTAAAGAAACTATATTTAGTTTAACTTTTAGTGGATACAGTAAAGAAATAAAATCTATAGATCAACCAGAGGGCAGAGACGACGTAGATATGAGTAATGTTGTAGCCATTGGTGGTCAAGGAAATCTTAAAAAAAGTCCGAACTTGAATATTTTAGGTGGACTTAGTGTTGAAGGAAAAAAAGAATTTGAAAATGGGACAAGAAAAATTACAAAAGGAAAAATGCCGACGAAAAATAATGAGGCGGTAATAAGTGAAGAGTTTGCAAAGCTGAATAACTTAAAAGTTGGTGACAATATAAATATTAAAAACCCTCAAGATCCAGAAAACTTTGAATCACTAGAATTATCTATATCAGGTATATACTTTGATGGTGCAAAATCTAATGATTATGGAATCAAGCACCATATGTTAAATAGAAGCAATGAAATAATTACAACATATGATACTTTAAAGTTATATGATGAAAAATCTAAAGATGATTTAGTTACAATGGACGCAAAGTACTACTTAAAAGATCCAGATACATTAGATGATTTCAATAAAGAAGCACATAAGCTAGGATTAAGTGAAATGTTTGATTTATCAGTAGATGCAAGTAGCTATAACAGCATTGTTAAACCAGTAGAAGGATTAAAAAGTATTTCAAAAATATTTATGACTTTAGTTTTAGGATTTGGTGGTAGTGTACTAGTTTTAATATCTATATTAGCTATTCGTGAGAGAAAATATGAAATAGGTGTTCTAAGAGCAATGGGGATGAAAAAAGGAAAAGTTGCATTAGGATTAATAATTGAGACATTGTCAATGATTGTTATTTCATTAAGCTTAGGTTTAACTATTGGTAGTATATCTGCACAACCAGTTTCTAATATGCTTTTACAAGGTCAGATAGATGCTCAAAAACAAGCAGAATCGATGAGTATGACTGTTGGCTTCGCAGGACCAAGCACAACAGCACCTGTATTAGAAAAATTAGACGTATTTTTAAGTAGTGAAGCTATTTTAGGTATTACATTAATAGCACTATTACTAGGAGTAGTATCTGCTGGTATAGGAATTTTATATATAAATAGATATGAACCAAGAAAAATACTAACAGAGAGGAATTAAGAATATGAGTTTATTAAGTTTAAAAGATGTAAGTTATAGATATGAAGGAGCAAAAAGGGACGTTTTTAATAATATAAATGTGAGTTTTGAAAAAGGTAAAGTATATGGAATAATAGGCAAATCAGGAGCGGGAAAAAGTACGTTACTTTCTTTAATATCAGGGCTTGATACATGTAAAAGTGGAGACGTATTATATAATGGTAAAAATTTAAAAAATATAGATAGAGATTTATATAGGTCCAAGGATATAGGGGTTATATTTCAAGGATATAATCTACTATTAAATGCAACTGCCAAAGAAAATATATTATTGTCTATGAATATAAGTAATTCTAAAGAAAAGAATAAGGAAAAGTATGTATCTAATTTATTAGAAGAAGTAGGAATTAGCTCTGAGAAAGCAAATAGAAAAATACTAAATTTATCAGGGGGAGAGCAACAAAGAATAGGAATAGCTAGAGCTTTATCACATAATCCTGATATAATAATTGCAGATGAGCCAACTGGAAACTTAGATAATGAAACTGAAGAGAAGATTATGGATATATTAGTATCATTAGCACACGAACATAATAAATGTGTTATTATTGTAACTCATTCTAAAAAGGTTTGTGCATACCTTGATGAAATTTGGGGACTAAAATCAGGGAAATTATTATTTATCAAAGATGAAAAAGCAAAAACTAATGTTGATAAATAAGAAGAATGTAATAATATAATAGGAGGATATTATGAGAACAGTAGAAATAAAAAAAGTACCTAAGATAACAATTGTATTGTATATATGTGGAGCATTAATGACTTTATGTGCTATGTTTATGATATATAGATCAAATACATATATATCAGGTTTGGTTGCACAGGGATTTGATGCTAGTAAGGAAAGAGGAGAAGTAATAAATTATTATTTAGCGACAGTTACACCATATATATTTTATACAATAGCACTTTTTTCATTAGGATATATAGTTCAAAGAATATGTTATTTAATAAAAGGACAAGAGACAAGAATAGAAACTATGGATTGTGTAGAAGTAAAAACAAAAAATGAAGATGATGAAATAGATGAATTTTTCGATAATATATAAGTAAACATAAAAAGATATTGACTAACTGTCAATATCTTTTTATTATGTAGATTGGATTTGATTTTAGTATTTACGTTAGTAATATAATTATAAGATGTACTTAACTAAAAATAATCTAATTATATACTCACTAAATGATAAATATGTATGCTATCCTTTAGAGGATAATATAATTTGAAAAAGGAGATTCAAAATGTTAGATGTAATAAAAAAAAGATGTTCAATAAGAATATATACAGAACAAAAGATAGAAGAAAGTAAAATAACAGAACTATTGAAAGCTGCTATGCAAGCACCATCTTCAAAAAACTCTCAACCATGGGAATTTATAGTAGTTGATGATAAAGATATATTAAAAAAATTATCTAAATCTCAGCATAGAGCTAAACACATAGAACATGCACCTATATGTGTTGCGGTACTTGGAAATAGACAGCGATTTCTAAAACCAGGCAAATGGATGCAAGATTTAGGCGCATGTACACAAAATATCTTACTAGAAGCTACTAACCAAGGCTTAGCATCTTGCTGGGTAGGAACTTTTCCAAAAACAAAAGTTGTAAATAAAGTTAGAGAAGCTTTAAACTTACCGGATGAACTAGTACCATATGCATTAATACCAATTGGATATAGTGAAGAAAAATTCGAATATAAAGATAGATTTGATAAAAATAAAATACACAGGAATAAATATGAATATGGTAAATCTAAATAATATATCAGTTCTTAAAAATATAAAGGAGTCAACTAAGAAAGATTTAGAAAATATATTAATAAAAACAGAAATTAAGAAGAAAGAAGTATTATTTCATGAAAGAGAAGTGGTTAATAATATATACTTCTTAGAAAAAGGAAAAGTATCTATATATAAGATAAATGAAAATGGAGAAAGAAAAATAATCTTTATTTTAAAAAGTGGAGATATGATAAATGAAGTTTTACTAGATGAAAATAAAAACACTACATTTGGATGTGAAGCTTTTGAAAAATCTACTATACTTCAGTGTTGTTCAGCAGAGTTTGTTAAAATAATGGAGACTGATTTTAATTTAACAAAAAATATATTGTCTTATGCTCAAAATATAAATAGAAGATTATACAGGCAATTAAAAAACTCTATTTCAATAAGGATAGATAAAAAATTAGCTGCAAAGCTATATAGAATAGGAAAAGAATTTGGAGTAAATAAAGGTGAGTGGACACTTATAAATGCTAGTATAAGCATAACTTATATAGCTGAAATGCTAGGTTGCAAAAGAGAAAGTCTATCTAGAGCAATGAAACAACTTCAAGATGAAAATCTAGTTAAAATAGAAGATAAAAAAATATATATAAAAAAAGAAGGGTTATCTAACTACTTTAAAAATACATAAAAAAGTACCTACATGCTTATTTAATAGCAATTGTAGGTACTTTTTGTGCTTAGTTGTGATATATGTCACAGATATAAAAAATATAAAATGTTAATATATTATTAACAAAGTTTAGGAGGAGAATATATGAAGATAAAACTAGATAGAGCAAGTTTTGATAAAGGGCTTGGACTATTAAAATCAGAATATAAAATATTAGCCCCAGTAGCAACACCATTTAAAGGTGTATACTCTGATACAGATTTAACTAAATATGAAGAAATAAATAGTATAGAAGAAATAGAATTTAATAAAAAATCTGATTTCTCAGCGAAAGAAGTAATACTTCCTATAACTCAAATATTATTTTACTTTACAGAAAAAGAATACAAAACTAGTGATATAGATGATAAAAAACTATTAATCTTCTTAAGAGCTTGTGACATAAATGGGATGAAAAGATTAGATGAAATATACCTTAATAATGGAATAGAAAAAGATTATTTCTATGAAAGACTAAGAGAAAAGGTAAAGTTTGTGTTAATTGGATGCAAGGAAAGTTTTAGAAACTGTTTTTGTGTAAGTATGAACTCTAATAAAACAGACAATTATTCAATGGGACTAAATATAAGTAATAATGAGGTTTATTTAGATATAAAAGATGAAGAATTAAACGTATTCAACGGAGAAGAGGTAGCATTTGAAGTAGATTATGTTAAAGAAAACTTTATATCATTAGAATTACCTAAAGATATAAATCCAGTAGAATTATCAAAACATGAAATGTGGGATGAATATGATGCTAGATGTATAGCATGTGGTAGATGTAACTTTGTATGTCCTACATGTACTTGTTTTACGATGCAAGATATATATTACAAAGAAAATGAAGATGTAGGGGAAAGAAGAAGAGTATGGGCATCTTGTCAGGTGAACGGCTATACAGATATGGCAGGAGGACATTCTTTTAGAAAGAAACAAGGAGAACGAATGAGATTTAAAGTAATGCACAAGATATACGACTTTGATAAAAGGTTTGGATATCAAATGTGTGTAGGATGTGGTAGATGTGATGATGCATGTCCACAGTATATATCTATATCTAAATGTATAGAAAAAGTAAAAGATGTGACCGATATAAATAAGGAGGAGAAATAAATGAATCCATATATACCAATTAAATCAGAAATAATAGATATAGTTAAACATACAGATATAGAGTGGACATTTAGGGTAGAATGTAGTACAGAAGGAGTTCTTCCTGGAAAGTTCTATGAAATATCAATACCAAAATACGGAGAAAGTCCAATATCAGTATCTGGATATGGAGAGAATTATATAGATTTTACAATAAGAAATGTAGGTAAAGTAACTAGTGAATTATTCAATAACGTTGTAGGAGATAGTTTCTTTATAAGAGGTCCTTACGGAAATGGATTTGATGTAAGCTTGTATGAGGGACGAGACGTAGTAGTTGTAGCAGGAGGAAGTGGTTTAGCTCCTGTAAGGGGAATAGTTGAATACTTCTACAATAATATAGATAAATGTAATAGTTTTAAATTAATAGTTGGATTTAGAAGTCCTAAGGATGTATTATTCAAGGATGATTTAAAAAAATGGAGTGAGAAACTAAACGTATTAGTAACTGTAGATTCAGCAGAAGAAGAATATGAAGGTAATGTAGGATTAGTTACAAAATACATTCCAGAACTATCAATAGATGATGTAAAGAATATGTCTGCAATAGTAGTAGGACCTCCTATGATGATGAAGTTTACAGTAGTAGAGTTATTAAAAAGAGATTTAAAAGAGAACAACATATGGGTGTCATATGAAAGAAAAATGTGTTGCGGAGTAGGTAAATGTGGACATTGTAAAATGGATGATACTTATATATGTATAGATGGACCTGTGTTTGACTATTCTTATGCAAAGAATTTGATAGATTAGGAGGTAGGATTATGATAAGAGATATAAATACTAAAAAATTAATGAAAAATGCTTATAGAGTAACTAAAAGTAAATATGAAACCTCTCTTAGAGTGAGAATACCTGGTGGATGTGTGGACCCAGAAAGTTTAATGATAGTATCAAAGATTGCAACAGAGTACGGAAATGGAGAAATCCATATGACTACTAGACAAGGATTTGAGATACTTGGTATAAAAATGGAAGATATGGAAGATGTAAACAAACTAATACAACCTGTAATAGAAAAAATGGATATCAACCAAACCGAAAGAGATAAAGGATATCCAGCTGCAGGCACTAGAAATATAGCTGCTTGTATAGGAAATAAAGTATGCCCAAAGGCACAATATCATACAACAGACTTTGCTAAAAGGATAGAAAAAGCAGTATTTCCAAATGATTTACATTTTAAAATAGCACTTACAGGATGTCCAAATGACTGTATAAAAGCAAGAACACATGATTTTGGAATAATAGGAATGACACTACCTCTATACGAAAAAGACAGATGTATATCATGTGGAGCATGTGTAAAAAAATGTGAAAAGTTATCTACAAAAGCATTAAAAATGGAGAATTATAAAGTTGTAAGAGATCACGATAAATGTATAGGATGTGGAGAGTGTACATTAAATTGCCCAACATCAGCATGGACAAGAGATTCTAAAAAATATTATAGACTTGCAATTATGGGGAGAACAGGAAAGAAAAATCCAAGGCTTGCAGAAGACTTTTTAATATGGGCAGATGAAGAATCAATAATAAAAATAATACTTAATACTTATAAATACGTAGAACAGTATATAGATAGAAGTTTACCTAAAGAGCATATAGGATATATAGTTGATAGAACTGGATTTATGGAGTTTAAAAAATGGGTTCTAGAAGGTGTAGAGCTTGATGATATAGTAAAAGTAAATGAAAATATTTACTGGAGTGGAATAAAATATTAATATAACTAGGGGGAAATTATGCATAATGAGACATTACAAAAACTAACTAATGCTGCTAAAAATAAAATAAATTTATTAAATAGCAGTAAACTAAAATACATGGTATCATCATCTTTTGCAGGACTTTACGTAGGATTAGGGATAATTCTAATATTTACAATAGGTGGCCTTTTAACAGCTGCTAATTCACCATCTACGAAAATAATGATGGGTGTGTCATTTGCTATAGCTTTAAGCTTAGTAATAATGACAGGAAGTGAATTATTCACAGGAAACAATATGATAATGACAGCTGGTACTTTGAATAAAGGAACAAGTACGAAAGATATGCTTAGGGTTTGGGGATACAGTTATGTAGGGAACTTAATGGGTTCTTTAATAGTTGCAGGGTTATTTGTAGGAACAGGACTTGTTAACAAAGGTCCAGTTATGGAATTTTTTGAAACTACTTCTATAGCAAAATCATCTTTACCAGTGATGGATCTTTTCTTTAGAGGAATACTTTGTAATATATTGGTGTGTGTAGCTATTATGTGTTCATTTAGAACTAATGATGATACCGCAAAATTAATTATAATATTTATGTGTTTATTTGCATTTATAACTAGTGGATTTGAACATAGTATAGCAAATATGACAATCTTTGGTGTGGCATTATTCTCAAATGCAATACAAGGAGCAACTTTAGCAGGAGCTATATATAATTTAGTAGTAGTTACCTTAGGAAATATGGTAGGTGGAGCACTTGTTATGGGTGTTGGAACGTATATATTAGGAAAAGAATAATATATAATAAAAAATTCGCTTCTCTCATATCGCCACACTTAGCTTAAAAGCTAGATCCTAAATTTAGGTTCTAGCTTTTAATAGATATAATTACTTTAAATCTAATACCATAATTTGTGGCGCATTAAATAGTCTAAAGGGAACTGAAGTCATCCCAATTCCTTTACTAACAAATAAGTCAATGTTATTATTAATCCCTATATTGTCATACCTACCTTTTATATATTCTTTGGCTCCATCAGGTAAAACTTTTTGGGTAACATATGGAAGAGAAACTTGACCACCATGAGAATGTCCAGACAGCATTAAACCGTAATTTTTTAGAGAAACTTTATTTACAACATCAGGTTCATGCGATAAAACAATATTAAAATTATCACTTTTTATAGAATAAAGGCTAGAATCTGTGTATCCCATCAATAAATCATCAAATCCAATTAGTTTTATACCTAGTTTATCAATAAACACATTATCATTTTTTATTATAGAAAATCCTCCAGCGCTCATAATGTCACCATATACCTTAATAGCGCCTCCGCCATAGTCGTGATTACCAAGTACAGCATATTTTCCATATTTAGCGTCTATAGAAGCTAAACTGCTAGATAGATAATCTAAATCTAAGAAGGAACGATCTCTAGCATAGTTATCTAAAAAGTCCCCACCAAATATAACAATATCAGGATTTTGAGAATTTATTTTTTTTACTATTTTTTCTATATTAGATTGATCATACATCTTGCCAAAATGAGTATCACTAAAAAATACTATTTTAGAATCTGATACATCATCAGGAATTTGTACATCATACTTTTTTATGGTCAATAGATTTGGCTCTATATATTTACTATAAAAATATACCCCTATAGGAGTTAATATTAAAACTATCAACAATATAACTATTCTTTTAAATGTTTTCAATTAGGTATCACCTCATCTGTAATAAACTTATTTATAAAATAAATTTTATAATATATATGTTACATAAATGTTACAACATATTATATCAAACCTATTAAAAATACAAAATCTTTTTAATGAAAAAAGTATATACAATAATACAAAATTCACATATAGTAAATAGGAGTACATAGAAATATGAGAAAGATAAGGAGGAATATATGGAAAGTAGAACAGACTTAACAAAAGGTAGAATAACTCAAAAACTAGTGAAATTATCACTACCTATAATGGGTACATCATTTATACAGATGGCTTATAATATGATCGATATGATATGGGTAGGTAAAGTGGGAAGCTCTGCAGTTGCTGCAGTTGGAACAGCAGGTTTTTTCCCATGGCTTGCAATGGCATTCGTTATAATATCTAAAATTGGTGGAGAGATAAAGGTAGCACAGAGCATAGGTGAGAATAATAAAGATAAAACAAAGTCATATATAAAAGCTGCAATAGAAATAAATATAATATTTTCTATTTTATATACCTTATTTTTAATAGTGTTTAACAGAGGTTTAATAGGAATATTTAGACTAGGAGATGAAAATGTCATAAGTATGGCGAGAACCTTCCTTTATATAATTTCATTGGGGATGGTATTTTATTTTATAAATCCTGTATTTACAGCTATATTTAATGGTATGGGAAATAGTAAAACTCCATTTAAAATAAATACTGTTGGACTAATAACTAATATTATATTAGATCCAATACTTATACTAGGATGGTTTGGAGTGCCAAAACTAGGTGTAGCAGGTGCTGCTATTGCTACGGTTATATCGCAAGTCGTAGTAAGTGCTTTATTTATATATAGGCTGAGAAAAGATAGCGGGGAATACTTTAAAATAAAATTATTTAGAAATATAGAATTTGATTATTATAAAATCTTATATAAACTAGGTATGCCAGTAGCATTACAAAGTGGTATGTTTACATTATTTTCAATGGCACTTGGAGTAGTAGTAGCATCTTTTGGGCCTGTTGCAATAGCTGTACAAAAAGTAGGTTCTCAGATAGAATCTATATCATGGATGACAGCAGAAGGTTTAGCAGTAGCACTTTCAAGTTTTACGGGTCAGAACTATGGTGCTAAAAAATATGATAGGGTAAACAAAGGATTTAAAATAACTTTTATAATAGCAGCTATACTCGGAACTATAAATACTCTAATATTAGTATTTTTAGGTAAAGAAATATTTAGTGTGTTTATACAAGAAAATGACGCTATATATGAAGGAACTATATATTTAAAAATATTAGGTTACTCTCAACTATTTATGTGTCTAGAAATAATTGCAGCAGGAGCATTTAAGGGACTAGGTAGAACTTATATACCATCTATTATTAGCATTATCTTAACTGGTGCAAGGATACCGGTAGCTTATTTATTATCAAGTCCACATATATTAGGACTTAATGGCGTATGGATAAGTATTACCTTAAGTAGTATAGTAAAAGGTTGTATTATGATGGGAATATTTATACTGCTATTAAAGAAAGGTAAATTATATATTAAAGGTACTAGTAAAAAACAACTAGTTGAGGATTCACTAGTAGACGGATAAAAAATCCATCTACTAGTTTGATTTATGTACACAAAAAGATATATAATTATATATATAGCATACTTTTGGGGGTAAGGATATGGATATAAATAATTATGAATCGCTATGTAACAAGGGCAGTGCAGAGTACAACGAAGACATAATAGGATTTACACCAAAAGGGATATGGGTATTAGATGGGGCAACAGGACTTAATAATAAAAACCTAGTATCAAATAAAAGTGATGCAAAATGGTATGTTACTTGGTGGAATGAATACCTTTATAAAAATATAGGACAAGAAAAAAGCTTAAAAGAAATAATTAAAGATGGAATAAGTAAAATAAAGCAGGAATACTTAGATAAATTAAAAGACAAGAATATTTCAAAGTTAGATCACCCATCAAGTTCTTTGTGTGTGGTTAAATTTCATAAAGATAGTATAGAATATCTTATCTTTGGAGATTGTGCACTTCATATTAAAATACAAGATAAGACAATAATAATAAAAGATAAAAGATTATGTGAACTAGACAATATAGTTTATAAACAAATGGAAGGTTTATCTAACTTATATAGATTAACCCATGAAGAAATCAAAAACAAAGTAATGGATACTATAATAAAGAATAGATTAAAGAAAAACACTCAAGAAGGATATTGGATACTAGGATTTGAAGAAGATGCAGTGGATAATTGTATATATGGAGAAGAAATAATAAATCAAAATATAAGTATAATGTTAACTAGTGATGGGTACTCTTGTATAAGTGATAGGTATAAGTTAATAAAAGAGCATAAGTTAATAGAAGAAGTTAAAAATTATGGAGTAGGGAATATATATAGTAAGTTAAGAAAATTTGAGGAAGAAGAGTTTTCGGTTAATAGATATCCAAGATTTAAAGTGAAAGATGATTCATCATGTATTTATTTAGAAATTAACATAAATTAAATAAGACTTAAAGGGGAATAAAAATGAAGATTTTACACATAACGACTCAAAAACCAAATAGCACAGGTAGTGGAACTTATATGTGTGCAATAGTAAAGGGATTTAAGAAAGTAGGATATGAGCAAGCAATAATAGCAGGAATAGACAAAAAAGATAATAAAGAAACTCCTATAGAGAATGTAGAGTATTATCCAGTATTATATAATACTTCTGAGTTACCTTTTAGTGTTTTAGGTATGAGTGATGTGATGCCATACTCAAGTACAAGGTATAAAGATTTAAATTGTACTCAAATAAAAATGCTTAAAGAAGGTTTTAAAACTCAAATAATAAAAGCAGTTAAAAACTTTAATCCTGATATTGTAATTTGTCATCATTTATACTTATTAACAGCATATGTAAGGGAATTAGTAAATCATATTCCAGTAGTAGGCATATGTCATGGAACTTGTTTAATGCAATTAACAAGCCATAATCTTGAAAGAGAGTATATATCATCAAATATAAAAAAATTAGATAAAGTATTTGCACTACACGAAGAACAGAGAAAAGATATAATTAAATTATTTGATATGAATGAAGAGAAGGTTTGTGTGTTAGGAAGTGGATATGATGAAGAAATTTTCTTTAATAATGATAGACAATTGTCATACAACAATATAAATGTAACCTATGCTGGTAAGATTGCAAAACTAAAAGGTGTAAAATCATTGATTAAGTGTTTAGATAAATTAGAGTACAATAAAAATTTATTGAATATAAATATTATAGGAGATGGGCATGATACATCTGAATATGAAGAAATACTAGGACTAGCAAAAGAAAGTAACTTTAAGATAAATTTCTTAGGTAAAATTAATCAAATAGATTTAGCTAAAGTTTTCAGAGAATCTCATTTATTTATACTACCTTCATTCTTTGAAGGACTACCACTAGTGGTAATAGAAGCATTAGCAAGTGGGTGTAATGTAGTAACTACAGATATAAAAGGAGTAAAAGAGTGGATAGGTGAAGAGATAAATAATAGTGGCAAAATTGATTATATAAATTTGCCTAATATGAAAGCATTAGGAGTTCCTTATGAAGAAGAAATAAATGATTTTGAGTGCAGATTAGCATTAAGTATAAATAACATGTTAAATAGCATTACAAAACAAAATAGTAGAAATAAGATATTAGATATGAAAGATAAAACTTGGTCTGGGTTATGCAAAAGACTTGAAAATATGATATAAATAAAAGCCATAGATAACATTAGTATCTATGGCTTTTGTCATTATAAAGAAAGTTCAATTTAAATATAGAAAATATCTATACAATGATATTTAGATATAGAAAATCATTATAACTGAATATATGGTAAAAAATGTATAATTAATAGTGAATAAACAAATAAAAGGGGATTAATATGATAAATTTACCAGAAAAGTTTGAGGAGTTTGCAGAAGCAAGAAGAAATGGATTTATACAAGTAAAAGAGTTAAAGGAAAAAGGAGAAAAAGTAGCAGGTGTATTTTGTGCATTTACGCCAGTAGAAATACCATTAGCAGCAGGATTAAAAACAGTAACTGTATGTGGTGTAAGTGAAGAGCCAATAAAAGATGCAGAAAAAATACTTCCAAGAAACTTATGTCCACTTATAAAATCAAGCTTTGGTCATGCTATAACAGATAGCTGTCCATACATATATTTCTCAGATTTATTAATAGCAGAAACTACTTGCGATGGTAAAAAGAAAATGTATGAGGAACTAGGAAAAATAAAAGATCTTCACCTTATGCATTTACCTAATACAAAATATAGCGACTTTGGATATAAATTATGGAAGAATGAATTAGAAGTATTAAAAAATGAAATTGAAAATAAGTTTAATGTTAAAATAACAGATGATAAATTAAAAGAAGCTATAAAAGATAAAAATGAAGAAAGAAGATTACTTCAAGAATTTTATGGTCTATCTAAGATGACACCACCTCCGATGAGTGGATTTGATATGCATAATGTACTTCAAAATATAGGTTTTAAATTTGATAGGGTTCTTATGAAAAGCGAGCTTAGAGAATTAACAGATGAGATTAAACAAAAATATGAAGATGGAAATAGACCAATAAGTAATGATAAAGCTAGGATATTAATCACAGGATGCCCAATAGGTGGAGTAGCAGAAAAAGTAATAAAAACACTAGAAGAAAGTGGAGCTGTAGTTGTAGCATTTGAAAATTGTGGAGGAATAAAATCAAACAACGAATTAGTAGATGAAAGTAATAAAGATTTGATGGATGCAATAGCAAGAAAATATATAAATATACCTTGTTCTTGTATGAGTAATAATAATGGAAGAATAAAACTTATAGATGAAATAATAAAAGATTATAAGATAGATGGTGTAGTAGATGTAATACTTCAAGCGTGCCATACTTTTAATGTAGAAAGTTATCAAATAAAGAACCACTTGAAAGAAAAAGAAATTCCATTTATGGCAATAGAAACTGATTATTCCAAATCAGACATAGAACAATTAAGAACAAGATTTGAAGCTTTTGTAGAAATGATAGATGTGGAGAGAGAGAAATGTACAGTATAGGAATAGATTCAGGCTCAGTAGCAACAAAAGGGGTATTATTTGATGGTGAAAATATAGTTAAAAAAGTCATAATACCTACAGGATGGAGTCCTAAAAAAGCCTCACAAGAAGTACTAGATGAACTAATAGAAGATGTAGATATGAATAAAGTGAAAAAAGTAGTAGGAACAGGTTATGGTAGAGTTAGTATGGATTTTGTAGATAAGAAAGTAACTGAAATTACTTGTCATGCTAAAGGAATACATTTTCTAAATAACAATATAAGAACTATTCTAGATGTAGGAGGCCAGGATAGTAAAGTAATAAGCTTAGATAAAGATGGAAATGTATCAAATTTTATAATGAATGACAAATGTGCAGCAGGTACAGGACGATTTTTACAAGTTACATCAACTTTACTTGGTAGTGATGTTGAAAATATAGACAAATTTGCAGTCAATAGTAGTCCACAAAATATATCCAGTATGTGTACTGTATTTGCCGAGTCAGAAATTATAAGTTTGTTAGCACAGGATGTAAGTAAAGAATCGATCGCTGCAGGAATACTGTTATCAATTGCTAATAAATCATCATCAATGTTGTCTAAAGTAGATATAACTGAACAAGTTGCATTCACAGGAGGAGTAGCAAAAAGTAAGGTATTAGTTAGTATGCTAGAAGGTATAACTAAGAAAGATATATTTACAGCAGAAGATACACAAATCATAGGAGCTCTAGGAGCTGCTGTTATAGGGTACAAATAAAACAAATACAGAGGAATTTGTATATTAATAAACAATTAGCGAGGGCGAATTATGATTAAAAAATTAATAACATCAACACTAGCACTTTGTATAGCAATAGGTATTACAGGGTGTAGTTCGACACAAGGACAAGAAGATAAAGTAAATGATACTACTACAGATAAGTTTAAAGTAGGGATAGTAACACCTACGGTATCAGTAAGTGAAGATGAGTTTAGAGCGGCACAAAATATGAAAGAAAAATATCCTCAAATAGTAGAACATGTAACACTTCCAGAAAACTTTAACTCAGAAATAGAAACTGCCATAAGCCAAATAGTTAGCTTAGCAGATGATGAAAGTATGAAGGCTATAGTAGTAGTATCGGGGCAATCAGGATTATTACCTGCACTTCAGCAAGTAAAAGAAAAAAGAAGTGATATTATAACAATAACAGCTCCAATATGGGATGATCCAGAATTAATGAGTAAATACATAGATATAAACCTAGATGCAAATTGGGCAAAAAGAGGAGAATTAATAGTCCAAGAAGCTAAACAAATGGGAGCTAAAACGTTTATACATTATTCTTTCCCAACTCATTTATCCAAAGAGAGTGTAGCAACAAGAAGAGATACGATGAAAGCGACATGTGAAGAGTTAGGATTAGAGTTTGTAGAAATTATGACTCCAGACCCTCAAACAGGCCAAGGACCTACACCAATGCAACAATTTTTAAAGGAAGATATACCTAGACAAATTGAAAAGTATGGACCTGAAACTAATATATTTGGGTCTAATTGTCCAATGTATGATGTAATAATAGATGAAGCGCTAGATTTAAAGTATAAAGTAGCAGAACAGTGTTGTCCAACGCCTACTCAAGCATTCCCAACAGTACTTAATCTTGAGATAGCACCAGAGGATTCTCAAAACTTTGATAAAATGAATGAAATGATATCAGAGGAAGTAAATAAAGCAGGAGTATCTGGTAATTTAGGAGGATGGCCTATGCCTATGACTGTGTTTTTACCAGAGTTTGCAGTTGAATTAGGTATAGAAATGGTTGAAAAAGGTCTTAATAAAGATGATGTTATGACTTCTGAGTATTTAGAAAAATTTGCGAAGGATAACTTTGATATAGAGGTTGACTTTGACAAATTAAATGAAAAAACTAGTAATTATCAACTAATGGTAATGAAACATTTAGTATATTAAAAAATACCCATATTAATCGATGATGGCAAAACATTATACTGTTTTTCAACTGTATGTAGCCCGCGAAGAGTAAACTCTCTTCGCTCATAATCTATATATGGTGTGAATCGTATTAAAAGATGATGCTATCAACGACTGATATGGGATTTTATACATATAAGGAGATAGGATGTTAAGAGCAGATAATTTGAGTAAGCAGTTTGGTGGTGTTTATGCACTTAAGGGGATTGATTTTGAGGTTGGCAAAGGTGAGGTTCATGGGCTTGTTGGGGCTAATGGCTCTGGTAAGAGTACTTTGTTGAATATTTTATTTGGAGATAGGAAGATTCAAGATACTGGGGGATATTCTGGTGAGGTTTTTATTGATGGTAAAAAGGTTAATATAGATAATACTATATCGGCTATTAGTTATGGTATTGGTAAGGTTTATCAGGAGTTTGCTCTTGTTGAGAATATGGATATTGCATCGAACGTTAAGATTAATAATGAAAATGTATATAAGTTTACTAAAAAAATAGCTACCGATAGTTTTGCCTATATTGATAAGAGACAAAATCATATCGATGCTAAGAATATTTTTAATAAATTTAATATTGATATAAATACAAGAAATCATATAAAAGATGTGTCGATAAATATAAAGCAGTTTGTTGAAATTGCTAGGGAAATTGATAAGAAAGATTTAAAACTTTTGCTACTTGATGAGCCAACTGCTTGTCTTAATAAAGAGGACGCTTCAACATTTATAAATATTATAAAAATACTAAGAGATAAAGGTATATCTATAATATTTATCTCTCATAGGTTAGATGAAATAGTGGAGCTATGTGACAAAGTAACAGTATTAAGAGATGGGTGTGTTGTATCTAGATATGAAAAAAATGAGTTTTGTGTAGAAAAAATAGCAATAGATATGATTGGTAAAAAGATTATTAAAACTACTAAAAATAATGATTATAGGAATATAGATTATAACATTAATAAGAAACTAATTAGTTTTAATAATTTAAATATATATGATGATAATAAAGTTTTTGAAGATATAAATATAGATATATATGAAGGTGAAATACTTGGTATAACAAGCCTTGCAGGTCATGGTCACACTATAATTCCAAATAGTATAATGGGTATATATCAAACCAATGGTGATGTTTTATATAATGGAGATACTCTCAATTTAAATACACCTCACAAAACTATTCAAAAAGGTATAGTGATGATCCCAGAAGAAAGAAAAGAAATGGGGGTACTGTTAGATAGTAGTGTAAAAGAAAACATCATATTTACTTCTCTTTATAGTAAGAATAATTTTTTAAAGTTCCCAAGATTAAAAGGTTTGTCGTTTTTAGATGAGAAAAATATAAATATTTATGTAGATAATTACATTAAAGAGTTTAATATTAAATGCAGCTCAAAAAAGCAATATATGAAAGAGCTAAGCGGTGGCAATCAACAAAAAATATGTATAGCAAGAGCTCTTTTAACTGAGCCTAAGGTGTTATTTATATCAGAACCAACAAGGGGAATTGATATTTATTCTAAAGAAATTATACTTAAAATGCTACTTGAAACTAATAAAAATTATGATACAACTATAGTAATATCATCAAGTGAAATAGATGAACTTAAAAGAGTGTGTGACAGAATTATAGTAATGTATGAGGGTAAAGTTTTTGATGAATTTTCTCCTAGTGAAGATGATGAAGTTTTTAGTTTAGCTATTTCAGGTAAAAGGAGGGGCAGTTATGAGAAAAACTAATCTACCTCAATCAATAATTTTAATTTATTTAATAATAATGATAGTTATGCTACAAAAGTTTAATATATCGATGATCGGATTATTTAATGATTCAATCATAAAGTTTGCGATGAATTCAGTATTAGTATTATCACTAATTCCAATGTTAAAGTGTGGAATAGGTATGAATTTTGGAATGCCTATAGGGATATGTGCAGGATTAGTTGCTATGTGTGTAGCAATAGAGTTTAAAATGATAGGAATGAAAGGATTTTTAGTAAGTGTAGCATTAGCTACAATAATAGGAGTAGTTTTTGGATATTTATATTCGTTAATATTAAATAAGCTAAAAGGTAAAGAAGAGGTAATTGGTATATTTTGTGGATACTCTTTTATATTTATGATGAATATATTTTGGAGCATAGCACCATTTAAAAATAGACAGATGCTTTATCCTATTGGGGGACAAGGCTTAAGACCTAAAATAAGTTTAGATAAATATTATCAATCAATACTAGATAATCTATGGGTAATAAAAATAGGAAAAATTCAAATACCTTTAGGAATACTACTGTTTATAGGTGTAGTATGTATACTTATAACTTGTTACTTTAAAACAAAATCAGGAGTAACTATGAAAGTAATATCTCAAAATCAAAAGTTTGCACAGGTATCAGGCGTAAATATAAATAAATATAGAACAATAGCTATAATATTATCAACTTCTATAGCAGCAGTAGGTATAATCGTATATTCTCAAAGTTACGGATTTATTCAGTTATATGATTCACCGCTTGGATTTTCATTTCCAGCAATATCGGCAATATTAATAGGAGGGGCAACTAAGAAAAATGCAACAATATTAAATGCTTTAGTAGGAACTTATTTATTTCAAACCTGTTATTTATTATCAGTTCCTATAGCTAACGAAATGCTTATACCACAGTTAGCAGAAACACTACGTATGATAATAACAAACTTTATAATACTTTATGCATTTATATATGATAATAAGGAGGTTAGCTTATGGAAAAAACAAGAAAATTATTATTAAATAATATAGTTCCAATAACATTTTTTATACTATCAATACTTGCAATATCCATAGCTAATGTAAGTTATAATTTTATAGCAAATGAACTTTATAGAAGGATTATAAGAAACATAATAATGGTTACTGCTTTAGTAATACCTATAATAGCAGGAATGGGGATTAACTTTTCTATTATATTAGGAGCACTTAGCGCTCAATGTGCTATCATATTTGTAATAGATAAAGAGATATATGGAATAGCGGGATTTATAATAACCTTAATTATCAGTATACTTATATCATTAATAGTAGGAAATGTCATAGGATACATAATTAATAAATCAAAAGGAAGAGAAATGATAACTAGTCTAGTGATTGGCCTTCTTGGGACTAGTATATACAACTTAATATTTATGGTAGGGTATGGGAGTATTATAAAGCCAAAGAATTCATCTATAATGCTAAGTAATGGATTAGGTATACAAAGTATGGTGGATGTATTTAGATTAAAAGAAATAATATTAGAATATAAGTTTATACCTATATTATGTATTGTATTAGTAACATTATTGGTATTGTATTTATTAAACTCTAAATTTGGAAGTAAGTTAAAAGTAATAGGGGAAAATATGAATAATGCTTATGCACTAGGTATAGATGTAGATAAGAATAGAAGATATGCAATATTAATATCAACAGTATTAGCATCTATTGGTCAAATTATGTTTATATTAGATATAGGAACATTAAATGTGTACACAGGGCATTTAAATATAGATATATTTGCATCAGCAGCATTATTAGCAGGTGGGGCTACTATGTCAAAGGCAAATTTGAAAAATGTATTCATAGGAGTTGTATTATTTCATACGCTTTTTATAGTGTCGCCATTAGCAGGGAAGCAGCTGTTTCAAAATGCAGCTTTAGGAGAGTACTTTAGAAGTTTTGTGGCTTATTCAACTATAGTGTTCTCATTGATTATGAATATTAAGAAAAATGATAGTACTAAAAGTGCAATTTAAAATATATAAAAAGCAAAGGCAATAAAATAAAGATTTGAATCAATATTGAAAAAATTGAAAAATAATTAAAAAAGTATTGGATAAGTACGTAATGTTTGTTGTATTGCGACGTAAAAATATTAAAAATATAAAAAGATAAAGTAACAATTATAAAGTGTATACTTGATATCAAATATATAGTTTGTATTATTACGTACTTAATGAATTTTGAATAAAATTCAAAAAGTGATATAATAATTATTATAATACAACTAAAAAGAGGTGAGACTAGGTGAAGAAACTTATAATATCAAAATCTATTATATTTTTAATAGTTATGGTTTTTATAAATGTATTTATAAAAATATTTGGAAGTTCAAATACATTAATAGGAGTAACTGTTATAACTGCAACACTTATGTTTTTGGAGAGGGATTTAACTGTAGAGCCTATAAAAAACATACTTAAGCTTTTAGGAATTAATTTATTACTAGGAGTACTATCGTTTTTAGCAGTACAAAATATTGTACTAGGTGTAATAATAAACTTTATTGCATTATTTATAGTAGGTTATTTATTTACTTATGATTTAAAGAAACCAATGTATATAGCCTTTGGATTACAATATTTATTTATGCTAAGTAAGCCAGTTACTATAGAAGAAATGCCAATAAGACTTTTAGCTTTAGCTTTTGGAGCTTTAGTTATAATGGCACCACAATTTTTAATTAATAAAAATAAACTTGAAAAAACTAGTAAGAGGATATTTATATCGACTTGTGACCAACTATTAAGCAAAATCAATAAAATAAAAAATAAAGAAGATTTAACTGAAGTTAATTCAAATATAGAAAAAAATATTAATACATTAAAACAACTTCTTTATGACAATCGAAAAGATAGATTTTATTTAACTGACAGGGCTATTGATATACTAAATATGGGTCTAGCATTAGAAAGAATAAGCTATGTTTTAGATAATTATGCATACAGTATATCTGATACTAAAGAAGAGTCATTACAAGTAATGTATAGTGAAATTAAAAACTTAAAGGTTTATATAGAAAAAGAAGAATCAATAGAATATAATATAGATTTACATTCCATAAAAGATATAAGTTTATGTGAGTTTTATAATGTGCTAATAAATATACATGATTATTTTGATGAATATAAAAATCATAAGCATAATTTTAATAAAGATATAGATTGCGGAAATATACAGGTACAAAAAGAATTTAATAAGAAAAACTTTAGCAAAGAATGTGTAAGATTTTCTTATGCTATAAAATTAGCACTGGCAACTTCTATAGCAGGTTTTATAATGGATTATTTTAAATTATCAGAAGGAAGATGGATAATGTTCACAGTATTTTCTGTTATACAACCATATTCAGAAAATTGTATTATAAAATCTAAAAAAAGAATACAAGGCACATTAATAGGTGGCGTAATAGTATTTATATTATTTTCTATAATAAAAGATGCAAGTTTAAGAGGGTTAGTAATAATATGTGCTGGATATTTAAGTGGATATGCTAAAGATTATAGAGATTCTATGATATGCAATACAATCTCGGCAATAGGTTCTGTAGCTATAATGGGAAGTGTTGGAGTATTATTATTAAATAGAATAATATTTGTATTA
Organism: Peptostreptococcaceae bacterium; assembly: GCA_051654865.1. Taxonomy (GTDB): domain Bacteria; phylum Bacillota; class Clostridia; order Peptostreptococcales; family Peptostreptococcaceae; genus JBOFOR01. The sequence continues at coordinate 141,726 of JBOFYV010000024.1, forward strand.
CTAGGAATAGGAATAGGATTAGTAATAAATAAATATGTTCTTCCTTATGATACTAAAAAGGCATATAATTATTTGATTCAAATGTATGAAAATGTATCTACAGAAATGTTAAAAGAGACAAGGTTATCAGTACAAAATAAGAATAATAGTTATAGAATGAAAAATCTATTATTGATACCAGCGTTAATAGAGGAAAAATTAGATTCAATGCAAATGAATAATGAAGAAGAACAAGAGTTTATAAAGAAGAAAAAGAATTTAGCCAGTAATATATACAGTCTGTATGTAAATATAAATAGGAACAACATAAAAGATGATCAAGTAAAAAATATATTGCAAAGAACTAATTGCATTTCAGAAGTTGAAGAAGCTAAATATTTAATAAATAATACAGAAGATATGGCAAGTAAGGTTGCTTGTAAAAATATCTTACAAATAAAAAATATTTTAGGAAAAGATAAAAATAAGGTAACAGTATAATTTATAAGAATTGTTTTTGAGAGTTAATTAAATACTATAGAAAAAAGATGTAACTAGAAAATTACATCTTTTTTCTATATAAGGACCTCAATTTAGTTTATAAATTAGAAGATTTTGAGTTATATTTATTCACAAAATAGTATAGAGGTAAACCTACTAATGCTATGGCCAAACCAAGTAAAGCATTAGTAGTTTGAGTAATTAGTGTACTGAACACAACATATCCTCCACCAAGTATAGCAACTAATGGAATAACAGGATATAGAGGTACTTTATAAGGTCTTTCTAGATTAGGTTCTTTGCTTCTTAGGATTATAACTCCTACGAATGTAAGGATATAGAATATCCAAATAACAAATACAGGAACATCAGTTAATAATCCAAAGTTTTGAGTTAAAGAATATAAAGCCCCAACAAAACTCATTACCCAAATAGCATTACCAGGAGCTTGTGCTTTATTAGTTTTAGAAACGAAAGGTATATTGTTCTCTACTGCAAGAGCATATAAAGTTCTAGGTCCAGTAAGAATTAATGCATTTAATGTACCAAATATTGATATTGCTATACCTGCAGTTATAAATCTAGCACCAGTTGGGCCAAAGATTACATTAGCAACCTCAGAGGCTGGAGATTCAGATTTAGCTAAAACATCAGCAGGTAATACCCAAACATAAGCTATGTTTATAGCTATATACACTAGTGTAACAGTTGTTAAACCAATAACTAAAGCTTTTGGTAAATCTTTCTTAGGATTTTTCATTTCACCAGCTAAGTTCCCTGCACTTAACCAACCTTCATAAGCAAATAATACCCCAAGTAATGCAGCACCTAATCCAGTTGCTAAGTTTATATCCGGATTAGTAATAGGATATAAACTAGTAGAAATACTACCTTCTCCTTTTACGAAACCTAATAAAATAATTAAAAATAATGGAACTAATTTACATACTGTTGATACAGTTTGTATAGTACCACCAGCTTTTGAACCTAAAGTATTAGCAAATCCAAGTAATAATATGATTCCAACTCCTATTATAGGCACTACTGAATCATTAACACCTAGTAGTGCAGCAAAATTGCTAGCAAATATATAACCAAGTGCAGCTATAAGTCCTGGGTAGTATAAAATAGATAACATCCACCCTGTTAAAAATCCAACCTTATCTCCATAAATCCTTTTTAAATAAACTACCATTCCCCCAGTTTCAGGTATAGCAGCAGCAAGTTCTGCAGATGTAAGTCCTGCGGCTATAGTTAATATACCAGCTAAAGCCCAAGCAATAATTCCAAGTCCAGGTGCTCCAGTTGCAGTAAATACAGCATTTGCTTTAAAGAATACACCAGAACCAATTACTATACCAACAACAGTAGATAGTGCTGCAAATAATCCAAGGCTTTTTTTCAGGTTATTTTGATTACTCATAATTTCTACCTCCTTATTCGAAAATAATGTTTTGAAAATTTATAATATTAGGATAATTATAGTATTTTTAATTTAGAAAATAAAGTGGAAATACAAAGTTTTATATAAATATTTTATTTTATTAAACAAAATATTAATAATATGTTAATTTTATTAAGGAAGTATTAAAAGTATTAAAGATGTAAGCAAAATAAAAATAAAATATATAGCATAGAGTACAAGTATAAAAGAATAATTATATGTATAAGTGGGAGGGGTATGTATGAAAAGAGGTAAAAGAAAAATTAATGAAGTTTTGATAAACTCATTTTATAGTATACTAAAGATAACACCTAAACATAATTTAGAAGAGTACTTTAAACTGATGGGATTAAAAAATAATCAGGGCAAATATCCTATACAAACTAAGATTAAAGACGGAGAAAAAGGAGACTTATACTTTATAAAAGTACCTAATGGATTAAAGTTTGAAGATTTTATAAAGCATGAAGTTATTTTAGAAAAATTTTACAACAGTTCAATAGAAATGAACTGGGACGGGGGTCTTTTGACTATAGAAATGTATGAACATTCTAGTAAGTATAATCTTGAAAAATTTTTTATAAATGCAGGATTAAAAAATAAAGCGAACCATTATCCTAAACAAATAAAAGTAATAGAAGGTGAAATAAATGATGGAAAAAGAAAACAAACTTGTTATATGTCTTTTCCAGATGGGTTAGTATTAGAAGATTTTATACAATATAAATCTCAGTTAGAGAACAGATACAATGCAAATGTTGATATAGAATATGTTGAAGGATATATAAAAATAGATTTTGCAGAGAAGTAACAAAAAGTGACAAAAAACTATATATTATATAAAGTATATAAATGAGGTGATATATAGTGAGTAGTGATTTAAATACATTACATCCATATGTAAAGTTCTTAGCAAATAAATTTTTAGAAAAATGTAGACAGGAAAATTTTCCTGTAGCAATATATTTCACATATAGGACTATAAAAGAACAAGATGAATTATATGCAAAAGGAAGAACAACAAAAGGACCTAAGGTAACCAATGCAAGAGGTGGCTACTCATATCATAATTATGGTTTAGCATTTGATGCAGCCCCACTAGTTAATGGGAAAATAGACTGGAACAATGAGAGTCTATTTAAAAAAATGGGGCAAATTGGAGAGTCTGTAGGATTAGAGTGGGGTGGAAATTGGAAATCATTTAAAGATACACCTCATTTTCAATGGACAGGAGGATTAACAGTCAGAGAATTACTCGCAGGTAAAAGACCTGTAGCCCCTGATAATTTTGAAGTTAGAAAGGATGAAAGTAATACACCTGATATTAACTATGTAAGTTTATTAAAGTTAAAAGATATAAAATCTTTTCAAAAGAATATGGGCTTACAAGTTGATGGTATAATAGGCCCAAAAACGAAGGAAGTTATAAATAAGATCCTTAAGATGCCTAAGTTAAAAAAAGGTGATAATAATATAGTGGTAAGATATCTTCAATATAGATTATATGTAGATATAGATGGCGATTTTGGAGTTAAAACAGAAAAAGCATTGAAAGCTTGGCAACAAAAGAATAAATTAGATGTAAATGGTATGTGTAGTGAAAAAGAATGGGATATTTTAATATAGGATAATTAAATAATATATATACAGTAATACAATACCCTATCTAATATAAACAGAGTGGGTATTGTATTAAGCATATAACCAAATAGAAAAAGGATATAAATTAAATACTAACATTACAAATAGATAAATAAATGTGCTACAATAAACCTAAGGATAGAGGACTGATTATGTAAAAACATCTAAGTAAACTTAAAACTTAAGGGGGAATTTTAGATGAAAAGTAAATTAATAAAGGAATTACATAGTGTAAATATTTATAGACACCCAGTAAATAGAAAAAAACTAGAAGTACTTAAAACATCAGAAATAATTAACATTTGGTATGACTATTTTAATAAACCAAATGAAACGCAAAATGAAGAACAATTAGCAACCGAAGAAGCTTAAATATATAGATAGAATAAATGGACCCTCTATATGTGAATAAAACACGTATAGGGGGCTTTTATATAGTATAAAACCGTAATGGACTTGTTATAGATAAGATTATATGTTAACATTAGAAATACTTGCTAAAGCTAAAATAAATAGTAATAGACAATGGAGGACTAATGAATAATAAACCAAAAACAGAAATGGGATTAAAATATAATAAAGCTAAAAAAATGGATAAAAATTTTATGTACCAAGATTTAAAGAGAAGTAACTGCTATAATACAGATTTTTCAAATTCAAATTTTAACTTCACAAGCCTTAGAGGTGCACACTTTAAATCATGTAATTTTTATGGATGTAGCTTTAAATCAGCTGAAATAATTGGAGCAAACTTAAAAAGAAGTAAATTTAAAAATGCCAAAATTGAAGATACGGTATTTGATGGTGTAAATTTAGAAGAAGTAGATTTTATAGGTGCTAAGTTTAAAAATGTAATATTTGTAAACACAGATATAACTAAAGCGAAAAACTTAGATATAAGTTCATCTCAAATAAAAGTACTTGAAACAATGCCTCAATTAGATATGAGTGAGAGATTAGAAAAAGCAATAAAATCTGCAATGGAAAATAAATATGTGAAAAAATCAAGGACATTAGATACTAAAGATGGTGGAATAAATACAATAAGTATAATGATACTATTAGATAAGTTTAAAGAGAAGCAATTAATAGATGGACTTATATTAATAGGAGAAAAAATGGACAAAGAGTTTTGCACACTAAGTTATATTATAAAAAACTTAGAATCATACAAATCTCAGGGATTACTATAATTTTATATAGAATAAATAAAATACTCTACTTAATAACTAATTAGGTAGGGTATTTTATTTTAATGTAGAATAAATAAGTAAGAATCAAAATAGGTTACCTATCATACTTTAAAGTATAAACTACAAAAATATAATGGGGGGATATGATGAGGAAAAGCGGAATTCTATTACCTATTTCAAGCTTACCTTCAAAATATGGTATAGGAACTTTTTCAAGAGAAGCGTATGAATTTATAGATTTATTAAAAGAGGCTAATCAAAGTTTGTGGCAAATACTACCTTTAGGCCCCACAGGATATGGTGACTCGCCTTATCAATCTTTTTCTACATTTGCAGGTAACCCGTACTTTATAGACTTAGAGGAGTTAGTAAAAGAAGGAGTAATAACACAAGAAGAATGTGACAGTTATGATTGGGGTAATGATGAAGAATATGTTGATTATGAAAAAATATATTTATCTAGATTTAAAATATTAAAAAAAGCATATAGAAGAAGTAGTATAAGGAAAAATAATAACTATATAGAGTTTTGTAATGAAAATTACTGGTGGTTACAGGATTATGCATTATATATGGCAATAAAGAATTCATATGAAGAAAAATCATGGATACAGTGGGATAAAGATATAAGACTAAGAAAGCAAAAAAAAATAAATAAATATGAAGAGAAATTAAAAGAAGAGATTGAGTTTTATAAATATATACAGTATATATTTTTTATACAGTGGACTAAGCTTAAAACTTATGCAAATGAAAATGGTGTTTCAATAGTTGGAGATATTCCGATATATGTATCATTAGATAGTGCAGATACATGGTCTAATCCAAAATTATTTCAGTTAGATAATAACTGTAATCCTACTTGTGTGGCTGGATGTCCGCCAGATTATTTTAGTGAAGATGGACAATTATGGGGAAATCCCTTATATAATTGGAAATATAATGAGGATAGTGATTATGAATGGTGGATAAAAAGAATAGAGCATGCTTTTACATTATATGATGTTGTAAGAATAGATCACTTTAGAGGATTTGATGAGTATTATAGTATACCTTATGGAGATAAGAATGCTAAAAGTGGAAAATGGGAAAAAGGGCCTGGTATAAAATTGTTTAATGTAATAAAAGAAAAAATGGGAAATGTAAATATAATAGCTGAAGATTTAGGTATTTTGACAGATAGTGTAAAACAGCTTTTAAAGGATACAAATTATCCAGGTATGAAAATAATAGAATTTGCATTTGATTCAGATGAAACGAATGACTACCTACCTCATAACTACGATAGAAATTGTGTTGTTTATACAGGAACGCATGATAACTCTACAATATGTGGATGGTATAAAGAATTAAATAAAGAAGCTAAGGTGATGGCTAATAATTATATAAATAAAAGTGAAGATAGTGATATAAATTGGGATTTAATATGTTTAGCTATGAGTAGTATAGCAAATGTATGTATAATACCAGCACAAGACTATTTAGGTCTTGAAGATGAAGCACGATTGAATAAGCCTTCAACACTTAGTAATAATTGGACTTGGAGAATTAAGAATGATAGTTTTAGCAAAGATATAATTGAGAAAATGAAAACGTTAACTAAGATTTATGCTAGAATATGATAAAAAAGAGTTGATTTTAAATCTAAAAATTTAAAATCAACTCTTTTTTTATTGTTAAGTAACACAATTAATATTTGGAAAATTATATATTTATTATAATGATGAATAAAAATTCATAAAAAATTTGAAATTAATTCATGTAAATAGAGAATACTGTATATTATAATGGTTTACAATAAATAAATTTACTTACAAAATATATAATATAAAGGAGAAAAAATGGAAAGAGAAAATTATTTAGCTATAATTAAAACATTCATAATAGCATTAGTGTTTTTGGCTATAGGTAGTATAGTAGGTGTTACTTTAATACCACCATCAATTAGAAATATGCTAAATATAGCATTTTTTATATTAGTATTATTCTCGTTATTTTCAGGTAAAGGAGGTTTTATTAGAACTAAGGCGAGTATGTATTCATATGCATTTATTTTAGGAATACTAACAGGGTCAACTTATATTTATTACTTTGCGACCTTAGGATCGGATGTATTTTTATCAGCAGTGCTAGGAGTGCTATTAGTATTTGCGCTGGCTTATATAGTAGCAAGTAGGAGCTCTGAAGAAAAAGTATTTAGAATGTCTACATTTGTATGGAGTGCAATATTTGCTTTACTACTAATGGAATTTATAAATATATTCTTTTTTAAATTTGGAACATTTGATTTAATATTATCTGCAGCTGGAATTCTTATCTATTCTATTTATGCGATTATAATAATGAAATCTATCCAAAGTAGATGTAGATATGGTGTTTTATCAGAAGAAGAAATAGTACATCTTTCATACTCTATATTTATAAGTTTCCTAAATCTATTATTAGATATACTAAGACTATTATCTATAGTTAGGGATAATGATTAGTTTGATGTATTAGCTAATTACAATTATCCTATATAAATACAAGTACTCTAGAATTGAACTTCTAGGGTACTTTTTGGTATAATCAAAACAGATAGTATTATAACACAAGTGAAATTGACATATAAAAGGGGAATATTATGATAAAGAGTAGAATTGATTTTAAACTAGAAAATTTGAATAAAAAAGAAAAAACAATAGATATAAATTTAGAAATAAATAATATAGAAAATAAAAAAGTTAGATTGTATAAAGGTAATATGAAATTATTACATATTAAATCTTTAGAAAATATAAAAGAAGAAAATAATGAAATAATAATAAATTGTACAAATAATAAGGTAAAACTTAAATATACAGTACAAATAGCTGGTTTAGGTAAGCATGGACAAAATGGAGAAATTAATAATGATCTAATAGTTTTTACAGGCAGTCAGATATTATTACTACCAACTAATGTTTTAAATGGTAATGATATAGAACTTGAAAAAAGTTTATCAGAAATAAATATAAGTTATCCGAATGATTTAAATAATAAATGCTCAGCAGTACCTTATAAACAAGTTATTAATAAAAATATAGTTTCTAATATAAATACAATAAAATGGCATAATGTATATGATTTAATGAAGTCTTGTTATGCTTTTTGTGAATTTGAAAATATATCAATAGATGAAAATAAAAATATATTAATAGAAAAAAATCAAGGTAAGATAAATAATGAAACTATAGAGGCAATAAGCTCATTATGTAATTATTATGAGACGCTATTTGATTACAAAATCAATAACCTACAAATAATACTATTAAGTAAAAATAAAGAAAATAATGAGTACATACTAGGTGGTGCAGGTAGGAATATAATAGGGGCAACTTTTGATGTTAATAATACGAGGGATTGGCAATTACTTTCTCATAGATTATTCCATGCATATATGGATAGTGCAGTAACAATAAGGCAAATGCACATAGCACCTCAATTATGGATAACAGAAGGATTAGCAACATATTATGAAAATTTAGCATTAGAATCACTAAATAAAAAATTAAAAGATAAGTTAGGGATAAATTTTAACAAAGAGATAAGTAAGATATATAGACGATATATATATATAAGGATAAAAGATAACAATAGATTAGCAATATCACCTATAGAAGAAGGTCAGATATATAGTCATGGAAAAATGGAGTTTCTACATTACACACAAGCTCCATTAATTATAAAAATGATAGAAGATTTAAATTGTGAACAGAATGATAAAAATAGTATTATAAAATACTTAAAAAATATAAATGAACATAGCTTTAATCTAAAGAGTATGTTTGATTACGCACTGAAAAATTATTGTGACGAGTTTGCATATAAATATATATTCAACAGCAGTTTAATACCATTATGGAATCTAAGTACTTGTAATACAGAAAAAGAAGATGTAATTAAGGAACTAAATGAATATGAAGAATTATTATGGTCTTGGTTTGTTATAGAAGATAATTATTATACAAAAGAAGTTATCGTGGATGAAAATATTGATAAATTAGTAGCTATAGCGAATATGGGGAATTTAAAATTTGAAGACACTATAATAGAAAATAAAATAAAAGAATTCAATAGTACATTATATAACCTATTAAAAGTATATATACTAAGAGCTAAAGTTTGTAAAATAAGCTTAAAGGATATAAATATAAGGTACAAATTATATGGTGATATAAATAATAAAAAACTATGGAAATCTTATATAAGATAGCTAAAAATCAAGGCAATAAGGGAATGATTAGCCCCTAAAATATATGAAATATTAGAAATTAGTATATAAACCCACTCCACAAAACGACAAATTTATGGTATAAATATATATAACACAATTTAGATACGACAGAATCAAAGGAGAAAAAAATGCAATCTAAAGCTAAGCAAACAAAAGTTGAAACTACTAAAAAGAAAAAAAGTTTCAAATTACCAACAGCATACACAATATTATTTTCAATAATATTTTTAATTGCAATAATAACTCAGTTTATACCAGAGGTAAAAAATGCAACACTGTCAGATGTTGTAATGGCTCCAATACAAGGGCTAAAAGATGCTATAGACATAGCTATATATATTCTATTAATAGGTGGATTCTTAGGGGTTGTAACAAAGACTGGAGCACTTGATGCAGGAATAGGAGCAATAGTAAAAAAGTTTAATGGGAAAGAACTTATGTTAATACCAATACTAATGTTTACATTATCATTAGGTGGAACTTGTTTTGGTATGGCAGAAGAAACCTTAGCATTATATGCTTTAATTACAGCTACAATGATGGCAGCGGGATTTGACTCATTAACAGCGGTTGCAACTATACTTTTAGGTGCAGGAGTTGGAGTTTTAGGATCTGTAGTAAATCCATTTTTAATTGGTGCAAGTATAGATGCTTTAAAAGGAGCTAATATAGTTGCTAACCAAGCTACTGTTATGGGAATAGGAGCATTATTATGGATATCATCACTTTTAATAGCTATATACTTTGTAATGAGTTATGCTAAAAAAGTTAAAAAAGATAAGGCTAATTCAATATTATCGGAAGAAGAAATGAACGAAGCTAAAAAAGCATTTATGGATGATAAAGAAGAGATATTAGAATTTACAACAAAGAGAAAAGTAGTACTTGGACTATTTGGGCTTACATTCTTTGTAATGGTATTAGGTATTGTACCATGGGAAAAGTTTGGGATAACAATATTTGAAAATACAGGTATATTAACAGGAAGTTCACTTGGAAATTGGTGGTTCTCTGAACTTTCTATGTGGTTTGTAATAATGTCTGTTTTAATAGGTGTGATATATGGATATAATGAAAAGCAAATAATATCATATGTAATAGAAGGTGCAGCAGATATGGTAGGTGTTGCATTTATAATAGGTATATCAAGAGGAGTATCTATAATAATGACAAATACAGGACTAGATACTTATGTACTTGATAATGCATCAAGTGTATTAAGTGGAATGTCACCTATATTATTCATAAATGTTACATTTTTAATATATATAGGATTGTCATTCTTACTACCATCAACGTCAGGGTTAGCTAGTGTATCTATGCCGATATTTGGACCATTAGCACAAAGTTTAGGCTTTGCTCCTGAAATTATAGTGTCAGCACTAGGGGCTGGGTGCGGTCTTGTAAATTTAATTACTCCAACATCAGCTGTAGTAATGGGAGGGCTTTCAATAGCTAAGATTGACTATGGTACGTGGATTAAATTTGTGAGTAAAGTAATAGCGTGTATATTCTTATCATCAGCTGTAATTTTATCAGTTGCTATGATGTTAATTAAATAATAAAAATTGTTTTATATAGGCTCTACTTTATACAATAAGGTAGGGCCTATATAATTTATTGATATAGGAATTGTTAAGAAGTAAAAAACTTATTGCATTAAATATAAATATAACTTAAATTTAAATATATATAGAAATGGAGTGAATTATATGGAAAATACTAAAGCTAAGTATGTACCAGAATTAACATCAAATTTAAGAAACCATTATGTTTCTGTTCCTAGTGTTATATCAAAAGCGTCAGGAATAAGAATTTTTGGAAAAAGACTAAAATCATTTATTTTTACAACAGATGTTGCTATAATAAAAAATACTAATGCAGATGCTGTAATTGCAGTATATCCATTTACACCTCAACCAACAATAACGCAAGCTATATTATCAGTTTCAGATATACCTGTTTTATGTGGGGTTGGTGGTGGACTAACACATGGCACAAGGTCCGCAAACATTGCATTACATGCAGAGTTTCAAGGAGCAATAGGCGCTATACTTAATTCACCAGCACCGGATGAAACTATTAGATTCGTTAAAGATTCAATTGATATTCCTGTAGTTGTAACTATAGTATCTGAGTTGACAGACATTCAAAGTAAAATTGATGCAGGAGCAGATGTACTAAATGTAAGTGGTGGAGCTAATACAGCAAAGATAGTTCGTAAAATTAGAGAGAAATTCCCTTTAGTTCCAATAATAGCAACCGGTGGGCCAACAGAGGAGTCGATTTTAGAAACAATAGAGGCTGGTGCAAATGGAATTACTTTTACACCACCAACTAATGCACAATTATTTAAACATAAAATGCAAGAATATCGAGAGATAGAAGACAGAAAATATAATAATGAGCTATAATAATAAATTTAATTATTATAGAAAAATACTTTGATGAAAAATAAAGTTATAATCTAAAAGTACTTTTAAAAATAAGGTATAATCATAAAAAAAATGAAAAAAATATGAAAAAAACACAATAAAAGCTAAAAAAATATTGACAGGAAACCGTTAATAATATATCATAAAGTTGTTAAAAAAATATCATTATAAAATGGAGGAGACAAAATGGGAGATAGTTCATTCTTATCACAATTCCTTATGATTACAAATATAAAAACTGTACTTTTTATAGCTGTACTTATAGGATTATTCTTTGTAGTTAAACAACTAGAAAAGAAAAAAGTTCCATTCTCAACGAGAACTATAATAGCAACAATTTTAGGACTTATATTAGGGGTAATAATACAATTTGTAGCAGGATTGCCAGAAGATCCAGCAAGCGTAACTTGGTTACAAGAAGTAACAAAGTGGTATGGATTATTTGGATATGGATTTATGGATTTATTAAAGATGTTAGTAGTACCAATGGTATTTGTATCTATAATAAGAGTTATAATGAATATGGGAGAAGGAGACAACCTAGGAGCTATAACATTTAGATCATTAGGTATGTTACTTTTAACTACAGCTATAGCTGCAATAGTAGGTATAGTAGTTGGTAATATGATGAAGTTAGGTGTTGGAGCTGAGGTAGTAGCTTCTGCTGATAATGAAATAAGAGAAATAACACCTTTAGTTGATACTTTAAGAGGGTTATTACCATCAAATCCAGTAGCGGCAATGACTGAAGGAAATATAGTTGCAATAATAATATTCGCTACATTCATAGGATTATCAATAAAGAGATTAAATAAGAAATATGCAGATGTAATAAAGCCATTTGTTGACTTAGTAGAAGCATTCTACAAGATAATAGTAAGTGTGGCAATGACTGTTATAAAGTTCATGCCATATGCAGTAGTTGCATTACTTGCAAATACAATAACTGCTAGAGGATTGGCATCTATGATATCTGTTGTACAGTTCGTAGCAGCTTTATATATATCAGCAGCGATAATGTTTGTAATACACTTAATAATAATAGCAGCAAACGGATTAAACCCAGTAACATATATAAGAAATGCTGCACAACCTTTAATACTTGCATTCACATCTCGTTCAAGTTTAGGTACATTACCTGTAACAATAGATGCATTAACTAAGAACCAAGGTGTAGATGAAGGTATAGCATCATTTACTGCAAGTTTAGGTGCTAATATGGGGATGAATGGATGTGCTGGTATATATCCAGCGTTAATGGCTGTAACTATAGCTAATATGGCTGGAGTAGAAATGAATGCTAGTTTCTATGCAATGTTATTAGTGGTTATAACTATAAGTTCATTAGGTATAGCAGGTCTTCCAGGAACTGCAACGATGGCAGTATCAGTAGTTTTATCAGGTGTAGGGCTTGGAGCTCATTTCCCACTAGCTGGTGGAATACTTGCAATAGATCCAATATTAGATATGGGACGTACTATGCTTAACGTAAACGGTGCGACTACAACAGCAGTAACAGTTGCAAACTCATTAGGAAAAGTAGATAAAGCTACTTTCAACAATAAAGAAGTAGTAGTAAGTGACGAAAACAAGAGCGCTTAATACAAATAAAAAAGTACTATACATAGAGAAATCTAAGTATAGTACTTTTTTAGTATAATGAAATTGTGGTTACTTTGAAATTATGGACAAGTCATTTTTATGGCTTAACAAATATTTACCTATAAATAATAAAATAAGTCCTATAAAAAGTAATATAACTTCTTGGGTAAATGGAATCAATTCGATACTAGATGAAGCAATATGTCCTGCTTGCTGACTGTAATAATTTACAATAACAGATACACCGTTATTTAAAAAGTGCATAATCATAGCTACAAAAATGGAACCAGATTTATAAACACTATAAGCAAGTATTATCCCTAATATAGTAGTGGGAACAATTCTAATAAAGTCTATATGCATAAATCCAAACAACAAAGCACTGAAAAATATTGCTCTTTGAGGATACTTCTTACTCTTATTAAAAGAAGTTAATATAAATCCTCTAAATAACATCTCTTCACAAATGGCAGGCATAACGGCTACTATTAATAAATTAAGAAACAAAGAATCCTTTATGTAAAGAGCATCATTTAAAGACTCTGCTACTTCAAGGTTACTTGGGAAAAAATAAAGTAGTATTTGAGTAACTAATAATACTATTACATAACCTCCAGCCCAAAGTATTACTGATCCTAGAATATGCTTAAAGGATGGTAAGTTGATACTAAATACCTTTTTAAAATCTGATTTAATATAAAATGCAAATAATACAGGTAATAAAAGTATAACAATTTGAGTTATTGCTATTCCACTCATTCCTAATTTAAACTGAATTATGCTTCCAATATATATTAAAAATAATAATGAAAGTACGTATAGTATCATACCATCACTAGGACTAGGTATAGTTCCAATTTTTATATTTGATCTTTTTTCTAAGAAAGAAAAACTTTTGTTATCTCCAAAGAGTATATCCTCTGAATTGAATATTTTAGATAAAACAACTACAGAGAGTATGACAAATGCTAAATTTGATATTAGTACCATAGATATAAGTCCTACATTACTATCAAATGACATAACACTTTTAATAAGTAAAGAAATATTAATTACCGGTATTACTGATGTTGTAGGTGTTAATTTCATAGCTGGTACCATAGAAGCATAAGATGGAATCATTATTAATAACATAAGTGGAGTTATATAATTTTGAGCATCTTTAAAACTCTTAGCAAAAGAGCATACGCACATACTTAAAGCAGATACAACCATTGCAAACAAGCATATACATATTATTGTAATAATAACTGGGCCTATTAAACTAGATAAGTTAAAGCTTGACATATCACTAGAACTAATAACTCCTTGAGTATAAACCATAAATACTAAGCTAACAAAAATTGATATTATGTTTAATAAAGCAGTAACTATTGCGCTAAAGGATACTGATAAATATTTTCCAATAATAAGTTCAAGATTTGATATAGGTAGTGTAAGTAATGTTTCTAGTGTTCCTCTTTCTTTCTCACCTGCCATAACATCTATAGCCGGATAAATAGCCCCTAATAATACTCCCATAATTAATATAAAAGGTAGTATTTGACCCAATAGATACCCTGCCTTCTCCTCGTTTTTTGCTAAATCTATATTTTCGTATGTAATAGGCTCTAATATATAATCATAATCTAGCCCTTCTTTTTCTAAATTAGACCTAACTAAATCTTCCTTATAATCATCTAGTATTTCTACAATTTTATCATTAACAACAATGGATTTATCACTAGAGTTGTTTGAATATATTTTAAAACTTAATTTATTGTCTTTCTTTTCTTGGGAAATATAAGCATCTAATTTTCCATCCTTAATATCTTTTTCATAGTTAGAACTTTTAATTATTTTTATCCCTTCATTGTCTTTGGTAATTTGATTATTTATAAACCTATCTAATACTGCGTTATTTGTACTCTGATTAAAGGCTAAGGTTATTTCTTGTTTTTCAATTGAGTTCATACTCATCATTAGTACCTGAGAAAAGCCAACTAAAAGCAAAGGATAAAGTATAATTGGTAGTATTATCATCATAAATAAACTTTTCTTATCTCTTAGTATATCTAGCATTTCTTTTTTGAATATCTCTAGAATTATTTTAGTTCTCAATAATTTCACCTCTTTCACTAGCAAGCTTTATAAATGTATCTCTTAGATTAGTACTATTTGTTAGTTTCTTTAATTCTGTTGGTGTTCCTGTTGCGATTATCTCACCTTTATGAATCATAAGGATTCTATCACATAATGTTTCTGCCTCTTCCATATAATGAGTTGAATATAAAACCGTTTTATTTCTTTCTTTTTCTCTTTTCATAAATTCTATGATAGATTGACTACTTATAACATCTAACCCTAGTGTGGGTTCATCGAATATGTATAAGTTCGGCGAGTGTATAAGGCAACGAGCGATAGAAGTTCTTTGGGTTTGACCAGTTGATAAATTTTCTATTCTATTATCAATAAACTTACTTAAGTTCATTATTTTGCTTACATCTTCTATTGAACTGGCTATATTTTCTTTTGGTATTTCATATAAGTTTGCGAAGGTTTTTAGAAGTTCTCTAGGGGATATACGACCGTATAACTTTGTATTTCCTGATAGATATCCTATTTCATGTTTAGCTTTATCCTTGTCTATTTCGTAATCATACTCCATTACTTTTATAGTACCGCCACTTTGACTAAGTATTCCACCAAGCATTCTTAGTAGTGTGGTTTTACCAGCACCGTTTGGCCCTAGTATTCCTATTATTTCACCTTTATTAGCTACAAAGCTAACATTATTTACAGCAAGAAATTCTTCTTTTTTTGTTTTTAATCTTTTTAATTTACTTTTATCATCTTTTACTACCCTTGTGAAAACTTTGGATAAATTTTTTACTTCTATTACTGTATCCATAATCTCCTCCTTTTTATATTGGTTCTATATTTTAAAGTATATAGAACTTTATATATTATGACTACAACAGATACACTAATTTAAATTTTATATAGTAATCAGATGAAATCCTTTGAATTTTTACAATGAACTAAAGAATATAATGAAAATATAAATTAAAAAAGGAGAGGAATATATGAGTTTATATATTGAGTATATTAAAAAATATAGGGTTCCTTTTTTAATAGCTATTATTTGTGTAGCTATGGAGGCAATCTGTGATTTACTTGGTCCAACCCTTATGTCTAATATAATAAATAAGGGTGTAAATGGCGGAAGTTTTTCAGATATATATTATTGGGGTGGTCTAATGCTTATGGTTGCTGTGTGTGGAGCTTTCTTTGCTATAATTCGTAATATTTTAGCATCTAAAGTATCACAACAAATTGGAGCAGATTTAAGATATGATTTATTTAAGAAGATATTATATTTTTCAGAGATAGGTACAGATAAAATTGAAACTGGATCTCTTATAACACGTATGACTAATGATACAGCTCAAGTTGTTCAATTTATAAATGGAACTATGCGTATTTTCATAAAAGCGCCTATAACTTGTATAGGAAGTATAGTTTTTGCAACAATACTTAATTTTAGGCTTTCTATGATTATATATGTAGTAGTAGCGATAGTTGGTGGATTGATAATAATTAGTATGAAAATTAGCTATTCTCGTTTTTATAAATTACAAAAATCTATGGATAGTTTAAATTCAGTTGTTCAAGAATATCTTATAGGAATTAGATTAGTAAAAGCTTTTGGAAGCTATGATAAGGAAAAAGAAAAGTTTAAAAAGTGTAATGATAATTTAATGGAAAATGGAATTTCATCTCAAATTGTTGTAACTTTAACATCACCTCTTATGACTTTTACTGTTGGTATAGGAACTGTAATTATAATTTTTATTGGCAATAAGCTTTTCTATGTTAATCTTGCAAATCCTGGAGATATAACAGCATTTACAATTTATATGTCACAAATGCTTACATCACTAATAATGATAACTAATATATTTAACACGTTTGTTAGAACAAAAGCATCAATTTCTCGTATTGACGAAATTTTATTATGTGAAGGAGATTTTAATCATAGAGGGAAAAGCGTAGAATTAAATGGAGAGATAGAATTTAAAAATATTACATTTGCATATCCAAATGGAAGTAGATTACCTGCACTCAAAAACTTGAGTTTCCATTTAAATCAAGGAGAAAAGCTTGCTATTATAGGACCTACGGGTAGTGGGAAATCTACAATTGCTTGGCTATTACTTAGATTTTACGATGTTGAAGAAGGAAGTATTTTAATAAATAACAGAAATATAAAAGAAATAGGAGTAGATGCTCTTAGAAAAAATATTGCTATAATACCTCAAAAACCAATGCTATTCTCAGGTTCTATAGGTGAAAATATTAGATGGGGAGATAAAAATGCATCATACAATAAAGTGAAATTTGCAGCTGAAAAATCACAAGCATCATTTATTAATCATATAGAAGGTGGATTTGACTTTATAATAGGAGGAGGAGGAGTAAATCTATCAGGGGGACAAAAACAGCGAATATCTATAGCACGTGGAGTTATTAAAGAATCAAATATACTTATCTTAGATGATGCAACAAGTGCTTTAGATGCAGTTACTGAAGCTAAGGTAATAGATGGACTAAACTCATTAGAAAACAATAAAACTATTATAACTATCACACAACGATGTGGTACAGCAATGTTTTGTGACAAGATTTTAGTTATAGATAACGGTGAAAAAGTTGGTTTTGGTACACACAATGAACTTATGAAAAATTGTACTATTTATAGAGATATTTACAAAACTCAAATAGAAAGTAGTAAGGAGGTATAACTAATGAAGATGCCATCAATGGGAAAATCAGGGGGTGGAGGGAATCGAAGATTTTCACCTAAAGCAAAGCCTAAAGATGCAAGAGGTACAATGTTAAGAATAATAAAAATATATATGAGGTGGGGAAAATCTATATTTGTGGCAATGTTTCTAACATGCATATCCTCTCTTATAACAGTTAGTGTTCCTTATTTTATAGGGAAAACATATAATTATTTTGATATAATAACAAGAAGTTCAAATAATAAAATAATTACAAGAATTTTAATTATTGTAGTAGTATTACACATATCTAATTTGATTATATCTAGCATTAATGGAGTAATAATGTTAAATGTATCTCAAAAACTAGTGCACTTATTAAGAACTGAATTTTTTCAAAAGATGCAACGTCTTCCTTTAGAATTTTATGATACTAGATCACACGGAGATTCTATGAGCAGGATTACTAATGATGTAGATAACATTAGCTCTACTATAGCTCAAACAACTACACAACTTATATCAAGTAGCTTAACTTTAATAGGCTCATTATTTGTTATGATAAATTTAAATATATATCTTACATTAGTTGTTCTTTTATGCATACCGTTAGTAGCTTTGTTGACAAAAATGATTACGTCTAGAAGTAAAGCATATTTTTTATCTCAACAACAAAGTTTAGGTACGTTAAATGGAATAATAGAGGAAAATATTTTAGGACTAAAAATGGTTAAAGCTTTTGGAAAACAAGAAGATGTACTAGAAACTTTCAAAGAAATTAATGAAAAGCTTTATATAAGTAGCAAAAAAGCTCAAATATGGTCAGGGTATATGATGCCTTTAATGAATGTTATAAATAATTTAATATTTACTATGGTAGCTATTGTTGGGGGAATGTTGGTAGTAGGATATGGAATAGGTATAGGAATCGTTGTTAGTTTTTTAAGTTATTCTAAACAATTTGCACACCCACTAAATTCTATAGCTGGAATGTTTAACACGATACAAACATCTCTTGCTAGTGCAGAAAGAGTGTTTGAAATTTTAGATAGTAAAGAAGAAAAAGAGGATATTAAAGATGCAAAGGAACTAATAAATCCAATCGGAGAAGTAGAGTTTAGGAATGTTAGCTTTTCATACGATAAAAAAACATCAGTATTAAAAAATATTAGCTTTAAAGTTAAGTCAGGAGTAGTAGTTGCCTTAGTTGGAAAAACAGGAGCTGGTAAAACGACTATCGTTAATTTACTTACTCGTTTTATGATGTAGATAGTGGAGAAATCCTTATAGACAATGAGCCGATAACAAATCTAAAAAGGGATAGTCTAAGAAAGTATTTTTCTGTAGTACTTCAAGATACATGTTTATTTACAGGAACGATTATGGATAATATTAGATACTCAAATAATAAAGCATCTGATGATGAAGTAATAAATGCAGCTAAAATAGCACATGCACATAAATTTATAAGTAAACTACCTAATGGATATCATACAATGGTATGTGGATCCACAGATAATTTAAGTGAGGGGCAACGTCAACTTATAGCTATTGCTAGAGCTGTATTATGTGATAGTCCTATTCTCATATTAGATGAAGCTACTAGTAGTGTAGATACTAAGACAGAGAAGGATATTCAAAATGCTTTGGTAAAATTAATGAAAAATAGAACTAGCTTTTTAATTGCTCATAGATTATCTACTATTAGAGATGCAGATAATATTATGGTAATAGGAGACTTTGGTATAATTGAAAAAGGAAATCATAAAGAATTGATAAATAAAAAGGGCTATTATTATGAAATGGTAGTAAGTCAAATGGGAAAATGTGAATAAAATTAAGAGTTTACTGTATAAATAGAGTATAATATATACTATATTTATACAGTAGCTATATTATTGTAGTGGACTTAAATTTTCATCTCCGCTCATACTTAAGATGGATTTAACTAATAGTTCTATTTCATTTTCAATATCAATAAGACTAGCAGTTTCACAAGGAGCATGCATATATCTAAGAGGTAGTGAAACTAGTGCAACAGGTACACCCTTACCTGTTAATCTTATTTTATCTGCATCAGTACCAGTAGTTCTTGGAGTAAGTTCATATTGAATAGATATATCATTTTCTTTTGCAGCTTTTTCTAAAATATTATTAATCTTTAAACTAATAGGAGCACCCTTAGATAAAATAGGACCTTTACCAAGTGCACAATAGCCGCTTTCAGTAGGGTTAATTCCAGGATAATCTGTTGCAAATGAAACATCACAAGCTATTGCCATAGTAGGCATAATATGGCTAGCTGCAAAATAAGCCCCTCCCATATTTGTTTCTTCATTTACAGTACTTACTGCATAAACAGCTACATTAGGATTCATATCAGATACTCTTCTTAAAACTTCTGCAACTATAAATGCACCAGTTCTATTATCCAGGCCTCGACCTGCAAAAGTATTATTTAACATATACTCATAGTCAACATCATATATTATGTAATCCCCAATAGATACAATGTTTTCAATTTCTTCTTTGTTATTAGCACCACAATCTATAAATAAATCTTTGGCTTCTATTTTATCAGCAGCACCGCCTTGATGTTCAGCTTTAACACCTATTACACCCTTAAGAATTCCAGACTTAGTTAGTATTCGTACTTTATTTCCAAGGGCTAACTTAGGATTTATACCTCCAGCCTTAGCTATATATATATACCCATTATTATCAATGTAATTTACCATATAAGCTATTTCATCACAGTGACCAGCAAGCATTACCTTAAAAGGCTTATCAGAATTTACAGATGCCATAACATTACCAACAACATCAGTTTCAATTTTATGTGCAAAATCTTTGACATAGTCTATCCATAATTTTTGTATTTCTATTTCATTTCCTGATGGAGATGGAGTTTTGATAAGTTTTTCTAAAAATAATTTTGATTCTTCTCTCATAATTAGTACCTCCTAAAAAATATATATTTAAATTGTAATATAATTGGAAAATTAAGTATATATAAATAGACATTAATAGATAAATATTGATATAATTAAATTGAGAATTTTTAGAAAATAAAATAAGGGGAGATAATTTATGGATAAGCAATTAGAGATGTTTAAAAGGTTAACAGAGGCTAAAAGTGTTCCTGGAAATGAAAGAGATGTAAGAAATTTAATGAAAGAGTACTTAACACCATATGTAGATGAAGTTTCTCAAGACAACATAGGTAGTGTTATATTCAAAAAAGTAGGTCAAGAAGATGGTCCAAGAATAATGCTAGCAGGACATATGGATGAAATTGGATTCTTAGTTACAAATATAGATGAAAAAGGATTTATAACATTCCAAACTTTAGGTGGATGGAATGGAAAGGTTATGTTAGCTCAAAAGGTTATAATTACAACATGTGAAGGTAAAGAATATGTGGGGATAATAAATGGAAAACCAAGTAAGGATGCAGCTCAATCTATAGATAAAGAGCATATGTTTATAGATTTAGGAGTTGATTCTAAAGAAGAAGTTGAAAAATTAGGTATAAGACAAGGTGATATGGTAACACCATATTTTGAATTTGAACAAATGGCAAATCCAAAGTATTTACTAGCTAAAGCATGGGATGATAGAGTAGGTTGTGCTTTATGTATAGATATCTTAAAAGAAATAAAAGGAAATGAGCATAACAATATAGTTTATGCTGTTGGTACGGTTCAAGAAGAAGTTGGATGTAGAGGAGCAAAGACGGCTTCAAATATAGTAAATCCTCATATAGGGTTCTCTTTAGATGTAAGTGTTGCTAATGACTGTCCAGGACAAGATACTAAAGCTGGTGATGGTAAGTTAGGTAATGGTCCTCAAATACATATATTTGATGGTGGATTAGTAGGCCATGTAGGTCTTAGATTATACTTAGAGAATATAGCTAAAGAGCTTGATATACCATATCAAATAAATGCTCTTCCATTTGGAGGGACTGATGCAAGTCAAATGCATTTAGCTCATGATGGTGCAGCATGTATAAGTATAGGCATACCAACTAGATATATACATTCTCATGCAAGCATAATACACAAGGATGATTATGATAATACTGTTAAGTTAATATCTGAGTTTGTAAAAAGATTAAATAATGATGAGTTAAAAAATATATTAGAATACTAAAATATACAAATAACCTCCCCTTAATATTTTGTTATAGGGGAGGTTATTTTGATTAACTATACTGAATATATATACAGTAATGTACAAATAGGAGGTAAAATATGAGCTATAGAGATTTGTTTGATGGAATAGATGAGCAAATACAACTACCAAATGGAGAATATATAATACCAATTAACTTTGATAACGGAGCTACAACGCCACCTCTAAAAAGCGTAACAAAAATAGTATCAGACAACATAAAAAACTACGGACCAATAGCAAGAGGGGTAGGATACAAAGGTGAGTATTGTACTACAATGTTTAATAATGCAAAGGAAACTATACTAAATTTTTTTGGACTAAGTGATACAAACACTCATACTGTAATATATACAAAGTCAGATACAGAAGCATTAAATATACTGGCAAACACAATAATAAAAGATAAAGAAGATATGATATTAACTACTAGAATGGAACATCACGCAAATGACTTACCATTTAGAAAAGTAGGTAAGGTGGTTTATGTTGATGTAGATAAACTAGGTAGAATAAATATTGATGATATAGAAAAAGAACTAATAAAAGCTAATGGTAAAATTAAAGTAGTGACTGTAACCGGTGCATCAAATGTAACAGGGTATGTTACACCTATTTATGAAATAGCAAGGATTGCACACAAATATAATTCACTAATAATAGTAGATGGAGCACAGTTAGTAGCTCATAAAAAAGTTGATATGAAAGGCAGCAAAGAGGAGGAGAGTATAGATTTTTTAACTTTTTCAGCACATAAAGCATATGCACCATTTGGAAGTGGAGCGATAGTTGGAAGAAAAGATTATCTAAATAATTCTGAACCGTTTTTAGTGGGAGGAGGATGTGTAGCTGGGGTATTTGATGAAAGTGTAATATGGACATCAATACCAGAAAGATATGAAGCTGGAACGCAAAATTTCTTTGGAGTAATAGCAATGGCTAAAGCATTAAATGATTTACAAGGAATTGGGTTTGATAAAATAGAAGAACATGAAGCTCAAATAAAAAACTATTTAACACAAAATATGAAAAATATAAGTAATATTATTTTGTATGGAGATATAGATTATACAGATGATAGATTAGGTGTAGTGACTTTTAATGTAAAGGATAGAGATTATCACGATATAGCAATGAAGATGGCTACAGAAAAAGGCATATCCCTAAGAGTAGGAAAGTTTTGTGCACATCCTTATGTATTTAGGCTATTAGGAGTGAGTGATTGTGATGCATATAAGGATATAGTGTCAGGTGATAGTTATTATGGAATGATAAGAGCTAGCCTTGGACTTTATAATACTATTGAAGAAGCTGATATATTTTTAAATCAGTTAGAATTTATTGTAAATAGAAAAAATCCTAATCGCAGATGCAAAACTCAGAGCAAGATGATTAGATTTTAAATAATAGATAACCCATTGATGTTAAGTCAGTGGGTTATTTATTATTTAAAGCTAAAATATACATTGACACCACCACTACATACTACATAGTAGTAGTATGTAGTGGTGGTGTTACTAAGTAGTGAAAGGAAGATAATATGGAAAATATCACAGAAATGTTAAAAGGTGTACTTGAAGGGTGCGTTCTTGAAATTATTAGTCACGAGGAAACCTATGGATATGAAATAACTAAAAAACTAAATGAACTTGCATTTTTAGATGTTGTAGATGGAACAGTTTATACTATACTAGTAAGACTTGAGAAGAATAAATTGGTACAAACTACAAAAAGAAATCAGATATGGGACCACCACGAAAGTTCTTTATACTTAATGATGCAGGTCATGAAGAACTAAAGAAATTTTGGGCAAAATGGGAATTTGTTTCAGCTAAAATTAATCAATTAAAGGAGATGAAGTAATGACTTTTTTTGATAAGATAACAGGTAATGATATGACAAGAGAGCTTAAAAGTTTTGAAGCAAGAGTAAAAGAATTACCAGGAGACTATCAAGATACTTGGGAAAATATTAAAGAAAATCTTTGGCATCATTCAGATTTTACTGGTCGCAATTTGATGCCAATTTTGGAGAGTGCTCTTTATATTCTTGAAGAAACAGCAACAGATGGTCAAAGTGTAAAAGATGCTTCAAATACTTTCCGTGATAAATGGCGTAAAGAGCTAAATAACAATATATCAAAAAAATTAGGTAAATAGGAGAATACAATGGGAATACAAGATATAATTAAAGGTAAAAAAGAATGGAGAGCACATATGGCTCGTATTAAATCACTACCAAAAGATTATCAGATAGTTTATAAGGAAATTCAAAAATATCTTTTTAAGGTAGGTCCTGTTGAGCTAAATGAAGGTATAGATTTGCTTTCTGGAATTGTTGATTTCTTTGAAGAAGGTGTGGCTTTAGGCAAAGGTGTGTTAGAAGTGACAGGAGATGATGTAGCAGCTTTTTGTGATGAATTAATAAAAGATTCAAAAACTTATGCTGACATTTATCAAGAATCTATAAACAAAGAGGGTAGTAAGATAATAAAGGAGTCTCTTGATAAAACTAAAAAATAAACTAAGGCATTGTACATACAGATACAATGCCTTTCATAGTACCTACTTTATTTATTATTAAAAAATTTCTTTCTATATTGGGAAGGAGTACATCCCATGTTCTTACTAAACATTTCTGTAAAATAGCTAGAACTATTAAACCCACAGTGAAGAGCTATTTCAGTAATAGAATAAGAACTATTATTAAGCATCTCAATACTTTTTTCTAAACGATACTCAGTAAGATAAGAAATAGGAGAACTTTCTAAAAATAACTGAAAAAGCTTACAACAATTGCTACGACATACATTTCCAGCTAATGCGATATCACTAAGGGTTATTTTATTACGATAATTCCTTTGAATATATCCTACCATATTATGCATAGAATCAAGGTTTTTAGAATTAGTATTTTGGGTATCACTACTTTTATTATATATATTATTATAAATGCTGTAGAAGAGGCTATAACAAATACTCATAACTTGCAATTCAAAACCATCATTTTTCTCATTGCAAATTTTGTATATATTAATTAACATATCTATAAAATTTCGTTGCCATACAATAGAAGAATCAAATATAAAAAATGGATGAGAAGGGTCCTTGCATACAGGGACAACATAAGAACTTTTTATTCTATTTACGTTAGAAAGTAAAGATGGAGATAAAAGTATGCACAAAAAATTACAATCAAATCCATCTTTAGAATAGCCATAGTGCATTTGTTTTGAATTTATAAAAATTCCCTGACCTTCTTTTAATTCATAGTTATTACCATTTACTGAAAAATTCATTTCACCTTCTAGTATAATTATAAACTCTAGATCTTTATGCCAATGATTTACT
>JBOFYV010000025.1:0-12676 GCA_051654865.1 Peptostreptococcaceae bacterium
GATATATAATAGAGACTAAGATTTTAATTAAGTTTACTGCTTGTTAGAATTCTGCAGAGAAGAGAATAAAAATAAAAAAATCAAAAACAGAAAAACCAAAACAAAAAAGTAAAAATAAAAAAATAATAAATAAGAATAAAGAAATTAAGATATAAATAAAAAAGGATGTTATTATGATTTATCATAATAGCATCCTTTTGTTTTCTATCCCCAAAGTCCAAATCTTAAATATTTAGGGTATAATCTATTATAATATATAGTTCAAGAGCGAAGAGAAGAGTTGAGGAAAAGTTGCACCGACCTTGCAGCTTGCCTGCCGGAAGGAAAACTTTTACTCAACTCTTCTCGAGCGGTCTATATATTGTAATAGGTCATACAAACTATTTAGATTTACTAAATACTTTTACGCCGAATTTTTCTATTATATCAGATGCTTTTTGTACATCTTCTGATGTAGCATCAGGTGTATCTTTTAATTCATAATCTAATCCCATACTTTCCCATTTATGAACACCCATAGTATGGTAAGGTAAAATTTCAAATCTATCTATATTATTAAGTGTAGAAACAAACTCACCTAATTGTTCCATATGTTCCTTATCATCTGTAACACCAGGAACAAGAACATGTCTTATCCAAACTGGTATATTTCTTTTATCTAAATGTTTAGCAACTTCTAATGATTTCTTAGATCCAACTCCTGTCAAATCTTTTGATTTGTCTTCATTAATATGCTTTAAATCTAATAATACAAGATCAGTATTATCTAATATAGGATCTAAAGTGTCTATATTAACAAATCCTGATGTATCTAGGCAAGTGTGAATTCCAGCTTTTTTAGCTTTAGCGAATAATTCAGTTATAAATTCTGGTTGTAATGTAGCCTCTCCACCAGATACAGTTATACCACCACCTGAGAATTTCATATAAGATTTATATTTTGATGCATCTGCTATTATTTCGTCTGTAGTGTACTCTTTACCACCTTTTGTATCCCAAGTGTCTCTGTTGTGACAATATTTACATCTTAAAGGACAACCTTGTAAAAATAATATGTATCTTATTCCAGGACCATCGACTGTTCCGAATGTTTCTATTGAATGAACTCTACCTTTTATCATTGTATTCACCTCATAAGTTGATTTATAAATTAAGTTTGTTAAATATACTGTATACAATATTTATTTATGTATATTATATAATTTTTGAATATTAAAGTCTATAAATTATATTTTTATATTTTAATTATACCCTCAAATATTAATATTGAAACAAAATTAACTAAGTATGTATATTAAATATTATTAGTAATTTATAAGAAATATATGTATAAAAAAAGAGAGTGTAGGATGATGAGTCCTACACTCTGAAAAATAAATATACTTTGATTTGTTGATCTGTTATTCAATTGTCTGGTTTAGATATTTTAATTATAAATTAGCACATTTTTCCGTGGAATGTTCTGTTTATAACGTCTAATTGTTGTTCCTTAGTTAACTTGATGAAGTTTACAGCGTATCCTGAAACTCTTATAGTTAATTGAGGGTATTCTTCTGGATGCTCCATAGCATCTTCTAATGTAGCTCTGTCAAATACGTTAACGTTTAAGTGATGAGCTCCATCTCCGAAGTATCCATCCATCATTGCTGATAAGTTAGATACTCTTTCAGCCATATCTTTTCCTAAAGCACCTGGTACTATAGAGAAAGTATTAGATATACCATCTTGAGCATGCTCGTATGGTAATTTAGCAACTGAAGATAATGATGCTAAAGCACCGCTCTTATCTCTTCCGTGCATTGGGTTAGCTCCTGGAGCGAATGGCTCACCAGCTCTTCTTCCGTCAGGAGTGTTACCAGTCTTCTTACCGTAAACTACGTTAGAAGTTATTGTTAATATAGATTGAGTATGAACTGAATCTCTGTAAGTCTTGTTCTTTCTTACTTTATTCATGAAGCTTTCAACTATTTCAGAAGCTATAGAGTCAACTCTATCGTCGTTGTTTCCGAATGCTGGATATTCTCCTTCTATTTCGAAGTCAACAGCTATTCCAGCTTCATTTCTTATAGTCTTAACTTTAGCATGCTTTATAGCAGATAATGAGTCAGCAGTTACTGAAAGACCAGCTATACCACAAGCCATAGTTCTGAATACATCTCTATCATGTAAAGCCATTTCTAATGCTTCATAAGAGTACTTATCATGCATATAGTGGATTACGTTTAATGTATTTACGTATAAGTTTGCTAACCAATCAGTGAATGGTTCGAATTTAGCCATTACTTCATCATAATCTAAGTATTCTGAAGTTATTGGCTCGAATCTTGGTCCTACTTGAGCACCAGACTTTTCGTCAACCCCACCGTTTATAGCGTATAATAATGTCTTAGCCATGTTTACTCTAGCTCCGAAGAATTGCATTTGCTTACCTATTCTCATCGCAGATACACAACAAGCTATTCCGTAGTCATCTCCCCAGTATGGAGTCATTATATCGTCGTTCTCATATTGAACTGAACTTGTATCTATAGATACCTTTGAACAGAAATCTTTGAATCCTTGAGGTAATCTAGTAGACCATAATACAGTTAAGTTTGGCTCTGGAGATGGCCCTAATGTATATAAAGTATTTAAAACTCTGAATGAGTTCTTAGTTACTAATGTTCTTCCATCTAATCCCATACCACCGATTGACTCAGTTACCCAAGTTGGGTCACCAGAGAATAAATCATTGTAGTCTGGAGTTCTTAAGAATTTAACCATTCTTAATTTCATTACGAAGTGGTCCATTATTTCTTGGATTTCTTCTTCAGTTATAGTTCCAGCAGCTAAATCTCTTTCGAAGTATATATCTAAGAAAGTAGAAGTTCTACCTAAACTCATTGCAGCTCCGTTTTGATCTTTTATAGCACCTAAGTATCCGAAGTATAACCATTGAACAGCTTCTTTAGAGTTAGTAGCTGGATTAGATATATCGAATCCGTAAGTAGCAGCCATTTTCTTTAATTCATTTAAAGCTTTTATTTGATCAGATATTTCTTCTCTTAATCTTATAGTACCTTCATCCATACTTGAAACGTCTAAAGTTTCTTTTTGGAAGTTCTTGTCAGCTATTAACTTATCAACTCCGTATAAAGCAACTCTTCTGTAGTCTCCTATTATTCTACCTCTACCGTAAGCATCAGGTAATCCAGTTACTATACCAGATTTTCTAACAGCTCTCATTTCAGCAGTATAAGCATCGAATACACCTTGGTTATGAGTCTTTCTATACTTTGTGAATATTTCGCTTATTTGAGGATCACATTCGTATCCGTAAGCTTTACAAGAAGTTTCAACCATTTTTATACCACCAAATGGCATAACAGCTCTCTTTAATGGAGCATCAGTTTGGAAACCTACTACAGTTTCTAAATCTTTATCTAAGTACCCTGGTCCATAAGCATTGATTAATGATACAGTTTTAGTATCAACATCTAATGTTCCGCCATTGTCTCTTTCTTGCTTGAAAAGAACCATAGCTTTGTCCCATAATTTTTTAGTGTTTTCAGTAGCTCCAGCTAAGAAAGAGTCATCTCCCTCGTATGGAGTGTAGTTTGCTTGGATGAACCCTCTAACATCTACTTCTTTAGTCCATCTACCTTCTTTAAATCCTTGCCATGCATTCATGTGAATAGCCTCCTTAGTTAAGTCAGGTTTAGTTTATAATTAGTTAATTTATGTTAATTAAGTTTATGATATATAAACTTAATTATTTTATGTTTTATGATATCAATAATATATTTTATAAAATCTAGCTAGATAATTTTTAAACAATTATTATGATATCATAAAAACAGTATTTTGTATACAAAATTTGTTTAAGCTTTTATTATGTGTAACCTGTTGTAATTTTATACTAAATTTATACCCGTCATTTTTATCTTTAAACTAAAAAATTACATTTTATTAAAAAATATAATAATCAAAAAAATAGACTCTATTAAAGGTATATAAAAATAAGTATAAACGATAGTTATATATTAATGTAATATTTTACATAATGAGAAATAATCACATAATTTATTATGTATAAAAACGAAGCAATATATAAATAATGTAAGTTTACTGAATATAGTATTTGAGGTTTTATATTCTTTTATACAAACTCAAAAGTTAAACTGGGTGTAGGATAAAACACAATAAGTTGATATATAAGTGAATAGCAGTAATATATAAGGGTTAAAATACTAATTGCATATTAGTTGAAATAAATATATAATAGAAAAGTTAAGATAAACAGATAACGGAAAGGAATTAAATATGAATATAGTTAAATTTGAAGATTTACAAATAAACGAGAATATCAAAAAAGCCGTAATAGAAATGGGATTTGAGGAGCCATCTCCAATACAAGCACAATCAATACCAGTAATATTATCAGGAAGAGATGTAATCGGACAAGCACAAACAGGAACGGGAAAAACAGCAGCATTCAGTATACCAATATTAGAAATGGTAAATCCAGAGGACAAAAGCTTACAAGCAGTAGTTCTTTGCCCAACAAGAGAACTTGCAATACAGGTATCTACAGAAATAAGAAAAATAGGTAAGTACATGCACGGAATAAAAACTTTACCTGTTTACGGTGGACAACCAATAGATAGACAAATAAAATCATTAAAGAGTGGAGTTCAAGTAATTATAGGTACTCCAGGACGTGTTATAGACCATATAAATCGTAAAACAATAAAAATGGATAACGTTAAAATGGTTATATTAGATGAAGCGGATGAAATGTTAGACATGGGGTTCAGAGAAGATATAGAAATGATATTAAGCAAAACTCCAGAAGAAAGACAAACTACATTCTTCTCAGCAACTATGGCGAAGGGTATACTAGACTTAACTAAAAAATACCAAAATGATCCAGAACACATAAAAGTAGTAAGAAAAGAACTTACAGTTCCAAACATAAAGCAATACTATATAGAAACAAGATCTGCTAATAAGCTAGAAGTATTATGTAGATTAGTAGATGTTTATAATCCAAAATTATCAGTTGTATTCACTAATACTAAAAGGGGAGCAGATGAATTAGTAGGTGACTTACAAGCTAGAGGATACTTTGCAGATGCTTTACACGGAGACTTAAAGCAAACTCAAAGAGATATAGTAATGGATAAATTTAGAAATGGAACAATCGATATATTAGTAGCTACAGATGTTGCAGCTAGAGGTATAGATGTAGATGATGTTGAAGCAGTATTTAACTATGATTTACCACAAGATGAAGAGTACTATGTACACAGAATCGGTAGAACAGGTAGAGCTGGTAGAAACGGAGTATCATTCTCATTCGTATTCGGAAAAGATATGAGAAAAATGAGAGATATAGAAAGATACACTAAGACTAAGTTAGTTAAGCATGATATACCATCAGTAGCTGATGTAGAAGAAAAGAAGGTTGGAGCATTCTTTAATCAAGTTAAAGAAGTAATAGAAGCAGGTCACTTAACTAAGCAATTACAATGGTTAGAAAACTTCTCAGAAGAATCTGAAACAGAGTATGGAGTAGTTGATATAGCAGCAGCTTTATTAAAATTAGCTTTAGGTGATGAAGAAAAGCAAGAAATAATAGATGAACCATCAAGAGAAGGTAGAAGAGACAGAGACAGAAACAGAGATAGAGGATCTAGAGGTGGAGACACTGGAGCTAAAGAAGGAATGATAAGATTATTCATAAATGTTGGTAGAAACCAAAGAGTTCAAGCTAAAGACATAGTAGGTGCTATAGCTGGGGAAGCTGGAATACCAGGTAAATTAGTTGGAACTATAGATATATATGATAAGTATACTTTCGTTGAAGTACCAAAGCAAAATGCTAAGAAGGTATTAGAAAAAATGAAAGATATAAAAATAAAAGGAAACAAAATAAACATAGAGCAAGCTAATAGAAGAAAAAAGAACTAGTTAATTAAGGTATGATTGAAAAATCATACCTTTTTTTGATAAAGTTATACTGTAACATTTATATGAATAGTGAGGAGGTAGAGGGGATATGAAAAAAATAAGTCATGGATGTACTTTAGACTGTTTTGATTGTTGTAAGTTTAACGTTTATGTAGACGAAGATAAGGTGTTAAAAATAGAAGGAGATAAAGAACATCCTTATACAAAAGGATTCATATGTAGTAAAGGTAGAGATCATTTAAATAGATTAAATCATAAGGATAGAATATATTCGCCTATGATAAAGATAGATAATGAATGGAAAGAAATATCTTTTGAGAAAGCTATAGATATAATTGCAGAAAAATTAATTGCATATAAAGAGAAATATACATCAAAATCTATTTTATATTATACTCAGTATGGTAGTGGATCAATATTAAAGGACATAGGAGATATATTTTTTAATTTTTATGGTGGGGTTAGCAGAAGTAAAGGCGGACCATGTTGGAGTGCAGGTATTAAAGCTCAAGAATATGATTTTGGTACTCCCAAAAGTCATTCTTTAGAGGATATGTTAAATAGCAAAAATATATTTATATGGGGAAAGAATCCTGCATATACAACTATACATACAATGGCTATGATAAAAAAAGCAAAACAAAATGGAGCCAAAATAATAGTGATAGACCCACTTTGCACATCAACAGCTAAAATAGCAGATAAATATATAAGGATTAACCCTGGAACAGATGGTGCTTTAGCAATTGCAATGGCTAAAGTTATTATAAATAAAGGTAGTTATGATATAAATTACATAAATAACTATGTAGAAGGGTATGAAGAATATAAAAGCTATATTGATACATTAAAACTAGAATATTTATTAGAAGAGTGTGGAGTAAGT
This sequence comes from Peptostreptococcaceae bacterium, assembly GCA_051654865.1. Classification (GTDB taxonomy): domain Bacteria; phylum Bacillota; class Clostridia; order Peptostreptococcales; family Peptostreptococcaceae; genus JBOFOR01. Next base: position 6,839 of record JBOFYV010000025.1, read on the forward strand.
GAAAATGATTTAAATGAATTAGTAACTTTGTATTGTGATAAATACTCTACGATATACTTGGGATATGGTATGCAAAAGTATAAAAATGGAGGTAACAACATAAGAGCAATCGATGCACTTGGCGCAATTACAGGTCAAATTGGATTTGAAGGTGGAGGTATAAACTATGCAAATAGGGTATATCCAGGAGTGATAAATTTAGACCCTTATAATAGTGAATTATATGGGGAAAATAGGACATTTTATACTAGTAAAATTAGTGAATTTATAGAAGACTCATTAACTGAAAATAATGATAACATACCTATAAAGATGGCGGTAATAACAAAAAGTAATTTACTTAATCAGCTACCAAATTTAAATAAGTTAGAAGATGCATTTTCTAAAATCGAATTTAAAGTATGTTTTGATATGTTTATGACCGATACAGCAAGTAAGTGTGATATGTTTATACCTTGTACAAATACATTAGAATCAGAAGATATAGTGTACAGCTCTATGTCTAACCCCTATATAACGTTTAATGAGGTAGGGGTATTGCCTAAAAATAAACTTATGGATGAGTATTACTTCTTTATGGAATTAGCTAAAAAAATGAATATGGATAGTTATCCATTTATATCAAAATATGACTATTTAAATAAAGTAATAGAGCCATTAAAAGTATATAATGAAGAGATTACTTTAGAAACAATAAAGAATACATACTTTACATTACATCAACCTGTCCCTTGGAAAGACAAAATGTTTGATACAAAATCACATAAATATGAATTATACTCAAATGATGCAAAACAAAATGGAGTTAGCCCAATTCCTATATATATAAGTACTAAAAAATCCGAAAAGTTTAGATTATTAACCAATCACTATAGAGATTCCCTAGCAAGTCAACAATTTATAGAAAAAAATGGAATATCAAAGGCATATATTAATGAAAAAATGGCAATAAAGATAGATGTAAAAAATAATGAGGTTGTATGGCTACAATCAAAGAATGTAGATATCAGTGTAGAAATAATTATAGACAATAATATAGGTGATGATATAGTAATGATGTATGCTGGATGGTGGAAAAAACATGGTAATCCCAACTTCTTGACAGACTCTGGTATATCAGATATGGGAGGTCAAGTTACTTACAATGAAACCTTTGTAGACATAATGAAACAAAAGTAGTTAAATTTCTTTAAAGGAATAATGAGATGACTATAGAATTCATAATAAGGTTAAGACTTTTGTAAAAAGTAAGGGGGAGGTACTAATGATAAAATACTCATTAGAAGAGAAAAATCTAATCATAGAATTTATGGTACCAGAATTAGATCACCATATAACTAATGAAGTTAGAGATGAGATTGATGAAATACTTATATCTAGACCAATAAAAAATATTGTCTTTGATTTTAGGAATATTAGATTTATGGATTCATCAGGTATTGGTGTTATAATTGGAAGATACAAGAAAATTTCCAATGAAGGTGGAAAAGTGTCAGTTATAAATGTAAATGCTAGAGTTAAAAAGATATTTGACTTGTCAGGTATGAATAAGATAATTAGCATCTACGACACATGTGAAGAAGCAATAAGTTCTTTGTAAGGGGGAAAAATGATGAGTAATAATATTATGGAAGTTAAATTTTCTGCCAAATCTGAAAATGAAAGCTTAGCGAGAGTAATTGTTGCGTCTTTTGCTGCTAAGTTGGATCCGACATTAGATGAATTAGCAGACATAAAGACAGCAGTTTCAGAAGCAGTTACTAATGCTATAATACATGCATACGATGAAGATGAATCTAAATTTGTATATCTAAGATGTGAAATACAAGAAGATATAATAAAGATTGTAGTAGAGGATAGAGGTAAAGGTATAGATGATATTCAAATGGCTATGCAACCGCTATATACATCAAAGCCAGAACTTGAAAGGTCAGGTATGGGATTTACTGTAATGGAGAGTTTTATGGATGGTGTAGAGGTAAGTTCAATAGAGAATGATGGGACAAAAATAGTAATGACAAAAAAAATAAACTTGCCTAAATAAAATCCAAAAGGAATAGAGGTTTTATGATGGGGATAACTGCAGCAAAACAAGAAAAAAGAGTACTGCTTAGCCATGAAGAAACACTTAAGTTGATAGATAGAGCACAACAAGGTGATGAAGAGGCTAAAGAAATTCTAATAGCAAATAATTTAGGATTAGTCAGAAGTGTTGTAGCAAAATTTTTAAACATAGGGTATGATAGAGATGATTTATTCCAATTAGGTTCTATAGGTCTAATGAAGGCTATCTATAAATTTGATCCAAAGTTCAATGTTAAATTTTCAACATATGCAGTACCAATGATTTTGGGAGAAATAAAGAGATACTTAAGAGATGATGGTATGGTAAAAGTATCTAGATCCCTTAAACAGATTGCTATAAAAGCTAAAACTCAAAGCGAAGTACTTACAAAGAAATTAGGTAGAGAACCAAGTATAGAGGAGTTAGCGAAGGAACTAGAAGTTGAAAAAGAAGATTTAGTAATGGCAATGGAATCTAATTTTTCGGTTGAATATTTACATGGTGTAATACATGAAGAAGAAGGTTCTCCAATTTGTCTTATTGATAAAATAAGTTTAAAAGGAGAAAGTGAAGAAGAAAAAGTAATAGATAATTTATTACTAAAAGAAGTGTTAGGAAAATTAGAAAAAAGAGAAAGACAAATAATAATGCTTAGATATTTTGAGGACAAGACTCAAAGTGAAATTGGTGAACTATTAAATATATCCCAAGTTCAAGTGTCTAGAATTGAAAAGAAAGTATTATCTAAACTCAAAACATACATAAGTTAGATAAATAAACCTTTAGTTTATTGCAGTAATACTGCATAAATTAGGGGTTTATTTTTTTTTATAAAACAAATAATAAGTATAAGGAGGAGTTGTACTATGGAAGATATTTACTTAATACCAAAAAAAAATAAACCGTTTGAATTTAGCAAAACTAAAGTTTTTTTAAAAGATATCTACTGTATTTATCCAGAAAATTATGAGCAAAAAATAGGAGATATTTGTGTAAGAGATTATAATAAAAATACTTCCAAGTATGATGTAATACATTTGGGTGAAGTGATTAATGAAGTTAAGACAAAATTTCCAACAGTACATATAAATTTTTTAAAAACAGATGATGTGGTCATTTTTTTCGATGAATATAAAAAAGATAGAACTAAATACTTGAGAGTACTAGTTGTTAGTGTGGTTGTACTAATGGGATCAATAATGGGTATAATGAATTTTCATGCAGATGTAAATATGGCAGAGTCTCAGTTAACTATGGTCGGTGCTATAACTAATAATTCAAAAACATACTTACCATACTTTCAAATACCATATTCTATAGGTATAGGAATTGGAGTAGCTCTTTTTTTTAATAGATTTATTCCAACTTATGCGAAAAATGAGCCTAGTCCATTAGAATTAAAACTAGTATCTCTAGACAAAGAAATAGAGAATCAATTAAGAAAGAAGTAAAGAGGGGTAAATGTGAAAGTATTTGTGATTTTATTTGGTTTATCATCTGGAATAATGGTGGGTGCAGGAGTAGTAGCAATACTAATACTAATTGGAATTGTACCTAGGATGGCCCAAATTACCAAAACAAAGCTTTTCATAGGGTTATATGAAAAACTATTAATTTTAGGGACATTTCTAGGGAGTCTAATATCACTTCAAGGTATACATCTTGATTTAGGAAGAGTTGGAGTGTTAGTATCAGGTTTAGCTTATGGTATTTTTATTGGCTTTTTAAGTTCTGGGCTAACTGAAGTTTTAGATTACATACCAATAGTGTCTAGAAGATTAAAAATACCAACAATGTATTTAAAATATATAATAATATCTATGTTAATTGGAAAAGTTATTGGTTCATTTTTTGGATGGAGAATAATTCAAGGAGGGTAAGTAGATGGACAGAGATTATAAAAAATATGTAGAAGAAATAAGTCCCAAGCCGAAGTATTTAAAGAATTATACTTTAGCATTCATAGTAGGAGGTATAATCTGTGTAATAGGTCAAGCGATAAATGATATTTACTGTAAGCTTGTAGGGCTAGATAAAATTGCAGCATCAGGGGCCACATCAATAACTTTAATTTTTATAGGTGCATTTCTTACTGGCCTAGGAGTATATGACCTTATTGGAAAAAGAGCAGGAGCAGGATCTATAGTTCCTATAACTGGGTTTGCAAATTCAATAGTATCACCAGCTATGGAATATAAAAGAGAAGGATATGTACTAGGTGTAGGGGCTAACTTGTTTAAAATAGCTGGGCCTGTTCTTGTTTATGGTATAGGTTCATCTATACTATGTGGATTTATATATTATATTTTTACTGTTGTAAAATAAGGTGGTGAAAGTATGGCAAATAAAAGAGTAGGTTTAAGGACTGTTAAATTAGAGAATGGTCCTACTATAATATCTTCGGCGGCAGTTGTTGGACCAAAAGAAGGAGAAGGTCCACTTAGAGAATATTTTGACATGATTTTAGATGATGATTTATTCGGTGAGAAATCCTGGGAACTATCAGAAAGTAAAATGGTAGAAACTGCTATGAGAAAAGCAGTTCAAAAAGGGAATCTAAGTCTAGAAAAAGTTAATTACATGATAGGAGGAGATTTAATAAATCAATTACTACCATCCTCTTTTGCAGCAAGATCTTTAGAAATACCTTTCTTTGGTATATACGGAGCTTGTTCAACAATGGCAGAAGGAATGTGTTTAAGCTCTATGTTAATAGATGGAGGATTTGCAGATTTCATAGTATCTGGTACATCGAGCCATTATTGTACCGCAGAAAGACAGTTTAGATTTCCTCTAGAATTAGGTAACCAAAAACCTATGACTGCTCAATGGACTGTAACTGGTGCAGGTAGCGTAGTTATAGCTTCAAAAGGTGAAGGGCCAAAAGTAAAATATATAACAGTAGGTAAGGTTATAGATAAAGGTATTAATGATGGAAATAATATGGGTGCAGCAATGGCTCCAGCTGCAATAGATACAATATATGCATATTTTGATGATACTAAAGATGATCCAAATAGTTTCGATCTTATTGTAACAGGAGATTTAGGTAAACTGGGTAAACAAATAACAGAAGATCTATTAAAGGAAAAAGGCATAGATATTTCAAAAGTATATACTGATTGTGGAATAGAAATATTTGATTTAGAAAAGCAAGATGTACATTGTGGAGGTAGTGGATGTGGTTGTTCTGCAACTGTATTTGCTGGATATATATATAAAAAGATTATAAACAAAGAATATAATAAAGTTATGCTAGTATCAACAGGAGCGTTACTTTCTCCAACAAGTACCTTGCAAAAACAAACTATACCATGTGTAGCTCATGCACTAGTTATAGTTAATGAGGAGTGATTCATATGTTACTAGACTATATTAAAGTATTTTTTGTTGGTGGATTAATATGTTTAATTGCTCAGATTTTAATGGATTACTTTAAGGTGTTAAATCCATATGTATTAGTTTCTTATGTAACAGCAGGTGTTATTTTAACTTTTTTAGGTATATATGAACCTATAGTAAAGTTTGGTGGTGCAGGGGCAACGGTACCTATAATAGGATTTGGATATTCTTTAGCTAACGGAGTAAAAAAAGCCATAGAATCAGATGGTTTTATAGGTATATTTACAGGTGGAATTACAGGTACAGCAGGAGGTATAGCAGCAGCAATATTTTTTGGATATTTAATGGCAGTAATATTTACACCAAAAGCAAAACCATAATAAAAAAGCTAACTGTTTACACAGTTAGCTTTTTTATTATTCAGTAGGAGC
>JBOFYV010000026.1:0-3482 GCA_051654865.1 Peptostreptococcaceae bacterium
ACCACTTACTACAATTAGATTACATGCAGAATATATGGGATTAACAGCTGTTGAGACTTTACTTGATAAATTGACAACTGAGAGAACTTTGTCAAAAACAGTAATAATACCAACCAAACTTATTGAAAGAGAAAGTTGTGCTAAAATTTGTGAAGAAGTAAATAGTGTTTGTGTATAAAATATAAGGGGAAATATGAGGGATAATACTATGAAGTATAAAGGGGTAATATTTGATTTAGATGGAGTAATATGCCACACAGATAAATATCACTATATGGCTTGGAAAGAGCTAGCAGACAAGTTAGGAATATATTTTGATGAAACTATAAATAATAGACTTCGTGGTGTAAGTAGAATGGAAAGTCTTGAAATAATTCTAGAAAACTATGATAAGGAATTGTCCTTAGAAGAAAAAATAGCTTATGCAGAGGAGAAAAATGAAACTTATAAAAAGCTATTAGTAAATATGAGTGAAGATGATTTAAGTAAAGAAGTTAAGGAAACTTTAGATGAATTAAGAAATAAAGGAATGAAGCTTGCCATAGGCTCATCTAGTAAAAATGCAAGGTTTATATTAAATCAAATAGGTCTTAAGGATTACTTTGATGAAATTAGTGATGGTAACAATATAGTTAATTCAAAACCAGATCCAGAGGTGTTTATAAAGGCTAGTGAATATTTAGGTATAGACGCTAAGGATTGCCTTGTAATAGAGGATGCAGAGGCTGGTGTAGAAGCGTCATTAGCGGGAAGTATGGACTGTGCAGCTATAGGTGATGCGGTCAATTGTAATAAAGCAACTTATAATCTAGATTGTTTTAAAAATATATTAGATATAATATAAAGATAAAATACTTAAAAACTCCAGTGAATAATATCACTGGACTTTTTAAATATATAAGTATTATTCTTCATCAACTTCCATATAATCCTCAACTATATGTCCGCACTCAGGACATTTATAAGTGTCTATCGCATATTCAAACTCTTCTTTAACTTCAGAATCAGTACCTTCATTTAAAATTTCAAAATCAGTACCTTCTTCATGATTAGTTAAATCCATTACTTCTACTATACATTTAGGACAATACATTGTACTCATACAAAAACCTCCATAAAAAACGAATTTATACCCAATAATACGGAAAGGCACCTATCAAAAAGATAGGTGCCTTTATTGGGCTAGCGTATATTTATGCGGCGCATAAATTTCACTAAACTTATTATAATATAAAAAAATAATTATGTCAATACATTCATTACTTATTAACACTTAAAACTCACCATCACTAGCAATACTACTTTTTTTCATAACAACATAATCCTTATTATAAACCAACTGCTCTTGTTCCTGCTTATACTTAAATATTACTAGGAAGTAGTGATATACAGTTAAGACCTGTGTCTTAAACATATACCAACCAAATTATTTACTAAAATATTTTCCAGTTCACTCAAGAGATATTAGAGAAGCTAGGAACAGGGAGATTGTAAAAAAGTTCAATGGAGTTAATTTTACTCAATTAGCTAAAGAATACACGCTAAGCGAATCATATTTACGTAGATTATTAAAAAGTGAGGGGGCAATGTAATGTGAGAATTGAGTTAGTGTTATAATGTAATAAAGGCAGCAATTGTTATATTTTATAAAATATATATAATTATAGGGGGAGTGTATGAAGCCAACAGTTTTACCAAGAATTGAAAAATTTGAAAAAATGGCGTTTGGATTATTTATTCATTGGGGACTATATTCATTAAAGGAGAAGGGGGAATGGACTATGAAATTGCACAACATTCCTAAAAATGAGTATAGTAAACTTTCTGAGGAGTTTAAATGCAAAGAATACGATGCAAAGAAAATTGTTAAAATAGCTAAAAATGCAGGTATAAAATACATAACTATAACTAGTAAACATCATGATGGATTCTTCCTTTATGATACAAAGGGTCTAAGTAGTTATGATGCTGTTAGTTGTGCTCCAAAGAGAGATTTGATAAAAGAATTTGTTGATGCATGTAAAGAAGAAGATATCATGCCAATATTCTATCATGCAACATATGACTGGTATGAGGAAAGTTATGACCTAGATTTTAATTCATACCTAGAATATTTAAAAAAATCCGTAGAAATTCTATGTAAAGAATATGGAGAAATAGGTGGATTTTGGTTTGATGGGAATTGGGCAAAACCAGAAGCAGATTGGAAACTAGATGAATTATATGGGACTATAAGACGATATCAACCAAATGCCTTAATAATAAATAATACAGGTCTAAGTAGACAAGGAGAAGTTATCCATGAGGAAATTGATAGCGTAACCTATGAGCAAGGAAATCCTATGGTTATAAATAGAGATGGTATTAGTAAATACGTAATGGGAGAAGTATGCCAGACAACAAATAAGCATTGGGGATATGCTAAGAACGATTTTAATTATAAATCACCAAAAGAGGTAATAGAAACATTATGCAAATGTAGAAGTGTAGGTGCGAACTATTTACTAAATGCAGCTCTTGGAAAAGAAGGCAGCTTCAACAAGATACAAGAGGGCATACTAGAAGTAGTAGGGCAATGGATAAATATAAATGGAGAAGCAATTTACGATGTAAGGCCAACTCAAATCAAATCAGCAGGTAGGGATTTTGTTATGGAGAATGATGATAAAAATTTATTTTTATTTATACATGATTTAAAGATAGTTGGGGATGAAAATGTAATACTAGGCGAAGAAGGAAAAAACCTTATAACTTTTACTAATGTAAAACAAAAAATTGAAAAGGTAAAGTGGCTGGATAATGAAGAAGAACTTAAATTTACACAAAATGAAGAATTAGGTACTTTAACGATAGATGCTACTGGTTATGCATATGGCACAGATTTAATAGTAAGAGTAGCAAAAGCTTTTGTAGCGATTAGTATTTGAAAGTAAGTGAGATTAAATGGAGTTGAATTTGATTATAAAGGAAGTTCAGATTTCTGAGGATGGGAGTGTGAAGGTGGAAAATAAAAAGAGTGTGGATAAAATTCATAATTTAAATATAATAACATATTTATTTAACAGTAATATCTATAGATTAATTCTAAAGTTGCCCTTTACAAAAAGATTAAAGAATAATGTTATTAGATGGTTCACAGAAATGAACACGTTGACAGTAATTGAAAGAGTCAATTATATTTTTGATAATAAATATGAAGAGAACCTTTTTAGAGTATGGTTTTCTATTAGTAACATATTTGTTTTTCTCAGGAGTAGATTTTATGAAAAATCAAAGTTTTTAGCAGCGAGAGAAGAGAAAAATCAAGACTTAAAAAGTAAAGTAATGTTGGCTGTTTCATTTGAAGAACAATACAATCCTCAAGTTGTTTATTTCACTAATATCTTTTTAAAAAATATTGGAACTAGAGTTATATTTTTCGCATCAAGATTGTTATTATATGCTTATTTTATTTTCGCAATTATTTTTAGGACGTGGACAAA
>JBOFYV010000027.1:0-6608 GCA_051654865.1 Peptostreptococcaceae bacterium
ATTATTATATAATGCGAACTTTGATAACAAAGGCTCATGATTGTACAATATAGAAGGAGACAAAAGTATGAATAAATATATAGAAGTAAAGGGAGCGAAAGAGAATAATTTAAAAAATATAAGTGTAAAAATACCTAAAAATAAATTAGTAGCTATCAGTGGACCATCTGGTTCTGGTAAATCTACTTTTGCAATGGATATATTACAAAGAGAATGCCAAAGACAATATATGGAGTCTATGGGTATTGTGACTGATGGGATGAATAAGCCTAGAGTTGATAGTATTATGGGATTATCCCCATCTATTAGTGTTAGTCAAGGTATGAGTAATAAAAATCCCCGATCAACTGTAGGTACATTTACAGAGATATTTACTTATTTGAGGGTATTATATGCGAAATTAGGTGAGAGAGTTTGTAATCATTGTGGTCAAATAGTTAAACCTAGCTTTGAAGAAGAATTAAGTGATGATATTTACGAGAGTGAGGAAAGTGAAGATAATAATGATTTTAATAATGATAAATACGTAACATGTTCTAGTTGCAACTCAAAACTTAAAGAATTAAAAATGGCAAATTTCTCATTTAACAAACCAGAGGGATTTTGTATGGAGTGTCAAGGATTAGGAATAGTTAGTACTTTAGATTTATCAAGTATATTAGATACAAATTTAACAGTAAAAGAAGGAGCGTTTAAACTTTGGGAAGGCATATTTGCAGAACATTACTCGAAAACATTAGATGCGTGTGCTACTTACTATGGATTTGAATTTGATACTAGCAAAAAAGTAAAGGATTACAATGAACTTGAGAAGCTAGTATTTTTCAAAGGTGTAGAAAGTGAAGAATTTAAAAAAATATTCCCTAATAAAAAACCACCTAAAACTGTAAATGCGGGTAAAGTTGAGGGAATAGAAACATTTTTAAAAAAGAAATCAGCAGAGAGTATTACAAAAGGAATTTCAAATAAGAAAATAGAATCTTGTTTTGTTAAAAGTGTTTGTCCAGAATGTAATGGAGCAAAGTTAAATAAAGAAAGTAGAAGTGTATTATTAAATAATAAGACAATAGTTGATGTGTCAAAGTTTACTCTTAAAGAATTTGCAGATTGGATATTATCTATAGAAGACAATTTATCAGAAGGTGGATTAATTGTTAGTCAATCAGTTTTGAATGATATAAAAAAAAGAGTAGCTGGTGTAATAAATATAGGTCTAGATTATCTGACTATAGATAGAACTATAAATAGTTTATCAGGAGGGGAAGCTCAAAGACTACGTTTAGCATCTCTAATGGATAGTGGCTTGACAGGTGTTTTATATGTGCTTGATGAACCTACAACTGGACTTCATCCAAGGGACACAGATAGATTAATACATTCACTTAAAAAGCTTAGAGACTTAGGCAATACAGTTCTTGTAATAGAGCATGATGTTGACTTTATAAATGAATGCGACTATGTAATAGATTTTGGACCAGAAAGTGGTAAATATGGTGGATATATAGTAGCAGAAGGTCAACCCAAAGAAATAGTAAATAATATAAACTCTATAACAGGAAAATATCTAAGTTATAATAGAGATTACAATAAAAGTAATTTACCTATAGAAAAAAAGCTTACAATAGTTAATGCACACGAGCATAATCTAAAAAATATAAGTGTAGATATTCCACTTAATAGATTGGTTAGCTTTACAGGGGTATCAGGTTCTGGCAAATCATCTTTAGTATTTGATGTATTAGATAGATGGGTAGAATCTAAAGATGTTAAATGTGAAAAGATAGAAGGATTTAGTAACGTTGATAAAGTTATAAAAGTAGACCAATCTCCTATAGGAAAGATATCAAGGTCAAATATTGCAACGTACACAGATATTTTTACACATATAAGAAATGTATACGCATCCTTAAAGGAGTCTAAAAGTAGGAAACTTACAGCAAAACATTTTTCTTTCAATGTGAAAGGGGGAAGATGTGAAAAATGCCAAGGATTAGGTGTAATTAGTTTAGATATGCATTTTCTAGATAATATAGAAGTACCTTGCCCTACTTGCAGAGGAAACAGATTTAAAAAAGAAATTTTAGAAGTTAAATTTAATGGGTTTAGTATTTCAGATATTTTAAATATGAGTGTGGAAGAAAACTTAGAAGTATTCAAATTGCAAAAAGAAATATATAACAGATTAATCACTTTAAAAGAAGTAGGTCTTGGATATTTAAAACTAGGACAGTCAACAACTACTTTATCTGGAGGAGAGTGTCAAAGAATTAAATTATCAAAAGAATTAGGTAAAATTAGTAAAGGCAATACTTTGTATTTACTAGATGAGCCAACAACAGGATTACATCCTAGTGATATTGATAAATTATTAAAATTACTTAGAAAGCTTGTAGATAAAGGGAATTCGGTAATAGCCATAGAACATTCATTAGAAGTTATAACACATAGCGATTATATAATTGACCTAGGTTTAGAAGGTGGTATCAATGGAGGAGAAATCGTTGCAACTGGAAATATTGTAGATATTATGAATAATAAGTTATCTTGTACAGGTAAATATATAAAAAAATATTTGAGTTTGTAGTGTTAAATTGAATTAGAATTAAATATATATCACTTCGCAATTCTAATATATTGCGAAATGATTTATATAAAAACAGCTAGACAATGGAATTCTAATATGTCTAGCTATTTTTATTATTTATTTATCACACGATTGTCTAACATAGCCTATTAAAATTATTTTATAAATACAGCTTTAAGAATATTTATAATTTCTGTAGCAACTTCAACGTTAGATTTCATACTTTCTTTAGTTACAATAAAATCAGCTGTTACATCAGTTGCAACATCGCTGACATCTTTAAGATTTTCACTAATAGTACTAAAATTAGAGATTACCTCTGGTAATTTTAATACAGAATCACTTACACTATCTTTAGTTTCAACAACAAGAGTATTAGAATTTTTTATTAGTTTATTTAAATTTATTAGTGCGATTATTAAGCATACAAGTGCTACAGCCCCTAGTATTGCTAGCAGACCATATATTATATTTAAGTCTATGAACATTTTAAACCTCTATGCTTTCTTCCATACTATTTGGAAGCATTAAGACTTCTTCTTCAACTATTTCTTTTTCGATTCTTTCATTTCTTACTTTATCTAAGTATTCTTTTATCTTAGTTTTTGACTCATTTACTTTATTTTTTGTACTTTCTAAGTTTTCATTTACCTTATTTTTTGTAACTTGTATAGTTTCTTTTCCTGATGCAGGAGCTACTAATACTCCAACAACAGTTCCTACTAATGCACCTGTAGCTACACCAGCTGTAGCTATAGCTAGTTTTTTATTTCTATCTTCTTTTATTTTTCTAATTCTTGCTGATTCTATTTTTTGTAATAAGCTCATTTATATTTTCTCCTTATTTATATTTTTTATAATTATACTACTAATAACTACAAAATAATACATTTTTTTCCAAAAAAAGTCATAATAAAAGTCATAAGCTATTTCTTACTATGGCAATAACGTCCTAAATAAAAAAAAATAAATTAGATATGTATCCAAATACACCATCGAAAATGCATTTTACAACAAATTTCTACATTAATATTGAATTTATGGTAATATGTGAATGTTTTAAATATGTAATTATATAATACTATTGATAATTTAAAAAGGAGAATAAAAGTATGATAAGAATATGTTCAAATTGTTCAGGAATGAGCATCGATGATTTAAAAGAAATGTTATTAGGAAGAGAAATAGAAGATGAGTGTATCGGTGAATGCGGTAGTGAGTTTGTTGGATATGTTGGAGATGAGTTAGTAACAGCATCATCTCAAGAAGAGTTTATAGAGAAAGTTAAGCAAATGAGTTAAATATAAAGGGCTACATAACTAATTGTTAATTTGGTTATGTAGCTCATTTAATTTGTAGATATTAAAGTGATATAAATAAAAGAATCTGTTAGCTATCTTCGTGATTAATTATATCTAAAATAGGTTATCAAATTGATGAGAACATTTTTAAATTAGAAAATAATTGAATATAGTATATAATATATAATAGAGTCAAGTTCGCAATTGTTATTTAATGCGAAATATATAAAGAAAAAAGTGGTAACATCAGGAGGGATAGGGATGGATTTTTTTATAAACCTAGGTATTTTAGGTATATCATTAATAGTTTTAGGTAAATTAGCACTTAAAGCAAATAAAAACACAGAACAATGTACTAATTTTGAGAGTTTAAATAAACTTATATGTTATATGGAATCAGAATTAGTAGCAAAAACAAACTTACATTATGGAAAGCTATTATTGATTACTGGAATATTGGGGGCTTTATTCTACAATACTATTGGTTTATTAATGATTTTAGTAATGGTTTTAGTTGTAAGTTTATATCTTATAAAATTACTTATCAGTGGATATAAGTTTTATATTGATGCAAGGTAATATTTACAATTTTAATACATTACGCACTAAATATATTAAATTATATAATTATCACGAAGAAAGCTAACATAGCCATTTAATTAAGTAGCCGTATATTAGTCTACATTATTTAAATATATGTGTAGCTATCTCTTATGGAATTTGGTTTGCTTCTCTGGGAGGGATAATCTTTGTGATATTGAAACTAAAGAAAGATATAAATAAGGAGATCTAAAATGACTAAATATACAAATCAACAAATAGAAGATACTTTAAAGGTAGTAGAATCTACAATTATAAATTGCGAGAAAATACAACCAAAACTTAAAGAAGGAACACCACAGCTTTCTCTTTCAAAAAATCGTATAAAAGCTTTATACATTTCTAAATCATTAATTACAAATGAAAAACATAGCTATACACAAGAGGAATTAATAAAAGCAGTACCTCAAGTTACTTCTATAATTAATAAAAGCCAAAAGGCAATGATTAATGCAAAGGAAGGGACAGGAACATACACACGTTTAAAAAAAATAATAGATGCAATGACAATTTCATTAGCATATATAGAGGAAGCTATGAAGGCATTATAAAAGGTATTGACATAAAATAGTATAATAGATAATATAGTTTAGTACAAAACATTTTTTAATAAGGAGTTATACTTATGACTACTAAAAATAAAATTAAGCTTGGACTAGATATCGGTAAAATTAGGCATATTATATCTAGAAAGATAGATGCAGCTATAATAAAAGCCGTTGATAATAATCTAACTGTTGCTCAAGCTTATGCCATAGATTTTATTATGTTAGAGGGTAGGGATAAAGACCTTTTTCAAAAAGATTTTGAAAAAGGCTTTGATCTTAAACGTTCTTCTATAAGTCTTATGCTAAATAATATGGAAAAAAATGATTTAATTCAAAGAGTTCCAGTTTCAGAAGATGCTCGTTTGAAAAAAATAGTGCTAACAGATAAAGCACATAAGCTTTATGAAAAGATTTCTCCAGCTATTGATTCAGTTGAAGATAGATTAAGTAAGGATATAACTGAAGATGAATTAAAAGTATTTTATAAGGTACTTGATAAAATAAGAAATAATTTAGATTAACCGTTTGGAGTTTGAAACGGTTTTATTTTTTCGATAATTGTTTTGTACAAAACTTAATTGATTTGAAGGAGTGCGTATGAATAAAGAGTCTAATTTTACAGAAGGAAAAATTTTTTCACCATTATTAAAATTTGTTGTACCTATATTAATGGCATTGTTTTTACAGACTATGTATGGTGCTGTTGATTTATTAATAGTTGGCCAATTTGGTAATGCAGCAGATGTATCAGCAGTTTCAACAGGAAGTCAGGTAATGATGGGTGTAACTGCAATGATTACAGGTCTTACTATGGGTATAACAATCTCAATAGGTCAAAAGCTAGGTGAAGGCAAAAGGGAAGAAGCAGGAAATGTTGTCGGGAGCGGTATTTCAATATTTGCTGTTATAGCTATAATAATGACTATCCTTGTTGTGACATTTTCATCATCTATTGCAAATGTTATGCATGCACCAAAGGAAGCTTTTGATAGCACTGTAGCATATATAAGAATCTGTGCTATGGGATCAGTGTTTGTAATTTCTTACAATGTTATAGGTGGTGTGTTTAGAGGTCTTGGAGATTCTAAAACGCCTCTTATTACTGTTGGTATAGCATGTGTAGTAAATATAATTGGAGATTTAGTATTTGTGGGAGTTTTAAATATGGCTGCAACTGGAGCGGCATGTGCAACTATAATGGCTCAAGCTACCAGTGTAATTTTATCATTAATACTAATTAGAAGACGTGGACTTCCGTTTGAATTTTCACTAAAGAGTATAAAGTTCCATAAAAACTTAACAGCACAAATTATAAAATATGGTGCGCCAATAGCTCTACAAGATGTGCTTGTAAACTTGTCTTTCTTGGTGATTATGATGATAGGTAATTCTATGGGAGTAATTGCTTCAGCGGGGATAGGTGTTGCTGAAAAACTTGTTGGTTTTATAATGTTAATACCAATGGCATTTGCTCAAGCGGTATCTGTATTTGTAGCACAAAACTATGGTGCTAAAAAACACCATAGAGCTAAGAAGGTATTGTTGTATTCTGTATTAACTTCTTTATGTTGTGGT
>JBOFYV010000028.1:0-3589 GCA_051654865.1 Peptostreptococcaceae bacterium
CTATTCTACTCATAAAAGTATGATATTTCTAGTCTTTTACTTTCAGTATTAGACATCCTTTATTTCACGACGTATAATAAATTAAAATCAATTTATCGGAGGACTTACTATGCTAAAATTACTCTTTACTATTAAGCACCTATTAGACTTTATTAAAGAACCTTTGCTCGCTGTATTAACTGCCCTATTAGTTATTCAGTTCTTATTTGCTCATACTATCATTCCATCTGAATCTATGGAACCAACTATAATGACCTCAGATCGTATGATCATTAATCGCTTACCTTATTATTACCGTAATCCTAAAAGAGGTGAAATTGTTATCTTTAAACAGGGAGATGAGTTTTGGGTAAAACGTGTCATTGGTGAACCAGGAGATACATTAAATCTTATCGATGGTTATGTCTATATTAATGACCACCCCTTAGATGAATCAGGTTATTTAGACTCTTCTATTTTAACTTTCCCCCTCAGTTCAGATATTTCATTTCCTTTTATAGTTCCTACTAATACTTACTTCGTTATGGGAGATAATCGTTTAGCTAGTAGAGATAGCCGAGCTATTGGACCTATTGATCGTGAACTTATAGTTGCTAAAGGTGGCTTTAGAATCTATCCTTTTAATGCTATTGGATTAGTAAGATAGTTTTTCTTTACATAACCCATCTTAATAAATATTTACTACTCCCTAAATAGGAGAAGGACATATGCCTTATCCGGATATGTCCTTCTCCTATTTAGTCTTAATGATTGCAATTACATTCACTCGTTAACATTTGATATATAGTTCTTACAGGTACCCCTGTACCTCCTCTTGTCACTAATTCAGAAAATGGTGCATCTGCCCAAGCTGGACCTGCAATATCTAAATGTAACCAAGGTTTCCCTTGTACAAATTCTTCTATAAATAAACCTGCTGTAATCGTGCCAGCAAATTTTCCACCAATATTTTTTAAATCTGCATAGTCTCCTTTAATTTGTTTTTTATATGCATTAAAACTTGGTAACTGCCAGAATAATTCACCTGTTTTCTCAGAAGCAATTTCTAGCTTTCTATAGAGGTCTTGATTATTTGTTAGAACTGCTGTCGTAAAGTTGCCTAATGCCACTAATGCAGCACCTGTAAGTGTAGCTAAATCAATTACTTTAGATACATTCTCTTTTTGAATCACATATGTTATAGCATCAACTAGTGTTAACCTTCCTTCTGCATCTGTATTAAGGATTTCTATTGTTTTACCTGCCATAGACCCAATAATATCTCCCGGTTTATAACTATGTCCTGAAATTGCATTTTCTGCTGCTGCAATAACTGCTACTACATTAGTCTTTACCTTATTCTTAGCAAGTGCACTCATTACACCTATTACAGCTGCAGCACCACCCATATCACTCTTCATATCTTTCATAGAATCATTTGGCTTTAGTGAATACCCTCCAGTATCATAGGTAAGTCCTTTACCTACTAATCCTAAAATTTCCTCACTTTCCTTATCTCCCATATACCTCATTACAATAAATCTAGGTAATCTATCCGATCCTTTACCTACTGCCCAAAAAGCCTCCATTCCTAATGTCTGAATTTGTTTTTCATCAAATACTTCTACTTCAAATCCACTTACTTGTCCTATTTCTACAACCCTCTGTGCCAAAGATTCTGGATAAATCACATTAGCAGGTTCATTCACTAAGTCACGAGCAATGATCACACCTTCTACTAAGTTCTTCATTTCTTCTAGTTTTTGATTCATCTTATCTCTTTTATCTTGTGGTGCATCTAAAATATATACTTCTGCCTCATAATTAGTAGCATCTGATTTGTATTTTTCAAATGTGTAAGTAGCAAGTCCCACAGCTTGTGTAAGTCCTTTTACTCTCCCCCCTGCACAAATACTATTCATTTTTCCAAACTTAATTCCATATCTAGTCAATTTAAGTTCTTTAGCTTGCTTTACAGCTTTAGCTATAGATTGTGTATATTGATCACCTGTTAAATCTGCTTCTTTTCCAAGCCCAACTAAAATATTATATTTAAGATTTTTATTTTGTTCAGTTGTAAAATAAAATATTTCCTCTATTTTTCCTGAAAATCTTTCATTCTCTTTCAATTGTTCTACTAATTCATATTCACTTGCTTGATCTTCAAATACTGGTATAATTATGCCCTGTAACTGGGATATATCCATATCTTGTATATATAATTTCATTTATATTAATCCTCTTTTCTTTTATTGATAGTTATTCTCTATTGTAAACTATAAATAATTTATTTCAATACCCAATAGCCCTTATCAATTGGTTTTAATATATTCGTAATTGCTAAGTTCTTTTGTTTAGCTTCAAACATTACATCCCCTTCACTTATTCCTGCCTCTTGTAGTTGATTTAAAAAAGCTACATAGTCCTCAGCTTCAATATAATCTGCATGAGGTGGTTTATAAGCCCCCTCTACACCACTAGATATATGATATTTATCTGGTGGATATACTTTTATAAGCTCTACTACTTTTTTGTTTAGACTAGGATTACATTTTTCATGATGAAAATCATATACCCACTTTAGATTAATTGACTTACATAAATTTACTACCTCCTCAGAGGTATATGTTTTATCATCATTTTCTATTGTAAGCAACGATAAATCTATTTCTTCTTGATATTCTTTAACTACTTCTTTAAATCTGTTAATAGCTTTCTCTTTATCTCCATACGCCCCACCCACATGAATAATAATATTTTTTCCTCCTACTTGTTTAATAAACTCTGACTGCCATTTAATCTCAGCTATAGAATTCTTTATTACCGCTTCTTTAGGACTTGTTAATACAGTAAATTGACTTGGATGCATACTTAATCTTAAGTTGTATTTCTTTTGGGCATGCTTAATTCTATCTAATTCATTAATAATTTTAGGAACCTGTAATATTTTATTTTCTTTTAAAATATTTTGAAGCTCCTCATGTCCACCAAACGGAATTATATCAGATGTTAATCTATATACATAAATATTATTTTTTATATTATCATGTATGATGTCTCCAAATAAAATAATATTATGATGTATAACCTCTATTATTTTATTAATATCTCTATCCTGTATAGTCTTTAATCTAAAAGTCTTATATTTTTTATTTAATGATAGATTGATACAGGCATAACCTACTCTTATTTTTAGCTCGCTCATCTTAATTCCTCTTTTATTTGATTGAATTTTTAGTTAATTTCTTTTTTCCTTTATTATAAGTTTAATCTTCTTTTTTAGTATCTAATAAATGAATATCTCCTATACACCTAAAAATTTTATCCAAAATATATGTATATAAAAAAGAAGTTTACTTTTCAGCAAACTTCCCTTTAGCTTTTCTATTCCATCATAATGCTATACTAATTCCCAATTTCTCATCAATTTGTTTCATATCTTCTCTAGAAAGCATACCTATCCGATGAGATAATCTTCTCTTAGAAATAGTTTTTATTTGTTCACAAAGTACAATTGAATTATATGTTAAAAAGGCATAGTCCTCTTTACTTACCATATGATGAGTAGGCATATCTTTTTTACATTTTGATGTTAATGGTACACATATAA
>JBOFYV010000029.1:0-1807 GCA_051654865.1 Peptostreptococcaceae bacterium
TCGTAATGTTGAATATATTATAGATATGGGGCCTGGTTCAGGGAATAAAGGAGGTAAAGTAGTTGCTACAGGCACTCCATATGATATAAGTTGCAGCGAATTATCAGTAACTGGAAAGTACTTATAGAAAAGGAGAAAAAAATGGATAAGAATGAAATGATGACTAAGTATTATGACGTAGTTAACAAATATGTTGATTTAGATGTAAGCCAACTAGATTTTAGCATAAGTCTTAATGAAATAGGATTGAATTCATTTAATGCAATACAGATTCTTGTTGACTTAGAAGAGACGTTTGAAATTGAGTTTCCAGATGAGAAAGTCGTTCCCGAGATGTTTGAAACAATAGGTAGTATTTTTCACACTTTGGAAAATACAATTATAGTATGAAAGTTAAGTCCAATATAGATAAACCATTTTAATTGTTAAATAAGACATGCACTTCTTGGAAATAATATAGGCCTAGTTAGGCTCAGGTTTCCCAGTCGTCTGGAAAATCTAAATAGTAATTTCTGTAATTAACTATAGACATTATGAGATTTATATCTTCATTCATTTGTGAATAAAGATATTCAACTTCATCATATAACACATCTATGTTTTCTCTTGCCCCAATAGTGAATATCTTGTTTTTTAGATAGTTCCAGATATTTTCTTGCGGATTGAGTTGAGGAGAGTACGTAGGTGTATTAATAAGCACTAATCTATCTTTATGATTATTCCAAAACTCTTGGATTTTTGCGTTATTATGAGTTGCTGCATTATCCATAACCAGGTATACTTTTTTTCCTTCATTTAGTTCAAGTAAAGATTCCATAAATGCTTGTATTTCAATATTTGTAATACTCTTGCTAGCTGGATAGATATCAGCTATAGTATCAAATTTTTTTGTAATCTCAGTAGCACCTATAATATTTAATCCTTGATGAGAACCATTACTTTCTAAAACAGGGGATACCCCAACTTGGCTCCATGTTCTTCTGTTGTCTGACTCGGTCCTCAATCCAGTTTCATCCATAACATAAAGAACACTATCAGAATCTTTTTCTACAGTACGTCCCAGTTGAGCCATTTTTTTTAAAGGCTTCTTGTTCAGATTTATTGCCTTTTGTGGGTCTCTTTTGAGCTCTTTTAAAGCTAAAGTTGTTTTTATGAAGAAGGTTTCTAATAGCCTGCTCACAGCAACGCACTTCGTAATTCTGATAGAGATACTCTGCAAGTAACTTTGCTGTCCACACATTACCTATTAAACCGAAATCATTAGGAAGTCTATGAGTAACTGTCTGAACTAAATCATCTTCCATCTCAGCAGTAATCTTGCAGTTTGAAGGGGTTTTCCCTCTTTTATCTTCTAGGCTCTTCATACCATGCTCATTCCATCGGTTGATATAGATATAAACAGAAACCTCTCTTTGTAATAAAAAGTTAGCAATCTGTTTAACGCTATTTCCTTCAGTAAGCATAATAATAGCAGTAAGTATATTTCTGCCAAGTTCTCCATGATAGGATTTACGTAACTTTTTTAATTCATCAAGTGAATATCCTTTAAGGTCTGCTGTTACTGTGGTTGGTCTGCTCATATCTATACTCTCCATAGTCGTTTTTATTAGGATATGGAGAAAAACTTTTTTAATACAGTATTGCTATCTGTCTAAAATGGTTTATCTATACACACAAAATAATACATAAATTTACTTTATATTCAAAAATATCTTGCATAATTCTAAATATTAAAATATACTATACCTAGATTTCCAATGTATATTAATAAAAGGGGTGAGCAGATTGAAAGTAGGTAAAGAATTGC
>JBOFYV010000030.1:0-8779 GCA_051654865.1 Peptostreptococcaceae bacterium
AATAATGAACTGAGCGGTAGTGAAAAGCTAGCAATATTAAAGTACAGGAGTAATAATAGAAGTTTCGATGATGTTATAATAGTAAACCAAAGTGGCATTGGAAAAAATAAAAATGGCGAAAATGTAGATATAAGTAAAAGTGCATATTTTGATCTTATAAAACAATCCACTGATAGAGTTGTAATAAAGCCTAAAGAAGATGGCGGTTTAGACCATGATATAATAATGTACTCAATGCCATATGAAAAAAATGGAGAGTCTCAAGGATTCATAATAGGTATAAGTAAAACAAAGGGATTAATAGAAAAGCTACCAATGAGTATATATGAAGATAGAGGCGACTCATATATTGTTGATAAAAAAGGTGATATACTATTTACTAAAAATGAAACATTAATAAACAAAAGTATATATAATGTAATGAATATACAGAAAATTAAAGATAAATCAGAAAATCTAGCGACATATAATCTTATTAAACAAAATGGAGCCTTTAAACGTAAAATTGATGGCAAAAATGTATTAGTAGGATTTTCGAAAATACCTAATACAGAAGATTGGTATGTTGTAAACTCTGTTCCAGAAGACGATATTTTAAAAGGTGCTGTACAAAATATAGAAATGGTATTTGTACTAATTCTAACTACAATAATTGTATTTATAATAGTTGCGAGTTACTTAATGAAAAACCAAAAGATATTAAGAAGAGTGGCTTTTTTAGATAAACTAACTAAAATTAGTAATTATGATAAGTTTATATTAGATGCAAAAGAATTTATAATAAAACGAAAAAATAAAAGATGTGTTCTAATATGTTTCGATATAGAAAAATTTAAAATAATAAATGATATATATGGTGTTAAGGCAGGAGATGAAGTACTTAAAATCGTATCTAGAAATTTAAAAAAATATTTTAAAGGTATAGGTATATATGGTAGATTAGAGCAGGATGTATTTGGGTTAGTAATAGAATGTAATAATGAAAAACAAGAATTACAAAAGGTTATAAATATAATAAAAAATGAAATAGCTAACATAAAAGAATGTAAATTGTTAGATGAGCATTTTTATATTGATATATGTGTAGGAATGTATATTGTTGAAAATAGAAATACTGATATTTATAGAATAATAGATAATGCAAATATGGCTAGATACAAATGTAAAGAATCCATACTTAAAGATGCAGTTTTATTTGATGAAAATATGAGAAAAGAAAATAAAAAGAAAAAGAAACTAGAAAAAGACTTGTATCACTCTATAGACAACAATGAGTTGAGTATCTACTATCAGCCAAAATATAATATCAATAGTGGGGAAATCGTAGGAGCAGAAGCGCTAATTAGATGGAATCATCCCACACTAGGAATGATAAGTCCTTTAGAATTTATACCTATAGCTGAAGAAAATAAGTTTATAAATAATATAGGTAAATGGGTATTCAAGGAAGTATGTAAAAACTTAAGGCAGTTTATGTATGAAGGTATAGAAGTGGTACCTATAGCTATAAATATTTCTAGAGTTGAATTATATCAAAAAGACTTAACTAAGTACTTTGAGAAACAATTAAAAATATATGATATAAATCCGAGTCTAGTAGAAATAGAAATAACTGAAACAACAGCATTAAATAATATACTATTTATAAATTCAAGATTAAACCAAATCAAATCTCTAGGTATAAAGGTAGCTATGGATGATTTTGGTACA
Organism: Peptostreptococcaceae bacterium; assembly: GCA_051654865.1. GTDB lineage: Bacteria > Bacillota > Clostridia > Peptostreptococcales > Peptostreptococcaceae > JBOFOR01. The sequence goes on from JBOFYV010000030.1 coordinate 1,711, forward strand.
GGGAATTCAAATTTAAGTAGTTTAAAAGATGTGCCTATAGATGTTTTAAAATTAGATAGATCTTTACTAAAAGATATTGAAGAAAATAAAAAATCTCAAATAATGGTTAGCTCTATAATTAACTTATCAAAGAATTTAAATCTAAGCACTGTTTGTGAAGGTGTAGAGAATATCAACCAAGTAGAGATGATTAAACAAACTGGTTGCGAGATAGTACAAGGATATGTATTTTCAAAGCCAATAGAATGCAAACAGTTTAAAAATATACTTAATTCAAATAGCTTAAAACAACATAATAAAATACATTAACATATAAAGGGATGATAAAAAATCATACCCTTTTTTTTATTTATTCATATATTGAAAGTAGAGTTGAAAATAGAAGGGAGAAGGGTATGGAGGATTCAGCTTTTAATATACTTACGTTTGATGGTGGAGGACTAAGAGGTGCATTAAGTATTTCTTTATTAGATAGAATTCAAAATGAATGTAATGATATAGTGTCAAATGCAAATATGATAGGAGGCACATCTACGGGTAGTTTAATTGCATTAGGTTTAGCATATGGGGTAAGCCCTAGTGAAATAAAAAAGCTTTACTCAATTGAAAAAGCTAATTATATATTCGATAAATCTTACTCAGAGGTAATAAGGCCTAAATATGATAATATGCATTTAAAAGAAGTTCTTCTTGAGATATTCCCACAAAATTTGAGGTTGAAAGATTTAGGAAAAATTGTAGTTATACCTACGTTTTATATAGGAGACAAAATAAATAGTTGGAAACCTATTTTTTATAACAATATACCAGGGTCATCAACAGAAAATGCATATGTTATTGATGTAGCACTAAGTAGTAGTGCTGCGCCTGTATTTTTCCCCACATACAAGAATCATATTGATGGAGGTATAGTTGCAACAGACCCAAGTCTAGCTTGTATAATTTACGCTTTGAGCAAGGAGTTATCACAAACTACCTCAGATATAAGGTTATTATCATTTGGCACTGGATATTGCTACAATAGTATAAAGCAAGACACAACACAGTGGGGAGTGTTAGAATGGTTAACAAATAAAAATCCAGACTTACCTATTATATCAATAACATTAGAAGCCAATGCACAAATGAGCCAGTCTTTTTCTCAAATGATTTTAGAGGATAATTACTATAGAATAAATCCACGTATGAATAGAGATATAGGTATGGATGATGTTAAAGCATTAGACTATTTATATAAATTGGGTGAAAGTTGTGATATAGATAGTTGTACAGAATGGATAAACAATAAATGGAATATAATGGAATAAAAATGTGTTATAATTAACAATAGGATAAGTTTTATCATATTTGGAGGGGAAATATGGGGGAGAGCTTTAGTATATCTAATGAGTATGAAAAAAATTTAGATATAGAAATAAAAAAATCAAATGGAGTATACTACACTCCGAAAGTTATAGTTGATTATATTCTAAGGAACACTATACTTAAACATAATATAGTAGACAATCCATATCCAAAGATACTAGATATATCGTGCGGATGTGGTAATTTTTTGTTACAAGCATATGATGCTTTATATGATATGTTTGAAGAGAATATTTATGAATTGAGAGATAGGTATGATGAAAACTATTGGAAAAATGATAATATTCATAATCACATAATATCTAATTGTATATATGGTGCGGATATAGACGAAAAGGCTATAGAAATACTAAAAAAAGAATTAATAAAAAAAGATGAAGATATAAACGTAGATAGATTCAATATTAAATGCTGTGATAGTTTAAAAGAGCTTTGGGATATAAAATTTGACTATGTAATAGGGAATCCTCCTTATGTAGGTCATAAAAAAATAGATAAGGAATATAAGAAGTTTATACTAAAAGAATATAAGGACGTATATAAAGGTAAAGCGGATTTGTATTTTTGCTTTTATAAAAAAATAATTGAAGTATTGAAGGATGACGGTGTTGGTAGTATAATTACTCCTCGATATTTTTTAGAAAGTCCATCAGGAAAATATCTAAGACGCTATATAGATGAAAATGTAAATATAGAGGAATTAATAGATTTTTTAGGCGCAAATGTGTTTAAAAATATAAGTATTTCAAGTTGTATTATGACATTCAAAAAGGATAAATACAAATCTAACGATACAAGAGTACTTAGAATAAAAGATGAGTCTATAAATATAAATAAATTAGATTCATTAGAAGTGCTTATTAATAAGGGATATTTCAATTATTTTATAATGAATAAAGACCCAAAATATGAAGAATGGATAATAGTAAACACAAAAGACAAAGATTTTTATGATAACATAGAGTCAAAATGTGAGTATATCCTAGATGAAATATGTACAAGCTTTCAAGGTATAATTACAGGTTGTGATAAGGCTTTTGTAGTTAGTAATCAAAATGAAATGTTAGACAAAGTAGACAAACCTCTTTTAAAACCATGGGTTAAAAATACTAATATAGATAAATACATAGTAGGAAAAAGTAATTATAAACTAATTTATTCAAACGATATAGAAGACGAAGAAAAAAATAAGAATACTATAGAAAGTTTTATAGTTAAACATAAAGAACGATTACAAAATAGAAGAGAGTGTAAGAAAAATTCAAGAAAATGGTATGAACTTCAATGGGGTAGAGAAAAACAACTTTTTGAGAGGGTAAAAATAATGTACCCGTATAAATCGAATAAAAATAAGTTTGCTATTGATTATAACCATAATTATTGTAGTGCAGATGTTTATTCTTTTTACATAAAGGATAAGTTTATAAATGAATTTTCCTATGAGTATCTAGTAGCTATACTGAATTCGAGTGTGTATGATAAATACTTTAAAATAAATGCTAAAAAGATGAGCAAAAACTTATATGATTATTATCCTAATAAAGTAATGAAATTGAAAATATTTAAGGATGATAATTACGAAAAAATAGAATCATTAAGCAAGAAAATACTAAAATCTACTAATAATAAAAATGATGTAGAAAAATTAGAGAAAGAAATAGACCTATTAATTAGGCAGTCTTTACAACTATAATCACTATTATGCCTATATCTTCATATACATAATATATCAACTTACTAAAGGGGGCATAAATGTATGTTAAGTATACAAATAGACGATACTCAAAAAAGGGTATATGTAGAAGTTAGTGGTTATATCAATAAAAAGGAGTCAAGTGACTTTCTAAACCAATATAAGCAAATGACTAGGGGTATACGCAGTTCTCAATATAATTTAGTAGTAAAAACTTCTATGTTTGACTGTGAAGAAGTAGATGATATAAGGAATGTTTGTATGGCTTTTATGAAAAGTGGATACAAAAAAATGTATTTAGTTGATCCAAATAGTTATATAATGAGTACGATGTCATTAGGACCAATAGAAAAAAAATTATTTACAAAATCAGTAAAAATAGTAAAATCTGTAAATGATATAAAATAACAAAAACTATATAAAATAATTAAATAGCAAAGATATATACTTTTATATTAAATTTATGGTAAAATAATTCTGTAAAACAAAAAACATCTTTCGACTTGAAATACTATAAACTTTATAATATATTTTAGTATATATCTTTTGTTAATATAGGAGATAATTTATGAAAGGTTTAGTATTAGAAGGAGGAGGCACTAAAGGTGCATTTCAAATAGGAGCGTACAAAGCTTTAAGAGATTTAGGTCTAGAATTTCAAGGTGTGACAGGTACTTCAATAGGAGCACTAAATGGAGCATATATAATTCAAAATGACATTGAAGTTATGGAAGATATTTGGATGACTTATGATTATACTCATTTTATGAATATGGATGAGGAGTCTTATAATAAGTATAAAAACATGGACTTTACTGTTAAGAATGTGAATTCGGTTATAGAACTAATAAATAAAGCAGTAAGAAATGAAGGGATTGACATTAGCCCTCTACGAAAACTATTAGAAAAAACATTAAATGAAGATGCTATTAGAAACAGTAATAAAGATTTTGGACTAGTAACAGTTTGGTTTGATAAAAAAATCTTTCCCCAACCATTGTATATAGAAGATATACCTAATGGAAGGTTAGTGGATTACTTAATAGCGAGTGCATCTCTCCCTATATTTAAATTAGAGAGAATGGACGATAAACTTTATTTAGATGGAATGTTTTTTGATAATATGCCTATTAGCTTGTTGGCGGAAAAAGGATATAAAGATATTGTAGTTGTTAGATTATTAGACGATTTTTTGGGTAAAAGAAATTTAAGTAGGCACAGTGACATAAATATAAAGACAATAACTCCTTCTGAATATTTAGGAGGAAGTCTAAATAAAGACAAGGATAATGTTGAGAAAAACATAAATCTTGGGTACTTAGATACAATGAAAGCTTATAATCGATATGAAGGGATAAAATATTACTTTAATGCAGATTATAAGTATGATGAAGCTTACTGTTTTAATAAATTTAAATCTATGAATAAAGAAAGCATAGAATCTATTTTAAGTTTATTAAATATAAAAAAAGATCCAACTTTAAGGACGCTTATGGAAAACGTAATACCAAAAGTTGGAGAAATGCTAGAATTAAAAAAGGATTTTTCTTATAAAGATTTATTCTATTGCATATACGAAAAAAAATTAGAGGAAACTAATATAAATAGAGTTAAACTTTATGATTTTAACAAAGTAGTAGATGTAGTAAATAAAAACTTTGATTCTAACAAAAACTTAGCCTTAAATTTTGAAGTAAAGCCAATTATATCATTGCAAAAAAATAAGATGACAAAACTATTAACAAATTGCTTTATAAAAGATTTTAATCGTCAAAATTAGCATAAATAATAGGGGTGGGACAAAAAAAGTACCTATGGACATAAAAGTCTCACTTAGGTTATAATTATTATGATGTTAAAAAAAGTAAATAAAATACTTTAGAATATATTTTTTGGAGGTTTCACAATGGAAAAGATAGTAAGTATAAAAAATGCAAGTGGATTACACGCTAGACCAGCAGGAATGTTTGTTAAGAAAGCTGCTGAGTTCAAAGCTACAGTAGAAGTTATAGCTAAAGGAAAAACTGTAAACGCTAAATCAATAATGGGTATAATGAGTTTAGGTTTAGGTCAAGGAGACGAGTTAACAGTTGTAGCTAACGGAGAAGATCAAGAAGCTGCAGTAAACGCTTTAGTTGAATTAATCGAGAGTGGATTTGGAGAATAATAATAGATAAACCTCGGTTTGCGCCGAGGTTTGTTTGATATCAATATATATATAAATTTTACTTAACTTTTAGGAGGAGTACTAAGATGTACAAAGGAACAGGAGCATCTCCTGGAATTGCTCTAGGAAAAGCATTAGTAGTTAAACATGAAGAATTAGTTATAGAAAAAAGAAACATAGAAGATGTAGAAGCAGAAGTTGTAAAATTACAAAATGCTGTAGCTGTATCTAAAGAAGAATTAACTAAGGTTAAGGAAAAGGCTTTAGTTGAATTAGGGGAGCACGAAGCTGAGATATTTGAAGCTCACTTATTAGTTTTAGAAGATCCAGAATTATTAGATTCTGCTATAGCTAAAATAAGAGATGAAAAAGTTAATGCAGATTTCGCATTAAATGAAATAAAAGAAATGTTCGTTGCAATGTTTGAATCTATGGACAATGAGTACATGAGAGAAAGAGCAGCAGACATAAAAGACGTTACTAACAGAATACTTAGAAATATATTAGGTATAAAAGTTGTTGATTTAGCAGGATTAGATGAAGAAGTAGTGTTATTAGCACATGACTTAACTCCATCAGATACAGCTACAATGAACAAGAAGATGGTTCTTGGATTCTTAACTAACATAGGTGGAAGAACTTCTCATACGGCTATAATGGCTAGAACATTAGAAATAGCTGCTATAGTTGGTCTTACTGACATAACTGAAAAAGTTAACGATGGAGACTATATAGTATTCAATGGAGATACTGGTGAAGTAATAGTAAATCCAGATGAAGAAACTATAGCTAAATACTCTAAGTTAAAGGCTGAGTACGAAGAATACAAAGAATCGTTAAAGCAATTAAAAGGAAAAGCTTCTATAACTTTAGATGGTAGACATGTAGAGTTAGCTGGAAACATAGGAAGTCCTAACGATGTAGAAGGATTAATAAACAACGATGCTGAAGGTGTTGGACTTTATAGAACTGAATTCTTATACATGGATAAGGAAGATGCATTCCCAACTGAAGAAGAGCAATATCAAGCATACAAGGCTGTACTAGAAGGAATGAGTGGTAAGCCAATCGTTATAAGAACTCTAGATATAGGTGGAGATAAGGAACTTCCATACTTCCATATGGATCCTGAAATGAACCCATTCTTAGGATACAGAGCTATAAGATTATGTTTAGATAGAACTGATATATTCAAGACTCAATTAAGAGCTTTATATAGAGCAAGTGTACACGGAAAATTAAGAATAATGTTCCCTATGATATCTTCTTTAGAAGAATTATTAGCTGCTAAAGAAATAATCAAAGAAGTATTAGCTGAAATGGATGCTAATGGTGAAGCTTACGCTAAGGATGTAGAAGTAGGTATGATGATAGAAATACCATCTGCTGCTGTTATATCTGATATATTAGCTAAGCACGTTGATTTCTTCTCTATAGGAACAAACGACTTAATCCAATATACTTGTGCAGTAGACAGAATGAACCAAAAGATAAGTTACCTTTACAACCAATTCAACCCAGCTGTACTTAGACTTATAAAGATGGTTATAGATGCTGCTCATAAGGAAGGTAAGTGGGTAGGAATGTGTGGAGAATCTGCTGGTGATCCATTAATGATACCTATATTATTAGGAATGGGACTAGATGAATTCTCTATGTCTCCAATATCTATACTTCCTGCTAGAAAGTTCATAACTTCTGTAAATTACGAAGATATGAAAGTTTTCGCTAATGAAGTATTATCTATGGGAACTGCTGAAGAAATAAAAGCACACGTAGAAAAAACTTTTAAATAAAGAGAAAAGTCGCTATTAGTTTAGCGGCTTTTTTGTATAGAATTTTAT
>JBOFYV010000031.1:0-4928 GCA_051654865.1 Peptostreptococcaceae bacterium
TATACAAATAGTAAATTAATGATTATAAAAATTATCCTAGCAATTACTTAATATCTAAAAAATCTAATGCATATTGAACATATAAATTAGTCCCAAGTTCTAACGCATCTTCATCTATATTAAACTTACCATGATGATGAGGATAAGCAATCCCCTTATCAATATTTCCAGCACCAACAAAAGCTATAGCCCCAGGAGCTAAATTTAAATACTCAGACATATCCTCAGATCCAGTAACCTTAGGTATAGAAGCCAGCGCCCCTTCTCCAACTAACTTATCTACTGACCCTTTTGCTAATTTAGTACATTCTTTATCATTTATCGTTATAGGTATCACCTTGTTGTACTCTACACTAGCCTCTGCTCTATAAGTACTTGCAGTGTTTTTTACTATACGCTCTATTATATTTGGTAACTCTTCTCTAAGTTTTGGATTAAAACATCTAACAGTTCCGTCTAGTACAGCATCTTCTGCTATTACATTAAATCTCGTTCCAGCGTTTATAGCTCCTATACTTACAACTACTGATTCTAGCGGGCTTATCTCTCTACTTACTATAGACTGTAAATTCATAACTATAGCAGAGGATACAAGTACTGCATCTATACCTTGGTTAGGCATAGACCCGTGTCCACCTTTACCTTTTACAGTTATTTTTAATATATCTGCAGATGCCATTCTTGGACCTTCTTCTACTGCTATTTTTCCTAGTTCTAGATCTGCCCATAAATGTATTCCAAATGCACTATCTACACCTTCCATAGCACCATCAGCTATCATAGCTCTAGCACCTACCCCAGCCTCTTCACCTGGTTGGAATAATAGTTTTACCGTTCCATTTATGTTATCCTTAATTTCATTTAATACATTTGCTGCACCTAGAAGCATTGCAGTATGACCATCATGACCACAAGCATGCATTAGTCCTTCATTTTTAGATTTATATTCTACTTCATTAAGCTCACATACAGCTAATGCATCTATATCTGCCCTAAGTGCTACTGTTTTACCAGGATTTTTTCCTTTTATTGTTGCGATTACTCCTGTGTTTGCTGCTGATACATATGATACTCCTATTTTATCAAGTTCTTCTTTTATTCTCTTACAAGTTCTTACTTCTTGCATACTTGCTTCTGGATTTGCGTGAAACTCTCTCCTCATTTCTATTATGTAATCTTTATATTTACTTGTTATATCTTTTATATTCATTCTATTTTCCCCCTCTAGTTAGTCCTAATAATATTTTCTATTATTTATATATTCAATCCTCTAATTGAATTTTTATTTGAATCCTTTTAAAGTATTATACTATTTTCACACTTTATTTCAATATTATTTTGAATTTTCTTTATTTTATATTTAATTATGACAAAACTGTAAGCCTTATGAAAGTGTTTTGAAAGAGTATATATATATAATTAAGATATAAAGATGATTAAATACTAAAAGGGTTTATTGGAGGATAAGATGGAACAAATACTAAATACAAATCAAAAACTAAAAACAAATTTAGATACTAATTTTTTAAAGATTATAGCTATAGTAGCTATGATACTAGATCACATAGGTAAGGCTTTTTTCCCAGAGATTCAAATATTTCAGATTATAGGTAGGATAGCATTTCCTATATTTGCATACTGCATTGTAGTCGGTGTAATTCATACAAGCAGTTTCAAAAACTACTTAATACGCTTAGGTGCCTTTGCGGTTGTATCCCAGCTACCTTGGATGCTTGCTTTTGGACCTACTTGGAATATTTTCTTTACATTATTCTTTAGTGCATTATTTGTATATGGCATAAAAGATAAAAAATGGATATGCTTACTTATATCTTTATTAGCGTTTAGTTTATTACCTTTAGACTATGGATTTGACACAGTTTTACTTTTATCTAGTATATATCTTTTAAGAGATAAATTTTTATTATCACTAATAGTAACTTCTATAATATTAGCAATTCCTTTTCTTTCAGGAGGAGATATAAATATATTTGGTTTTGCTTTAGGAATGCAAGGCTTTGCTATTTTAGCTATACCATTTATATACTTTAATACTAATATGAGATTAAATATAAATAAGTATTTTTTCTATATTTTTTATCCAGCTCATCTATCGATGATATTTTTAATAGTAAATCTATTCAATATATAAAGGACACCATAAGGCGTCCTTTTTTTATTAAGTATTTAATTTACTGTTTTAATAAAAGTTATATAAAAAGTACTTCCTATCCCTACTTCACTTTCTACAGTAATATCTCCATCGTGAGCTTTGACTATAGACTTACTTAAATAAAGACCAATTCCTATACTAGTTGGATTGAGAGCATTTTCTCCTTTATGAAATCTTTTAAATATTTTTTTAATCTGATTTTTTTCAATTCCCATTCCATTATCCTTGATAATAATTCTAATAGTAATAGGCGTTTCTTCTAAGGACACCTCAATATTTCCATTATTAGGTGTATGTTCTATAGCATTTTTTACAATATTGCTTATCGCTTCACCCAACCAGTTTCGATCATGATAATATACAATATCATTGTCAAAACTAAAGTGTAAAGTTTGATTCTTTTCATTAGCCTTAAATCTTAATGGATTTATGCTTTCTTCAATAGTATTATTCAATGGATAATTATCTTTATGATATTCTACAACATTACTTTCAAGTCTTGCATATTTAAGCAATGTTTTTACTAGCCATTGCATTCTATCTAACTGTTCATTGCTTAATTCTATAAAATTATCTATATCATAATCATCCATATTTTTATAATCTTTTAAAATATCATTGTACATAACTAGTGCCATAAGCGGAGTTTTTAGTTGATGAGATATATCATCTATTATATTTTTTAAATTTTTCTTTTCTTCTTGTAATAATTTTATATTGTTGAATATACGTTCTTCCATAAGATCAAACTTTATACTAAATTTATCCAAACTACCTCTATACTCAATATCTTTTCCTTTATCTACAATCTTATTTTCTACTATATTTTCCGATCTAAAAGTTAGATGTTTTATTTTTTTATACAATGGGTCAATTATATACAAAAATCCAAAAACTATAATGAGTATTGTAAGTACAATACTCATTATAATCTTAAATACAAATGAAAATCCAACTGTAGGTACTAAAGGATTATTAAAGTATTTAAGACTATAATCGTAAGAGTAATTACTTAAAATTGATTTGCCTAGCTCAACTTCTGACGTTTTGTTATTAGTTATAATTGGAACCAATTTTTTAGCAAGATCTTCATCTTTTCTTGCTACAGTGCCTACTATAGAGTAGTTTTGTGTTATTATATCTTTATTTATATTATTTAAAAATCCTAAAAATATAAAACTAAGTACTAACATTTGAATTACTAAGACACCTACTATGAATAATATTACATTTTTTCTTTCGTCTTTATGATAAAAAGAAATCACTTCTATTTCACCACCTTAGGCAACCATTTATAACCTACACCTCTTACTGTTATAATTAATTTTGGATTTTTACTATCATCTTCAATTTTTTCTCTAAGTCTTTTTATATATACACTAATAGCATTTGCATCTATGAAGTTTCCTTCACTATCCCATAGTTTTTCTAACATAATCTCTCTAGTTAATACATTAGGAGAGTTTTCAACTAACAATAAAAGTAGTTTATATTCACTTAATGTTAATGATAATTCTTGTCCATGTTTTCTAACAATATGTCCACCTATATCTATTTCTATAGACTCACTTTGTACTGTTTTTCTTTCTTCTTTTTTCTTTGATATACCTCTCTTTCTTCTTAGTACTGCATTTATCCTCGATACTAATTCTCTAATTTTAACAGGCTTAGTTACATAGTCATCAGCGCCTAAATCCAGTCCTAATACAATATTACTTTCTTCATCACAAGCTGTCATAAATATGATTGGTATATCATTTTGAGCTTCTCTTATTTCACTACATAACTCGTATCCATCACCATCAGGCAACATTAAGTCAAGTAGTATTATATCTATGGTATCATTTAGCACTTCTCGTGCAGTTTTTAGATTTGGTGCATGTATAACCTCAAACCCTTCTTTCTTTAAACTATATATTACAGCTAATGCAACTGCTCTATCATCTTCTACTAATAAAACTTTAGTCATTTTTTCCTCCATTCTTACTCGTTGTCTTTTGTTAAGTTATTTAACTCTATATTTTTTAATTTTCTATAAGGAACTATACTAATTATTATAGTTATTAAAAATAGCATTATTATATATACACTTATAATATGAATGGGAATAGCTGTATCTTGTAAATATCCCTGATACATATATACAATCTTTATAATAGTTAACACAATAATAGATATACTTCCTCCTATTACAGAAGATATAAACCATGCTACTATACCTTCTAGAAAAATTATCTTATTTAGCTTTGATTTTTTCATTCCTATAGACAGCAATATTTTAAATTCTTTTTCCCTTAAAGACATATTCATACTGCGTATGTTCATCAAATTAATACTACTTATCAAGGTTAGTAACACTAACCCCGTATATATAACAGGATAAGATGATTTTATTTTCATATTGAATTCAATCTCTGAGTCTTTTTCCTGTAAAAAATCTGCATTATTTGCAGTAACATAATTATTAATTCGTTTTATTGCAATCTCTTTATTTTGATTTTTATCAAGATTTAATAATATATTAACCATACTCGCATCTACTTTTATTGAATCCTGATTCTGTAAGTAAAAATCCTCTGAAACTATTAAAGTTAAATTATTGTAGTAACCAAATCGATTCATACCTATTAGGTATTTACTTTCTATTGATCCCACATAATTCATTTTTATAGGAATTGTTTCTTTAGTATTATCAAAATTATAATCATTTGGTAAATATAAATTTATCGTATCACCAGTACTTGCATTAAGCGGA
>JBOFYV010000032.1:0-28587 GCA_051654865.1 Peptostreptococcaceae bacterium
CTAATTCTTCACCTATTATAGCAAATATAAAGTCATTTTGTGGTTCGGGTATGTAAAACCATTTTTGTTGGCTTTTTCCTAGTCCCATACCAAATAATCCACCTGAGCCTAATGCATATAGACCTTGAATTACCTGATACCCATCTCCTAATGGATCCTGGAATGGATCTAAGAAAGATAATATACGCTTTAATCTGTACTCTGATGTCAGCGCTAAGAGTAGGAATGCTCCTACACCACTACCAAACATAGCTATAACAAATTTCATATTCATTCCTGCCACAAATACCATAACAAATACAACTAGTATAATAGTACCTGCCGTAGACATATTTGGTTGTAACATTATAAGCGCAAAAAACACTATTGGAACTATAAGAACAGGTATAACACCTTTTGTCAAAGACTTCATTTTGTCATATCTCATTTCTATTACTTTTGCTGTAATTATTATAGCAGCAAATTTAGCAATTTCTGCTGGTTGGATTGTAAGACCTCCAACTCCTAACCATCTTCTAGCACCGTTTGCTTTTATTCCTAATGGTGTTATAACCAATATTAATAATATTACCGCTACGATACCTATTGGTTTTGCGTTCTTCTTCCAAAACTTATAATCTATATTGGATATAAACATCATTGATATAAATCCTAATATAGCATAGACTGAATTTCTTTTTAGAAAATAATAAGCATCATGGTGCTTAAATGAGGATTGAACAAAACTCGCGCTAAACACCATGATGATTCCTATAAATACTAAGAGCATTGTAGTGTAAAATATTACACTATCAAATTCAGTCTTTATCCCCTTATCAATACGCTTTTTAATTGCTTCTTTCGGCATTGTAGTAACCTTACCTCCATTCCCGAGATAAGAGGCTATCTTAAATTGTTAACATTATCCTTGAAGTCATTACCCCTTACTTCAAAACTTTTATACATATCCCAACTTGCGCAAGCCGGCGATAATAATACTACATATCCTTCTTTTGCTAGTTGATTAGAAACAGTCACTGCTTCCTTCATATCTTTTACGATATTGATATTAGTAAATCCTTTATTTTTAGCACAATCAGATATTTTATTTGCAGTTTGACCTAAAAGTACTAATGCATATACATTATCTTTTGCAGCATCTAATAATTCATCATAGCTACTATCTTTATCGTATCCACCAGCAATTAATATTATTGGTCTATTGTATGATTGTATAGCTTTTATAGTTGAGTCTGGATTAGTACCTTTAGAGTCATTTACATACATAACTCCATTTAAATTTCTAACGAATTCTTGTCTGTGAGAAACCCCAGCAAAAGTTCTTAAAACTTCTTTGATAACTTCTAAATCTATACCACATACATAGGCCATTGCTACTGCTGCCATACAGTTCTCTAAGTTATGGTTACCCGGTAAACTTAATTCATCTTTATTTAATAGTACTATCTTCTCATCCATATCTATAACTATGTTATTATTTTCATCTAAATATATTCCTTCTTCTAATTGATTTTTTCTAGAGAAGAATATTACTTTAGATTTAACTTTAGAAGCTAAATTTCTTACATTTTCATCATCATAGTTTAGAACACAATAATCATTACTATCTTGATTCATATATATTCTAGCTTTAGCTTCCATATAATTCTCCATAGTATGGTGTCTATTTAAATGATCTTCTGTAAAGTTTAGTATTGCACTTACTTTTGGCTTAAATGTATCTATACTTTCTAATTGGAAGCTACTTAACTCTGTTACAAGTACTGAGTTTTCATCAGCTACTCCTACAGTATCTATAACAGGGTTACCTATGTTTCCAACTATGTGAGTATCCTTATTAGCCTTTTTAAATATTTCACCTACTAAAGTTGTAGTTGTAGTCTTACCATTTGTTCCTGTTATACCTATAAACGTAGGATTATTTGATAATCTATACGCTAGTTCTACTTCACCTATTATTTCTATATTACTAGCCTTAAGCTTTAATATAAAAGGTAAATCTAGAGGAACACCTGGTGACACTACTGCCATATCTATATCATCTACATTTTCTGGATGATATCCTAATATATATTCTACATTGTTTAAGTCTTTAAGTTCACTTAATATGTCTTGTAATTTATCTTGGTCTTTTATATCATTTACAACTATATTTGCTCCTAGTTTATCTAAATGTTTGATTGTAGATATACCAGTTTTTGCAAGTCCAACTAATAAAACTTTTTTGTCTCTTAGATTCATATGTCTACCCCCGAATTAGAATATTGCTATTATACCTATCCAAGCTAATACTACTGTTATTATCCAGAATACAAATACTACTCTAGTCTCAGGCCATCCACATTGTTCAAAGTGATGGTGAATTGGAGCCATTTTAAATATTCTTTTCTTTCTTAGCTTATAGCTACCAACTTGAAGTATAACAGATATAGCTTCTGCAAAGTATATACCTCCAACTAAAGGTATTAAAAGTATAGAGTTTGTTAAAACAGCAAATGCTGCCACTGCTCCACCTAAAGCCATAGAACCAGTATCACCCATAAATATTTTAGCTGGGTATGAGTTAAATCCTAAGAATCCTAAACATGCTCCTACAGTTGCTGCTGCAAGTATAGCTACATCTGGATTTACACTTACACTAGATGCAAGTAACATAAAGAATGCCGATACTATTAAAGTTACTCCTGATGCTAATCCATCAAGTCCATCAGTTAAGTTTACTGCATTAACAATACCTATTATTATAAACGTCATCATTGGTATATATAATGGACCTATATTTATAGATACATCTGTAAAAGGTATCATAAGTTGTGCTGCACTAGCAGATGCTGTGTATTGATAATATGATATATACATAGCTAAAGCAAATTGAAGAACTATTTTTTGCCATGGCTTTAGCCCTAATGATCTTCTCTTTTTGATTATTATAAAATCGTCTAAAAATCCGATTAATCCGAATCCTGCAATAGATAATAATCCTACTACCATATCCGCTCCTACTCTACTTCTAGTAAGACCTGTTATTAGTATTGCTACTATCATTAGGATTCCACCCATTGTAGGTGTTCCATTCTTTGCTAAATGCGTTTTCGGTCCATCGTCCCTAACTGTTTGACCAAATTTAAATTTAGTTAACATTGGTATAAATATTGGGCCTAATATTACTACTATTAGAAATGAAATCAATGCTGTATACGTAAGTTCTGTTATTCCTAACATAATATTTCTCCTCTCCCTTGCTGGCTATTTCATTGGTTTTTTCTTTTTTACTTATTAAGATATTCTACTATTTTTTCTAATTTCATACCTCTTGATGCTTTAACTAGTATAGTATCTTTTTCTTTTAATATATTGTCTATTTCATTAATAGCATCTTCTCTTGTTTTAAAATGATGAATGTTTACTGTATCAAAACCTAAAGCTTTAGCTTCATCACCTATAAAATGTGAATCATCTCCTATAGTTATTAATACATCTGTATTTTCTATTGATGATTTCCCTACTAATCTATGACCATATTCACTATGCTCACCCATTTCAAACATATCACCTAATATTGCAACTCTTCTTCCTTTGTATCTACCTAGGATTTTTAAAGCAGCAGTCATAGAGTCTGGGCTTGCATTATATGCGTCATTTATTATAGTCATTTTATCGTTTTTGATTATGTCTAATCTCATTTTAGTAGCTACGTAATCATTTAAACCACTCTTTATATCTTCTAGAGATATATTTAAGCTCATACCTACTAATATTGCAGCCATCGCATTGTATATATTGTGTTCTCCTACAGTTGGTATAAATATTTTTTCCTTCTTACCATCTATTACACATACAAATGTTATGTCTTCTTCAGTTAGTTCATAGCTTTCACAATAAATATCATTTTCTTTGTTAAAACCAAATGTTTTTATTGTAAAATCATAATCCTTATTTTTTAGAGTCGATAAAAATTCATCATCACCATTTACGATTAATATATTGTCTTTATCAAATTTAGTAGTTATCTCCATTTTAGCTTTTAAAATTCCCTCTTGAGAACCTAAGTTTTCAATGTGAGACATTCCTATATTTGATATAACAGCTATTTTAGGGTCTACTATATTAGCTAGATACTCTATTTCATTAAATCCAGACATTCCCATTTCTATTACTGCACATTCATAGGATTTATCTAAATTGAATAATGTTAAAGGCACTCCAAAATGATTGTTTAAGTTTCCTTGATTTTTTAGTGTCTTATATTTAGAAGAAACTGCCGAATACACCATATCCCTTGTTGTTGTTTTTCCTACACTACCTGTAACACCTATATATGGAATATCATACTTCTCTCTATAAAATCTTGAAATATCTCCTAGAGCTAAAGTTGTATCTTCTACTTCTATTAAATTTATGTCCGAACCATCTATTTTTATGCTATTACTTTTATTTTTTATAAAATTTTTGCATCCTTTTTCATATGCACCTTGCATAAAATTGTGACCATCTAAATTTTCACCTATTATAGCAACAAATAAATTGTCTTGGTTTACTTTTCTACTATCTATAACAATGTCATTAATACAGTCATTTTTATTTCCTTGTACTAAAGTACCATTAGTCGCAAGTAATAATTCTGATATTGTTAGGCTTTCCATACTTTCCCTCCTTTATAAATTAAACTTATCTAATTTTGAGATTGATTAACTTGACAAAAGGCAATGTATAATCCCATATACATTGCCCCATAGTACATCAACTTTATAATTATATACTAAAATGTTTTTTTTTTGAAGGTATTTCTAACTTTCTGTTACTTTTTGTTAATTATTTCCTTGTAATTATTTGTTAAAGTATATGATTATTGGAGAACCTTCATCTATTTTTTCACCTGGTGGTGGAAACGTATCTGTTACTTTTGTTCCTTTTTCTACTTCTATATCTGTATCTAAATTAGCATGTAAATTTACCTCTTCTAACACTTTAGTAGCATCCTCTATAGCTAAATTTCTAACATCTGGAACTACAACTTTTGGCTTTTCAAATTTTGATTTTTCTTCTTCTGTGTATATTGGTTTTACCCCTAAATATTTTAATGAATCTTGTAATACTTCTTTTACTATTGGTCCTGCTGTTGTACTACCAAATGCTCCATTTGGTCCATTTGGTTCATCAACTATTGCTAGTATTACAATTTGTGGATCATCAGTTGGAGCTATCCCCATAAAAGAACATACATATTTTCCTTGAGCGTATACCCCATCTACAACTTTTTGAGCTGTACCTGTTTTTCCACCCACTCTGTATCCTGGTAAATATGCTGCCTTACCTGAACCCTGACTAACAACAGACTCAGCTATTTTCATTATTCTTTCAGAAGACTCTTCAGAGATTACTTGTCTTACTACTTTAGGCTCTACTGTTTCTGTTATATTACCTTTGTTATCAGTGTAAGCTTTTACTACTCTTGGTTGCATTAATTTACCATCATTAGCCATAGCTGATATAGCTGTAACTAATTGTACTGGCGTTACAGATATTGACTGTCCAAATGACATTGTAGCAAGTTCTACAGGCCCTACATTCTTTTTATTATATGTTATACCTTTCGCTTCACCTGGTAAATCTATACCAGTCTTATCCATAAATCCAAAACCTTCTATGTAATTGTACATTTTGTCTACACCAAGTCTTTGACCTACATCTACGAATACTGGGTTACATGAATTTTGTACACCCTGTACAAACGTCTGCTCTCCATGAGGATTATAACTTCTCCAACATTTTAAGTTTCTTTTACCTACAGTTACATGACCTGTACAAACAAATTTATCACTTTCCTTAACTACCCCTTCTTCTAGTCCTGCTACCGATGTTACTAGTTTAAAGGTAGAACCTGGTTCATATGTATCACTTACTAGCGGATTTCTCCACATTTGATAATATCCTTTTAACTTATCCTTTTCGCTATATTTATCTAACTCTTCTTGATAATAAGGATAAATCGGTGTTCTAGAATCATTTGGATCATAATCTGGCTTAGATGCCATCGCTAAAATATCTCCTGTTTTAGGATCCATAGCAAGTATAGACACTCTTTTGGCATTATTTAATTCATATCCTTTTTGAGCTGCTTTTTCAGCATAATGTTGTATTACTTCATCTATTGTAAGCACTACACCATTACCTTGCACTGGCTCAAAGTATTTTTCAGTACCTTGTGGTATTTCTCTACCTGATGCATCTGTACCTATAATTAGCTTACCAGCTGTACCTTTTAGTTTTTTGTCATACTTCATTTCTACACCGGCTATACCTTGAGAGTCATTAGTTGTATGACCTATTACATATGGCGCAAAGTTTCCATATGGATATGACCTTTGATTATCCTCTGCTACCCAAATCCCAGGTATCTTAGCTTCCCTTATTTGAGTTGCCTTATCATCATCTATCCAACGTTGAATCTTAACAAGAGCCATATTCTTCTTACTTACTGACTTATACACATCATCATATTCTTTTCCTAATATCTTAGCTACTTCCTTTGCTGCTGCTTCTTTATCCTTTACCTCAACAGGCTTACACCAGACAGTGTACTTAGTTACACTCACAGCGACTTCTTTCATATTTCTATCATAGATAGTTCCTCTCTTAGGCTCTATCGGTATTTCTCTAGTCTGTTGATCCAAAGCTTTAGTACTTAACCAATCCCCCTTAACAATCTGTAAATACCCTGTCCTAAACGTAAGGCCTAAGAACAAACCACATGCAAGTATAAGAACAAGCACCAGCCTTTTTTTACTTACTCGTTTTACCTTCTTCAAATCTCTCCCCCCTAGTTCCCAACATTTATGTATCTTATTTGATTTTCTTTAGGATAGTCCATATTTAACTCTTCTTTAGCTTTAGCTTCTATTTCTTGAATAGATGTATTAGTATCCACATTAACCCTTACTTCCCCAAGTATGATTTCTTCTTTATTTAATTCTTTCTTCAAGGAACCAATTTCGTATTTCAACTGAGACATTATCGCATAGCCACAAATATTTGCTATAATTACACCCAGCACACAAATACCCATCGCCAACACAGATACTTTTTTTAGTAGCTTGTTCTTTCTCTTTTTATGTTTATTCTTTTTTGCTTTTTTATATTCATTTATATCTTTGATTTTATTATTTTTATTATCATTTGATTTATTTAGTTTTTTATTTAATTTTTTACTTGGTTCTATTTTTTTTGTATATCTTCTATCTCTTTCATTCTCCATAAAAAATTCCCCTTATCCTTCAAAATATAAACCCGTAATATACTATATTTGTGATTTACACTATTCCTTCCTCTAAATACTTGTCCCAAAATTAGTACACATTTCACAAAATTCAACCAAATTAACTTTGCTAAAATCCTTACACTAGCATAAGTTTACATTAATATCTAATTAAATACAGAAAAAGAGAGAATCTCAGATTCTCTCTTCTCTACGTATTAATCCATCCCATATTCTTTTTGTTACTTTGTTCTTTATTGTTCTTTTTGTTTTTTTTTATTTTTCCCTACTAGCAGATAGAGTATAATTGCGAACATAGAAAAGAGGGTTTGTATATAAGTTGCACCGACCTTGCAGCTTGCCTGCCGGAAGGAAAACTTATATACAAACCCTCTTTTCGTGTTTCTCGCGCTATATTCTCTCTGCTACCCTTAACTTTGCACTTCTTGATCTTGGGTTTACTTCTACCTCATGATCTGTTGGTAATATTGGCTTTCTTGTTATTACCTTTACTAACGATTCTTTATCGCACTGACACATTGGTATATGCGGTGGACATATACAATCATTTGCTAAATCTCTAAATTCATTCTTTACAATTCTATCTTCTAATGAATGGAATGTTATAATACATACTCTTCCACCTTCATTCATAATAGATACAGCATCATCTATCATCTTTGTTATAACACCTAGCTCATTATTTACTTCTATTCTTATAGCTTGGAAAGTCCTTTTAGCTGGATGTGGTCCGTCTATTCTAGCTTTTTTAGGTATAGCTTTCTTTATTATCTCTACAAGCTCTCCTGTAGTCTCTATAGACTTTTCAGCTCTTTCTTCTACTATAAACTTAGCTATACGCTTAGCCCAGTTATCTTCACCGTAGTCTTTTATTATTTTAGCTAACTCTTCTTCGCTGTATGTGTTTACTACATCATAAGCTGAAAAATCACATCTTACGTCCATTCTCATATCAAGTGGTGCATCTTGCATATATGAGAATCCTCTATCCGCTTCATCTAATTGATGAGATGATACTCCTAAATCTGCAAGTACTCCGTCTATTTTATGAACTCCAATCTTAGCTAACTCTTCTTTTATATTTTCAAAATTGCTGTGTACAAATTTTACTCTATCGCTATATTCGCTTAGTCTTTCTTTTGCTGTTGCTATAGCGTTTTTGTCTTGGTCAAAACCTATGAATAGACCCTTCTCAGATAGTTTTTTTACTATCTCTTTAGAGTGTCCAGCTCCTCCCATTGTACAGTCTACATATACACCATCTGGCTTTATATTTAAATTTTCTATGCACTCATCTAAGAGTACGGACACGTGATGAAATTCCATTATTAATCGCTCCTTACTGTTGTTCCTCAGTTATATTATTTTGTTTATTTTTCTTTGATAAATATATATGGGCAATTATAGCTCCTATTACTCCAGTTAAACTTATTACTTGAGCCATTCTAAGTGGTCCTAGCATTAAGCTATCAGTTCTTAGTCCTTCTATAAAGAATCTACCTAGAGAGTATAGACCTACATACCATACTATAATTTGTCCTTCATATTGTTTTTTCTTTCTGAATAACCATAATACTACAAATACGCCTACATTCCAAATAGATTCATATAAAAATGTAGGATGTACTTTTTCTCCATTTACCATTATACCCCAAGGTAAATCAGTTGGACCTCCATGAGCTTCCCCATTTATGAAGTTACCCCATCTACCTATAGCTTGAGCAAGTGGCATTCCTATTATAACAGCATCTGCCATTTTTAAGAAATTTATTTTTTTGATTCTAGTATATATGTATCCTGTAAGTACACCTGCTATTAAAGCACCATGTATTGCCATTCCTCCACCTCTAAAGTTAAGAATTTGTGAAGGGTTTTGAGAATAATATCCCCAATTAAATATAACATAATACAATCTAGCACCTAATAAACCTGCTGGTATAGCAAAAATTGCTAAATCTAATACATCATCTTCTTTTATACCTACTCTTTTAGCTTCTTTTAGTGCAATTAATGTACCTAATATCATACCAGTTGCCATTAACACACCATACCACATTACGTCTATTCCAAATATCGAAAAAGCTACTTTATCCATGTTATTCACCTCTTAGTTTATTGTATATTTTTTTTAAAAAAGATACCTTGTTATTACTTACTTCCTGTATCTCTATTACTAGCTCTTCATCATTTATTATTTTTTTAGCATTATCATTAAATATTTTATTTGCCCTATCAATACCATATATCTGTGCTACATGATTATAAGTATCCTTCATCAATGGCCTTCTTCTTGTGCTACTATGTGCATCTGTACCCACTACATGTACCATATTATTATCTAGTAGCATATCACATACATCTTTAGCAGCCTTTCCATTTTTACCGATTATACTAGATGCATTTACTTGAATTAATGCACCTTCATTTATATAATCATAAATTACATTTGGATTTTTTTGAATATCTATGTACCTTTCTATATGGGCTAATATTACTGTATATCCCCTTAACTTTATTTCATAAATTATATCCGATATGTTTTTTGGAATACCCATATGAGGAAATTCTAATAATAAGTATCTACTATTATTAATAGTAAAAAACTCTTTTTCTTCTATTATTTGTACAATATCAGTTGTACAATATACTTCATTTCCTACTACAACTTCTAAATCAATATTGTTGTCCTTTAATACATTATTAAATCTATCTAACTCTTCTAAAATTTCATTCCCTTTTTTAAATTCAAATCGAGGATTATAATGAGAAGTGTTTACTATAGTTTTTATACCTTCATTTTGAGCTATCCTAGCCATTTCAATAGATTCAGCTAAAGACTTTGACCCATCATCTATTCCACAAAGTATATGACAATGTATATCTATCACTTTTTCCCCTCCTGACACTATTATTTAGTTTGCATTTGTTATATAGTTTATTGTAATATTATATCAGTTTGACAATGATAATAAAATAATAAATCACAATTGGGGGAGAAATATGGAAAGTAACAGTTCATTGCCTATATATCATAAAATCGCTTTAGATATAGCTAATAAAATTCAAATCGGGGAAATTGAAGAAGGTAGTTTGTTAAGAGGTAGATCGTCTCTAGCAGGAAAGTATAATGTATCTCCTGAGACTATCAGAAGGTCTATGAAGGTCCTTGAGGATTTAGAGGTAGTTTCAAGTGTTAAAGGGAGAGGTATCGTTGTATTGTCTTCTGAGAAGGCGTCTTCTTTTTTAAATAAGAATCAAAATCTTACTAACTTATCTTCTCATAAGTCTAATTTAAAAAATTTAATTTCGGCTAAGTCTCAGCTAGAGAATGAAATCGTTGATACTATAAATAAGATAATTGATTATACTGGTAGATTATCTAATATTAATCCTTTGGTTCCTTTGGAGTTTAAGATTAGTGGTGAATGTAAGTTTATTGGTATGACTGCTGGTGAGGTTAAGTTTTGGCAGAATACTTCGGCTACTATTGTTGGTGTGAAAAGGGATGGCGAGCTTATTATATCTCCTGGTCCTTATATTGAGTTTAGAGAGGGTGATATACTGCTAGTAGTTGGGGACTCCAGCATAATCCATTCAGTACACTCCTTTTTATATGAATAGGTTTTAAAATATTTTATTTAATATAGTCCGCGAAAGCGATAAAATTATATAAGTTTTCCTCCAGGCTGTCGCAATGTCGGTACAACTTATATAATTTCATCGCTTCCGCTCTTGATCTATACTAAATGGATATTTCAACAATTCTATTCATTATAAAGGCGTAGCCTCATAGTTTATACACTCCAACTTTAATCATATATTTACACTTAGTGTTTCTTTTATACTACAATTCTTTATTTTATATACCTTTGCTTGTGCTTGTTTTTGAGTATAGCTTTACTGTTTGGGTTGGGTTTGGTTGTTGTTTTTCTATTTTCTCTTCTGCTTCTTTTACTTCTTGTCTTAGTGCTTTCATTATTGAAAATATGCTTATTATTGATACTATTGTGAATGGTACTGCTGAGATTATTGATACTGTTTGTAGGGTTCCTAGGCCTCCTGATAGTAGTAGGGCTACTGCTAGTAGTGCTTGGATTATTCCCCATGTTATTTTTTTACTTATGCTTGGGTTTAGGTCTCCGTTTGATGTGAACATTCCTAGTACATATGTTGCTGAGTCTGCTGATGATACGAAGAATGTGCATAGTAGTATCATTGCTATTATTGATAGTGTTTTTCCAAATTGGTAGTTTGCAAATACGTCAAATAATGCTGTTTCTGTTACTTGTGTTGCTGTTTGTGCAAATTCTATACCTAGGTTTGTTCCTAGTGTTCCAAATACTACAAACCATATTATACACGCTATTGCTGGTGCTATTGTTACTCCTATTATGAATTCTCTGATTGTTCTTCCTTTTGATATTCTTGCTATGAATATTCCTACAAATGGTATCCATGCTATCCATAGTGCCCAGTAAAATACTCTCCATTCGCTTATCCATTGTTTTGTTGGATCCATAAATAAACTTTGTGGTATGAATTCTGTTAGATATGCGCTACCTCCAGTTATTAGGTTTGTTATCATTTCCATTTTTGGTCCTATTAGTATTGCTCCTATTAATAGTACTCCTGCTAGTGTTAGGTTTACGTTTGATAACATCTTGATCCCTTTGTCTAGTCCACTTGTTGAACTTAGGATATATAATACTGTTGCTATTGCTATTATTATCATTTGTACTGTTATTGTGTTTTTTATGTTAAACATATATTCAAATCCACCTGCGATTTGCATTGTTCCCATTCCTAGTGATGTTGCTATTCCGGTTACTGTTGTGAATACTGCTAGTATGTCTATTGTTTTTCCTATTGGTCCTTTGACTCCTTTTTCGCCTAGTATTGGTAAAAATACGCTGCTTATAAGTCCTGGTGCTCCTTTTCTAAATTGAAAATATGCAAGTGATAATCCCATTATTGAATATGCTGCCCAAGGATGGATTCCCCAGTGTATGAATGATTGTTGCATTGAGAATGTTAGTGCTTCGCTACTTCCTGGTTCTAGTGAGAATGGTGCTATGAAGTGTTTCATTGGTTCTACTGCTCCGAAAAATACTAATCCGATACCCATTCCTGCTCCAAATAACATAGCAAACCATGAGAAGTTACTATATTCCGGTCTATCGGTGTCCTTTCCAAGTCTTATATCTCCGTATTTACTAAATACTAAAAATATTGCACATAATGCTAATGCTAGCATTCCGATTATATAAACCCAGCTAAATTTTTCTATTACTATATTGAATATATTTTTTGATACTTCTGCGAAAGTTGATGGTGAAATTATACCACTAAGTGCTACTGCTCCTGTTAGTATTAACGATATTATAAATACATAATTTATGTTTTTTATTTTTGTTATCATAAAAATCCCCCTTTATAAGTTTTATGTAACAACTTATTATTTATATCAAGTTTTTAGTTGATACAACTTAATTGTAGTTATAAGTTGTATCTATTGTCAAATGCAATCTACCTGTTTTTGTATGCTCAATCTCTATCAAACCCTTTATATAACTAGTCTGTATTTTTTTCTGAATTTTTTTAATTTTAACAATAAAGACCCCTACCTCACGTTTCGTGAGATAGGGGTCGTTGTTGGTTAGTTTATAGTTTTATACAGTTTTACTTGGTTCAACTATTGATATAACACAGTACTCTTCTTTTAGATGTTCATTTAATCTCGTTGTTACTTCTTCAAACTTAACATCTTTTATTACTCCTAAATAATCTAGTAAATTAATGTCTTTGAATTTGTAAGAAATAAAGTTGTTTGCTATAAAGTTTACTGAGTCAAAGTATTTTAAGAAATTACCAATTTTCTTTCTTTTAGTTCTTTCAAACTCTTCTTTTGACAATCCTTCTGTTTTATATTTTTCTATATATTCAAGAATTACCCTTTGTACTTCTCTAGGGTCTTTGGATTCTCCACCTAATATAGTAAATCCATAATCTACTTGAGAAGAGAATCCTCCTCCAAAGTTGTCATTTATAAGTCCCTTCATATACATATCTTCATATAACTTACTTCCTCTTTTGAAGATCATATCTACAAGGATTTCTGTCACAATTTCTTTTCTTAGTAATTCATTTCCCTTTATTCCTACATTATTATCCTTAAATGCTATATTAAATATTGGCATTGATATTGGGAACTTCGCCACTATCTCTTTTTGATTGACAGTATCAGGCTCATTAGGATAGAACTTTTCTATTTTATTATTTAATTTTTCTACATCATTGTGGTTTACTTTTTTCACACTTTCTATAACTTTGTCATAATCTAAGTCTCCCACCACAAATAGTGCCATATTTCCCGGGTTATAAAATGTATTGTAGCATTTATATAATTCTTCTTTTGTTATTTTGTAGATACTTTCAACAGTTCCTGCTATATCTACTCTTACTGGATAGTTTACATATAATGCCTTTAAGCAGTTAAAATACACATTCCAGTCAGGATCATCTTTGTACATTTTTATTTCTTGCTCTATTATTCCTTTTTCTTTTTCTACATTTTCATCTGTAAAATATGGAGTTTGTACATAATCTATTAAATGTTCTAGAGCATTATAGAAGTTTTCAGTTGCAGTAAATAAATAAGCTGTTATAGTGAAATTTGTAAATGCATTTGCACTAGCACCAAATGCTGAGAACTTATCAAATGCATTACCTCCATCTGGTTGTTCAAACATTTTATGCTCTAAAAAATGTGCTATACCTTCATTTACTCTTATCTTCTCTGTTTCACCTATTGGCACAAACTCTAATTCATTTGATCCATAGTTTGTAGCTAACACTGCATACTTCTTAGTAAATCCAGCTTTAGGCATAAAGTAAACGTCTAGTCCATTTTCTAATTTTTCATAATATACTTCTTCTTTTAATATTTCATTAACTATCTTTTTCATATTTTGCCTCCTGGATTAGTTTCTTAGGAAATAAACAGTATCTAGTGTTACACTATCAAAAGCATTTTTTATACCGTCTACAGTTACCTTGTCTATATTTTCTATCATTTCTTCTAAAGTCATATGACTATCACTTAAACCTTGTGCAAAATAAAAATCAGACATTCCACCTATACTATCTCCTACTGATCTTATAGAGTTAATTAAAGCTTTTTTACTACTTTGTATTTCATCCTCTGTTATTTCACCATTTTTCATACTTTCTATTTGTTTTTTTACTAATTCCACTGTCTTATCGTAGTTTTCAAACTCTATTCCTGACGATATAAACATTATTCCTTTGTATTTTTCAACTGCTGAATATATATAGTAACATAAACTCTCTTTTTCTCTAATATTTATAAACATCTTAGAGTGAGGTCCACCACCTAATACATTTGACCCTACTACTAATGAATAGTATTTATCAGTGTCCTTAAAGTCTATATTAGTTCTGTATCCCATTACTAGTTTACCTTGAGTAATATCCATCTTATCTTCTATTACTTTTACTTCTTTTACTTCTTTAGAGAATTCTTCTCTAGGTATCTCAACTATATCGCCTCTATCAAAGTTAAACTTTTCAGTTATAATGTCTACTATTTGTTTTTCATCAAAATTACCTTCTACTACTATATCTATAGGAGATGTTTTGATTATTTTTTTGTAATGCTCATATAAATCTTTAGGTGTTATTTTATCTAAATCTTCTATATATCCATGTTCACTTACACTAAATCTTTCGTCCTTGCACATTTCTTCAAAAGTTCTCTCAAGTGCATATCTGCTTTTGTCGTTTATGATTCCTTCTATTCTGTCCTTTAGATTTCTTTTTTCTATATCTACATACTCCTGTTTAAATCCGCCATCTATTATTAAAGGATGATTTACTACATCATTGAAAAACTCTATTACATCTGTAAATATTTTTTCATCTAAGTATCGTTCATTTGTACTTATTATTTTGTAGCTTATAACTTGACGCTCTCCTCTTTTTGATGAGTCACCAAATACAGATGCACCATACAAATCATCCATTCTTTTTGATATTTCTCTTGTACTTTGGTACTTTTCACATCCACTAGTTATTAGATTAGGAAGTAATGCATTTTTTGTCACTTCATCTCTGTCTAATAGTCTTTGTATGTATAAGCTTACAAGATTTGATTTAAATTTAGTTTGGGGTATTAATGTTAGATTAATATTTTTCCCTAGGTTTATTTTTTTAACAGCTTCCATCTTACCCTCCTATTTTTTCCATTAGTGAAATTCTAGTAAAAAGCTCATCTACTATCGCATCGCTTTTTTTAGCAGGATTTATATAGTAAAATTTAGTATTTCCCATTTCTAACTTATCAAGTAAGTTTTCTACTAGTGCTTTAGTTGACATTGTATCTATTATACTAGTTGGTAGTACAACATACAAAGTATTAATTCCATATTCTAACAATTCTTCTCCTGATTTTATTATATCTTTTTTATTATTTTCTAAAAGAGGCATTTTTATTTGAATGTCTATATTTTTTTCTTCTTGTATTATGTAGTCCTTAAGTTTGTCTCTAAATAATACATCTTGTTCTAAATTGTTTTTATCATTTAATCCCACTAAAAGTACTCCTGCACCATTTTGAGATGCTCTGATTTTGTTTAACACATCATTTTTATAAATTAGTGCTAAATTATTTGATTTATAAAAAGAATCTAGTATTTGTACATTAGTCACATTGTAAGATATTAAATTTAAATTTTCATATCTTTTTTTAAAAATCTCATAATCTCTGCCTTCTGTCATAAACATAGGGCAAATTATTATATTTTTGTATCCTTGAGATATAGCTTCTTCTATTGTGTTTTCAAAATAAGGTCCAGAATAAAGATATGAGTTTTTTATTACATATTCATCTCCCAATTGATAATCTAGTTTTGTAGATATCTCCTCTGCATTCATTTTAAAATCACTAGAACCTAACTTGCTATAATAACTTTTGTACTTATGTAATTTTGCAACTCCATTAAACAAAGATTTGTATCCTTCCTTATAAAAAACCTCTGTTGCTCTTTCTTTTAAATTATACGTTCTGTCTTCTCCTTCTGAGACTAATAAGACTAAAGTTTCTTCTTTTTCAATATCTGATGGTGCACCTTGAAAGTCTATGTAATTTCTAAATCCAAAGGTTATCAAGAAATTTACTCCAATAAATGAAATTATAAGAGCCAAAGCCATATATTTATATTGTTTATCTATGATTATTTGCTTATAAAATGCTATTGCTGCTAAAACTATAAATATATTTTCAAAATAACCACTAAGTATAAAGCTAAGAAACAAAGACGTTGAAAATACAATTGATACTAACATAAAACCAACCCCAATATTTATAAGTGTAGTTTACATCTATTATATATATGATGTATAATAGGAATGTATGTCTTATAAAGAAGATATTAAATTTTAGAACTTCGCTTATTTAGCCACTTTGAGAGGTTAATAGGTTGTTTAAATTTATATAAATTATGACTAAAGAGAGGACGATTACATTATGAAATTAGGTATAGTAGGTTTACCAAATGTAGGTAAAAGTACACTATTTAACGCTATAACTCAAGCAGGTGCAGAATCTGCAAACTATCCTTTCTGTACAATAGAGCCAAACGTTGGTGTTGTTGCAGTTCCGGATGAAAGATTAGATAAATTAAAAGAATTATATGACTCTAAAAAAGTAGTTCCAACAGCTATAGAATTCTGTGATATAGCAGGACTTGTTAGAGGAGCTTCTAAAGGAGAAGGACTTGGAAACAAATTCTTATCTCACATAAGAGAAGTTGACGCTATAGTTCACGTTGTTAGATGTTTCGAAGATCCTAACGTAGTTCACGTTGATGGTTCAGTAGATCCTTTAAGAGATATAGAAACTATAAACTTAGAATTAATATTCTCTGATATAGAAATATTAGAAAGAAGAATACAAAAAACTGTTAAGGGTGCTAGAGCTGACAAATCATTAGCTTCAGAATTAGAATTCTTAAAAGAAATAATGGCTACATTAGAAGACAGTAAATGTGTTAGAACTATGGAATTCACTGAAGATCAAAAAGTATTCGTTGATTCATTAAACTTACTTACTTCTAAGCCAGTAATATACGCTACAAACGTATCTGAAGATGATTTAGCTGATGAAGCTGAAAACAATCAATACGTAAACACTGTTAGAGAGTTCGCTGCTAGCGAAAATGCTGAAGTTGTAGTTGTATGTGCTCAAATAGAAGCAGAAATATCTGAACTTGAGTCTGATGAAGAAAAGAAAGAGTTCTTAGAAACTTTAGGACTTGAGCAATCAGGACTTGATAAGTTAATCAAATCTTCTTATGCTTTACTTGGACTTATGTCTTACTTAACAGCTGGTCCTCAAGAAGTTAGAGCTTGGACTATAAAGGTTGGAACTAAGGCTCCTGCTGCTGGTGGAAAGATTCACTCTGATATAGAGAGAGGATTCATAAGAGCAGAGACTATAGCATTCAATGACTTAGTTGGAGTTGGTACTATGACTGCTGCTAAGGAAAAAGGATTAGTTAGACTTGAAGGAAAAGAATACATCGTTAAGGATGGAGACGTTATATTATTCAGATTTAACGTATAATATTTATGGAGTACTCAGTGTTGAGTGCTCTTTTTTTATTAAGATTTTTAAGTATATATAGCCCGCTCGAGGCAAAGTCAACAAGCCTTCCTCCAGGCAGTCAAGCTGCAATGTCGGTGCGGCTTATTGCCTTTACCTCTTCGCTCATGATATATATCTGTTTTTCTTATTTTTAATACAGTCTTGCACTTCAAGTGCTTCGTCCTTAATGTTTTGAAAAAAATGAAAAAATGGGCGTAGCCTATAATGCCGTAGGCAATTAGTATATAAATAAAGATAACCTTAATTCATATAGATTAAGGTTATCTTTATTTATGATATATATTTTTTAAGATGCTGGTGGTTCTGGGTCCGGTGTTGGTTCTGGCTCTACCGGTGGCGTTGGTGGCTCCGGTTCTGGTTGTTCCGGTTCTACCGGTGGTGTTGGCGGTTCCGGTTCTGGTTTTGGTTGTTCTGGTTCTACCGGTGGTGTTACTGGTGGTTCTGGCTCCGGCTTTGGTTGTTCTGGTTCTGGTGTTGGCGGTGTTACAGGTGGATTCACCGGTGGTTTTGGTGGAGTTACCGGTGGTGTAACTGGCGGAGTTACAGGCGGTGGCGTTATACCTGGAGGTGGTGTTACCTCTGGTGTTGTTGGCCTAACAGGTCCTACTGGCTCTCTCACTTCTTCCTTCTCACCTATTGTAAAATTGTTATCCTCTACATAACATCTTAGTATATAATTATCGTTTAACATGCTTACAGGTACATATACTTGCTCGTCCTTTAATATGACCTTTGTATCACATGGTACGTTGTATCCGTCTACATTTTTTACATTTACTGGCTTATATTTGCCTTTGCTTAAAAAGAATGATTCGTCTTTAGATATTAATATTTCTTGGTCATTAAATCTAAATCCTATTTTTCCTTCTTCTTCAAATACTTCACCTTCTAAGTTTTTTGTGATTATATTTAATGAAACATAGTTTGTATCTTTTTCATTTACTACTTCTACTTTATCTTCACCATAGGAAAAAGATGTCATAGCTATGAACATAGCTATTGTAGCTATACATTTTTTCATAAGTTTTTCTCCCCTAAATAATTCTATATTATTCCGCTTCTTGGCAGTATAATATTATGTTATCATATTTGCTATAATAATCGTAGCTTAATTTTTCCTGGTCATTAAAAACAGCATTTATATATATTTCATTTATATTTTTGTCTGGATTTAAGTCCCTTATTGATTGTGCTATTATCTTCATTTGAGACAATGCATTTATAGTATCTAAGTTACCTGGTATACTTACTTCTACCTTTGTTACATCCCCTGCAGGTACTACTGAATTTATAGTGTAATTAGTAGGAGTAGTACTTCCTCCACCTGTCACTACATTTATATTGTTTAACTTAACACTTAATTTGTTATCTTTTTTACTTACTTGTATTTGCTGAGCTACTTCTTCTAATTCCCCATTATATTCAGTTGCCATTTGTTTATTTGGAAATACATTCATAGTAATATAATCTATATCATTCCCTAATTCTTCTGCATAAAGCTTGTTCGCTAAAAATTCAGCTTCATCAATATTTAATTTTAAATCTGTTGCTATATTATATGTAGCATTGTTTTCTACAACTTCTTTGTTTACTATTTCATAGTCTTCTTTATCTAATAAATCATAACTAAATTCTTTTATTACAACTTCTACTTTTCTTTCCTTTGTTACATAAAAACCAAATCCACATACAGCTATAAATGTAACTGCAAGGAAGCTTATC
Organism: Peptostreptococcaceae bacterium; assembly: GCA_051654865.1. Classification (GTDB taxonomy): domain Bacteria; phylum Bacillota; class Clostridia; order Peptostreptococcales; family Peptostreptococcaceae; genus JBOFOR01. The sequence continues at coordinate 19,683 of JBOFYV010000032.1, forward strand.
AATAATGTCCTCTTCTTCAATATATTTCCTCCTTAAAAATTATCATACCTTACAATTTTATCATTTATGACAGCTATATTCAATTTTTTTAATTTGCTAATTTATGTATTTCTCCTCAAGTAAAAAAGCGCATAACGCGCTCCTACATTGCTTTACTAGTATCTAGTTTGTTTAAATATTTATATTTTTTATATAAATGTATCCAGTATCTAAATACTACACATATTCCTATAATAAACACTATTAAACCTATTATTGATAGATTAAATAAATAATGTTTAATTATTGCAGATACTGCTGTTGCTAGGTATGGTATTCCTATTGCAACGTGATTGTAAAATCCAGATATATATCCACTTACACCAACTAACAATACTAATAATCCAGAAGAAACAAATGAATATCCAACCCAAGCAAATATTCTAGCCTTCCTTCTTCTCCATACTAGTGCAATTAGTAAACATAAAACTAATATCACCATAATTAGTCCAAGTACTACTGTTCCACTATTTATAAACCCTGATAGTTTAGCTATTGCTTTCATAGAGCTAGCATTTGATAAAGCATTAAAATCTAATACTTGTAAATCACTTTTTATAATATTCATAAATGTAGACTTAAACTCCTCTAGATTTTGTTTAAACTCTTCATTTAGATACATACCATTAAACATTAAAAATTCATTAATATCTTCATTAAATCTTTCTTCGTATACATTCATATCCAATGGTGGTATTTCTACTTTTTTATTTTTCATATAATCTACTACAGAGTACACATAACTATCTACAGAAGCCTTTACTTCCGTTTTTAGTATTATACCTTCAAAGGTATCCTTTGGAATATTGTTAGTTAACAATAAGTACTCTAAGTTTTCATTTATATTGTAATAGATTTTATCATAAATATTGTTCTTTTCTAAAACGTTTATATAAGACTGGTCATTTAGCATAGTTCCTCTAAAGAATAAAACACCTGAAGTTATTACGATAACAAACATAAGGACTAAACTTATAATAAACGATATTATATTTTTTATATTCTTCTTCATAATAAACCTCACACTATTCTTGTACTATTTCTAAAAATTCACATTCTACTATATATCTCTCTGGTGCTCTTCCTACAAAGTTAAATGGATAACACGTATATACAGTCAACTTCTCAAAATCAGTAGGCTCAGTAACACTAGTATCGTCAGGATTAGTGATTCTAATATTAGATACCTTGTACTTATATTTTCCCCAGTCCGTATCTACAAACACTTCATCTCCTACTTTTACACCTTCAAGCTTTTTGAATACCGTATCTCTATGTCCTGCTAGTACTACGTTTCCACCTTCACCTGGTAGTGTGCTTCCTGCATAATGACCCACACCTTTTTTCAGTTCATCATCTCCATCACCATGAATAAGGGGTCTTTCAATTTCTACAGAAGGAATTCTAATAGTACCAAATAATTGACCTAAATCAGGCCTATATACTTCTTTATTATTTATATTAAAACTTACTTGATCTAAATTTATGCTAGGTTTAGAGAATACTGTAGTACCTATAGCATAACTTTGTGCTAATAAATTCCATGATGCACTCATTATTATGATTGCTCCTGTTATGCTTAAAAAAATAGGAATTACAAACGTAATCCCTACTTTTTTTAACATACGGGAATTTTCTCTAACAAATTTTGATAATTTCTTAAATTTCATGTCCAACTCCTATATATTAATTATGTATTAAGCAAATTGTCTCTTAGATACTGTAAATATACCAGCTGCAGCCATTATCATAGCACTACCAGCTAATATTAAATTTCCATATGGAGTAGCAGTCTCTGTTAATTCTCCTCCTACTGGATGGAACTTTCCTTTGTCTGGATTGTTTGAGAATTTGTACATAGAGTCAAATGCTTTATTTATTATGTTTATATTAAAGTTTGTTATTAAACTAGTTACATCAGTTGTAGCTAATTCTAATATCATTGCTCCTTTAGCATCTGTTACTATAACAGTTGTTGCCCCTTTTGTATTTTTAGAGAACTTTACATTAAGACCTATTACTTTACCTGCATCTACAGCTATACTTTGTAATTTAGTCTTGCTAGAAGTTGGTAACTTACTTAAATCTTTAGTGTTACCTATTGTTTTCTTAGCTTCTTTCATATAGTTTTCTATTTTTTTATGTTGTTCTTTAGTTATAGTAGTCTTTTGTAAATATTCTACTATATTTCCTACATATTTGCTTGGAACACCCGCTGCTATTAAGTCATTTTGTAACTCTTTAACAGGGTTTTTCTTATCCGCAAATATACTTCCAGTCATAGCAAATACAAGTATAAATGCTAAAACCATAGTCTTCATTGCTTTTTTCATTTTACTCCTCCTAATAAATTGTAATTATTTCCTTCACAACCCATTATACATTATTTTCCATCTATTTTTAACCTCTTTTTATATTTGGTATTTCACTATATAAATATGATTAAGTGTTTGAGTATATTTTAGTTATTATTGGAAATAAATCCTATATATGATTATTGAAAGGAAGATACTAATGAAAAAATTAAAAATAAGTTTAGGAGTAATTTTATTGATAGTATGCTGTACAGTTGTATTTAGTAGGCTCCCATTAGATATTAAGGAGAACTCTACTATTGTAGATTCTGATAATAAAACTATTGATAATAAGAAGACTAGTACTTCTGAGGAAGTCAAAAATGATATTAAAATTAACAGTAATTCTAATAAACCTAATGTATCTGATAACAATGCCAATAATAAAGTAACTAAAACTAGTGATTCTTCTAGTAATGATTATAGTGTACTAGTTCAATCTCCAGTTTATGATGCAGTGGTTCAATTAGATAAAGAATCTAAGGAAATAAATGTAAAGTTATTGAATGATTCAAATCTTGACTCTTATGACACTGATAAATATATTAATCTTTCAGAAGATGAAGTTAATTATCTAAAAGAAAATGCACAAAGTCTACTAAAGGAATTTGAAGAGGGCTCTATGCTTGATAAGTATTCATTTGTAAGTAAAATGCTAAAAGATTATGATACTAATATTAAAATGGGCGATTTGATTAGTATTGCTATGAGCTATTTAAATTAAAGTTATTTTTATTTCTTCTATTTCATTATATATATTATAGATGTATTTAGGAGGATAATATATGAGTAGAAGAAATCATATAACATTTAGTATACTTAGCATGATAGGATTATGGGTAGTGATTATATTTCTATCATCTGCAGTGATTCGGCTGTTTTATGCTATAGCGAGAACATTCATATATTTAGTAGGACTGTTATCAGTATTATTAATGGTTGGTGTTTTTGTTGCTATTTTTTCTTATATTATATATAGGGTAATACTAAGTCTCACTAGATGTAAAAGAGGATGCATTGATAAAGAAATATTAATATCATCTATATTAAAAATTCAATTTAAAATTATAGTATGTTTGATATTTCTTTACTTCTCTTTTGGTATTATAAATACTCTCATAACTTAAAAAATCTAGGTGATATCACCTAGATTTTTCTCATCTTACTTTCTTTTCTTTTTTATAATTACTATCATTATTAATAGTACAACTATTGATAATACTAGTACTATAGAATTAATAGTCCATATGTTATTTGTATCTGTATCCGTTGTTTGCATATTTGTATTGTCATCTAAATTTGCTATTCTTTCTGCATGAACTAATAATCTATGAGAGTTTACTCCATAAGGTGTGCACGTTACTAGTGTAAGCATATCTTTACTTTCTATGGGTTTCAAGTTTTCTACTTCTGATGGTAGAACTACCTCAATATTTCTAACTTGATATGTTAGTGTTTTGTTCAATATTTTTAGTACTATTACATCATCTAGATTAATTTTTTCTAAATCTGTAAATAATTTAGCTGACGGAAGTCCTGTATGACCAGTAAGTACACTATGCATTCCATCTCCTCCTACAGGAAGAGACGTTCCTTCTAAATGACCTACTCCTTTTTGTAGTACTGGTTCTGATGTCCCATGATATATTGGCAATCTTAATTTAATTTTATCTATTTCAATATATCCCATTATACTTTCATCTTCATTTAATTTTAGTTGGGATAGATAATTTTGATCTTCAGGTTCACCATCTTTTATACCTGTTGGATTTTTTAATAAATTCTTATTATAGTTTTGAGCTTTCTCAAAAACTGCTTCTATGTTTTCTTTATCAGTATTATTTACTACGCTATCATATTTTCCTATTACAAATGATCCTATCATCTTGTTGTAATAATCACTTATAGTTGGATACATTAGTATTAGAAATCCTATAATAAATACTAAAACAATACATATATTAGATATTTTCTTTTTCATATTTTTGATTATTCTTCTTTTTCACCTTGGCGACGTCTTTTGATAAGCACTATTGATGCAGATATCATTAATCCACCACCTACTACTGTGAATATTGTAGTACCCATTCCACCTGTTCCTGGTAATTCATTTCCAGATGTATTTACTATAGTTGTTCCTAATTCATAAGCTCCCTCTACTTTAACTATTGAATCTACATTACTCTCTATAGATGTTATGTTTCCATCTTGGTCATATTCTGTAGTTATTTTAAAGCTGATTGGATCTATTGTATTGTATCCTTCTGGTGCTTTAGTTTCTGTTAATGTATATTCTATTGCGTCATCTAGACCTATTATTTCAAACTTACCATTTGTACCAGATACTATAGTTTTTGTACATTCTGTTTCTGATGGATGGCCTGGATTACCAGTACAAACTACATATTTATTAATACCATCTACATTTGATTCTTTGAAGTATATTTCTTTGTTTCCAATACTTATTTCAAACTCAGCTCCTGGAAGAGCTATATTTGTTCCATTAGTTTTTAATACATTTAATTTAAATGTATAATCTTTTACTGTTACTCCTGGAGTTTTGTTAGTAGTTTCACCATAAGGATTATTGCTATATTCTAGTTCTACCTTATTGTCATTGTGTGTCCCTGCTATAACTGCATTTTCATTTAACTTTGCTGTATAATAAACATATAGTGTATCACCTTTATTAAACTTGTGGTCACTTATACCTTGCATAACTTTTATGCTAACATTAAATTTTTGATTATTTATAGATGTTACATCATAATATTCACTTTGTAATTTTTTTCCACCTGATTCTTTATCTCCTATATACACACTTACATCATTATTAAAATCAAGACCTGCTGTTAAAGAGTCATGTAGTATATATGTGTAATTACTATATCCTGTAAGATTTGATGGTATCTTTGCTAATACTCTGTATTCAACAGTGTCACCTATTTGGTTATCTCCTACATTTCCCCAGTTTCCAGTTTCATTGTGTTTGATTTGTTTATCAACAGTAGGTGCTACTGCTTTTAAATTTATTACAGTATCTTTTCCTATACTTTGTAGAGCTGTTGCCGCTACTACTGAAGCATTTCCTGTAGCTCCATTTGGTGTATCTAAAATTACATAGTATCCTAAAGGTAAATTATTAATGATTGCTGTTTCTGTATTATTAGGTACTGCTCCACTATTGCCTTTTGCTGCTATGTTCTTAGTATTTATATGACCCATTAACTCTTTTGCTAATGCATTTATATCAGTATGTTCTTTTATATATTTTGTAGCAAATGCGTTAAGTTTAGCATCAGTATTTACATCCTCTGGCTTAGATGCTTTTCCTTTAAAAAATTCTTTAAATTCATTTTCAACAGTATAAGCATAATTTGTGCCTGAACTTGTAAGTCCAAACACCTTATATGCGCTGTATGTATGACCTACCATTGATACTCCTGTGTTTTGTGGATTATTAGTTATTGTTATATTACCTGTAGTAGGTTTAGGTGTTGCAAATGAAGTGATAGAAAGCCCTAGTGTAAGTACTAATGTTAATGCTAGTGTTAATATTTTTTTTATTTTTCCCATCTTAAAATCCCCCTATTTTAGATATTCTCTTATGAAAAAACCACTTGATACACTTACCATAAATATTCCTAACAATACATATCCTTTTGTTCCTTTTCCACCTGTATTAGGCAGTTGCGATACATATCGTTCATTCTCTATAACAATAGTCTCTCCATTTTTAATGACTACTTTATTTTGTATATTTGGAAATAGACCATCACTACCTTTTATATAAAATGCTATCTCTTTTTCTCCTACATATCCTGCTGGTGGTTTTGTTTCCTTCAAAATATATAATGTATCTACTTTTAATAATTCATTTGATATTAGTATCGTCCCATCAGCACCTGTAGTTATATTATTTATTATTGGATTACCTTCTATTACACCACTTGACTGATTAGCCTTATACAAATCAAATACTGCACCAGGCAATAAAATCTCTGTTCCAGCATCAATCTTTTTTATAGTAAATGATTGTTTTAGTTTATTTTTATTGTTGAATACAACATCAGTTACATTTTGAGTAGGATTTAATACTTTTCCATCCTTATCTATTACCTGTGTGATATTAGTTGTGAACTCAAATCTTGGTTGAGATGGATTTGATGCATTTTTTACTACAGTTATATCTAATCTATACTCACTTTTATCATATATAATATTATCTGTAGAAGAAGACGGTATCTCCTCTTTTACCCTAAGTGAATACATCCCTTGTTTATTGAAAGTAATTGGCAAAAAATTAATATTCCCGCTGCTATCAGATGTTATTGTTTGGGGAATATTTTTGTTTACCATACCATTTGGTACTGTACTACCTTCAAATAACTCTAATCTAAACTTAAATACCTGACTATTTAAATTACCATCAATAAAATTTTTCTTTGCTTTAAAATTCAAATCCACATTGGCTGGTTCAATTATATCGTCTACATCATAACTCCACTGGTGACTTTCCATAAATCCCCCATGCCAAGCTTCAACAATAGCTCCACCATTTATATTTCCACCATTCCAGCTAGTCTGATTGTTTTTATTATCATAATTCCAAAATTCCATATATGGAGCTACTATATGCCCTAATATATCACTTAGATTTTCTCTAGCCACCCTTTTTCCACTCGTAGCCGTATTTATATAAGGCATATTCCATATTACACCGTTTTGTTTACCATATTCAAACCCTGGTCCCATTCCTTCTGCTCCATTAAACTGCTTACCATTTATAAGGATAATAGGAAAATAATAATGGTCTTTTCCATCTATTTTAGTGTATGTACGGGCAGTTATATATTCTGGATTACCTTGTGTTACAGGTGGTGCAAATCCTTTAAATGATTGACCGCTTGATGTAAGGTCTGCTCCATCTATATTTATATTTGTGCTATATGGATATGGATTTGTTACTGGATGATAATCCTTTGGATAGCTTATATCTACTACCCTCAATCTATTCGCATTTTTTACTCTATATTTTTTTCCTGCTTCGATTTTTAAATATCCAGTTTCTAAGTCTGGAGAAACTTCAATATTATTCGAATTTGTTAGCATTGATTGACTTTGTGCTATTATTGAACTTCTTGCTTCATCAAAATTAATAAAGTTATCATTTTGTAGCACACCACCCTGACCAGTTGCATTAGGACTTGTAAATTGTTTGCCACTACTATTATAGAAAAAATACTTTGGATTTCCCCACTGCGGAATATTTTGTACAGAGTTACTACTTAAACTCACATATAAATTCGGCGGAGGATTTTGATTTTTATCAAACCAATAATTTAGGGCAAATTTTCCTTTATCTTCTTGACCAAGCTGCTCTACAGTTCCTACATAAGATGATTTTCCATTTGAAAAATCTGATGCTATAAGCTGACTACTTGCAGAAGTCCCAGCTTGATATCCTTGGGTTCTGTATGCTTTATTTCGTGTAATAATCGGACCTACTACATGCGTTGCCTCTATATCGCTAAATGAAAATATATTGTAATTTTGCAATATATACTTTATTGTGTATTCTCCACCTATTGACGTAAATGTATCATTGGTTGGAGTTTTTGGTGGTGTAGCTAGTATTGAGGTATCATCCTCTAGTGCTAAGGATTGATTGCTAAATAATATTGATATAACAAAGAAAGAAATCATCCATAATTTAAAGCGGCTCTTCTTTCTTTTTTTCATAACTTACCTCCTCCCATATAAAAAATTATTCATAGTCATTGTTAATTATTCGTTAAATGATATTTTACATAAGATTAAAAAACAACACCCCCGGGTGTCCTTAAGTTAAGGACCCCCGGGGGTGCTAATTTTTTAGTTACATCTTACTGCTACTCTATTTTCTCCTGTGGAATCACAAGTAAATAGTGTAAGATTGTAGTTATTATTTATCATTTTATCAGTATCATATCCGTTTATTTTCTCCAGTGTTACAACTGAATACTTATATACTTCACCATTTACATCCTTGAAATTTATGTTGTCGCCTTTTTTTAATGTTTTTATTTTACTAAAATGTCTCCTATAATTATGTCCCATTACTATAAGGTCATTGTCATAAATTGAACCACTGTATCTTGCAGGTGCAACTTTTAATAGTTCTTCACTCCACTCATCTAGTACTGGTAAAGTTATAGATATAGACGGTATTTCTACTACTCCTATATACTTTCTTCCATCAATTTCTATTGTAGGCATTTGACCTTCTTTGTTTGTATTTGATTCTGTAATATTAGGGATTTTATTTTGTAGTTTCTGTAGTTCTGAATCTGATAGTCTCCCTGCATTATAATCATCATATATATTTACACCTATTAGGATTACCGCTAATAAAATGCATAGCACTCCACATTTAGTTAATATTGATGATATTTTTTTCTTAGACTTTATCATTTACTATTTAGTTTTTTACCTAGGTATATTAGTAGTATACCTAATGATGCTAATAAAGT
>JBOFYV010000033.1:0-9967 GCA_051654865.1 Peptostreptococcaceae bacterium
TCTCAAATAAAAGTTGTCCATCGCTCAGCTAATCATTATCTGAATATCTGGCTTGGTTGTTTGTGTTTAATTCTTAATAAGAATTATGTTATATAAATTAACCTACTGTTTAATTTTCAAAGTTCATTTTTCTAAGCCGTTTTACCGACTCACTCAGTTTAACAAATCTGTTTTTATTTGTCAACTTATTTTTCCAACTTATTTTTTTTATTTTTTCTTAAGTTGTTTTCCTTTTCTTAAGGACAAGTAATAATATATCATCATCTATTTACATCGTCAACACTTTTTTTAATATTTTTCTTAAATAATTTTATAATCTTTGATTCCTCAAAGTTTTAAATAATCTAGGTTATCTTTACCTACTTTAATTAATTTAATTCTCTTTTTTGTATAAAAATGTATCATTACTTCTATATATTATTTTATAATTACTACTCCATACTTAAGAGTTAGCTTGTTTTACTTTAATAATATGTAAAAAAACGAAGTTTTAAAATAATACTTACATATACTTTTTCTTCTTCTTTTTTTTACATATTTCTTAAAAATCTATATTACTTTTCCAATAAACTTTTCATTCTATTTAAATCAAACCCTAAAACATGTTCTCCATTTATTATTAATACAGGTACCGACATATACCCCATACGTATTAGTTCTTTTCTAGCTTCTGAGTTTTTAGATATATTATGCTCAATATATTCAACTTTATTGTTTTTTAAATACTCCTTAGCTTTTATACATTGAATACATGTATCACTTGTGTATATTTCTACTTTTTTCACGATTAACACCTCCATTATATATCGAATTTACATGCTTGTATTTTTTTTAATGTTGTATTAGATTATTATTAACCAATAATAATCTAATAGTACTATATTAATTATTTTATAAGTCTAATTAATAATACATAAATTTAGATATTAGTTCAACATAACTCTATATTTTAGGAGGATTTTTTATTATGGTCAAAAAAGTACTGATCATGTCTGCTTCTACAGGCGGGGGGCACAACCGTGCCGCAAGAGCTATAAAGGAAGAATTAGAAAATAAGACTATTGATGGTCTTCCAATACAATGCGAAATAATTGATAGTCTAAAACTAGTTAATAATACAATGGATAAAATAATATCTCGTGGTTATGAAAAATCCGCGATATACACACCTAAAGCTTACGGAAGTGTATATCGTTTATCTGAAACTAGTCTTATCTCTAGAAATGAATTTAAAGATAATTTGCTTACATCATATATGTCTAGAAAATTCAAAAAACTACTTAACGAAAAAAAACCAGATTTAATCATAGGTACACATCCCTTCCCTATGATAGCACTTAGTACTATAAAAAAATCATACAATGTATCTCCTACTAGTCATCTAACTGAATCTTTCCACAGACATAATACTAAAGTAGATGTTCCGACTATGATTTCAGTATTAACAGATTACACTACTCACTCTACATGGATTCAAAACGAAATAGACTATTACATAGTAGGTCATGAATATGTTAAAGAGTTACTAATATACGAAGGTGTAAATGGTGAAAAAATAAAACCATTTGGTATTCCTGTTGAAAAATCATTTTTATCTAATAGGGATAAAGAAGCCGTTCTTAAAGAATTAGGATTATCTCCGGATAAGATAACTGTATTATTAATGGGAGGTAGTTTTGGCGCAGGTAATATAAAGGAAACATTAGAAGAATTATTAAATATAAGTCGCGATTTTCAAATTTTAGTTATTACAGGTAGAAATGAACACTTGAAAGAAAAGATTGATAAAAAGCTTTTCGCAACTGAGCAGGACAAAACTATTTGTGTCTTAGGTTTTACTGATAAAATGAACGACATATTAGCTTCAGTAGATGTATTAATTACTAAGCCAGGTGGTCTAACTACTACAGAAGCTCTTCTTAAAGATGTTCCTATGATAATACCATATTATATACCTGGCCAAGAAGAAGAGAACTTAGACTTTTTATCTAATTGCGGTGCTGCACTTAGAACAACAAAAAAATATACTCTATCTGTACTATTAAAAGTACTTATTGATGATCCTTCTAGACTTGATATGCTTAAGAAAAATATTAAATCTATAAGAAAATTTAATTCATCTCTTAATATTTCAAACTTAGTTGTTGATATTTTAGAAAATAAAATTTAAATTTAAGATAATTAAAATCCCTATAAGTACAACTTAATAGGGATTTTTTATTCTTAATGTAATGTTATAAATACATATAGTTTTTAATTTTAATACATAGGTTCATAATAATCTTCTTCATAGTCATATTGATAGTTTTTATAATTATTTCTAAACTCACTGCTTTTTGTCTTCGTAGTTTTTTTGTTTTTCTTCTTAATCAGAACACTCATATCATCATTTTCATTGAATTTTAATTTATCCTTTGAATTCAAATTTTTAACTCTTTTTTCTTTAATTGCTTTATGTTCTTCCAAGTTCATATGTGATTTCATACTACACCCCTATTAAAATTTTTAAATAACATACACAAATTATACAATAACAAAATACTTTATTCAATAAATGAAGTTTAAAATTTAAATACAAAATTCTTTTATTAAACGACAAAAAATCGAGGTTTATACCTCGATTTCTATATTTCTCTTCTTCCTTCTAAAGCCTTAGAAATAGTAACTTCATCTGCATATTCTAAATCTCCACCTACTGGCAGTCCATGTGCAATTCTAGTTACTTTTATTCCCATTGGTTTTAAAAGTCTTGCTATGTACATAGCTGTTGCTTCACCTTCTATTGTCGGATTAGTAGCCATTATAATTTCTCTTACTTCTTGAGTTCCTAATCTTTGTATCAATTCTTTAATTTTTATCATATCTGGACCTATTCCATCCATAGGGGATATAACTCCATTAAGTACATGATATTGACCTTTAAACTCTCTTGTTCTCTCCATAGCAGCTACATCTCTTGGATCTTCAACTACACAAATAACACTAGAGTCTCTATTTTTATTAGAACACATACTACAAGGATCTGTATCTGTTATATTACAACAAATTGAACAGTACCTTATTTCTCTCTTAGCTTCTATTATTGCCTTAGATAATGCTTCAACATCATTTGTGTTCATATTTATAACGTGAAAAGCTAATCTTTGAGCCGTCTTTCTTCCCACTCCTGGAAGTTTAGAAAACTCTTCTATAAGTCTACTTATTGGACCTGTATATACTTGCATATTATCACCTACTAGAATAATCCTGGAATGTTCATTCCTCCAGTTACTTTGTTCATTTGAGACGCTTGCATTTCATCTACTTTTCTTATCGCTTCATTTACTGCACTCATTACTAAGTCTTGTAACATTTCTATATCGTCTGGATCTACAACTTCTGGCTTCATAGCTATATCTATAACTTCTTTCTTTCCATTAACCTTTACAGTTACTGCACCACCACCAACTGAAGCTTCTACTTCTTTAGCTTCTAACTCTTCTTGCATTTTTTGCATATTTTCTTGCATCTTTTGAGCCTGCTTTAATAAATTGTTCATATTTCCAGGCATCATTCCGCCTCCAAAACCTTTTTTAGCCATAACTAAATTCCTCCTTAAAAACTTTCTTCTTGTTCTAATATTATATCATATTAGTATTTATTGTTAATCTTGTTTTTCATCTTGTCTATCTTTTATTTCTAAGATTTCTTCATCCACAATAGACTTTAAGATTTCTTCACCCTTATCTATCTTCTGATTTTTGATTTCTAAATCTATATTTTTGACATCTGATTGCAATATTACTTTTATATTAAAGCTTCTACTTATTATATCTCTAATCACTTTTTCTATATACGCAATAGTATTTTCTTCACTTAGTTTTTTCTTAGCAAATCCATAGCCATCTTTATATATTAAGTACAATACATTATTATAAATATTAAAGCTATTTACATCACCTAGCAATACAGATAGCGGTACTTGCTTATCATCTTTTATTGCTTGTCTTATTTTTTTCCATGATGATTCTATTAATTTAACATCTTCACTCTTTACTGGCTCATACTCTACGGTTTCTATTATATCCTCTTTAGTTGACGATACATCAGAATTATTAGATACACTTTGAGCATTAACTTTTATATTTCCGCTCTCAATTTTATTTTCTAAGTTTTCAATTCTTTTTATTAAAGCCTCTTTACTTTCATCAAACATAGGCTGAGCTATCTTCATCATAGTTACTTCAGCTAGTATTCTAGGATTTGAGGATGATCTCATACCATCTTGTGTAGCCGATAAAATATTTAATATTCTTATCAAATCATTTATGTCGACTTCTTTAGACTGTAGCTTTAGTTGGTGTATAGTTTCTTCCGGTAATGATATTATTTCGTCCAGTTCAGAAGATACTTTACATACCATTAAATTTCTAAAATGGTCAATTAAATCATTAATTAAGTTTCTTATATCTTTTCCCCATATAACAAATTCATTTAAAATTTGTAGTGATTTTTTAGTATCTTGCTCTATAATACATTTAGACATCTCAAATAATTGCTCTATATTTACAGTTCCTAGCAATTCTACTACATCTTTATATTGTATTTTGTTGTCTCCAAATGATATACATTGCTCTAATATACTAAGCGCATCTCTAAGAGCTCCCTGTGAATTTCTAGCTATTAAGTTTAATGCTTTATCTTCCACTTCTATATTCTCTTCACCACATATTTTTTTCATTCTATCTGACATATCTTTGACTGTAACTCTCTTAAAATCAAATCTCTGGCATCTAGATAATATTGTAGCAGGAATTTTGTGAGGTTCAGTAGTAGCTAGTATAAATATTACATATGAAGGTGGCTCTTCTAATGTTTTTAAAAGTGCATTAAATGCTCCTTGAGATAGCATATGAACTTCATCTATAATATAAACTTTGTATTTTGCTTTCGTAGGTGAATATTTTACACTTTCTCTAAGCTCTCTTATATCATCTACACTATTATTGGATGCAGCATCTATTTCTACTACATCCATAATATTATCACTTAATATATCTTTACATACTTCACATTCATTACAAGGTTCTTGATCTACACTATTTTCACAATTTACAGCTCTTGCAAATATTTTTGCAGTTGACGTTTTCCCTGTACCTCTAGTTCCTGAAAATAAATATGCATGTCCTACATTGTTGTTTTCTATTTGGTTTTTTAATGTCCTTATTATATGCTCTTGTCCTACAACATCCTCAAAATTTTGAGGCCTGTATGCTCTATATAATGCCTTATGCATCCTTCCCTCTCCTTAAATAAAAATTCATTCAATATATTACTTTCCAACATAGTAAAATATTATATCACTTTTAGTAATTTTATCTATCTTCTATTTAATATCACTTACTAATATACTTTAGAATATTAAAAAAATCCCTATTAAAGGGATTTACTTTTATATATTAAATGCTGTACACCATCTATTGACTTAATTCCATAAGCGTTACCTGAACAGTTAGCTCGGCTTAGGCACCCCCGCGGCACACGAAAGTGATCACTTACCGCTGCTTCCTTCCGGATCTGACGGGATTCATGAGCTTCCATTGCGCAGGACCTAAACGTCAACACCACTTATTTAGGGCAGCCTTACAAAATAAAAAGCCTCTAGATGGAATTCAATCCTGCTATAGCGGATTGCAGGTTACAGGGCACCGCTACCTCCCCATCTAGTACAGCAAAATTACAACCATAATTAAATTTTCTCTGGCGGAGAGTGTGGGATTCGAACCCACGATACGTTTTTGACGTATACTCACTTTCCAGGCGAGCGCCTTCGACCGACTCGACCAACTCTCCTTATTATCTTTTCCGTAAATTCTTAAAAAATTCTTGTAATATATTAGAACAATCTTCTTCTAAGATTCCAAATGTTATTTGGATATTATTGTCTTCGTAATAATCTATTTTAAACTCATGTTGTTTTTCTGTATAAGAGTTTTTTATATGCCTAGTTCCTATTATAAGTTTTTTAATTCTAGAGTTAGCTATTGCACCACTGCACATAATGCACGGTTCCATAGTTACATATAAATCACAATCAACTAATCTCCACCCACCAAGCTTTTTAGATGCTTCTCTTATAGCTATTATTTCAGCATGTGCTGTACAATCATTTAATGTTTCTGTTAAATTATGTCCTCTAGCTATTATTTCACCATCTTTTACTATTATAGCTCCAATTGGTGTTTCTTTTTTTTCATACGCTTTATATGCTTCTTTTAATGCTTCTTCCATATAGAATAAATGTCCCATACTTCCTCCTAAAACTTATAACAATTTAATATTACCATATATTTTTTTATATTTCAACTTAAATTTATAGTATTGTCATTATATAAACAAAAGGAGAGCTAAACTAGCTCTCCTTCATATATATTAAGTGATTTTTATAATTCGTTTTTCTTTATTACGTCTACTCCCATATATGGTCTTAATGCTTCTGGAACTACTACTGATCCATCAGCTTGTTGATAGTTTTCTAATATAGCTGCTAAACTTCTTCCGACTGCTAATCCTGAACCATTTAATGTATGAACATATTCAGCTTTAGATTTTTTATCTCTCTTGAATCTTATACCTGCTCTTCTTGCTTGGAAGTCTTCAAAGTTTGAACAAGAAGATATTTCAACGTATCTGTTGTAACTTGGCATCCATACTTCTAAGTCATATTTAAATGCAGCTGTGAATCCTAAATCTCCTGTACATATTCTTACTACTCTGTATGGTAATCCTAATAATTGTAACATTTTTTCTGCATCATTAGTTAACTTTTCTAATTCTTCATATGAATTTTGAGGATCACAGAATTTAACTAATTCAACTTTATTGAATTGATGTTGTCTTACTAAACCTCTTGTATCTCTACCTGCAGAACCTGCTTCAGATCTAAAACATGGAGTGTATGCACAGTATTTTATTGGTAATTGTTCAACTGTTAATATTTCATCTCTGTGTATATTTGTAACAGGTACTTCTGCTGTTGGAATTAAGAAGTAATCTACACCTTCTAATTTGAACATATCTTCTTCAAACTTAGGTAATTGCCCTGTTCCTACAAAGCTATTTCTATTAGCCATAAATGGTGGTAAAACTTCTGTGTATCCATGCTCATCTGTATGAGTATTTAAGAAGAAGTTTATTAATGCTCTTTCAAGTCTAGCTCCTAATCCTTTGTATAATGTAAATCTTGAACCAGTTATTTTTCCAGCTGTTTCAAAGTCTAATATTCCAAGTCCTGTACCTATATCCCAGTGAGCTTTTTCTTCAAAATCAAATTTTGGAGTTTCTCCCCATGTTCTTATTTCAACATTATCATCATCTGTTGTTCCTTGTGGAACATCTGGGTGAGGAACATTTGGAATTCTCATTAAGTTGTATTCCATTTCTGCTTCTACTTCTCTAACTTTTTCATCTATTCCCTTTATCTTGTCTGATAATAATTTTAACTCTGCCTTTGCTGCTTCAACATCTTTACCTTCTTTTATAAGTTGAGGTATCTTCTTAGATTCAACATTTAATTCATTCTTCATTACTTCAACTTCTTTAAGTAAATCTCTTCTCTTGTCATCTAATTCAACTACAGCATCAAGGTCAAATTCTTTTTCCCCTCTTCTTGCCATTGCAGCTTTTATTTCTTCTAAGTTTTCTCTTATTCTTCTTATATCTAGCATTTTACTTCCTCCTCTTTTTATATAAAATCTCTAATATTTTTATTTCTAAATTTAAAAGTAAATTCATCTGCGCTAATAACTTTACTTTAATCTTTATTCAAATTTTGTTATCGATAACGTTATCTTAGCTTTTAAGGTTTAGCATAACTTATTAATAATAAAAAACAATAAAAAAAGACCTTCTATCCCCCTAAAAAAGGGACGAAAGTCTTTGATCCGCGTTGCCACCCTAATTGATTATATACCTAAGTATACAATCCTCTCAATCCTGTAACGTAGGAATACGTCTAATCTTACTATAATTTTGGATTAGAAGCTCCGGAATGGATTCAAAAATCATTGTAATGAGTTCACACCAACCACTCACTCTCTGAATACAAACGTATCTTTTACTATTTTCCTTCATAGCTTTTAAACTAATTGTTTTATTTGATAATCATTATATTATATATAATAACAACTTTCAATACTATTATTCAATATTTTTTTATTATTTTTTACTTTAAACTTTGATTTATAATACCTGTATTACTATTATTTGTGCTTATTGTCCCAATTGCCAAGGGAACTACTATGTTATTTTGATCAAAACTTTTCTTTACTTTTTCCATTGTATCAAAATATACATCCCAATAATCAGATGTATATACCCAAGGCCTACCAACTATTTGAACTGCATTATTACCTATAGCATTAATACCAATTATAGGCTTAGGATCTTGCAAAATTCTAAGTTCCTGTTTAAATATATTATGTAATAATCCTTTTACTAAATCTATATCACTATCATAAGCAATATTATAAGAGAAATCAATTCTTCTAATTTCTTGATGAGTATAATTTACTATATTATCACTAGTTAGTTTAAAGTTAGGTACTATTATAGTCTTATTATCTGGAGTTTTAAGTACTGTACTAAATATTTGTATATCTTCTACTGTTCCCTCTACACCAGAACCATGTATATAATCTCCAATCTTAAAAGGCCTAAAGAATAATATTATCATACCCGATCCTACATTTGATAAAATTTCTTTAAATGCTAGACCTACACTGAATCCTGCTGCTCCTAATACTGCAACTACTGAAGTTGTTTTTATTCCTATTTTATCTAAGCATGTCAAGACTATCATTGAAATCATCGTTATATAAATTCCATAGACTATAAAATTGGTTATTCCTTTACTTATATTATACTTTAGCAAAAATTTATATATTGTCCTTTTTACCAATCTTGATATATATATTCCGATAGAAAATAATAATATAGCATATACAATATCTGGTGCTTTTTCTGATATATTATCTACGAAACTTTCAATTGCTTTTTCTGAAAAACCTAGGTTTATTTTTGTCATAATTTCCCCCTGTCCTTTTATTATTTTTACTTTTAAATATATATTAAATTCTTAGTTAATTAATGCTAATAATATTTATTTGTCAAAAAAAGAGACATACTATTAACATAGTATATCTCTTTCTTTTAATTCGTTCATAATTTCCTCTAGTATTTCATACTTTGATGCTTCTATAGTATGTATATGACTTTCTTTTGTTAGTGTTGATAATTGCTTGAATTCTTCATTAGAAGCTTTCTTTATAAATTCATTTATATCTCTCATTGAATTTATATTTAACTCTACTTTAATCTCTCCATACATTGGATGTTCTACAATTACATCTTTTATACTTCCACCTAGCTCTACAATTGTCTTTAGTTCTTCATAAAATTCCTCAGTATTTGAGTGATTTTTACATTTTATTGTTTGTGATATAGATTCCTTTTTAACATACAAAATATATCCTTGAGGTGTTGCTATTATGTTCTCTCCTTTTGCTCTAATTAATGCGATATCTTGAACAATTACTTGTCTACTAATATGTAGCATTTCAGCTAGTTCATCTCCCTTTATCGGTCTAGCTAAGTTATTTAATATATGCAATATTTTTTCTCTT
The DNA here is from genome assembly GCA_051654865.1 of Peptostreptococcaceae bacterium. Taxonomy (GTDB): domain Bacteria; phylum Bacillota; class Clostridia; order Peptostreptococcales; family Peptostreptococcaceae; genus JBOFOR01. The sequence continues at coordinate 9,663 of JBOFYV010000033.1, forward strand.
CTTTCACTGGCTTTCATAATCTAACCTCTTCCCATTTTACTTATTATATATAATTTTACTCAAACTAATTTATATTATATCATTCTCTATTTTATTTTTGTATATGCCTATTAAAATATAAAATCCCCTGTAAAATAGTTTTACAGGGGATTTTATAATTATATATATAAAAAAAGATTACGTGGCTACGTCTTACTCTCCCAGGAGGTTGCCCCCCAAGTACCATCAGCGCTAAAGAGCTTAACTTCTGTGTTCGGAATGGGAACAGGTGTATCCTCTTTGCTATAATAACCACATAATCTTTA
>JBOFYV010000034.1:0-2446 GCA_051654865.1 Peptostreptococcaceae bacterium
TTCCTACTGAAAAGATGATATACAAATGTGCAAGGGATAGAGAGATTATCTCAGATTATAATGGATTTAATCATAAGGAATTAGCAGTTAAATATAATATGTCTGAAAGCTATGTTAGGGCGATTATAAACAAATATAAGAAAGATATATAAAAAGGCTACACATCTAAAAATGATGTGTAGCCTTTTTTGTGTAGAAATAGATTATTTGTATATATATCATACAAATTGAAAATAGTGCATATTATTTGTGGTCATTTATTATTTTAGGAGTAAATTGGATGTTTTATAAAAAGCTGCTACGAATACTAATAATAGCTTTAGTATTAGCCGGTTCACTAGTATTATCTCCACACTTAGGGATTATACTTTGTATATTAACACCTATATTTTTAGCAGTCTACTTACTGCAATTATCTTGTTAGAGATGCTAGTAGACGCAATAATTTTAAATTTCTTTATAATCTAAGTTTTCTACAGATAAGCCCCATAATAATAAATATGCCAAAAATGCCAGATATCACAAGCTAAATAGTATGGAATTGATACTAGTTATATAGCTAACGACTTTGTAATTTAAAACTATACAGAAAAACATAAAAGTAGTATATAATATTACAATGAGTGATATTGGTTGGAGGTGACAAAATAGGTTAATAAAGTCCTAAAATAAGGCAAAGTATTATATCTAATCGGAGGATTAAGAATGAAAGCAATCGATGCAATTTTAAATAGACGTAGTATAAGAAAATTCGAAGACAAAGTAATTCCTAAAGAAACTATAGAGGAAATTATCCTAGCAGGTATGAGTGCTCCATCATCAAAAAATAGACAGCCTTGGCATTTTATTGTTTTTGAAGGTGATTATAAAAAACAAATGTTAGAAATATTTAGAAAAGGAGCAACTGAAGAATTTAATAATCCTAAATTACTTCCTGATAGTGCTAAGTTTGAGTCCGGAACACGCTACACAATAGATATTATGGAAAAAGCAAATACTATTGTTTTTGTATACAATCCATTTGGAAAATCTCCAGTAGAAGACTTGACCTTAGAGGAGAAATTTTATGAGATGGCTAATTTACAATGTGTTGGAGCTTGTATGGAAAATATGTCTATAGCAGCTACTTCATTTGGAATAGGTAGTTTATGGATTTGCGATATCTACTTTGCATACAATGAGTTAGCTAATTGGTTAAATATTGACGGTCAACTAGTTGCATGTATGGCATTTGGTTATCCTGCAGAGAGTCCTAAGCAAAGACCTCGAAAAAAAATAGAAAATATCGTTGAATGGATGATTTAAATAAAACTAGCCTAAATTAGGCTAGTTTTATTTAAAAACATCTTTAAAAGCATTTAATGCTTTAGTTCCTTGTCTATATTCAGATATAGCATCCAACAAAAACATATCATTAGTGTTTTTATCTTCTAAATATAATGTTATTCCATTAATAGCTAATGAATACAGTGTGGCTATGTAAAAAATAGTTCCTTCTTCTCTTTTTTGTAAAGTTGTTTTATTTTGAATATTAATATCTTCTTTATACTCAAATACAGTCTCATTGTATACATTATTTATTAGAGAATTATTATATTTTAAATCTTTTTTAATTGACTCTTCATCATACTTTCCTGATAAGATATTGCTTACAACTAAACTTAGATTTTATTGTATTAACTCTAGTTCCTTTATAGATTTTATTGTATTATCACTTGGTTGACTAAATGAAATCGATGTAGTTAAGAATATCATTATTAAAGCAAGATATAATACCTTTTTCATAATATTTATCCTTTCATTAATTATGAACTACTTAAATTACATTTATTGAGTAGGCATTATTTTTATTTACTTTTAATATTTATACTTCCCTTAAAATGTATTTAATATAATATATATAAGTGTATTAATTTAATAAGATAGATTATTTTTTATATATTATACAAAAAAAGACAGAGTTATCTGCCTTCTTCATTTTCTTCAATTGACTTTTCTACAGAAAGAGCAATTGCTTTTCCTAATAAGGGAGGTACTGCATTCCCTAATTGAACTAACTGCCATTTCTTAGCTCCTTGGAATATAAAATTATCCGGGAATGATTGTAATCTCGCCATTTCTCTAGCTGTTATTACTCTTGGCCTTTTAGGATGAATATTCACAGCCCCATGATTTTCCTTTACAGTACAGGATGGCTTGTCCCAAGGGCATTTTTTCCATGAATCTGAGTAATTTTCATATAAACTAGCGCCTTCAGGAACTGCTGCTAATCTCTCTGGCATATTACCCTGATGCTTAGTTTTTACGTGATTAAACTCTTTATTATCTTCTAAATCCATTAAGTCTTCTATTGCATCTCTTGTAGTTTTATATTCTGATGATTTCAATAAAGGCTGAGGATGATAGTTTATTTTGTTTATCCTATTACATATAAATATAACTCTTT
>JBOFYV010000035.1:0-6727 GCA_051654865.1 Peptostreptococcaceae bacterium
TTTTACAAGTACTATTGTAGTTGGTACATTCTTATTATTTTTCTCATTAGCAAGTTTTGTACTATCAGTAATTAGTGCTAAAAAAGATTTTTACTTAAAAGATTTAAATATGTTTTTAGTAAGACAAGTTGGGAGTAAAATTAATACAAACTTTATAATAATGTCTTTAATTTGTATAATGCTTACAGGTAGCATAACTGTATTAGCAGGTGGATTCGGATATAAAAAAGCCATGGATGAAGAACTTAAGATAGTTACTCCATACGATGTGACTATACTTAAATATCTTTACGAAGATGAAATAAAAGATGAGCCTAAAACAGCTAAGAAGTTTTTAGAACAAAAGGGAATATCACTGGAAGATTTTAAAATTCATAAATCATTATTTTATTATAATGCTATGATAAATCCAATGGATATACTTGGACCATATATATCTAATACTCAGTATTCTGAATACGCAAATATAGATGGTAGTGATATAACCTTAGCGATATCAGAAAGTGACTATAAGTATTTATTGAAAATGCAAGGTATTGAACCTACTGATATTGATGAAAATGAAGTTATTTTATCTACTAATATGACTAACTTTGAGGATGCTATTAAATCATTTATAAATGATAATGAAAGTATTTCTATAAACAATAAAGAATATACATTTGCAAATGACAAAGCAGAGTTCTTGTCTATACAAAATACTGAAATACCAAGGGATATACTTATGGTAGTATTACCTGATGAAGATGTAAAAGCATTAGACAAAAAAGCAGAATTATTTGTGGCTAACTATAAAGACAATGATACAGAAATAAATGATAAATTAATAAATATATCAGATAACTATCTTGATGGAGATACAGAATATTATACTGATGAAGTAGAAGTAGATGATGAAACATCAATAGTTGATGAACTTTTACCGTATACAAGAACATATGTGTATGAAGGTTCAAAAGGATACACTGCAACTATTATTTTTGTAGGGATATATATAGGAACAATATTCTTAATATCAAGTGCAGCGATATTAACTCTACAACAACTATCTGAAGCAAGTGATAATATGAATCGTTATACTACACTAAAAAGTATAGGAGTAGAACAAAAGTCTATTCACAGAGTTATATTTAATCAAATATTTATATACTTTATGGTACCATTTGTAGTGGCAATTGCACATTCGTTGGTAGCTATAATAGTTCTAAATAATGCAGCCGTACAAACTGCAACGTGGTCAATAATAATACCAGCGTTAACTGGAGTGAGCATATTAATAGTTATATATGGAGTATATTTCTATTTAACATATAAAACTTATAAATCTATAGTTAAGTAGCCATGAAAGGAGCTAATAAAATGAAGAAAATATTAAAAGTTAATAATATAGAGAAGTATTACGGAGTTAAGGGAAAAGGAAATGTATCAAAGGCTATTAATAACATTAGCTTTAATGTAGAAGAAGGGGACTTTGTAGGTATAATGGGGCCATCGGGAAGTGGAAAAACAACACTTTTAAACTGTATATCTACTATTGATAATGTAACATCGGGAAATATATTTATAAATGAAAAAGATATTACAACATTAAAAAATAGAAACCTAGAAAAGTTTCGCCGTGATGAGTTAGGATTTGTTTTTCAGGATTTCAACTTATTAGATACACTGACAGCATTTGAAAACATTGCACTAGCATTAACTATTCAAGGTAAAAAGAGTGATGAAATAGAAAAACTAGTTAGTGATGTAGCTAAAAAATTAGGTATATCAGATATACTAAATAAGTTCCCATATGAAGTATCAGGAGGACAAAAACAACGTATTGCATCAGCAAGAGCAATAGTTACAAATCCATCTTTGATTTTAGCAGACGAGCCAACAGGAGCTCTAGATTCTAAGTCAGCTAGAATGTTACTAGAATCTTTTGATAAGTTAAATGAGGAATTAAAAGCAACTATATTAATGGTAACTCATGATGCTTTTACAGCTAGTTTTACTAAACGTATATTGTTTATAAAAGATGGTAAGATATATCATGAACTTCATAGAAATGGACAAACTAGAAAAGAATTTTTCGAGAAAATACTTGAAGTAGTAAACTCATTTGGTGAAGAATAAATTTAATATGCTACCTTTATTGAGAACAGTTGAAGTAAAACTGTTCTCATAGAGGTATATACAAAATTTATTTAGTATAATATGCAATTCCAATACTGCCAGGTCCTACGTGTAGTCCTATAACTGGGCCTATAGATTGAACCTTAACCGTTGTATTTAACTTTTCTTCTAATCTTTTAGCAAGTTTAAGACCTTCTTCTTCACAGTTAATGTGGTGAACTATAATATCACCAAGTCCTTTTTTTTCAATTTCATCTATACAAGAGTTAACAATAGTATCAATTGCTTTTTTTCTAGTTCTAACCTTAGTAAATACAGAAGTCTCACCATCTACAACAGTAAGAATAGGCTTTATTTGAAGTATAGTACCAACTAAAGCTGATGCACTTCCTATTCTACCACCTTTTTTTAGATACTCTAAAGTATCAGGTGAGAATATAAATCTACTATTATTTAAAACGTGATCACAAATACTTAACACTTCTTCTAGTGATTTATTATCACTTGCAGCCTTAGCTCCTTCTATAGCAGCAAATCCCATTTGCATACAGTTAGTTTTTGAGTCAATTATATGTATATTAGCACTTGGATTATCCTCTAGTACCATATTTTTTACCATATTGGCACTTGAGAATGTACCACTCATATGAGAAGAAAGGAATATACCAACAACTGTGTGGCCATCATTTACTAGATTAGTAAATGTGTTTATCATTTCATCTAAAATTGGCTGAGAAGATTTAGGAATCTCACTAGATTCATTCATTTCATCATAAAAGTATTTATTATCTATATCTAACTCACGCCTACTGATATTATTCATTACAACATTTAAAGAGACAACACTTATATCGTATTTATCTATATATTCCTTAGGTATATATGAGGTGCTGTCAGTAACTATTTTTATAGACATATAAAAAATCTCCCTTCTATAAGTATATTATCTAAATAGTATATAAAATATAATGTTAGATTATGTAAAATAATTTCTTAATATTATTATATACTAAAATGTTTTTTTATCTACATATATATGGTATATTTTCTAACTAAACAAGATTATAGATATATTAAAGTGAAGATATCTATAATGCAAAAGTATTTACAATATTCTAAAAATAAATAAAAATTTAACAAAAAACTTGTTGCAGTGAAAAATTTATCTGCTATACTTATATTGAAATCAAATATTTTAGCAAATTAAACCATGAAGGTTTATGTACTTACAAATAGTGCGTAAATTTTTATGGTTTTTTTATTGGAATTATAAGATTAGGATAACTAGGGGGAGAACATATGAAATTAAAAAAGAGAATAGGGGTATTACTAGCGGTAATGTTAATGGCAACATCTATAACAGGATGTAGTAGTGATAAAAATCAAGATACAAGTGTAAAAGGAGTAACAAATGAACGTAGAGAAAACAAAGAACTAGTAGCAGCAGTAGCATATGAGCCAGATACAGGGTTTGATGCTACAGTTGGGGGACATGGTTCGATGACTAGAGTATTTTTCTCTACATTATTTAAAAGAGATAAACAACTTGGAATGGAAAATGATTTAGCTACAGAATATGAAGTATCAGAAGATAGATTAACTTGGACTGTAAAATTAAGAGATGATGCTAAATTTACTGATGGAGAGAATGTAACTTCAGAAGATATAGTATTTACATATGAAATGGCTAAAAAAAGTGCATCAAGTATTGATTTAACAGTACTAGATAGCGTAAATGCAAAAGATGAATACACAGTAGAATTTAAACTTAAAGAACCTCAATCAATATTTATAGAAAAAATGTCACAAATAGGGATAGTACCAAAGCATGCATATAGCAAAGACTTTGCAAACAACCCAATAGGATCAGGTCCATATAAGTTTGTACAATGGGATAAAGGGCAACAAGTAATAGCTACAGTTAATGAAAACTACTACGGTGAAAAACCAGGTATAGAAAAATTAACATTAGTATTTTTAGCACAAGATGCAGCTTATGCAGCTGTTAAATCAGGAGAAGTAGATATCGCATCTATTCCAGGTTCTTTGGCTAAGGAAGAAGTAGATGGAAAACAAATAATACAATTAGATAGTATAGAAACTTATGGAATAGAATTCCCAATGCAACCAAGTGGAGAGAAAACTAAAGAAGGTAATCCAATAGGAAATGATGTAACAAGTGATAAAGCTGTAAGAGAAGCATTAAACTATGCTATAAATAGACAAGAATTAGTAGATGGAATATTAGAAGGATATGGAGCAGTATCAACTACAGGACTTGAAAATATGCCTTGGGAAAATAAAGAAACAGAGCTTAAAGGTGATGGAGATATAGAAAAAGCTAAGAAAATATTAGCTGATGGTGGATGGAAAGACAGTAACAACAATGGAACAATAGATAAAAACGGAGTAGAAGCAGAGTTTAAACTATTATATACAGATGGTATGTATAGACAAGATATGGGGCTAGCAGTAGTTGAAACAGCTAAACAATTAGGAATAAAAATAGAGCTAGAAATGAAAACTTGGGATAACATAGAACCAGAAATAAATTCTCAACCAGTATTATTTGGATGGGGTTCAGGAGATCCATCAGAGTTATATAGTTTATATAGTAGTAAAATAATAGGTCAAGGTGTACCTTGGAACAATGCAGGACACTACAAAAATGAAACTGTAGATGGTTACTTAGACAAAGCGCTTCAAAGTGAAGATGAAGATAGTGCATTAGAGTTCTGGAAAAAAGCTCAGTGGGATGGGAAAACAGGATACTCAACTAAAGGTGACTGTACATATGCTTGGCTAGTAAATGCAGGACATTTATACATAGCAGATAAAGATTTAGATATAGGTACACCAGTAGTTCAGCCTCATGGAGGAAGAATATTAGATAATGTTACTGAATGGAGATGGAAGTAAATTGTATATAGTAAAAAAGATAGTAAAGCTAGCATCACTTTTAATAGCAGTAGCTATCCTTACATTTTGCTTAATGGAAAAATCACCAATAGACCCTATAAATGCTTATGTTGGAGCAGATTTAACTGTAACAGCAGCACAAAGGGCTGAAATAGCTAATCACTGGGGGCTTGATAAGCCTCCAGTTGAAAGGTTTATGGCTTGGTTTTCTTCTATAGCAAAAGGGGACTTAGGAACGTCAATGATATATAGAAGACCAGTTGTAGAAGTAATTACAGAAAAGTTTTTTGCATCTCTTGTACTAATGTTACTTGCGTGGGTAATATCAGGAGTATTAGGATTTGTAATGGGAATAGTTTCAGGAATCAATGAAGGAAAATTAATAGATAAATTTATTAGAGGGTATTGCTATGTATTAGTATCTACACCAACATTTTGGCTAGGAATACTATTCATAATGGTATTTTCAGTTCAATTAAAAATATTTCCAGTAGGACTTGGAGTACCTATAGGAGTAGAGTCTAGTGCAGTAACATTAGGAGCATTAGCAAAGCATATTGTACTTCCTGCACTTACACTTAGTGTACTAGGAGTAGCAAATATATGCTTACATACTAGAGAAAAAGTAATAGAAATACTAAGTTCAGATTATATATTATTTGCAAAAGCAAGAGGTGAAAGTAAAAGTAGTATCGTATTTAACCATATATTAAAAAACGTAGCACTACCAGCTATAACATTACAATTTTTATCCTTTAGTGAACTATTCGCAGGAACTATATTTGCAGAGCAAGTATTTTCATATCCAGGACTTGGGCAAGCGACAGTTCAAGCAGGGATAAAGGGAGATATGCCACTACTTATGGGAATAGTAATTGTTAGTGTGTTGTTTGTATTTAGTGGAAATTTAATGGCAGATGTCTTGTATAAAGTAATAGATCCAAGAATGAAGGAGGGAACAGCTAAATGATAGAGCAATATGAAAAAGTAACATTATCAAAAGAAAAAAGCTCCTTATTTAAATTGGGTGTAAGAGAAAAAACTTTATTATCAATAGGACTATTTATAGCATTTTTGATGACAATTATAGTTTTAGGAAGCTTAGTTAATGAAGAACAACTGGCTATAAGCCTTACAAACAAAAACTTATCTCCAAGTATGGATTACATATTCGGGACTGACTGGATGGGAAGAGATATGTTTTATAGAACTTTAAAAGGTTTAAGTCTAAGTATGAAAATAGGAATTATGGCATCCTGTTTTAGTGGTGTTATAGCACTAACACTAGGACTAATGGGAGCAACATTAGGTAAGAGAGTAGACTCTGTTATCACTTGGCTAATAGACTTATGCTTATCAGTACCTCATGCACTAGTTATTATACTAATCTCAATAGCACTTGGAGGAGGGTTAAAAGGAATAGTAGTAGGAGTATCTCTTACTCATTGGCCATCTCTAACAAGAATAATTAGAGCAGAGGTTATGCAAATAAATAACTCAGACTATGCTAAAATATCTAGAAACTTTGGAAAATCAAATTTATATATTGCTATTAGACATATATTACCTCATATAATTCCACAGTTATTAGTAGGAGTAGTTCTGATCTTTCCACATGCAGTATTACATGAAGCATCTATAACATTCTTAGGATTTGGATTACCACCACACGAGCCAGCAATAGGAATAA
>JBOFYV010000036.1:0-7389 GCA_051654865.1 Peptostreptococcaceae bacterium
GCCTGTCACGCTGGAGGTCGAGGGTTCGAGTCCCTTCCAGGTCGCCAATTAAATACACACTATGCTGGTGTGGCTCAATGGTAGAGCAGCTGACTTGTAATCAGCAGGTTGTCGGTTCGATTCCGACCACCAGCTCCAATTAAACTCTTAGAATTATTCTAAGAGTTTTTTAATTATCTAGTATTTAAGCAAATTGATTTTTTAGGTAATAACATGAGTATATCCTTTGTGAATAGAGCTTGAATCTGATAATAAAAAAGTAGAAGAAAAATTTTATAAATTTTTCTTCTACTTTTTATTTTCCCATCTTAAATCATTACCTATAAATTTAACCATTTTAAATCTATCAAATATTCTAGAGAAAATTCTTTGAGTATAGTTATCACCTAGTTGCATTGGTGATAAGTTAGTTGAAATTATAGTCTTTTTACCTGCTAGTAATCTAGTATTTAGTATATTAAACAATTCACTGTTAGTAAATGAATTAGTAAGTTCTGTACCTAAATCATCTATAATTAGTAAATCGCAATCAAATATATTTTCATAATTATCCTTAGATATATGATTGTCGTTATTTTTAAACTTATAATCTTCTATTATTTCAAACATTTTAAACGCTGTTTGATAAATAACTAAATGGCCTTTATCTAATAATGATTTAGCTATACAATTACACATAAAAGTTTTACCAAGTCCTGTGTCTCCATAAAATAATAAATTTTCATCATTATCTTTATCAAAATTAAGTACAAAAGATTCACATATAGATACTATTTGTAAAATATTTTGGCGAGGAGAAATATTACTATCTCCAAATCTTTCATCTGAAAATATACTAGTATCTATATTAGCAAAGTTTTGACTTTCTAAGACTCTAGACATATTAGACATTTTATATGCTTCGTTTATTATCTCTTGCTTTAAGCAATTGCACTTATTACCATTACTTAAAAATCCTTTATCATTGCAAATATTACAAGTATATTGCATATATAAGTATCCATCAGGAACATTGTATTTAACTAAAAGAGCATCTTTTTTTTCCTTTAAAGCAGATATTTTTATCTTAGATTCATTTATTATTTCTTCTTTATTTTTAGGATTTAATAAAACTAGTTTTGTTAATTTAAGTCCTATTTTATTTATCTCATCATCAATATCTAAAATTTCTGGAATTTGACGATAAACATCTTTTTTTCTATACTCTAGGTCTGATTCAGCTTTATCCCTTTTTCTTTCGTAAGAAGTAAGTATTTCTCTTAACTTAGATTCTTTCATTTAATCACCTACTTAAATTTATCTTTTTGACTTTCTTGAAGAAGTTTTTCTAGTTCTTCAGGTGTATATTTAGTAAATGTTTGATTCACATTATGGAATCTAGTTTTTACACTTGGTGTAGAAGATGTATTTTTTTGAGAAGAAAAAGCAGGTTTTTCTTTAGTTTTTTTCTTATGATTTTCATCTTCTGTTTTTATGTCTTCTAATGTTTTAACATTATTAGTGTTCCATTTCTCTATGATACCATTTATGTATGATATAGATGGATTTGATATATTTTTAGATTTAGAACATGCTGCTAAAATGACTTCAATATCCATATTATATTTATCAATCCATGTGTCTATAATTCTTTCTTCAGCTTTAGATGGCGGTCTGTAGAATCCTAATTCGTTAAATATAGTTCTGTATAGCATATATCTTTCACTTCTCACAGCAAAACTATCCTTAACATCTTGAGGAGTATATAAGTTAGAATCATACCATCCTCTAATAAGAGACTCAATATATTTAACAGGTCTAGAAGAATTATATTTGTCTTTTACATATTCATATGCAAAAACAATCATATCAGGATCCATATTATATTTATTTATTATATCTAATAAACTAATTTTTTCTCCAGGATCAAGATATCTTCCTACAATTTTATTTATAGAATTAAACATATTTCTGATACTAGGATTTTCAGTTACAGATATAATACTATCGCTATTAGATTTTATAGATTTAGTATTAGTGGACATATTATCCATGTAGAATCTTTTTAAATCTAAAAATTCTATAGAATAATCAAAATCATTTAAGCTTTCATTTTTATGCATTTTAATTATATTTTTTCTTTCCCAAAACTTCCAAGCATCTATGACGTCAGATAGAGGTACATTCAAATCTTTAGCTATAGAGTTATTATCATATTTAGGTGAAGCATTAGGGTCAGTTGCATGTCTATAAGCTAAAAGATAAACTTTAACGTATAAACCATTGGCCATAGGCATAAATATATCTATAAAGATATTTGCTATGGTAGTTTCACCTAAGTCCATTTCGTTAACTTCTTTGAAAAACATTTCATCACCTCAGAATAAATTATACCATAAAAGTACATAACTTATATTAGAAGCTATTATTATTACAATAATTCTAGCTTAAAATACATTATAAATTTATATTGTAAAATAAAGTTCAAATTATTCATATTAAATAGGAGGGGGATAATTTGGTAATAAATTTCACCAAAAAAATTAGAAAAATAGTAGTAGTAGCATTAGGAATAATGTTAGTCGTAGGAGGAGGATTATATCTAAAAGAAAACAAAACAGATAATAAAACATCACAAGTAACAAAAATAACTAACGAGAAAGGCACAAATAAGTATAGTATAGACGTAATATTTGAAGAAGAAAGCAAAAGACTAATGTGTAATCAAAGTATTGAATATGTAAACAATACAGGAACAAATTTGGACAAATTATATTTTCATATATACCCAAATGCTTTTTCAAAAAGAGAATTTGCTCCATTTGAAAAAGATGAAATGAAAAAAGCATATCCAAATGGATTTAATGAGGGATATATAGACATAAAAAATATATTATCTAAAGAAGAGAAGTTGAGCTATGAAGTAAAAGGTGATAAAAATGATTTACTAGAAATAAATATAGGCAAGCAATTAAAACCAGGCGAAAAAATATCAATAGATATGAAATATAATGTGAAAATACCAAATTCAGAAGGTAGATTTGGATATGGAGAAAATACAATTAATGTAACTAACTGGTTTCCAATAGCATGTGTTAATGATGATAGAGGATGGAACTTAAAAGGTTATGAAACATTAGGCGATCCATTCTATAGCGATACAAGTGATTTTAATGTAAATATATTATTACCTAATAAATATAAAATGGGTTGCACAGGAAACATAATTGAAGAAAAAACTGATGAAAATAAAACACTATATAAAATTGAAGCAAATAAAGTAAGAGATTTTGCATTTGTACTAAGTGAAAAATTTGATGTAGATACTACATCACATAAGGGAATAGAAATAAATACATATAATTTAAATAAAAAGTTATCTGATGAAGTTACAAATATAGCTAAAGACTCTATAAGGATTTTTAGCGAAATGTTTGGAGAATATCCATATGATACATATTCAGTTATAGCAAGTGATTTTTATATAGGCGGAATGGAATATCCTACATTAGTAATGATTGATCAAAGTTTATATAACGAGAAGGATAAATTTATACTAGAATATGTCATAGCACATGAGACGGCTCATCAATGGTGGTACTCAGTTATAGGAAATGATGAAATAAGTGAGCCATGGATAGATGAAGCATTAACAGAGTATTCTACAGTTCTTTATTTTGAAGAAAAGTATGGAAAAAGTGTAGGAGAAAAATTAATCAAAACTATGGAGATGCAAACAAGAAATCATGAAAGTAAAGACATATTCAAGCCCACAACTCAATATAAAAACTCAATTGATTATAGTTTAAATGTATATACTAAAGGGGCATTGGCTTTCAATCAGGTGAGAAAAGAAGTAGGAGACAAGGTATTCTTTGAAACCCTAAAAGAATACTATAAAACATATATGTATCAGAATGTAAATGGAGCTAAGTTTGTTGAAATATGGAATAGTAAAGGTGTAGATATAGACAAAATCATAAGTGAATACAAGTAAATTTTAACTAGAGCATTAAAATAATATTTAATGCTCTGTTTTTTTGGTATAATATATCTTATGATTATGAGAGAATGAGGTGACAGCATGCTAAAATATTGTTCAATAGGTAGTGGAAGCAGTGGAAATTGTCATTATATAGGATATAAAGATACAAATATATTAGTAGATGCAGGGCTTAGCGGGAAGAGAATATCAACAGGGCTAGATGATATAGATATAGAACCAAGTAATGTAAAAGGAATATTTATAACACATGAGCATTCTGACCATATAAAAGGAGCAGGAATAATTTCTAGGAAATATAATATACCTATATTTGCAAATATAAAAACTTGGTGTGCAATGAAAGATAAACTAGGTCAAATAGAAGACCACAATATGAAAGTATTTGAAAATGATAAAAGTTATTCACTTGGAGATTTAATTATTAGACCATTTTCAATATCTCATGATGCATCTGATGCAGTTGGATATAATTTTTATGCAGATAATGAAAAAATGTCTATAGCTACAGATATAGGTAAGATAACAGATAATATTAGAAGACATTTATATAAATCGAAACTAGTGGTATTAGAGTCTAACTACGATCCTAATATGCTTATGATGGGGTCATATCCATATGCATTAAAAAAGAGGGTAATGTCAGAAGAAGGACATTTATCTAATGAGGATGCAGCTAATTTTTGTGTAGAGCTTGTAAAAGAAGGAACGGAAAGAATATTATTAGCTCACTTAAGTAAAGAAAATAATTTTCCAGAGTTAGCATATGAGACATCTAAGGGAATTTTAACGCAAAACAATATAATAGTTGGACAAGATGTTAAACTAGATGTATTGTTAAGAGAAGAAGTTTCAGATATATATAACGTAAAGTAAGGAGACAGAATTTATGAATATAACGGTAATCAGCGTAGGAAAGCTAAAGGAAAAATATTTGAAACTAGGTATAGAGGAATTTAGCAAAAGGCTATCAAAATACTGTAAATTAGATATGATAGAGCTAGATGATGAGAAATGTCCTGAAAATTTAAGCGAAAAGGATATGTTAATAGTAAAAGATAAAGAAGGTAAAAAAATACTTAATAAAGTAAAGAATAATAGTTATGTTATAGCATTAGCTATTGATGGAAAAAATCTATCATCTGAAGAGTTAGCAGACACTATTAGCAAGTTAGCTGTTAGGGGGCATAGTCACATAACCTTTATAATAGGAGGATCTTTAGGTCTATCTGACGAGGTTTTAAGTAGAGCCGATTACAAGTTATCTTTTTCAAAGATGACATTCCCTCACCAGTTAATGAAATTAATATTATTAGAACAAGTATATAGAGCATTTAGAATAAATAATAATGAACCGTATCATAAATAGATGATACGGTTTTATTTTTACATAAAGTATAATAAAAAGGGTATTATGATTAATAAAATAAATATAGTGAGGTAAATATGAAAAAAACATTAGATGAATATAAAAATATAATAAAGCAACTTCCAATAAAAGATAAATATGATAAAGATGAATTATTAATAGATAATCTCCTTATAGATAAGAATGGAAATATAGAAATATACTATGCTCCCCATAATGAGTACATAAATGTAAATGCAAAAATATTTATCGTAGGAATAACACCAGGATTTCAACAAATGAGTACGGCGATATCTATTGCACGAAAAGAACTAGAGTTGGAAACTAACATTGATGAAATACAATATAAATGTAAAGTAGCAGGAAGATTTAGTGGAAGTTTAAGAAAAAATATAATTAATATGCTAGATGAAATAAAACTTAATGAGGCTCTTAATATAAATAGTTGCTCTGATTTATTTAAAGATAAAGACTATTTGTTACACACTGTATCATTAATACCTTATCCAGTTTTCGTAAAGAAACAAAATTATACAGGACATACACCTAAATTATTAAAAAGTGAGTTTTTGATGAAGTATATATATGGTGATTTTATAAAAGAACTCCACAGCATTAATAATCATAAAGATGTGTTACTAGTTCCTTTAGGTAAAGCGGTTGAAGAGGTATTATATAAATTATCTAGTGAAGGTATTATTTTAGAAAAACAAATCCTTAGAGGATTCCCTCATCCATCAGGAGCAAATGTAAATAGAGTAATACAGTTAGAAGAGAATAAAGAGAGTTTAATAAATCAAATTAAAGAAAATATAAAATCATTATAATTTAATATCAAATTCCCATTTGAATTTGTATAATATTTTGGTAAGTTTTGAAAATTAAATGTATACTATTTTTAAAATAATAAAAAATATATACATAATAGATTCTAATTGGATAGGTTTGGGTATTAAAATAATCGGATAAAGCATAGAAAGGATTACAATATGAATAAGAAATTTAAACTATTGAGTTTAGCTATTTGTATACTAACGATAGGAATGATGTTTGTAGGTTGCAGTAAAAAACCTACAGAAAAAATAAGCTTTTTAAACTATGGAGAAAATATAGACCAAGAAACTATAAAAGAGTTTGAAAAAGAATATGGTATAAAAGTAAATGTAGAAACTTTTGATGATATGGAGACTATGTATCAAAAGATTAGTAAGGGTGGTATGGAGTACGATGTTATTCTAGTATCAGACGCTTTAATGCCTAGAATGATAGAAAAAAATCTTTTAAAAGAATTAAATAAGGATAAAATACCAAATATATCTCAAATGGATGAAGCATACTTAGATTTAGATATAGACCCTGAAAATAAATACTCAGTTCCTTATATGTTTGGAACAGTAGGACTTATTTACAATAAAGACGTAGTAAAAGAACCTGTAGATAGTTGGGACATACTATGGGATGAAAAATATAAAGATAAAATATTTATGTTTGATACATATAGAGACACAATGGGAGCAGCACTTAAAAAACTTGGATATTCATTAAATACCACTAACAAAAATGAGATAGAAGAGGCTAAAACATTGTTATTAGAACAGAGAAAGTTAGTAAATCCAATATATGGAGTTGATAACGGAACGACTATGATTCCAGCAGGAGAAACAGATATCAATATGATATGGTCTGGAGAGGGATTAAATCTTCAAGATGAAAATCCTAATTTAGTGTATATAGTTCCTAAAGAAGGAGCTAATTTCTGGATAGATAGTTTATGTATACCGACTAATGCAGAAAATGTTGAAGGTGCAGAAAAGTTTATAAACTTTGTAAGTGACAAAGAAAGTGCTCTTAGAATAGCTGATGAGATAGGTTATACAACTCCAAATAAAGAAGCTAGACTAGAACAACCAGAGAATGTAAGAAATAACCCGAATGCTTATATGCCAAAAGAGATAATGGATAGATGTGAATTCTATACTGATTTCCCAATGGATGTTAAAAAAATATATGATGAAGCTTGGACACAAATTAAATCAAG
>JBOFYV010000037.1:0-5667 GCA_051654865.1 Peptostreptococcaceae bacterium
ATAGGACTTACAGGGTTACCGATGGCAATAGGTGCATTATCAGTATTTGGTTCATCATTTATGAACTATGTATTTTTCTCAAAGATGAAGTTTGGTTCAAAGAAGGATACGATATCTGTAGCAATAGAGCCACTTACACAATCAGATATTATATCCGCAAACCCTATTCCTGTATATACTACAAACTTTATAGGTGGTGCAATGTCAGGGATTATAGTAGCACTTATGCAACTTACAAATAATACACCGGGTACTGCTACTCCTATAGCTGGTTTCGCTATAATGTTTGCATACAACCCAGCAGGTAAGGTTTTAATAGCTGCGGCAGGATGTGTTATAGTGAGTATAGCTGGTGGATTTATAGGATACACAATATTCAAAAACTCTAAAATAAAAACAGCAGATGAAATTAGAGGAAATGTAATAAGAACTGATTTTGATGAAGATGATAGAAATGCAATATAGTGATAAATATGTTAACATTTAATAAAAATACTAGAGTAAATAACAAGGTAAGTCATATTAAAATATGACTTGCCTTATTTTAATACAATTATATTTATTAACATACAATTAAAGGAGCTAATTGTTATAAATTTCAAGCAATAAATCTAAATCAAGAATTTTAATAGTTTTAGCATCAAAATCTATTAACCCATCATTTTTCATTTTATTTAATTCCCTAGAAAAAGAAGTTCTTTGGATGCCAAATTCTTCAGCTAATTCTTTTTTACTACGATCTAGTTTTATGAGCATATTATTTTGACATTTATATTGATACAATAAGTAATCAATAATACATTCTCTAATAGATTTTATAGATAATTTCCTTACTTTATCTTTTAGAATTATAGTTTTATTAGATACAGAAATTAAAAACTTTTCTAAGAACATATCATTTGTTTTACATAACTTAAGAATTAACTCTTTTTTTAGATGTAATACAATTGTATCTGTATGAGAATAAACATTCATAGGATAGGTATTTGAATTAGAAAAAAGCAGATTCTCACCAAAACTTTCTCCAACTGAAAATTTATTCAAAGTAAGTACATTTCCATTTACATCTATGTCTTGTATAAGTACCTCTCCTTCAAATAGTATGTTGCAACTTTTACATTCTTCATTTTTTAAGAATATTATTGAGCCTTTTTTGTATTTTTTCATTGTATATAAATCAGGAGTAAAAGCGTCTGTTATTTTCTCTGAAGTTATATCTTTAAATAAATTCATTGTTTGTAGCAGTTTTATATATTTTTTCATATTTCTCCTAAAGTATTTGATTAGTTACCTAGGTAACTTTTTTTATTTATAACTTCAATTATAATTTAAACAAATAGATTTGAAAAGGAGATTGAAATATGGATATATTTACTTTATTACTATGGGTAATAACTTTAACTTGGTTTATTGTGTCTATAAAAAAAGACAAGAAGAGGACTTTTAGCTCAGTGAAAATGTCAACAGGGATGATGAAAAGTATGGGAGGGGATATTATAGGAATTTTATTTTTAATAGGATTACTATTAACATTTATTCCACCAGAAGTTATCAAAGAATATATGGGAGATTCAAGTTCGTTTTTATCAACTGTAATGGCAGCATGTATAGGTAGTATTACATTGATACCAGCTTTTGTTGCATTTCCATTAGTATCATCACTATTAGATGCAGGTGCAGGTATACTTCCTGTAGTAGCATTTTTAACTACATTAACTATGGTTGGATTTGTTACATTCCCACTTGAGAAAAAAGAATTTGGGCTAAAATTTGCGTTATCTAGAAATGTATTAAGTTTTGGATTGGCAATATTAATTGCAGTTTGTATGGGGGGAATAATATAATGAGAACGATAGAAAACATAAAAAACAATAAATTTATAAGTTTTGTAGCTTTAGCGTATATAACACTACTTGTAGTATCACCTGATATGGCCATTCAGTCTTTTGGAAATAGCTTGTACTATATCAAAGAAATGATCATAATAATGCCTGTAATAATGCTATTAACGTCATTAATAGAGGCGTGGGTTCCTACTAAAACTATACAAAATATGTTAGGTGAAGATGCAGGATTTAAGGGATATATATTTTCATTTTTACTTGGAAGTTTTTCAGCAGGACCAATATATGCAGCATTTCCAGTATGTAAGACTTTATTAAACAAAGGTGCTCGTGTATCTAATATTGTAATAATATTAAGCTCATGGGCTGTGGTAAAGGTACCCATGCTTGCTAATGAAGCTAAATTTTTAGGACCAAAATTTACTTTTATAAGATGGATACTAACTACGATAGCTATATTTATGATGGCATTTATAATGTCAAAGATAGTTAAGAAAAAAGATGTAATGAGAGAAGATGCTATAGCAATACAAGATAATATTTTAGAGGATAGATTAACTGTACAAAATGATTATTGTGTAGGATGTGGAGTGTGTGCTAAATTAGCTCCAAGTATATTTTATATGGAAAACAAAAAGGCTATAGTTAAAGATAAAAATGTGCAAGAAAAAGACTATGAATTAATACAAAATACAGTAGAAAAATGCCCATCAAAGGCAATAAAATTTAAAGTACCAGAGCAAATTGACAATAGATATAATTAGCATTATGTTTGTCGGATAATAGGGTTAACTTTATTCTAAAGTCAGTAGGACATATATATTTGTGGGACGAATATAATTAATTGTATATTAAGATATTACAAAAGGGGGAATTTTATGAAGCCTGCATTAGTGGTTATAGATATGCAACAATATTTTTTTAGAACTAGTCAAAGAAGTGAAAAGTTGGATGAATTAATATGCAATATAAATGACCTTATTGATTTCGCTAATGCCAAAGAAATGCCTATATATCAGGTACAAACTATTCATAAAGAAGATAAATCTACATGGAACAATGTAATGAAAAAGCACAACTATGCACTCTTGTTAGAAGGTAGTGAAGAAGCCCAGTTGATAGAAGATATAAATGTAGATGAGTCCCAGGAAGCAATAATTAAAACTAGACAGAGTGCATTTATAAGAACTGATTTTGAAGATAGATTAAAAGATAAGGAAATAGATACTTTAATATTATGTGGTGTATTCACTCATGGATGTGTGGGTAGAACTGCAATTGATGCTTATGAGAGAGATTTTAATGTTATTTTAGCTAAGGACGCTTCCTTTAGTCATTTAAGTAGAGCTGAAAATGTAATGCATGAAGTTATAGCTATAGAACAAGAGCAATTAATATTGCATAACGAGGAAATTAAAAAAATAATATAAAAATAATTTGAAAAAAATAAATTTTTAGAAAATATACTAAAATTGAAAAAAGAGTAAATTAAATAAAGGAAAAAACTGTTATATAATTAAATTACGAATCAAAAATTATAAAACAGGCAAAATATGAAAAATAAAAAAGTAATAGTAAGTAGTCACAAAAGTTGACAACATAAATATAATAAACTATTATTATATAAATTAGAAAATACCCATTAAAAACTGTGAAGGGAAGAGTAAATATAGAAGGTAGTCAAAGCGAGTTGGTGACGGTGAGAGTCCAACACGAGAGCTATATTGAATAACATCCTGGAGTTGCTAATTGAAATCTATAGGAGAGTAGACTTAGCCGGAACCAATCCGTTATCAAGTTGGTTTGTATCGAGAACATTATCTCTGTACAATTAAGCAGAACTTGATTTATTCAAGTTAATAAGGGTGGTACCGCGGAAGAGTAACCTTTCGTCCCTATATATTATTATATAGAGATGAAAGGTTTTTTTATTTAAAATAACAGAAGATTAATGATTGTATATAAAAGTCATGGCCAGACTTATACAATTATAAAATGTATGACGTCATACTCAAATTATATAAAATATGTAAATCTTAAAAATATAAATATAAGGAGAGTATATAAATATGTGTTTAATAATACCAGAACAATATAAAACTAGTTTAGGAGTGTTACAAACTCAACAAGCAATAAAGGATTTAAAAGATTATTTCGAGCATAGATTAGGAGAAGAATTGAAGCTTACTAGAGTTTCATCTCCATTATTCGTATTACCACAAACTGGTACCAATGATAACTTAAACGGAGTTGAAAAGGCAGTGAAGTTCCATGTACCTCATATGGATACTCATGCAGAGATAGTTCAATCATTAGCTAAGTGGAAGAGAATGGCACTTAAGAAATATGGTTTCTCAGTAGGAAGAGGTCTATATACAGATATGAATGCAATTAGAAAAGATGAAGAATTAGATAACCTACATTCATTATATGTAGATCAATGGGACTGGGAATTAATGATAGATAAATCGGACAGAAATATGGATACATTAAAGGATACAGTAAGAAAGATATATGGTGTATTTAAAGAAACAGAAGAACATGTACACGAAATATATCCTGAAATAAAAAAAGTACTTCCAGAGGAAATATCATTTGTTACATCTCAAGAGTTACTAGATATGTATCCAGGTATGACTCCAAAGGAAAGAGAAAATGCTATAGTTAAAGACAAAGGTGCAGTATTTATAATGCAAATCGGAAAAGAATTAACAACTGGAGAAAAGCATGACGGAAGAAGTCCGGATTATGATGATTGGGATTTAAACGGAGATATACTATTCTACAACCCAGTACTTGATAATGCTATAGAGCTATCTTCAATGGGTATTAGAGTAGATGAAGAAAGTTTAGATAGACAGTTAAGAGAAGCTGGATGTGATGACAGAAGAGAGTTAGATTATCACAAAGCGTTACTAAATGGAGAGCTACCTTATACTATAGGTGGAGGAATCGGTCAGTCTAGAATATGTATGTATTTCTTGAATAAGGCTCATATAGGTGAAGTTCAAGTAGGAGTATGGCCTGAGGAAATGATACAAGAGTGTAGTGCTGCTGGGGTTCATTTACTTTAGGGGACCGCTCGATGAGAATTAGTTATATAAGTTTTCCTTCCGGCTAGCGCAAAGTCGGTGCAACTTATATAACTAATTCTCATCTTCGCTAATAGACTAAACTTAAATATCACTTTAATATAAATGAAAAAGAGTAGAAGGTGCATATATAATAGAATATTAGAATTGATATTTGATAATAATGCCTCATGGGTTATAATAGTATTAATAAGTTAAGCTATTTGATATGGGGTGATTGTATGAATAATGGTATGAAATTTATTGATATATTGCTAGATAGTCTTAAACGAGTTCTAGTAAGGTTTAGAGAGTCTAAATTTGGATTTATGTTCTTTATTAATATATTTAAGTTACCGGATTTTTTTACGGATAGAAGGGTAAATATTATAAGTAAAGCTAGGGTAGTGTTTGCTATAGGTACTGTTTTGATTTATTTAATTTCTGGTATTGATTTTATACCGGAGATGATTCTAGGAATGTTTGGATTCTTTGATGATTTCTTTGTGATAATTTGGTGCTTGGGTATTGTTAATGAAGAGATTGAAAAATATAAGGATATAATAAAAGAAGATAAAGATTCAAATGTTATTGATGATGTAGATTTTCATATACATGATGAAAAAGAATAGAAATTATAAAAAATAAACATACTCATACGTGTATAAATGAGTATGTTTATTTTTATTTTAATATATTAAACAAGTATAAACCTTATCATTTAGTATAAAATGATAAGGTTTATGATATAA
>JBOFYV010000038.1:0-3349 GCA_051654865.1 Peptostreptococcaceae bacterium
GCTATGCATAACGATAGAGTTATGGCTGAGGTAGTTACACCAGCGACTGACGATAAAAGAGCAGAAGGTAGAATACTTAAAGTTATCAAAAGAGAAATTACTAAAGTAGTTGGTACTTTCCAAAGCAACAAAAACTTCGGATTTGTTGTTGCTGATGATAAGAAGTTTAATAAAGATATCTATATACCTAAGAAATTCTTCTCTGGTGCAAGAGATAATGACAAGGTAGTTGTTGAGATTACTGTTTGGCCTCAGGAAGATAGAAAGCCTGAAGGTAAGGTAGTTGAAATACTTGGTCAAAAGGGAGAAAGAGGAGTAGAGATTGACTCTATAGTTAGAGCTCATGGACTTCCTGAAGAATTCCCTAAGAAGGTATTAGATGAAGCTGTGAAGGTAGCTGTAGAAATACCTGAAGAAGAAATAGAAAGAAGATTAGACATTAGACATATGAAAATCTTCACAATAGATGGTGAAGATGCTAAAGATTTAGATGATGCGATATCTATAGAAGTTCTTCCAAACGGAAACTATAACTTAGGTGTTCATATAGCTGACGTTACTCACTATGTAAAAGAAAAAAGTAAACTAGATAAAGAAGCTTTAAAAAGAGCTACTTCAGTGTACTTAGTAGATAAAGTAATACCTATGTTACCTAAAACATTATCTAATGGAGTATGTAGTTTAAATCCATTTGAAGATAAGCTTACATTATCTATATTTATGGAAATAGATAGTAAAGGTAAAGTAGTTAAGTACGACATAAAAGAAACTATAATAAATTCAAAAGCTAGAATGACTTATACAGAAGTATCAGACATACTAGAAAAAGATGATGAAAAGCTAAAAGCTACTTTTGCTGATTTAGTAGATGATTTTGTAGAAGCAGAAAAACTAGCTAGAATATTAATGGGTAGAAGACAAAGAAGAGGAGCATTAGACTTTGACTTCCCAGAAGCTAAAATAATATTAAACAAAGAAGGCGAAGTAGTAGATATCAAACACTACGAGAGAAGAATATCAAACAAAATGATAGAAGAATTCATGCTAATAAGTAATGAGACAATATCTGAACATTACTTCTGGATGAATGTACCTTTCGTTTACAGAATACATGAAACACCATCAAGTGAAAAAATGCAAGAATTAAGCAAGTTTGTAGCTACATTTGG
The DNA here is from genome assembly GCA_051654865.1 of Peptostreptococcaceae bacterium. Taxonomy (GTDB): domain Bacteria; phylum Bacillota; class Clostridia; order Peptostreptococcales; family Peptostreptococcaceae; genus JBOFOR01. The sequence continues at coordinate 1,170 of JBOFYV010000038.1, forward strand.
ATATACTATAAAAGGTGATATGGAGCAAGTACATCCTAAATCACTACAAGCAATAATAGGTGAGATACATGGTAAGAGAGAAGAAGCAGCAATAAGTACAATAATGCTACGTTCATTAAAACAAGCTAGATATTCACCAGAAGCAACTGGACACTTTGGGCTAGCAGCACAGTACTACAGTCACTTTACTTCTCCAATAAGAAGATATCCTGACCTTCAAATACACAGAATAATAAAAGATCAATTAAATAATAGATTAACTCAAAAAAGACAAGATCAACTTGTAGCAATAGTAGACTATGCATCTACTCAATCATCAGAGAGAGAAAGAGAAGCAGAAAAAGCTGAAAGAGATGTACATGATTTCTACAAAGCTATGTATATGAAAGATAAGATAGGTGAGGAATTCGAAGGTATCGTATCAAGTGTAACATCATTTGGTATGTTTATAGAATTACCTAATACAGTAGAAGGTCTAATCAGACTTGCAAATATGAGAGATGACTACTATATCTATGATGAGATGACATATACAATCAGAGGAGAGCGTACTAATAAATCATTTAGAATAGGTGATGCAGTTAGAATAAAAGTAGATGATGTAAAAGTTGACTTTAGAGAAATTGACTTTGAATTAATATGTAAGCTAGAAGATGATAAACCACTAGATGATAAAGAATGTACTGAAGAATAATTAATTTCCCCCTATATAACGAAACGTGAGATAGGGGGCTAATATAAGAGGGGGTAGCAAAATGCGACCCCCTATCAAATAAATATACCCTACGTCGTGAAATACGACCTATGGTAGTGTTGACTAAAGGGTTAAAATATGGTATATTTTTACTAATATAATGTAAGAAGGTGAAGTGTATGGCAGGAACAAAAGTATTAGCTACAAATAGAAAAGCAAGACATGAATATTTCATAGAAGAAACATATGAATGTGGAATAGAATTAAAAGGTACAGAAGTAAAATCAATAAGGTTAGGTAAACTAAACCTAGGTGAAGGATATGCATCTGTAGATAATAGCGAAGTATTTTTAAAACAAGTTCATATAAGCCCATACGAGCAAGGAAATAGATTCAACGTTGATCCTCTAAGAACTAGAAAACTACTTCTTCATAAAGCTGAAATAAGAAAGCTTATAGGGGCAACTACAATCAAAGGATTTTCACTAATACCTTTAAGCGTATACCTTAAGAATGGTAAAGTTAAAGTAGAATTAGCTTTAGCAAAAGGTAAAAAACTATATGACAAACGTCAAGACATAGCTAAAAAGGACGCTCAAAGAAGTGAAGAAAGAGCAATGAAGCTTAGATACTAAATCAAGTGGAAATTTGTTTAGATTTATCCAGTTAATTACTTTGCTTTTTGACTCAAAAAGTATTATTATATAGTTACACTAACAACTAAATATAGATGGTGAAAAAACAGTTTGCGAAAATCAGTCCAAGGACTATAAACTACCACGGGGGCGTAATGGTTTCGACGTGGGTTTGGCACTTGGGGCTGCGTGTCGTGTTACTCTGGGTCACGTAAAAACTGGGGAACTTAAAATAAACGCAAACGATAATTACGCTTTAGCAGCTTAGTACTGCTCGACCCTCCTTAGCCCTCCTGCCGGCTTTGGACTGGTCGTCAATTATGCAGGGTACTACTTTCGGGATGTCTCGACCGAGAGCGGACTAATTGGGACTGGTCGATTGCATAGCTTGCCGCTGGGCGATGCATAAGACGAGATACTAAAACAGTTGGCTACACACGTAGATGCAACGAGGAAAGGACTTGCGGACAGGGGTTCGACTCCCCTCGTCTCCACCATTGAAATCCACGAAAAGATATTGATTAAATAGTCAATATCTTTTTTATTACAAGAATATTGTAATACTTATAAATTTTAGTGAAAATTGTGTATAATAGTGATATAAATAGGTTAAAAAATATAAAAATGAGAGAATTATAAATAAAATACTATATAATTAAGAAAATTATTTTTATAAATTCAAATAAAAATATATAGCGTATATGAATTTTCACAATTATAATATAAATTGTATAATTTAAGTATTATAATTAATATGATGACATAAATTGAAGGGAGCAAAAGATGTTTTTATCCAATAGAAAGACATTAAAGTTAGATGAGCTTATGAAGTCATTTGAAGTAGCTTATAG
>JBOFYV010000039.1:0-15774 GCA_051654865.1 Peptostreptococcaceae bacterium
GGCACTTGAATTTAACTTTGACAGATTATTTATTTTTAATGTCTATGACTGCTATATGGGCTACTCTAGCACTTAATATAGTACTAGCTATAAATGGATATATATATTATTTTAAGAGTTTGAATTTTAAGGACGAAAAATTAGACGAATATCCTTTTGTATCAATACTTGTACCAGCCCATAATGAAGGAATGGTAATAGGAAAAACAGTAGAGTCACTGCTTCTACTTGACTATCCTATAGACAAAAGGGAACTAATAGTAATAAATGATAACTCAAGCGATGACTCAGCTAAAATACTAAGTGAAATTAAACATAGATACAAAAACTATGATTTTACAATAATAAATACTGACAGTATAACTGGAGGTAAAGGAAAATCAAATGCATTAAATATAGGATATGAATTAACTAAGGGAGAGTATATAGCCATATATGATGCAGACAATACTCCAGAGAGAACTGCACTTAGATATTTAATACAAACGATAGTAAGAGATGATAATCTAGGAGCGGTAATCGGAAAATTTAGAACTAGAAACAAAAAAAGAAATATTCTAACCAAATTTATTAATATAGAAACTCTAAGCTTTCAATGGATAGCACAGGCTGGAAGGAAAAATTTACTTGGTCTATGTACCATACCAGGTACGAATTTTGTACTTAGAAAATCTACCATTGAAAAAATAGGTGGATGGGATCCAAATGCTATAGCTGAGGATACTGAAATTAGCCTTAGAATATACAAGTTAGGCCAAAGTATCACTTATGTTCCACAATCAGTAACATGGGAACAAGAGCCAGAGACAGTGAAAATATGGATAAAACAAAGAACTAGATGGGTAAAGGGAAATATATATGTGGTACTAAAATATATGAAAACTTTGTTTGAAGGAAAGCAAAATAAGGCTATGTTTGATATTTTATACTTTTTCTCAGTATATTTTCTATTCTTGTTCTCGGTAGTAGTATCAGATGTAATATTTATTCTGGGATTATTTAATATTGTGGAAATAACAATTCCATTTAATTTCCTTTTGGTATGGTTACTTTCATATATATTATTTATTCTACAAGTCAGTATAACATTGACTATGGAAAAAGGTGAAGGTGGACTACAGAATATATTACTAGTAGCGCTTATGTATTTTACATATTCTCAACTATGGTTATTTGTAGCTATAAAAGGAATGATAGATCACACAAAAGATGTACTATTTAAACGAGAGGTTAAATGGTATAAGACAGAACGATTTTAAGGAGATGACAACGTTGAAAAAATATATAATACTATTAGCAATGATAGTAATGGTGGCTATAAACACAAATATTACTTTTGCATATGATAATGTTGAGATATACAAACACAATCAAGATATCAATATGAATGGGGTAGTAAGTAAAACAGAAAGATTTTTTTATATATATGATAATTGGGATGCAAAAGAAGCTAAGTTTAATTTAGTATTTACAAAAAGTGAGCTATTAAACATAAGCCAATCCACAATAACAGTTGAAGTAAATGGGACTAATGTTTTTTCAAAAAGATTAGATGGAAAGAAAGAATACAAGGATGAGATCCAAGTAAGTATACCCACTGATTTATTAAAAAGTGGTCAAAACAGTTTAGTTATAAAAGCATATAAAACAATATCGGATAAAGTATGCCAAGATGATTCAAACACAGCTAACTGGCTAGTTGTCCATAAAGAATCAAATATAAACATAGCATATGATTATAAGCAAGTTGAAAACTCAATCAGCAAAATATCTGAAATATTCCCTCAAGTAAATCAAGGGAAAGTAGTTGATACGGTAATTGTACTACCAGACAACTCAACAAATGCTGAAATTGAAAGTGCTATGAACTTAAGTTTATATTTAGGTAAAAAGTTAAAAAATCAAGATTTCAATTTAGATGTAAAGTTTGAATCGGAATTAAAAAACAAAGATAAAAATATTATTTATATTGGAAGTATAAATAATGCATCTAATGAAATTAAAAAGCTATTTTCTCAAAATGAAATTGATGAACTAGGAAATAGATCGATAATAAAAATATCTGACTCTCCATATACAAAACAATACAAGAAAGTATTAGCTATTATACACAACAATGATAAAGCATTAAAAACAGCAACAAAACTATTAACTGGAGAAGAATTAACTAAAAATATAAATAGTCAAAGTATATATGTACAAGAAGATACTGATGCAGATGAAATATATACAAAAAAGAATTATTCTAACATATCATTTAAAGATATGGGATATGGAGACTCATTATTAGAGGGGCCATTTACACAGGAGACAACATATGAAATAGTTATACCTAAGGGGAAACTATCTAGCACAAATACTGTTTTAAATTTAGATTTTAGATATTCTAAAAACCTTGATTTTGAAAGATCATTAGTGACAGTATACTTAAATGATGCTCCTATAGGTAGCAAAAAATTATCTAAGGAAAATGCAGACAATGATAGTTTGAGTATTAATGTACCTAAGGATCAGCTAAATAAATCATATTATCAAGTTAAGGTTAAGTTTAACCTAAAAATCAAAGATATGGAATGTGTAACTAGAGATGTAGATAGCCCATGGGCATATGTACTTAATACATCTGAATTTAATTTTAAATATAAGGATAAAATAAGCACTGATTTAAAATTATATCCATACCCATTTGTAAATGAAGAATTATTAAATAATGTAGATTTAGTAATTGGGAACAATATTACATCAGACAGACTTACAAATATAGCTAATATAGTAGGTTATATAGGTAGAGATGTAAAATACAACAACAATCAAATAAATGTAATTAGCGAAGAAGAATTTAAAAATAGAAAAGAAGATAAAAACACTATCATAGTAGGTACACCATCTGATAATAGTGTAGTTAGAGAAATAAATGATGAGTTGTTTATAAAGTATGATGATAGCTTTAAGGAGTTTGTAAGCAATGATAAGGTAAAACTTTTTGAAGATGGATATAGTGATAATTTATCTACAGTACAATTAATTCCTACAAAAAATAATACAAACTATTTAGTAGTAAGTGCAGTTAATGAAGCAGAGCTTAATGTTGCTATTAGGCACTTAACAGACTCATTAGATATGAGTAAACTTGAAATGGATTCTTCATTAATAAGTGGATCTAAAATAGAGAACTTTAGATTCAAAGAAACAAAAAATGATTTAGATAGTAATGTTAAGGAAGATGAAAAATCATATAACTTTACTAATGAGACTATTACATTTATGATAATAGCAGTTGTGCTAATATTTATGTTAGGAATAACAGTATTTTTATTAATCAAAAAACACAAAAACAATAAATAAGGTGAATAAATGAAAATTAATAAAAGGATTATCGTAGTAGCAATAGTATTTTTATTTTTTTCTTTAGCCATAATATTTGCACAAAGTGGACTTAGAGAAAATAATTATAGTGAGAAATTAAAATCAATAAACTTAGCCACAGATTATGAAATAGACCAGGTACTAAAAGATATAAAACTAGTAGACTGCAATACTGTAAATGTGCCTGTTGTCATAAATATACCAAATACAAAATCTAATAATTTACAAATAGATGAGTATAGCAAAGAAAAAGCTATAAAACTAATAAAAATACTAAATAAAAAGAACATAAATGTTATACTAGAAGCTTTTCCATGGATAAACAATGGTAGCGAGTATGAAACAGAATACAATCCAGAGAATAAGAACCAGTTTTTTAGAGATTGGAAAGGCGTACTATCTACTTTAGTAAATGATATAGCTAATCCATATAATGTTGATGTGATGAATGTTGCTTCAAACTTTGTTATGTTAGAGTCATATGAAGATAGTTGGTGTGACATAATCAGTTATGTAAGAGAGATTTATAATGGTCAAATAACCTACAAAACATCTTGGTGGTATACTGCAAGTTGGGATGAGGAAAGTTTGATTAGATATGAAAATAAATTGAATAATAAGCTATTTTCCAAGGTGGATTTCATATCCATTGCATCATATTTTGAACTAAGTGAAAAAGCAACTAATACAGTAGATGAGTTAACTAATGCTCTTAGGGGGACAACTATACACAACAGAAATCAAAATATTGAACAAGAAATTAAGAATTTTTATGACAAATATAAAAAGCCTATATTTTTTGGTGAGTTAGGATTTCCAAGAACGGAAAATGCAGCAACTCAACCTTGGAATCATCTAGTATCAGATATTGAAAATGATGAAGAACAGGCTCGATGTTTTGAAAGTTATAAAAGAGTGTTTAAAGATGCAGATTATATAAAAGGATTCTCAGTATTTGCAATGGGTAACAAGGGAGAAGATAAATTATATTATCCATCAAAACAAAGTATAAAAGTAATATCTAGCTGGTAACATTTTTCAACATATTAGCACCCCCGGGGGTCCTTAAGTTAAGGACCCCCGGGGGTGCTATTTGTTTGTAGGTTTAACGTATAAATACTGAAGTAAAGTCATATACAATAACTAAGTAAAAAATAAAAATGGGGGGGATAATATGCATAATAAAAAATGGTCAAAGCAATTAAAAAAATCATTAACAATAATAATGATTACAGCAATGATGTTACCCAATATAGGACATGCACTGTCACCAAATGAGTACTTAGAAAAGAATTCGCCAGATTTTACAAAGCAACAACTAAGCAAAAGTCTAAATACAGAGTTAAAAGCAGAAAGAGCAGTAATCCAAGAAGGAGTAGATACAAAAACAGACAAGTTAGTACCTATAATAGTAGAATTTAAATCAGATCCTTTAGTTCAATCTAAAAAAACACAATCAAAAATGTCAGTAAAACAAAAATCAAAATTAGATAATATAAATAAAGAACATGAAGAATTTAAAAAATTCATAAACAACTCAGACGGCCCTACTCAATTTTCAAATAAATCCAAAGTAGAACATGAATACAAAAACACATTTAACGGTGTATCAATGCAAATAAAAGGTACAGATATAGAAAAACTATTAGAAAGTAATGTAGTAAAAGCTATATGGCTAGATGAAGCTGTAGAACTAGAACTTCCAAAAGAAACAAAATCAGAGCAAGTTACCCCATTTATGAGTAGTAGTAGACCGTTAATAGGGGTAGATAAGCTTCATGCAGAAGGTATAAAAGGTGCAGGTATAAATGTAGGAGTAATAGATACTGGTATAGATCACAATCATCCAGATTTAAAAAGCAACTACAAAGGAGAGAAGCAACCAGGAAAATCTATGGACGAAACAAAAGGTTGGGACTTTGTAGATAATGACTCAGATCCAATGGAAACTACATATAAGGATTGGCAAGGTAGTGGATATCCTGAACTAAATCCAGACACAGGAACTGAATACTATACATCTCATGGTACTCACGTATCAGGAACAGTAGCAGGAACAGGGGAAAATGATAAGTCTGAATTTGCTACAGTAGGAGTTGCTCCAGAAGCTAATTTATATGGATACAGAGTACTAGGACCATATGGAAGAGGAGCTACATCAGATATAGTAGCAGCTATAGAAAAATCTGTAGAAGATGGAATGGATGTAATAAATTTATCACTAGGTGCAAGTATAAATGATCCATTATATCCAACGGCAGTAGCTACAAATAATGCTATGCTTTCTGGTGTTGTGACAGTAATATCTAACGGAAACTCAGGACCATCTCCTGGTACAGTAGGAACACCTGGAACAGCTCCACTACCTATATCAGTAGGAGCAAGTACTACAGCTATAAAGATAGCTAAGTTCAAAGTAGAAGCATCAAACAACATATCTACAAATGGTAGATTATTAGCTAGAGACTTTACAAGCGATTTAGCTAAAATAGGAGAAGGAGAAATAGTATTCTGTGGATATGGAGAAGAAGATGATTTTTCTAATGTAAATGGCAAAATAGCGTTAATTGAAAGAGGAAATCTAGCTCTAAATCAAAAAGTAATAAATGCGAAAAAAGCAGGTGCAAAAGCTGTCATATTATTCAATAATGTAGATGGAGAAATAGAACATTATTTAGGAGAAAGTAAAGAATTTATACCAGCAGTATCTATAGATAAAGCTACTGGTCAAAAACTAAAAGCAGCATTAGAATCACAACAAAAAATAACTACAAAAATTAATTTAACAGAATACACAAATACTCAAGCAGATTTATTAGCAGATTTTAGTTCACGTGGTCCGGTAAACAATGGTGATATAAAACCAGACGTAGTAGCTCCAGGTGTATCTATAATGTCTTCTTATCCAGAGTATATAAATCATCCAGAAGATGGAGAGGATTATTCAGAAGCATATTCAAGAATAAGTGGAACAAGTATGGCAGCACCTCATGTAACAGGATTATCAGCTTTAGTATTATCTCAGCATAAAGACTACAATGCATTTGATGTAAAGTTAGCACTTATGAACACTAGTGATGATTTAGCTCAAAAATATGGAGTAAATGAAGTTGGAGCAGGTAGAATAAATGCAATTGACGCAGTAAAATCACAAGTAGTTATAAAAAATAAAGACACATCTCAAACTGTAGATGAAAATGGAGAAGTAGTAGAAATAGAGCATGAAACAGGTGCACTATCATTTGGAACAAAAGGAATGTCTAATAATAACACACTTCTTAAAGATGAACTTATTATAAAAAATAATACTAATAAAACTCAAACTTATGATGTATCAGTAGAATATGTTACTCCAAGTCAAAAAAATGGAGCACAAGACGCTGTAAAAAATAAGGTGAAACTAGATGTTAAAAGCACTGCATTAGCAAGTAAAAATAGTGAAACTAAACTAGGTGTAACATTAACAATACCTGGTAATGCAGAACAAGGAGTATATCAAGGATACGTAAAATTAGTGAATACTAGAGATAAATCAGAGACACATAATATTCCATTTAGTGTGAAATATGTAGAGGCAGGAATAGCTCCAATACAGCTATTTACTAATAGTGTAACTAATGATTTAGATTGGGTACATCCATGGCTAACTCCAGGGTTAGGAAGTTATGTAAAAATTAATACTCCAGTAGAAAAAATAGATATAGTAGTAAGAGATTATGCTACAAATAAACTTATAGGATATAGAGGATCATTAGATGCAAGTATGCTTATACCAGACTATACTTATCAATTAAGAGATGCTCTTGATATGTTACTTATGGTTTATCCTGTAAATGAAAATAATAAGAAATCATCTGTACCTATAAAATTAGATGAAGGAAAGTATAAGTTAGAATTTATAGCAACTGATAAAGAAGGAAACAAAACAGCTAAATCACAGGCATTTATAGTAGACAATACACCAGCTCAAACTACAGAAGTAAGCCGCAAAGGTGGAGTATATGAAGTAGATGAAAGCATGTTTACTACAGAAAAAGATAACTCAGGAGTAGAGCACAATGCATTCTGGGTAAATGGAAAAGTAAGTGATGAAGGTATAAAAGCATTACAAGATATAGGATTTGATGCAAAACTATCTCATATGTCAATGCAAGCAACAGTAAATGGTCGTCCATATACTACATTTAGAATAAATGATGATGGAAGCTACAAGTTTGGTATAACAATGGAAGACTTAGAATATGGTGCTATGGAATTAAGAACATTACCATTAGATATAGCAGGTTCATTAAACTACAACCTTGTACCTAAGTACTTCTTTATAAAAACAGGTTCACCATATATATATACTAAGTCTAACAAAGAGGAAGTAAAAGAAGGTGAAGATGTAACAATAACAATGGATGTTAACAACATAAAAGATGCAAGCACATTTGATTTAAATTTAGAGTATATAAGTGGATATAAGCTATTAGATGTGAAGCTAAATGAAAAAGCTAAGCAATTATTAGATGAAAAAGGATATACAGCAGAATTAACTCATACAGATGACAATTCATCATATATGGGTAATGTAGCAATAGATGTACAAATAAAAGATAAAGATGGTAACAAAGTAAATATAGATGGAGATATACCATTAGTAGATGCAACATTTAAATTAGAAGATGATACTAATATGGATATGTATGCATCATATTTCCTAGCATTCCAACCAAAAATAAAAGACAAAGATGGAAATAGTGTAAAAGTAGAGCAAAGAATAATGTACGATACTATAATGAACAAGCAAACATCATCATCAATAAGAACAGGAGAACCTGCAGAGGGTATAATTGATTCTGGAAGATATGATTTAGAAAACTTTACTAAATACACAAGTGTGAAGGATAGTAAAGGTAACGTATATCCAATTAAATTTGATGATTCAGAAATGAAATACTATGCAAAAAATTTACCACTTAGCGAAGAGGTATTTACACTAGTATCAAATGTACCAGGGCATTTCAAAAACCACTCACAATCAAAATTATATAGAAATGTAAATGGAGAATTAGTAGGAAAGAACTCTTTCTTATATTATGAATATGCATCATTAGCAGGAGACGCAAATTCAGATGGAGTAATAGATTTAAAAGATGCTCAGTTAGTAGCTGATTCATATGGTCAAACTAATAATATTGAAGGTAAAGACTTTAACTTTGACGGCAAAGTGAACAATACTGATATGGGATATATAGTGAAGAATTATCAAATAATGAATCCACAAGACGAAAATGCTCAACAACCAGTAGAAGATAAAGATGGATCAAAATTAAAAGCAATATTAGATAAAGTAGGATACAAAGAATAGCTGATAGTAGCACCCCCGGGGGTCCTTAAGTTAAGGACCCCCGGGGGTGCTAGCTTTTGAAAAAAATAATTAGTAAATTGACTACTAGCATAAAAGTGATTACAAATGATAAAATATATCTTGTTGTACTTAATGTTAGAAATAAAACCTTACAGGAGGTGTTTATGTATATATTAAATTTTATCAGAGGATTTTGTATGGCACTAGCTGATAGTGTGCCAGGGGTATCAGGAGGCACTGTAGCATTTATTTTGGGATTTTATGATGATTTTGTAAACTCTTTAAATAATTTAATATCAGGAAACAAAACAGAAAGAATAAATGCATTAACTTTTTTGTCTAAAATAGGGATAGGTTGGATTACAGGATTTATATTATCTGTAATGTTTATAACGTCTATATTTGAAAAAAACATATACGAAATAAACTCGTTATTTTTAGGATTTATAATAGCATCTATTCCGTTAATAACTAAATCAGAAAAAAGCATTTTAGCTAAAAATAAGAAAAATATAATATTTTTAATATTAGGTATGATACTAGTATTTACTATGACTTATATGAATCCTATAACAAGTACTGGGTACAGTTTTTCAATTAGATATGAAAATTTAAATTTAGTACTAGCTGTGTACATATTTATAACAGGAATGATAGCTATATCTGCAATGGTACTTCCGGGCATATCTGGTTCGACCATATTATTAATATTTGGACTATACGCTCCTATACTTAATGCACTAAAGCAAGTTATCAAACTAAACTTTGATTATTTACCGGCAATAATTATATTTATACTTGGTATTATGGTGGGTGTATTAATAACTGTTAGAATGGTAAGACATTTGCTTAGAACGTATAGAGCTCAAACGATTTATTGTATTATAGGGCTTATGATAGGGTCAATATATGCTGTGATAATGGGACCTGCATCTCTGGAAGTTCCTAAGGATCCACTTAGTATACATACGTTTAGTATAGTGTATTTTGTGATAGGGTATACACTAGTACCAGGGTTAGAAAAACTTAAAAGAATTAAATAAAGACGAGAACGTAAAAAAATAGTCGCAAAATGTCATACTGTTTATGTTGAATATTATAATTAACTTGTCTATTATTTATAATGTATAAAATAAAAATTATATATAATTAAAAAGAAATAGAAACGATGAGATATGCTATATATATGGGCACTTATAGCATATGGAGTTAGTAGTGCAACCGGCTATTTCAACATTACATAATCAATTATAATTATGTAATGTTGAAATAGCCTTTTTTTGAGGGGAGGGAAAAGATGAAAAAAAGTAAAAATGTATACTTTAAACGGGGAATAATATCATTATTAGCTATAGCAATGATATCAAGTGTACAACCTATTGCACTGGGTGAAGAAGTAACATCACAAAATACAGAAATAATAGAACAACAAGCACAAGAACAAGAACAAGAAAATACACAGGAAAATACACAGGAAAATATAGATGAAACAGAATTAGAAGAGGATATTCAAAACAACATAGAACCATTAAATAATCAAAATAAAATTCCAACTGAAGATACTTTTAACAAAGTCATAGGAGAATATAGTATTAAAAATATACTAAAAAACTATAATGTATTTTCATCCAAAGACATTGAAGGTACTCATATAGTTGGTCCAATAGCTGCCCAGAATAAAGCTTACAGAACAAGGTCCTACAATCAGATACCTAAATATAGTGGCAAACTTATTGCATCAGATTTTTCTAATAAAATACCATCTTATGTAGGTATTGTAGAAAAGCTACAATCTGAAAATGCTGCAACATTTGCATTGAACTATGGATTTGAAACATCCCTAAATCCAAAACCAAATCTATATGTCAACTATAGCAACAATTCAGTAAAAGAAAATAATTCTACATACAAATTTATTAATAGTGATGGCAGTGAATATACAAGCCCTAATAACTCTGGAAACAGTCCTGTTTTTCAAAATGATGAATTCATTAATTTTGATACAGCTAGAAACGCTATAATAGCAGAAAGTAGATTGATGCTAACAAACCCACAAAACATAGTAGTTTCTCCAGAGCCACAAACGGGATATCTAAAAGTCAAAGCAGGACAAAAATATTTAGTAAAAAATGCAGACAGGTTAAGAATAATTGATATTGATTATCCCAAAGGATATCATCCTTATGAGCCAGGAAAAAAGCCATATCCTTACAACACAATCATCAATATAGAAGGCAGTGAATTGATATCTAGTGGACAAGCTTTTACAGGAGTGCAGCCAATTCCAAATACAGAGTTAGATGGAGCTGAACAAGCAACTCATTACATAACATCACGTACATATACAAATATAGATGGTAAACCACATTATTATCTACCTATAATGATGATAAATGGTAAAACTTTCAATGGAGCAATAAGTACAGGCCAAGGATTTGAATACGGACAAAATAATGGATTGATATTCAATATGCCTAATATAAATACTGAGACTAGTGCAAAAAGAGTAGCTAGAGAAGGCTTAAGTGATATACCAGGTCATATAGTAGCACCAGATATGGAATTTTGGAACTATGATAACAAAAATGGAAGTACTGATTGGATAGGCGGAAACTTGAATGGTGGGGCTATAGTAAAAGATTGGCATAGTGGAAATATGGAATGCCATCAATGGTCATACGATGTAGGTGATGTAGTAGATCCATCCAATATAGATTTTGAATTTCAAGCACAAAAAATATTTACAGGTGGAAACTTAAATGATAATAAATTTAACTTTACGCTAGAATTATTTGAAGGAGATAAAGTACCAGAAGGGATGCTAAATAAAAACATTCCACAAAACATAGAAGTGCAATCAGATGGTAGTATAAAATTCTTACCACTAACATTTACAAAAGAAGGCACATATTCATTTAGAATAAAAGAGGACATACCTAACCCAGCACAAGAAAATATAACTTATGACAAAAGTCAGTATAAATTAGATATTACAGTAAAAAAAGACACATCAAATCCTAATGCACATAAATTCTTACTGACTCAAAAAATCACAAAAATAATAGACAAAGACGGAAATATACTAACAACTCCAGAAGAATTATCACAAATAATATTTGAAAATAAACTCAAGGAACCAGAATTAGAGGAACTTGGATTCACAATAAAAAAAATAGACAATATAACAATGGAATTATTAAAGGGAGCTGAATTTGATTTATATTTGGCTAATGACACAACAGGTAAACCAGTAGGAAGTCCTATTATAACGAAAATAACAACAAGCGATGATGGCACAATATCAGTAAATCATCCATCTTTAAAAACAAATACACTATATGTATTACAAGAAACTAAAGCACCAGATGGATATATATTAGGTAAAGAGATAAATTTCTATATCAAAGGAGATGAAGGGTTATTTCCAAATATAGAAGATAAAGTAGTAATTGGAAATGGGGAAATAATAATAGTAGAGAATGAAAAACAGCCTTTTGAACTGCCGAGTACAGGGGGTACTGGTAGTAATGTCTATATATTGACTGGTATATGTACTATCATTTCATCTACTATATTTTTACAAAATAAAAAAACAAAAAACAGGGGGTAAAATATGAGTAAAATAAAAAAAATATTAAGTGTTATACTAACAATATTTATCACACTAGGGGGAGCAGCTACATCATTTGCAACATCAACAGGAACTATAACTATTAGTAATAATCCTAAAAATACAGGTACATCAATGGTAGGTCATAAATACTCAGCATATAAAGTGTTTGATTCATCAGTATCAGGAACTAACTATGCTTATTCAGTAGATGGAGATTTTAAAGAGTATTTTGGGAAGAAGGCTCAAGAAGAAAATAAAGATGTAAGTACAGAAGCTAAGCTTAATCAATTTGCTACGGAATATGTGAAAAATTACACTGATTTAAACAAATTATCAAAAGAATTAAAGACTTATATAGATGAAAAAGGAATAAGAGTAGAAAAAGAAAGTAGTAATGTGACAACTACAAATGGAATAGAAAAAGTTACAATATCAGAATTACCTTTAGGATACTATTTAGTACTAGACACTGCACCTAATGCTCAGTCTGTAGTTGCAGCATTAGCACTACATAATACTAATGCAGCAGAAATAAACTTAAAAGCATCTGCACCAGATGTGGACAAAGAAATAAAGCACAATGAAAATGGAAATTGGGGAAATGTAGGAGATAATCAAATCGGAGATACTGTAGAATATAGACTAACATCAAAAATACCATCAAATCTAACTGGATATGATAAATATAAATACATATTACATGACACACTGACATCAGGACTTACTTTTAATAAAGATATAGAGATATATGTAGGAGAAAAAAAGGAAGATAAAAGTAATAAGCTTTCTAGCGATTACTACACTACAAAGATAAAAGATGATGAAACTAACCCAACTACAGATGGTCATACTTTTGATATAGAAGTGGATATATTAAAAGGAATCAAAGACGAAAAATTTGCTCAGGGTGGAAATTTGTATATATACTATACAGCTATACTAAATGAAGATGCAGTGGTAGCAGGAAATCACAATGACAATACAATAAACTTAGAATACAGCAACAATCCTTACGATGATGAAAGATCAGCTACAACTCCAGACAAAGTAGTAAAAGATTATACTTTCAAAATAAATGGAAAAAAAGTTAATGAAAAAGAAGAAAAACTTGAAGGGGCAGAGTTTGAAATAAGTAAAGGTGACAACGCAATTTATTTCAATAAAAAACAAGATACTAATGGAACAAATATATATACTGTTTGTACAGCAAATCATAAACATAGTACACAGGGGAATAACTGTACAAAAACAATAATATCTGGTGCTAATGGTGAATTTGAAATAGTAGGTCTAGATGATGCTATAGAATATACATTAACAGAGACTAAGGCACCAGATGGATACAATAAAATAGATCCAATAAAATTTGAAATAGTTGCAGAATACGATGCTGAAGGTAAGATAACTGATATATCAACAACAGCCAATGGCATAATAAGTAAATATGGAGATACTTTTGAATTAGGAGCAACAATAGTAAATACATCAGGAAGCTTATTACCAGAAACAGGTGGAATGGGTACTACTTTATTTACAGTAGTTGGTGGAGGACTGATGTTAAGTGCATCAGCAGTATTAATCAAAAGACGTAAACAAGGCCAAAAGTAATGAAGAAAAAAATATCCACCATAGGGTTTATATTATTATTTATCATAGGATTTTTGATAATGATGTATCCGACCATAAGCAATATTTACAACAAAATGGTGGGATCATACGTCATAGGAAACTATGATGGTGTAGTATCAAACATTGAGAAAGAGGACATAAACTCAGTATATGAAAAAGCTCAACAATACAATAAAGAATTATTAGAGAAACCAACTATATTAAAAGAGGGAACATCAGAAGACGAAAACTATTTATCTCAATTGAAGCTAAAAGACAGCGATGGCGTAATGGGATATGTACAGATAGATAAATTAAAAATAAAGTTACCCATATATCATAGTACATCAGAACCAGTACTACAAAGAGGGGTAGGTCACTTAGAGGGTTCTTCAATGCCTATAGGAGGAGAAGGAAATCATAGCGTATTGACTGGACATACAGGACTACCATCGGCAAAAATGTTTACTGATTTGGAAAAAATACAAATAAGTGACCTAATAGTAATCAAGGTACTAGATAAAACACTAACATACAAGGTAAAAGAAATTGAGACAGTGTTACCACAAGAGGTTGAAAGTTTAAACCCTGTTGAAGGAGAAGATTTAATTACTCTAGTTACATGTACCCCTTATGGAGTAAATTCACATAGATTATTAGTACATGCAGAGAGAACAGAAAATATAAGTGATAACATTGCATCCACTAATAATACACAAGTAGGTAGTTTATTTACAATTAATTCCTTAATTATAGTAAGTTTAATGAGTATATTATTAATTGTTTTCATATATAAAAATAGGAGAAAAAATAAATAGAATGGAGGTGTGTGTTATGCAAACTTCTATAATTAAAAAAATATTATTAGCATTTGTAGTAATGATATTTATGGTGCCTACTTATATTATTGAAGGTAAAGAAGCAATAGATATCAATAAAAAAGCATCAATAATTATTAGCCATCATTATAAAAATCAGCCGATATCTAATACAAAGTTTAACTTATATAAAATAGCTGATGTATCAGAAAGTGCAAAGTTTGTTCTTAGTGGTGATTTTGCAAAGTTTAATATTGAAGACAATATTTTAAATGACTCAACTAAATGGAGTGAATTAAGTGCTACGCTAACAAACAACATAAAAGTTAATAATATAAAAGCTCAACATACATCAACTACAAATAATAATGGAAATATAAAATTTTCTGACTTAGATACAGGTTTATACTTAGTAGAAGGTGAAACAGGAACAATAAATGAAGGGTACATTAAGACAAAACCATTTTTAGTATCATTACCAAATCAAAATAAAAACCAAAGTAGTTGGAATTATGACATAGAAGTAAACACTAAAAATGAATTTATTTTAGAAAGTACAATAGACTATACAGCACAAAAAATATGGTTAAATGATGATGAAAAAACTAGACCCAAATCAATACAAGTAAGTTTATATAATGGTAAAAACTTGATTGAAACAGTAGAACTAAATATAGACAATCAATGGAAACACACATGGAATGACTTAGACATTAAGGGTGAATGGAGTGTAGTAGAAAATAATGTACCAAAGGGATATTCTGTAAGCTATGAAAAATACACAACATCAATAAAAGTAAAAAATACATATGAAAAAATAGTACCACCTATAACTGATGAAAAGCTCCCTCAAACAGGTATGCTATTTTGGCCAATTACTTTATTAGCATCATTAGGTATACTACTAATATACCTAGGTAAAAAACTAAATAGTAAATGATAAAGTCTAAGAAAAAAATATCATCAATATTAACTAAATGTGGAGTGCTATGCATTTTATTAGCGGTAATCCTAAT
>JBOFYV010000040.1:0-10670 GCA_051654865.1 Peptostreptococcaceae bacterium
GCTCAAAGAAAAAGCTTAAACATAGGTGAAAATCCAATAGTAGATTTTAAAATATGTGAAGATGAAAAAGTGGTAGAAGTGTATGCATACTGCAACCTACACGGATTATGGAAAGTAGAATTATAAAATATTAACTATATAAATACATAAAATCCCCCTTAGAAATACAATCTAAGGGGGATTTTCATAATACTATATAATTATTATACTAAAAAGTATATAATTACATAGTATATAAACAATTGGAGAACTAAAATTCAAAGACGACGAATAGAACTTTTATTTATAAATAGCCACAGAGCATTAGTAGTGAAAGAGACGAGTTGCACCGACCTTGCAGCTTGTCTGCCGGAAGGAAAACTTGTCTCTTTCACTACTAATGTGGACTACGAAGGCTATCTATAAAGAAAAGTTACCTAAAGGAGGATAATATGAATATTCAATTAAGCATATTACAATTTCTTCAAAGTATAAGAAATCCCATCCTAAATATATTATTTTTAGGACTAACTATGAGTGCAGAAGTCCCAGTTATAGTATTATTTACAGCAATAATGTACTGGTGCATAAATAAAAAATACGGACAAAAACTACTATTCACACTAGTGGGAAATATAGCACTGAACACAGGTATAAAAGAATACGTTAAAGCCCCAAGACCTATAGGAGTACAAGGATTAGAGTCTATGAGAGTTGAAACAGCTACAGGATATTCGTTCCCAAGTGGTCACACTCAAACAGCTACTACATTCTGGGTAAGCCTTATGACTATATTTAAGAAAAATTGGCTGTACATATTAGGTACAATAATGTTTTTAGGAATTGGTATATCTAGATTATATCTTGGAGTTCATTGGCCAATTGATGTATTATTTGGATGGATATTTGGTATTATTTTCACCTTAATACTTGGCAAAATATTTGATATAGTAGATGAGAATAAAAAATACTATCTTTTACTAATATTATTAATTCCATTTGTTGCTGTAGCGTTTTTATTAAACAGTGTTGATTATATAAAAATGTTAGGACTACTTACTGGTTTTGTACTTGGGTATATAGTAGAAGATAAGTTTATACAATTTAATACTGGAAATAATAGTAATCAAAGAATTAATTTTAGTAATAAAACTAATAAAAATAATAATCTATTAAATCACATACTTAGAACTTTAATAGGTCTAGTAACTTTAGGACTAGTATATGTAGGATTAAAATATATAATGCCGTCTAATATGATAGGAGACTATATAAGATATACATTGATTGTATTTTATGCTGTAGGTATAGTTCCAGCATTATTTAAAGTATGTAAACTAGATAGAAAATAACATAAATTAGAGGTGACAATTTGAAAAAAGTAGTAGTAATCGGAGCGGGTGCTGCAGGGATGGTAGCAGCAGCAACAGCAGCAAATAGAGGGTTAGATGTAACTTTATTAGAAAAAAATCATAGAGTCGGAAGAAAGTTACTAATAACAGGTAAGGGTAGATGTAATATAACGAATGATTGTGAAATCGAAGAATTAATAGAAAATGTTCCTACTAATGGAAAGTTTTTATATAGTGCATTTTATACTTTTACAAATACAGATGTAATAGATATGTTTAATAAATATGGTGTAGCTACAAAAACTGAAAGAGGAAAAAGAGTATTCCCAGAAAGTGATAAAGCACACGATGTAGTTAATGCACTTGAAAAAATGGTAAAAAAAGAAAAAGTAAAAATAATGCTAAATGCAAAAGTAGATAAAATAGTATCTAAAAATAACAAGATCGAAAAAGTAATTTTAAATGATAAAAAAGAAATAAAGTGTGATGCAGTAATAGTTGCAACTGGAGGTATGAGTTATCCTCTAACGGGTAGTACTGGAGATGGATATAAATTTGCTATATCTCAAGGACATACAATAATAGATACGAAGCCAGCTCTAATTGGAATAGAAGTACAAGAAAAATATGTACAAGAACTAGAAAAACTATCACTTAGAAATATAGCGATATCAGTATACAATAGTAAAAATAAAAAAGTATATGATGACTTTGGAGAGTTAGAATTTACAAAGTATGGATTAGATGGACCAACTATAAAATCAGCTAGTTGCAGAATGAAAGATACAACAAAAGAAAACTATAAAATAGTAGTGGATTTAAAGCCAGCACTAGATGAAGAAAAACTAGATAAAAGAGTACAAAAAGACTTCCAAAAGTATACTAACAAAAAGTTTGAAAAAGCGCTAGATGACTTACTTCCTAAAAAGTTAATTCCTGTAATATTAAATTTAAGTGAAATAGATAAAGATACTGTAGTTCATCAGATTTCTAGAGAACAAAGAAAGCATCTAGTACATTTATTAAAGAACTTAACATTTACAGTAAAAAGATACAGACCAATTGATGAAGCTATTGTTACATCAGGAGGAATAAAAGTAAGTGAAATAAATGCAAGTACAATGGAATCAAAACTAATAGAAGGATTATTCTTTGCAGGAGAAGTAATAGATGTAGATGCATACACAGGTGGTTTTAATCTGCAAATAGCATTCTCAACAGGATATTTAGCAGGATACTACTGTTAATTAATAACATTGTTAATTATATAGCAATTAAGGAAAAAGTTACCTCGGATTAAAATTGTTGAACTTCATATAATACTATCAAGCAACAAATAATTTATGAAAGAAGGTAATCAACAATGTCAAACAATAATCCAAAAGTAGTACCAGGAGCAAAACAAGCTTTAAATCAAATGAAATTAGAAATAGCTAATGAGCTTGGTATGAGTAACTATCAACAAGTTGATAAAGGAAACCTTACTGCAAGAGAAAATGGTTATGTAGGTGGATACATGACTAAGAAATTAGTTGAAATGGCTGAGCAACAAATGGCTGGAAAGCAACAACAATAACAACTAAATATATTTAGTAGGATATATGATAACCCTATAGCATTATGCTATAGGGTTAAATTAATTAATTTATATATATATATTATTATATTTGGTTCAAAGGGTAATAAAATTCTTAAGTATGGACACAATAAAGAAGAAATTATTACATAGGGAGTGGTAAATATGTCAACAGTAAACTTTGAAGAAATAAAAACTCAATTTATAAACGCAGATTTAGATGAAAAAATACGTATATACACAACTACAGAAGGATTATCGGTACCTCAATTTAGAGAATTATTAAAATACTATCCAATACAATACTTATCTAAATTAGAAAAAGCACTAGGATAATATAACTTAATATAAAACATAAAAAAGAAGTCTAATGACTTCTTTTTTTATGTTCTTAGTCTATAAATGGCGGATGTACCGCGAGTTATAAATTCTAACTTGGTCTAGATTTATTTACGTAGTTATAAATTCTTTCGTTTCCTAAAGCTATAGAACCTGTATCTAAGTACTCAAGTATAATATCAACATCCTCAGAATTTAAATACTCAACAGGTATAGTTAAAGTAGAATTACTAGATGCTAATAAATTTTTTAGTTTAATCTTTTGTGGCACTGTAGGCTTTTCAGGAACTATTTTATTCTTCTTCTTTTTGCCGTTTGATAAGTTTTCATTTTGGATATTGATAAGGGTTTCTATGTAGTCAATGTAAGATTGTTTAAAATCTTGAGTGCTTAAGGTATTCTCATCTAATATGCCACTAATAGAACCATCAGAGATGATGTTATCAGCGAAATTATTAGCAGTTAATTTTCCTGATATGATTCCTTTCTGATATTTTCTAAGTACTTTTTTTGTATGACTATAAATTTTACTACGTGTTTCTAAATCTAGTTGCTCAATCTGCATAAAAAACACTCCTTCGATAATGTAAAAACATAAGAATACGCAATATGCGAAATTTTCTATATTGTTATTATTAACAAGTATAAAAAATATTATAATTGTAAAAAGTAGAAATAAATGTAAAACTTAATAGGAGTGATAAATATGATAAATGGAATGATAAAGTTATTTTACTCAGAGGTAGTAAAAACAAAGATGAAGGGCTTATCAAATAGTAAGTATGAATTGACAGAACAAGCACAAGAATTAAGAAATGTAACTTTAAAAATAGATAGCTTATTTTTTAAACTACTAAAGTTTCTAATAGGTGTAGTACTGTTAGGAATGGCATTTAATATTAATATTATATTTGGAATAGGGACTTTATTGGTTGAAATTGCTTATGCAATATATAAAATAAAACTAGAAAAACAAGTATTAGAAGCTATAGATAATATAAAAAATAACATTGAAATACCTGAAATTAATATAGTAAGTGAAAAAGGAAAATCAGGTATAAATGGATTAATAATGCTATTACTAATAGGAGTGATTACTAATTTTAATTGGATTATAGTTATTAGTTTTGTGACGGTTTTTTTATTTACTATGAAAGATATATATAGTAATATTAAATAAAATGGAAATTTGCGGGGGAGGACTAGAATGACGACCGAAAATATCAATAAAAATAAAATGAAAAGTTTAGTAGAAATCTCAACTATGATAACTAAGTCTATAGATTTCTTCACTATAAAGGACCAAATAGTTGAAAAAATGCTAGAAGTAGTCCATCCCACTAAGGCATGTGTTAACTTATTTTACAACAATAACTACGACTATGCTTACTTAGTGTGTTCTCAAACTTTAGACATCATACCAGGTCTGTTTCCGATAAATAGTGCAAGAGGTGTAAAAATAGACTTTAATGAATATCCAAAGTATATTCATCAAGCAGTAAAAGAAAAAAGGATAGTATATATAGGAGATATATTTACGGATGAAAGAGCCAAAGATGAAAGAGAACTAGCAAATAAAGAAGGATATGTAGGGAGAATAGTGTTTCCTTTGATAGTTAGTACTAATGTAATTGGGTTTATGACGTGCTTTTTAACAAAAGATGATTTTGTAAATGATGAAGATATAGATTTTATAGCATCTGTATCATCTCTAATAAGTTTATCTATAGAAATGACAATGAAGCATAATAATACTCAAATGTTAGTGCGTAAACTAAGAGGTGGTATAGCATCTATAAATGAAGCCACTAGAAAATTATACCTTAATAAAAATATAGGTGAATTCCTAGAGCACTTGAGTAAACAAGCCTGCAATATAACTAATAGTAAAGAATCGTTAGTAATTATAAATCAAGAAGAACAAAAAAATAAAGTGCTGAAGTTTTATAGTAGTGAAGGTAAAAATCAGACTAATTTATATCCTCTTATGGGAGAGATATTAAAAAATGAAGCTATGGGTGCTTATACGAATGATATAAACATAAATGATAAAATTAACGGATACATATACTATAAATTAAAAATAAAAGATGTAGTAGTTGGATGTATAGCATGTGCGAATAGCTTACACTACACAGATGATGATTTAAATATACTAAGTATTATGGCAAAGCAATTATCAGTTGCTATGCAGTTATACGAATACAATTTATCTGATACAAAACATAAAGTACTAGCAAATGAGCTTAGTATTTTAAATAAACAGCAAAAACTTATAATGAATGAAAGCAATATGGAATGTAAAAACGACAAAGAATTAAGTTATTATCATCAACCAGCAAAGGTAGTAGGCGGGGACTTTTACTATGCTATGAAAGTAGATGAAGAAAATGTAGTATACATAGTAGCTGATGTAATGGGTCATGGTATAGTATCAAACTATGTTGTAGCTATGATAAAGGGTGCATTTAAAGTACTATCATATCAATATGAAAAACCTAGTGATATACTTAATAATTTAAATAAAATATTATATGATGACTTTGATAAAATGGGAGTATTTACTACATGTCTAGTAAGTAAGATGAACACTACAACTAATAAAATAACTATATCAAATGCAGGGCATTATAGCCCAATTATTATAATGGAAGATGGTACAGTTGCGACAAGTCTAAATTGTAAAAAAGGTATACCAATAGGGATAATGGAAGATGCAGAGTATGATGACAATGAATTTGATATAAATAAATTCTCAATGGTTTGTATGTATACAGATGGTGTTTTAGAGATTAAAGGTAAGGGTAAAGAAGAATATGGAGTATCTAGATTAGAAAAGTTTATGCAAAGTAACTATAGACTAAGAAAAGAATCTATAATTGAAAACTTAAAACTAGAACTAGAAGAATTTTCAGAAAAAGATAGCTTTGATGACGATATATTAATGGTCATGCTAAAGAATAAATAGGGGGAAAAATGTATCCAGAGATTTTAATAATAAATGGTAGTGCTAGAAAAGGCAAAAACTGCTTTAATATAAGCAGACATATAGAAGAAGAATTAACTAAAAATAACATCAGAGCAAAAGTATTTGATATCTATGATATGGATATAGAATATTGTACAGCGTGTGGTTTCTGTGAAAAAACTGGATACTGTAAGTTTAAAGATGATATGACTCCAATGTATGAAATGTTCAATAGGGCAAAAGGAGTAATAGTACTAAGTCCGGTATGTTTTAATTCTATATCAGCAAAAATAAAAACAGTAGTAGATAGAACACAAGCAATCTATGCAAGTAAATATATACTTAATAATTCATCAATAGACAGAAGTAAAACACGTATAGGTATGTATATTGCAGTAGGAGGAGCGCCTAGCTATGAAGATCAATATGCAGGTGGAGATATAGTAATGGACTTTTTCTTCAAGAGTATAAACAATAAGTACTTATACAATCTACAATTAAACAATACAGACAAAGTACCATTTATAGAAAACACAGAATTTAAAAATAAGTTACAGGAAAATATAGATAAATATATAAAGAACGTAAGAGAGCTTGATTAAACGAGCTCTCTTAATTTTAAATATGTATAAAAAATATAAGGAGGGATATATGATGTTAAGATATTTAACAAGTGGAGAATCACATGGACAAAGCTTAATATCAATATTAGATGGAGTTCCAGCAAATATTGAATTAAATATAGATGAAATAAACAAAGAACTAAGCAAAAGACAAGGCGGCTATGGTCGTGGTGGAAGAATGAAAATAGAAAGAGATAAAATAAATATTCTAGGTGGAGTAAGAGGAAAAACTACTCTAGGTGGACCAATCTCTATAGAAGTAAAAAATAAAGACTATAAAAATTGGACTGTATTTATGAATCCAATGGACGATGTAGATCTGAAAACTAGAAAAGTAAGTAAAGTAAGACCTGGACATGCTGATTTAGTAGGATGTTTAAAATATGATTTTGATGATGCTAGAAATGTATTAGAAAGGTCTAGTGCAAGAGAAACAGCAAGTAGAGTAGCAGTAGGAGCTATATGTAAGCAAATCCTAAAAAACTTTGATGTAGATTTTGTATCTCATGTTATACAAATAGGTAATATAAGAAACAATAGAATTCATGAATTTGAATATATAAAAGATAATGTGGATAAAAGCCAAGTAAGATGCGTAAACAAAGACATAGAAAACGATATAATAGAACAAATAGATAGAGTAAAACAAGATGGAGATACATTAGGTGGAATAGTTGAAATAAGAGTAAAAAATATCATTCCAGGACTTGGATCATATACCCAATTTGACAGAAAAATAGATGCAGAATTAGCAATGCATTTAATGAGTGTACAAGCTATAAAAGGAGTAGAAATAGGAATAGGATTTGATGTTGCAAGTTCACCTGGATCAAAGGTTATGGATGAAATTGCATATAATGATGAACAAGGAATAATGAGAAATACAAATAGGTTAGGTGGAATAGAAGGCGGAATGACTACGGGAGAAGAAATAATCATAAGATGTGCTATGAAACCTATTCCAACTTTATACAAACCACTAAATTCAATAGATGTAAACTCATTAGAAAGCTACCAAGCAAGTGTTGAAAGGTCTGATAACTGTGCAGTACCAGCGTGTAGTGTAGTGTGTGAAAATGTAGTTGCGTTTGTAATATGCAAATACTTCTTAGAAAAAATAGGTGGAGATAATTTAAATGACCTAAAGACAAACTATAATTCGTATTTAAAAAGGTTAGGTGAAAGAGGATGGAAAAGGTAGTAAATAAAGTATGCAATATATCTATAGACAATGGTTATAAAAACTTTGGCAAATCTGTATTTGAACTTAAAAACAAAATTGATGAAGAAAATAACTATAACTTAAATGATATATACGATGAGATACTTATAATAACTGATCAAAATGTATATAATGCTCAATTACATAAATTTACAGATAAAATAAAAGCAAAATCAATATATGAGTACATAATTCCAGTGGGAGAAAATTCAAAATCTCTAGATGTATATGAAGAAATAATAAAGTTTTGTATAAGAATAAACCTGTCTAGAAAATCAGTAATAATAGCATTAGGTGGTGGTGTAGTAGGAGATTTAGCAGGATTTGTAGCATCTACCTATATGAGAGGAATAGATGTACTACAAGTACCTACAAGCTTATTAGCACAAGTAGACTCATCAGTAGGTGGAAAATGCGGTATAAATCTAGGAAACATAAAAAATATAATAGGTTCATTTTATCAACCACAGCTTAGCTATATAAATGTAAGTGCATTAAAAACATTAAGCAAAGAAGAATTTATAAGTGGTATGGCAGAAGTTATAAAATATGGAGTTATATACGATTATGAATTCTTAGATTATCTAATTGAAAATAGTGAAGATATAATAGATAGAGAAAGTGAAAACTTAACATACATAATAAAAAAATGCGTAGAAATAAAAGCAGAGATAGTAGAGCAAGACGAAAAAGAAGGTGGAATAAGAAAGATATTAAACTTTGGGCATACCTTTGGACACGGAGTAGAAAAACTATGTGGAATAAGTCATGGATACGCAGTAAGTATAGGAATGAATATGGCATTTAAACTAGCATTACAAGAAAAATTAATAAATGAAGAATACTACAATAAATTTATAAAAGTGTCCAAAGAATACAACCTACCACTAAACTTTGAAATGCCAGTAGAAGAAGATGGAATAGATTTTGGAGCAACTAATAGAGAAATAATAGAAAAAGAAATATTAAATATAATGAAAAGTGATAAGAAGAATAGCTTTGGAAAAATAAGTTTAATACTACCTACAGAATTAGGGAAAGTAGAAGAGATAAATACGATAGAAGAAGCTAAAATATTAGAAATTATAAAGGAGTGCAACAATGCTTAAAGGGAGTTTTGAGTTAATAGGAGATAAATCAATATCGCATAGAGCTATAATGTTTTCATCAATATCTAAAGGACACAACAAAATAAGCAACTTTTTAATGGGGGAAGACTGCTTAAGTACAATATCTTGCTTTAGAAAAATGGGCGTAGATATACAAATGGACAATGGAGAAGTATTTGTAAAAGGAAATGGGCTGTATGGGCTAAAACAGCCAGATGGAATACTAGACGTAGGAAACTCAGGAACAACAATCAGACTAATGATGGGAATACTAGCAGGAAACAACTTTGAAGCTACATTAGTAGGAGACGAATCAATTGGCAAAAGACCAATGAAAAGAGTAACAGACCCACTAAGACTAATGGGGTGTGATATACAAGGGAATGATGATGCAAACTACACACCAATAACAATAAAAGGTGGAAACCTAAAATCAATAGATTACAAAATGCCAGTAGCATCAGCACAAGTAAAATCATCAATAATACTAGCAAGCCTATATGGAGAAAAAGCAAGTAAAATACATGAAAAAGTAAAAAGCAGAAACCATACAGAAATAATGCTAAAATCATTTGGAGCAGACGTTACAGTAGATGACTTAACAATAAACGTAAATCCAGCTACAGAATTATTTAGCCAAGATATATACGTACCAGGAGATATATCATCAGCGGCATTCATAATAGTAGCAGCTCTAATAACAAAAGGCTCAGAAGTAGAAATAAAAAACGTAGGACTAAACGAAACAAGAACAGGAATAATAGACGTAGTAAAAAATATGAACGGAAATATAGAAATATTAAACCAAAGACTAGTAGGAGGCGAATTAGTAGGAGACTTATTAGTAAGATATAGTCCTGAACTAACAGCCACAACACTTGATAAAAACATAATACCAAGACTAATAGATGAAATACCAGTAATAGCAGTACTAGCAACACAAGCAGAGGGGACAACGATAATCAAAGACGCAAAAGAATTAAAAGTAAAAGAAAGTAACAGAATAAAAGCAATGGTAGACAATCTAAAGCAAATGGGAGCAGACATAGAAGAACTAGAAGATGGAATGATAATAAAAGGAAAGACACCGCTAAAAGGTGCCAATATACAGACATTCAAAGACCACAGAATAGCAATGTCTTTCACAGTAGCAGATTTAATAAGCGAAGGAAGCGTAAAACTAGATGATGAAAATTGCATAAACATATCTTTCCCAGGATATATGAACTTATTAAAAAGTTTAAGTGTATAAAAAATAGCTTGTATATAGTCCGCTCGATGATGAGTTTTAGATAAGTTTTCCTCCAGGCTGGCGCAATGTCGGCACAACTTATCTAAAACTCATCATCTTCGCTAGGTTACTATATACAAGCTATTTTTATACATATTAAACTTTAAAACGTTAATAATAAGGAAATAAAAGAATAAAGTAATAAAGTGAAAAGTTAAATTATAATTACAAAAATAGTGTTGAAGGAGTTTTTGTTAATTAATAGAAGTAT
>JBOFYV010000041.1:0-113497 GCA_051654865.1 Peptostreptococcaceae bacterium
ATTGCAGTAGTTGGTATGAGTGGTAGTGGTAAAACAACTATGATAAAGCTACTTTGTAGACTGTATGACCCTACAGAAGGAGAGATAACTCTAAACGGTGTTAATATAAAAGACTATGATTATGAAGAATATCTAAAGGCATTTGGAATAGTGTTTCAGGACTTTAACTTATTTTCTTTCTCAATTGGACAAAACATTGCTATTAACGAAGAGTTTGACAAAGAAAAAGTTGTTGACGTTCTAGAAAAATCTGGATTTAGTGATAGACTTAAAAAGATGAAGTATGGAGTAGATACAGGTCTTTATAAGGATTTTGAAGATGAAGGTGTTGAAATATCAGGTGGAGAGGCTCAAAAAATTGCTCTTGCTAGATCAATATACAAAGATGCTAGATTTATAATACTTGATGAACCAACAGCCGCTCTTGACCCTATAGCAGAATCTGAAATTTACTCTAAATTTAATGATATAGTAGAAGATAAAACTACTATTTATATATCTCATAGATTAGCATCTTGTAAGTTCTGTGACGATATATTAGTTTTTGAAGATGGAAATATAATAGAAAGAGGAAACCATAATAAACTAGTTAGTAATCTAGATAGTAAGTATTATGAACTTTGGAATGCTCAAGCTAAGTATTATCAAGCATAATAATATTTAATATAGATTAGGATGAAAAAAATTGATATACAGTGATAGAGAATAAGATTTATATAATTAAATAAAATGGGGGATTAATATGAGAGCTATAAATTGTATAAATAGAGAATGGCTTTATAAAAACGAATTTAAAGAGGCGTTTGTAAATGTTGATTATGATTACAGCGACTTTGAGAAAGTAGAGTTACCACATACAAATATAGAACTACCGTATAACTACTTTGATGAAAACTTGTATCAGTTTGTATCATGCTATGTTAAAAAAATAGATATAGACAAAGTGTTTGAAGGTAAGAAGATATTTTTAGACTTTGAAGGTGTTATGATATATGCAAAAGTATATTGTAATGGTAATTTTGTATGCGAGCATAAGGGTGGATACACATACTTTGAAGCGGATATAACAGAATACATAAACTTTGATAAAGAAAATACTATAGTAGTTATGGTAGATTCTACAGAAAGAAGTGATGTACCTCCATATGGAAAGGTAGTAGACTATCTAACTTATGGTGGAATATATAGAGAGGTGTCATTAAGAATAGTAGAAAATACGTATGTAAAAAATATGTACTTAAAAACAAATGATTGCTTAAATGAATATAAATCACTGCAAATTGATATTGAACTAAATGTTGATAAAGAGGATAAATATGAAATAGAAGTAATACTATTAGACGATGACAAAGAGATTAGCAAAAAAACATATAAAAAATCATTAAAACAAGACGAAGAATTAGTAGGTATTAAGATAGATCATCTAAAAAATATACAACTTTGGGATATAGATAATCCTAAACTATATAATGTTGTAGTAAATCTTATAAAAGATAAAGAAATAGTAGATAACATTAAAGATAGAATAGGTTTTAGAAACTGTGAATTTAAAAATGATGGTTTTTATTTAAATAATAAATTAGTCAAACTAATAGGATTAAATAGGCATCAATCATATCCATATGTAGGGTATGCAATGCCAAAGAGGATTCAAGAGAAAGATGCAGATATATTAAAAAATGAACTAGGAGTAAATATAGTTAGATGTTCTCATTATCCTCAATCAAAACACTTCTTAAATAGATGTGATGAAATAGGGCTTTTAGTATTTGAAGAAATACCAGGGTGGCAACACATTGGTAACAAAGAGTGGCAGGATGTTGCAGTTTTAAGTGTGAGCGAAATGATAAAAAGAGATTTTAATCACCCATCTATAATTATTTGGGGAGTTCGTATAAATGAATCATTTGATAATCATAATTTTTATTTAAGAACTAATGAAGTAGCACACTCTTTAGATAATACTAGACAAACTGGTGGAGTTAGGTATATTCAAGGGAGTGAGTTTTTAGAAGATGTTTATACATTTAACGACTTTGTACATAGTGGAGGTCAAACAATACTTAGGACGAAGAATGAAGTAACAATGATAGATGAAGATGTACCATATCTAGTAACTGAAAATAATGGGCATATTTATCCAACTAAAAGGTTTGATCAAGAAGATAGAATTTTAGAACATGCAAAGCGTCATTTAAGGGTTATAGACGAAGCTAATAAAAGAGAAGGCTTAGCAGGTAATATTAGTTGGTGTGCTTTTGATTATAATACTCATTCAGGGTTTGGTTCTGGAGACAAAATTTGCTATCATGGTATAAGTGATATGTTTAGAATAGAAAAATATGCTGCCTATGCTTATGCTTCTCAAATCAATCCAAGTAAAAAAGTAGTTTTAAAAGCAATGTCATTAGGATGTAAGGGAGAGAGAAATGGTGGAGGAACCCTTCCGATAGAAGTATTTACAAATTGTGATTATATAGAAGTTTATAAAAATGGTAACTATGTAGATAAATTTTATCCAGATAAAAATAGCTATAAAGGTTTAAGTCATCCACCGATTGTAATAAATCATTTAGTACTTCAAAACTGTGATTTAGGAATTGAAGGTGAAGACAGAGAAAAGTTAAGAACATTTGTGGTTGAAAAAGTAAAAAATCAAACTATCTATAATATAAGTGATGAGGAACTAGAGTATTTACAAGATATTTGCGATAAATCTAACTTAGATATGCCTAAGCTGAGGGACTTAATAGATAATGCGGCTCATGGATGGGGAAGTTTTGCAAATAACATAACTTTAAAGGGTTATGTAGATGACAAATTAGTTGAGACTGAAATTATAGGAGAGATGAATTACGCTAAAAACATAAGTGTAAAAGCTGATGATGATGTATTATTTAGTGATAATGATAGTTTTGATGCTACTCGTATTGTTGTAAAATTATTAGATAACTTAGGCAATATATGTACTTTTAGTAATGAATGTGTGGATGTAGAGATAATTGGACCAGCTAAGATTATGGGGCCAAATAAATTTTCTTTGCAAGGTGGATGCTCTGCATTTTGGATAAAAACATTAGATAAAAAAGGTGTAGTTAGTGTAATTGTTAGAAGCTATTATTTAGAAAATGAAATAAAAATAAATATCCAATAAATGAGATAAAATTAATTTAGGTATTTATTAAAAAGAGTGATTCACTTTTAGTGAATCACTCTTATCATTGCTTAAAAAGATAAATCTACATAGATATTATAGCTAAAGTTTGAATTTGGCTAAGTACTGCTTGAGATAAGTTATTTATAATGTTTTGGTCTATATCCATATCTTTTAATGCTAAGAAAGTCATAAAAGCATTAATAGCTATTTTTTCATATATATAGAAGTAAGTTGATTTATCTTTTGTATATTCTTTATTTCTTATAGATTCATTAATAAGAGTAAGTTCATCTATAGTAGAATACATAACAGCTTTAACAGGTGTAGATTCTATTTTATCTTTTTTTAATGTATTGTATTTTTGAAGTGAAAAATTATTTAAATCAATAAGTGCTTTATATATATCTTTTGAATCTTTATTAACTAATTCATCTTTAGTTTGTTTAGAAACAAAGTGAGCTCTTTCTTTTATAAGGTCTAATTTATCTTTATAAAATTGAAGAAGAGATCTTAGTTTTAAGTTATCTTCAATTTCTTTAGGATTATCTTTCAGTTGTAAGTCTGTATATTTAGATGGTATTGACTGAATATCTTTATATAATTGTATAGATTCTAATTTATTCATAAATCCCCCTGGTGATGTAAATTATTTTATTAATATTAGTATAAAGGATTAACTTAACATATTGAAGAAAATGTTTTCTAGAAATGTAGTTTTTTTATCTTAAAGTAAGATAATTATAGAAAAACTTAAAAATTTGAACTTTTGTTATACAAAATCATAAGATATGATAAAATTAAAGTGATAAAATAAAACAATTCATAAGGAGGACAAAGCATGTATTGTGTGGGAGTAGATATCGGAGGAACAGGGGTACAAGCAGGTATCGTTAATGAGGAAGGAAATATACTTTTTAGAAAAGAATGTAAAACAAACACTAATAATGGATTTGAAAATATAATGGATGATATTAATGATTTAGTAAGAAATCTACTTGAGGAAAACGATTTAAAAATGTCGGATATAAAATCTATAGGATTTGGTGTACCAAGCTTTATAAATAAAAAAGGATTAGTAACAGCAGTAAATTTAGGATGGGATGAAGTTGAATTTATAGATGCATTAGAAAAAAGATTTAGTGAAGTTAAGATATATGCAGAAAATGATGCTACAGTTGCAGCACTTGGAGAAGCAAAGTTTGGTAGTATGAAAGATAAAGATATAGCAGTAATGTATACATTAGGAACTGGAGTAGGTGGAGGTATAGTTATAAACGGAAAAGTATTCACTGGCGCTCATGGAATGGGTTCTGAAATAGGACATGCTATAATTGGAGAAAATTATTTTGACTGTAACTGTGGAAATAATGGATGCTTAGAAACTTTCTGTTCAGCAACATCAATTATAAAATATGCTCAAAAACTTATACAAGAAGGTAGAGAAAGTATAATACTAGAAAAAGCAGAGGGAAATATAGAAAATATAAATGCAAAAATAGTATTTGATGCTTATAGAGAAAATGACGAAGTAGCTATAGAAACTGTAAATAGATTTAAATCTTATTTAGCTAAAGCTATGGCAGGAATGATAAATACATTAGATCCAGATGTAATATCTATTGGTGGTGGTGTATCTAGAGCTAGCGATATAATATTAGATGGTATAGACGATTTAATAAGAAAACATACTTTATATAAAAATGAAAAATTTGCAGATATTGTATGTGCAACATTAGGAGCAGATGCAGGAATAATTGGAGCTGCATTCTTAAGTTAATTAGAATAATAGTAAAATAACTCTGGTAGTAAATTAATTATTTATATCAGAGTTATTTTTATATTCACTATTAAATGTACATTAATAAAAAATATTAAATTTGTATATTTATTCTAGTTTAATCATCAAAATAAGCTATATTTTTATTATAAAAGCTATAATAAACATATTAATAAAATATAACATATTGACCTGGCAAACGTTTCTAAAATATAATCAAGCTATAATAAAAATTGGGGAGGTAAATATATGAAAGATATGTTTTATACAATTGACAAACTAAGAAATAGAATACATGAATTAAATAATTTTAGATATAGGGATGTAATCGAACTAGAATACTTCAATACGAAAATAAATGAAGATAGAGATATAAATCCTGCGATACCATCGGAGTTTGATGGAACTTTAAAGTTAGGGGAAACTTGGAAGGGTAGAGATTTGTACATATGGATGAATAAGGTAGTAAGTATACCTGCATCTTGGGAAGGTAAGAATGTAGTTGGTATATTTGACTTTGGAGAAACTGGAGCAGGTAATAACTCAGGATTTGAATCGTTATTCTACTTAAATAATCAACCATATCAAGGTGTAGATAGCAATCATCAAGAAGTATTTTTCCCACAAGGAACAGCGGGGACTGACCTAGAATTATTATTTAGGTTATGGTCAGGACTTGAAGGTGGAGGAGTAAAGAGAGATCAAGAACATCGTATAAATAGAGCACAAATTGCTTGGTTAGATGAAA
The DNA here is from genome assembly GCA_051654865.1 of Peptostreptococcaceae bacterium. Lineage (GTDB taxonomy): Bacteria > Bacillota > Clostridia > Peptostreptococcales > Peptostreptococcaceae > JBOFOR01. Next base: position 5,683 of record JBOFYV010000041.1, read on the forward strand.
AGATGGATGATCTATTCTACAATGCTATGGTAATACTTGAAACGATACAAGAACTTGATCAATATTCACCAGATAAAGTTTACTTAACTAAAATATTAAATAATGCATTCAAATTAATAGACTGGTCTTACCCAGGTAGTGAAGAATTCTATGCTTCAGCTCATAACGCTAGTGATTACATAAATACAGAGTTAGATCAAATAGAAAAAAGATCGGATATAAATGTAACTTGCATAGGGCACACTCACATAGATGTTGCGTGGTTATGGAGATTAAAGCATACTAGAGAAAAATGTGCTAGATCATTCTCAACAGTACTTAGACTTATGGAAAGATATCCAGAGTATGTATTCTTACAAACTCAACCTCAATTATATGAGTATGTAAAGAATGACTACCCAGAACTATATGCAGAGATAAAGAAAAAAGTAGCTGATGGAAACTGGGAAGTTGATGGAGGTATGTGGTTAGAGGCAGACTGCAATATACCATCAGGAGAATCATTAGTTAGGCAAATACTAGTTGGTTCAAGATTTATAAAAGAAGAATTTAACAGAGATGTTGAATACTTATGGTTACCAGATGTATTTGGTTATTCATGGGCACTTCCACAAATATTAAAGAAGTCAGGAATAGATACATTTATGACAACTAAAATAAGTTGGAACCAATACAACAGAATGCCACATGATACATTTAACTGGAAAGGTATAGATGGGACAGAAATATTAACTCACTTTATAACTACTCCAGAGCCATGGAGTGAGCCAGGCTCTTGGTTCTATACATATAATGGAAGATTAACTCCAAAGTCAGTAAAAGGTGTATGGGATGCTTATACAGACAAAAACTTAACTAACGATCTTCTTATATCTTATGGATTTGGAGATGGCGGTGGAGGAGTTAACCGTGAAATGTTAGAATACAGAAAAAGATTAGATAAGATGCCAGGTCTTCCAAACGTTAAGACTGGAAAAGCAGGAGAGTACTTTAAAGGATTGAGAGAAAAAGTTGAAAATACTAATGAGTACGTTCATACTTGGGATGGAGAATTATACTTAGAGTACCACAGAGGAACTTACACAAGTCAAGCATACACTAAGATGATGAATAGAAGACTTGAATTATTATATAGAGAAACAGAATTTATGGGAGTTATGAATGCATTAAATACTGGTGATTTCAATACTTATCCAAGCACTAACTTAACTAATGGATGGAAGACTATACTTAGACACCAATTCCATGATATAATTCCAGGTTCTTCTATAACTGAAGTTTACGAAGATACTAAGGTAGAATACGCTGAAGCTGAAAAGGTAGCTTTAGATGCACAAGAAGATTTTAAAGCATCTATAGTTGAAGAAAGTAAAAATGCTTACACAGTTATAAATAATGCTAACTGGACAAGAAATGAAAAAGTTGAGATAGATTCAGAAGTAGAAGGAAACTTCTACGATAATGAAGGAAATAAATTAGAGTCTCAAAGAAATGGAAATAAATACATAGTAAATGTTGATAATGTTGAAGGATTAGGATTTAAGACTATAACATTAAAGCCTGAAACTAATGAAGTAAAAGAGTATGCATTTGAAGTAGTTGAAAATGGAATAAATACTCCATACTATGAATTAAAGTGGAATGAAGTTGGTCAATTAACTTCTATATTTGATAGAGAAAATAGTAGAGAAGTTTTAGCTAAAGGTCAAAGAGGAAATGTACTTCAAATGTTTGAAGACAAGCCAATGGCTCATGAAGCTTGGGATATAGATTTATACTATCAAGAAAAAATGAGAGAAGTTACTGATTTACAAAATGTAGAAGTAGTTGAAAATGGTAGCTTAAAGGCAGTAGTTAGATTTAACTACAAGTATATGAACACTACAATAAATCAAGATATGGTAGTTTATAAAAATGATAGAAGAATAGATTTTGTAACTAATGTTGATTGGAGAGAGCAAAAACAATTATTAAAAGTTGCATTCCCGGTTGATATAAGATCTACATATGCAACGTATGATGTACAATTTGGTAATGTAAAGAGAGCTACTAACTGGAATACTTCTTGGGAAATGGCTAAGTTTGAAACTGTTGCTCAACAATGGGTAGACTTATCTCAAAGAGATTACGGAGTAAGTTTATTAAATGATAGTAAGTATGGACATGACATAAAAGATAATGTAATAAGACTTACATTATTAAAGTCAGCTACTCACCCAGATCCAGTACAAGACCAAGGAGAGCAAAACTTTACTTACTCATTACTTCCTCATAAAGGTGATTTTGTTGAAGCTGATACAGTAAAGGCAGCATACACTTTAAATCAACCATTAAGAGCTATATCTGGTGAATTAGCAAATGGAGCTAAAGCTAAGTTATTAAACTTCAATGATGCTTATGTACTAGTTGATGCAGTTAAGAAAGCAGAAGATAGTGACATGGTAGTTGTTCGTTTCCATGAATATGCAGGAAGTAGACAAGAGGTTAAGATAAGCAGTGATTATGAAATAGCTGGTTGGATGGAAACTAATTTAATGGAAAAGCCAATGGAAGAATTAAGAAATGAAAATGAAATAAACGTAACAGTTAATCCATATGAAATAAAAACTATAATGATAAAAATGGCATAAGTGCCTTAAGAATAAACAAGGTAACTAAACAGTCTATTTAGATAATTTAGTTACCTTGATTACTATAATGTAGATTAGGGGAATAAAATTATGAAGAAAACAGCACATATAATATCACATACTCATTGGGATAGAGAATGGTATTTACCATATGAGACTCATCATATGATGTTAATAAAAACAATGGATACATTACTAGATACTTTTGAAAATGATCCTGAATTTAAATATTATCACCTAGATGGTCAAACAGTACTGCTTGAGGATTACTTAGAGGTTAGACCAGAAAGAAAAGAATTATTAGAAAAAGTTATAAAAGAAGGTAGATTAAATATAGGTCCATGGTATGTTTTACAAGATGAATTTTTAACAAGTAGTGAGGCTAATGTTAGAAACTTACAGTATGGGCACAAGGACTGTGATAAATACGGAGTTAATGCTACAAAGATAGGTTACTTCCCAGACTCATTTGGAAATATGGGACAAGCACCTCAAATGTTAAAGCAAGCAGGAATTGACACAGCTGCATTTGGTAGAGGTGTAAAACCTACTGGATTTAATAATGAAGTAAGTACAGATGATAAATTTGAATCACCATATTCGGAAATGTACTGGGAAAGTCCAGATGGTTCAAGAGTGTTAGGTATATTATTTGCCAACTGGTACTGCAATGGTATGGAAGTTCCAACTGATGAAGAGATGGCTAAGGAGTATTGGTCAAAGGCAATAGATAATGCTGCTAAATTTGCATCTTGTGAAGAGTTATTATTTATGAATGGGTGTGACCATCAACCAATACAAACAGATTTATCAGAAGCTATAAAAGTTGCAAATAATTTACATAGTGATATAGAATTTGTTCATTCTAACTTTAAAGACTATGTAGAAGTTCTAAAAGAAAAAATGCCAAAAGATTTACAAGTTATAAAGGGAGAACTTAGAAGTCAACAAACTGAAGGTTGGTATACATTAGTTAACACAGCATCTGCTAGAGTATATCTAAAACAATGGAATCAATTATGTCAGACATTATTTGAAAAAGTTGCAGAGCCAATAGCAACAATAGCTAGCAATTATGGATATGAATACCCTCATCATTTATTTGAATATGGATGGAAGTCTTTAATGAAAAATCATCCTCATGATAGTATATGTGGATGTAGTGTAGATGAAGTTCATAGAGAAATGGTTGCTAGATTTGATAAAGCTAAAGATGTTGCTAAATTTATAATAAATGAAAGTTTAGAGTTTATAGCAAACAAAATAAATACTAGTGAGTTTAGCCAACTAGGAGAAAATACATATCCGTTTATGATATTAAATACTTCAGGATACAATAGATGTGAAGTTGTAGAAGTTGAAATAGATGTAACTAGAAAATACTTTAGAGAAGGTAACCCAAATGTAATAGCTAAGGAAATGAAGCAAATAAAATTACCTACATACAAAGTAGTAGATGTAAATGGAAATGAAATAGATGCAAAAATAACTGATATGGGAATTAGATTTGGATATGACTTACCAGAAGATAAATTTAGACAACCATATTATGCAAGATACATAAAAGTAGAATTAGAAACTAAAGAAGTAAAATCTTTTGGTTGGGATACATATGCAGTAGTAGAAGCTAATGAAGCTCAGATAGAAACTAGTAAAACATTAATAAATGGAAATATACTAGAAAATGATAACTTAAAGGTTGAAATAAAAGAAAATGGATCAATAGATATATTAGATAAGAATAGCAATAATATATTCACAGATTTATGTATATATGAAAATACAGGAGACATAGGTAATGAATATATATATATGCAACCAGTTGGTGAGGTAGCTTTAACAACTAAAAATTTAAAAGCAGAAATAGAAGTTAAAGAAGATTTACCATACAAGGCGGTAGTGGAGATAACTCATAAGTGGAATTTACCTAAAGGTGCAAACGAACTATTAGAAGAAGAAAGAGAAGAAATTATAGAATTCAAGCGTAGAAAAGCACAAAGAGTAGAAGAAACATTAGAAATGGAAATAAAAACTACTCTTACATTAGAAAAACAATCAAAAGGATTAAAAGTAGCATCAGAATTTAATAATATTTGTAAAGATCACAGAATGAGAATGCTATTTGCAACAGATATAGAAAGTGATGTACACTATGTAGATTCAATATTTGAAGTTGCAAAGAGAAACAATGAAGTTGATAAAGCATGGAAAAATCCAAGTAACTGCCAACATCAACATGCATTTATAAATGTTCATGATGAAGTAGTTGGATTAACAGTAGCTAATAAAGGGTTAAATGAGTATGAAGTATTAAATGATGGCAGAAATACTATAGCAGTAACACTTCTTAGAAGTGTATCAGAATTAGGTGATTGGGGTGTGTTTGAAACACCTGAAGCTCAGTGTATAGGATATCACAAAGCTGAACTAGAGATAATACCTCATGGAAAAGATGTATATGAATCATATAAAGAAGCTCATAAATTCCAAATACCAATGCTTACAAAGCAAATAGCTATACAAGATGGAGAATTACAATCTGAAAACGGTTTACTAGAGTTAACTGGATATGGTATAATATGGTCAGCACTAAAAATAGATATGAATACAAATAGCAGAATTTTAAGGGTGTATAATGTATCAGATGAAAGTACTAAGTTAGACATAAAAAATAATAAATTAGATGGGACAAAATATCTATCTAATATATTAGAAGAAAGAACTGAAAATATTATAGACAACACAGTGAACTTAAGACAATCAGAGATAATAACTATAGGAATTGAATAATATTTATACTTCAAAAAAGATATAATTTTGGAAGATATAAAACAAAATATGATTAACTAAAGTTCACTTAGGTGTGGATAACAGAGAATTTGTTATCCGCACTCTTAGTGAACTTTTTTAATAAATATTCTTATGAAAAATATAGAGGTGATTATATGAAATTAGGGGATGTATTATTAAACTCATGTGAGTGGATATGGAGATTTATGATTTTAAATTTCTTGTGGGTAGTATTTATGGTATGTGGTGGTGTAATATTTGGTATAATGCCATCTACAATAGCGACGTTTTATGTATTAAGAAAGTGGGTAAAAGGAGATTTTGATTTTCACATATTAAAAACATTCAAGCAAGTATATAAAGATGAATTTATTAATTCTAACAAATGTGGATTTGTATTCTTTGTAATATTTGCATTTTTGGCTTTTGATTTAAGTGTTTTATATAGAATGGAAGCATTATACTCAACAATTTTATATGCAATAGTAATGGCAGTATTATTTTTTGTCAGTGTGGCATTTATATACTTCTTTCCAACATATGTGCATTTTAAATCTAGTAACAAAGAGTATATTAAGAACTCATTTGTACTAGCGTTAACAAGTCCTTTCCAAACAATACTGATATTAATAGGATTTGGTTTATTATATTACATAGTTAAAAGTAATGTAGGATTGTTGATGTTCTTTGCTATAGTAGTGCCTGGGTATTGGGTGATGCATGTACTTCATAAGAAATTCTTACAACTTCAAAGAAGTATGTAACGAATATTAAGGAGTAACGGATTTTGATAGAATTATATAAAAAGTATATAAAAAATAAAATATTCAATAAAATGTTACTTATATACTCATTAATAACTATTATATCTATATCGTTATTAACAACAGTATTTATAATATATTACTCAGAGAATGAGTTACAAAATGAACTAAATATACATTCAGAAGTTATATTTAATATCGAAAAAAGGTTTGAAGAACAAGATACTATAGGTAATTCAGTAATAAATGGAATAAATACACAGCCTAAAATTATCGATGAAATAGTAAAGCTTACAACTGCAACTTATGAAGAATATCTTAGCTACAAACTAGACAATTATTCTGTGGCTAAAAATAAACAATTAGACTTAAGGTATCTATTAGATACTATATTATCAAATAGATCTGATGCACTAGCTGTCGTAATAAGTGACAAAAACAAAGAGTATAAAAATGAAATCGTTTTAAATTATGATAAATGGTACGATACAAAGAACAATAAAAATAAATATATTAGAAAAATTACTAGAACAATAAAAAATGTAGACACAATGTATAATATTGGCTACATAGATATTTATTTTGATTTAACAGATTTAAATAAAATAGTAGATAACTCAAATCTAAAAGGATCATTAATAATAATAGATGAAGATGATAATTTAGTATTTTGTTATGATGAGGTTTCAAAAGAGATAGATTTAAAAAATATTATACTACAGCATAATGATAGTTCTAAAAATAATATAGAAAACACATCAATGTTTAGTAGGAATGATCCAATAGTTAATCTTAGAGAAGATGCTCAAACAGGATTCAGATATGGAAGTATAATTTTTAAAAAAGATTTGGACTCAACTCATATGAGATTTAAAATAATTACAGTATCTTTGATGTGCGTATTTACAATCTTACTGACAACATCTATGATTATAAATCGTTATTCTGTAAAATTAAAAAAGATGATGAGGGGAATTGAAAAGATAAAAAATGGATGTTTAAATACTAGATTCAATATAGAAAATGAAGATGATGAATTAGATATGATAGCCATTAGAATTGATGAAATGAGTGAAAACTTACAAGATAATATAAATAAAAATTATATAGCACAAGTAAAGCAAAAGCAAGCGGAAATGAATGCATTGCAAGCTCAAATAAATCCTCATTTTTTATTTAATACATTAGAGGTAATTAGAATGTGTGCACTAGCTAGTAAAAATACAGAAGTAGCACAAATGATATATAATTTAGCTAGTATGTTTAGATACTCTACTTATAATAATGGAAGCTTAGTTAAGTTAAGTGATGAAGTAAAACATTGTAAAATGTATTTAGATTTATGTAGTACAAGATATAGAGGAATGTTTAAGTATGAAATTAATATTGATGAAAAATATTTTGATTATTTAATACCGAAGTTTACGATGCAACCAATATTAGAAAATAGTATAAATCATGGAATTAGAAAAGATTCATTTGATAATTTAATAGATATAACAGTATTTAATAGTGAAAATGAATTAACTATAATTATAGAAGATAATGGGAAAGGGATTACTGAAGAAGATTTAAATTCTATAAAAGTAAACTTAAAAAAAGATTTACAAAAAGCTAGTTCTATAGGGCTTATGAATATTAATAATAGACTTAAGTTAAATTTTGGAGATGAATACGGAATAAATATAAATAGTATTGTAAATAAGGGAACTTGTGTAGAAATAAAAATACCAATATTGAGGGATGAGGATAGAAATGTATAGTGTATATTTATTAGATGATGAACCATTTATTCTACAAGGATTAGAATACATAGTTCCATGGGAAGAACTTGGATTTAAGATTGTAGGAAGTGCGCCAAATGGTCAAGTTGGTTTTGATGAAATAATAAAAAAAGACATAGATTTAATAATAACAGACATTATGATGCCCAAAATGACTGGATTAGAACTTATAGAGAAGTTAAAAGAATCAAATTATGACTTTGACTTTATAGTATTAAGTGCATTTCAAGAGTTTGAATATGCTAAAAAGGCAATTAATATGGGAGCTGAAAACTATATATTAAAACCTATAGATGCAGATGAACTGTTGAAAAATTTAAAGTCTATATATCAAAAACTTAGAGAAAAAGAAAATTTACACATTGATAATGAGGTTGTAAAAAATAACTTATTATTAAATACAATTACTCATAAATATAATGAAAATACAAAATTAAATTTTGATAGACTAGATATAAAATCGGAAAAATCTCAAAGGTGTATAGCAATAATAGAAACTAAAAATAAAGATTATAATCTTGCAAACGTTTTAAAGAATGATATTAAATATCATAAATATAAATATTGTATGCAAACAAAATCGAGGGCTTTAATTGTAATAGAGGATGAAGAGGGACATGATATAATTACAAATTTAACCAACTTAAAAAATGATGTAGTTAGTATTTCAAATGAAACCGTATATATTAGTTTGGGAAAAGTAGTAGATAGTATAGAAAATATTAATTTGAGTTATACAACAGCAGATGACGTTAGTGAGTACAAAATAGTATATCCAAATATATCTTGGATTAAAGAGTACAAGGAAGGTAACTCATCAGTTGAAAATATAGAGATAGATCTTGAAGAATTAAAAAAGATATTAGTAAATAAAGAATTTTCTAAAACTATAAACTATATAGATAATATATTTAAAAATATTAAAGATAAAAACTTAGCTCCAAATCAAATTAAATTAAAATCAATAGAAGTATTTTTAAATGTTTATAATTATTTTAATGAAACTAAGTTAATGAAGGGATTAAATATATATTTAGAAAAAGCAATAAATAGCAATACTGTAGATGAAGTAGAGTTAGAATTAACTAATATGGTTAAATTTATGCAATCAAAGTTAGAAAACACAGAAGAAAGTATGAGTCCAGTAATACTTAAATTGCTGAAACATATCGAAGAAAATTATCAAAATGATTTAAATTTAAAAGAAATAAGTGAAAATCTTAATATAAACTCTATTTACTTAGGTCAATTATTTCAAAAAGAAACTGGAATACTATTTTCTGACTATATAAATAATTTTAGGATAAATAAGGCAAAAGATTTATTAATAAATACTAGTTTAAAGGCAAGTGATATTGGAGATCTAGTGGGGTATGCTAATAAAAATTATTTCTATAGAAAGTTTAAGAGTTTAGTAGGAATTACACCAAGTGAGTGGAGAAAAATAAATATATAATACAAAAAAAGTAGGAAATAATCCTACTTTTTCTATTTTAAGATGTCTTGTAAACCTTATATATATATAAAGTTATTAATATTATTAAAAACTATACTGGAAAACGTATATCTTAATAAAATTAGTATAGCTAATCTAATAATTGTAAACTTTAGAAAACATTTGCCTAATGGTAAAATATAAATATAGAAAGGGGAGAGGCGATGATGAAAAATTTTTTAAGAAAGCTTTGGAAAAATAAAGCATGGCTGTTAATGGTTTTACCAGGTACACTTTGGTTATTAGTTTTCTCGTATCTACCTATGTTTGGTACGGTACTAGCATTTAAAGATTTTAAAATAAGTCCAGGAGGATTTATCGAAAGTTTAATAAATAGTGAATGGGTAGGACTTAAAAACTTTGAATTCCTATTTACGAGCGGAGATGCATTTCGTATAACTAGAAATACAGTTATGTATAATTTAGTATTTATAGTATTAGGTTTAGTGTTTGCAGTATTTGTAGCAATAATACTTAGTGAAATATCGAATAAGAGATTAGGTAAAATATATCAAACGAGTATGTTATTCCCACATTTCTTATCTTGGGTTATAGTAAGTTACTTCGTATTTAGTTTCTTAAGTTTTGATAAGGGAATGCTAAATTCAGTACTAGGTGCATTTGGAGTAGAGCCTGTATCTTGGTATAGTGAACCAAAGCACTGGCCATTCATATTAGTATTTATGAATGTTTGGAAAGGTGTAGGATACGGAAGTATAGTTTACTTAGCAGCAATAGTAGGTATAGATAGAACTTACTTTGAAGCAGCAAGAATAGATGGAGCAAGTAAGTGGCAACAAATAAAGAATATAACAATACCATTACTTATACCATTAATGATCGTATTAACAATAATGGCTATAGGTGGAATATTCAGATCAGATTTCGGATTATTCTATCAAATACCAAGAAACTCAGCAGTATTATATCCTGTAACAGATGTTATAGATACGTACATATATAAAGGGCTTATGAATATGGGTAACATAGGAATGAGTACAGCTGCTGGATTATATCAATCAATAGTAGGGTTTATATTAATAATGGCTACAAACTTCGCAGTGAAGAAAGTAGATCCAGAATATGGTTTATTCTAAGATAGAAAGGGGTTAGACATTTATGGATTCAGCAATATCAAATAAAGAAGTTAAAAAGTCTGGTCTTTTTGCTAAAAAGAAAAAAGCATATAGCGAAGGATTTACAGGCATAACAAATGTAATGGCAAATATAATACTAGCAATATTCTCGATAGCTTGTGTATTCCCATTTATATTTGTAATAATAATATCTCTAACATCTGAACAATCATTACTGCAAAATGGTTATTCAATATTTCCTGAGGAATGGAGTTTAGATGCATATAAGTACTTAATAGAATCAGGAGGAGCATTAGCTCAATCATATATAGTAACAATAATGGTAACAATTTTAGGAACAATAATAAATGTAACAATGGTATCTACATATGCTTATGCAATATCTAGACCAAACTTTGCTTATCGTAAGCAGTTTACATTCTTAGCATTCTTTACTATGTTATTTGGTGGGGGGATGGTTCCTTCATACATAGTAATGACTCAGGTATTAGGTCTAAAGAATACAATATGGGCATTAATATTACCATTAGCATTTAACGTATTCAACATAATAGTAATGAGAACATTCTTCCAAAAGTCTGTTCCTGAATCAATAATAGAGTCTGCAAGAATAGATGGAGCAAGTGAGTTAACAATATTTATAAAAATGGTTATACCTCTAGCGTTACCAGGTATAGCAACTATAGCACTATTCTCAACATTAGCATACTGGAATGACTGGTTCAATGCTATGTTATATGTTGACTATCAAAACTTAGTACCTCTTCAACATATGCTTATGAAGATAGAGAAAAATATGGAGTTCATAAGACAAAATGCAATGCTAAGTGGTCAAGTAATGAGTGCACTTCCACAGGAGTCAGTAAGAATGGCGATGGTAGTTATATCTACATTACCAATAGCATGTACATATCCATTCTTCCAAAAATACTTTATAAGTGGATTAACTATAGGTGGAGTAAAAGAATAATAACAACATATAAAATTTAAATAACATTATATTATTAGGGGGATTTTATTATGAAATTCAAAAAATTATCTAGTTTATTCTTAGCAATGACAATAGCATCTTCTGCAGTATTAACAGGATGCTCAAGTTCAAAACAACAAGACAGTACAGTGAAGGATAGCGATACTACTCAATTAGTATGGTACATGATAGGTACTCCTCAGCCAGATCAAGCAAAGGTTATGGAAGAGGTTAATAAATATACTCAAGAAAAAATAGGAGTAACATTAGATTTAAGAATGGTTGACTGGGGTGACTACGGTCAAAAAATGCAAGTTATAACATCTTCAGGTGAGCCATTTGATATATGTTTTGCAAGTGATTATTCATTAAATGCACAAAAAGGAGCTTACTTAGAACTAAGTGACTTAATAGAAAAGCAAGGTAAAGAATTAAAAGAAACAATAGATCCATTGTTCTTAGAAGGAGCAACTATAAACGGAAAGTTATATGGAGTTCCAGCAAACAAAGAAGTTGGACAACAAATGGTTTGGGCATTTAATGAAAAAATGGCAGAAGAAGCTGGTGTTTTAGAAGATATGAAAAAAGCAAAAACACTTGAAGATTTAGAACCAATACTAGAAAAAGTAAAAGCTAAAAATAAAGATTTAAAGATGCCAATGGCAGCAGGAGCTAACTTCATGCCATATATGCCATATGACTTCTTATTAGGAGAAAACTTACCATTTGGTATAGCGCTAGAAGGTGACACTAGTAAGATAGTAAATATATACGAGCAAGATGATGTAAAGAAAACTTTAGATACATTAAGAAGATTCTACCAAAAAGGATTTATACATCCACAAGCAGCAACAGATACAGATCCACATGAAATGAGTGTTCAAAACTGGTTCGTTAGAAAAGAACAATATGCTCCAGGTGCAGGAGAAATGTGGTCTTCAAATGCTAAATACAAAGTTGGATATAGTGCAATGCATGATCCTTTAACTATAAACAACTCAGTTACAGGTTCTGTAATGTCTATATCTGCAGCATCTAAGAATCCAGAAAAAGCAATGGAATTCTTAAACTTATTAAATACAGATGAGTATTTAAGAAACTTAATAGATAGAGGTATAGAAGATGTTCATTACACTACTAATGAAGATGGAACTATAACTAAAACGGAAGCTGCACAAGGATACAGCATGCCATCTTGGGCTTTAGGAAATGTATTCTTAACTAAGAACTTTGATACAGATCCTAAGGATAGAATAGAACAATACGAAAAGTTCAATGAGCAAGCAGTAGCATCTCCAACATTAGGATTCTACGTAAATACAGAATCAATAAGCACAGAATTAGCTACTATATCTAATATAGTTCAAGAATTTAAGGCTCCATTATTTACAGGTTCTGTAGATACAGCTAAGTACTTAGATCAATTAAATAAGAAGTTAGAAGCAGCTGGATTAGAGAAAGTTATGAAAGAAATACAATCTCAATATGATGCTTGGATGGCAGAACAAAAATAGTCAGTAAGTAAAATTTATATACAAAGTGAAACTCCAAACAAGGTATTCTTCTACTAATATGTAGTAGAATACCTTATCTATTTAGTAAGAACTTATCATATGAAATTTAAAATAAAATAATATATCGTAAAATACAAATTTAGGGAGGATTAATTATGCACGCTTCAGTAGATGAGTTAATATATACTTCAGTAAATAAGTTAGTAGACACAGTAAAAGAAAAATTTAAAGACGATGAAAAAATAGGAGATATGTTTGAAAAGTGTTTCCTAAATACTATAAATACAACTATAAAAAGAATGGACGATGGTACTTCTTATGTATTAACAGGAGATATCCCTGCTATGTGGCTTAGAGATTCAGTTTGTCAAGTGAGACCATACTTAGTACTTGCAAATGAAGATAGTGAAATCGCTGATATGATAGAAGGTTTAGTTGAAAGACAATTTAGATATATACAAGTAGATCCATATGCTAATGCATTTAATGAAGAGGCAAATGGAAAAGGTCATCAAGCTGATTTAACAGATATGAGACCTGATGTATGGGAAAGAAAATATGAAATAGATTCATTATGTTTCCCAATACAATTAAGTTATTTATTATATAAAAATACAGGAAGAACTTCTCAATTCAATGATACTTTTGTAAAAGGAGTTAATACAATAATAGATTTATGGAAGGTTGAACAAAATCATGAGGAAAACTCTCCATATACATTTGAGAGATTAGACTGTCGTCAGTTAGATACACTAGCTAGAAACGGAAGAGGACCAGTACATAAACCAACAGGAATGACTTGGTGTGGATTTAGACCAAGTGATGATGCTTGTACATATAGTTATTTAGTTCCATCAAATATGTTTGCAGTAGTTGTACTTGACTATGTAGTAGAGGTAGCAACAGACATACTTAAAGATCAAGAACTAGCTAAAAGAGCTAAAGACTTAAGAGATGAAATAGAAGACGGTATACAAAAACATGCAGTGTACAATCACTCAAGATGTGGTCAAATGTATGCTTACGAAGTAGATGGACTTGGAAATTATAATTTAATGGATGATGCTAACTTACCAAGTTTACTTGCTATACCATACTTAGGATATGCTGATATAAATGATGAAAAGTATATAAACACTAGAAACTTTATATTAAGTACAGAAAATCCAGAATATCATATAGGGAAATATGCATCAGGAGTAGGAAGTCCTCACACTCCAGAAGGATACATATGGCATATATCGCTTGCAATGCAAGGATTAACAACTGATGATGTAAATAAGAAGAGAGAATTATTAGAAGTAATGAAAAATACAGATGCAGGAACATACTTAATGCATGAAGGATTTAACCCAAATGATCCAAGTAAATTTACTAGAGACTGGTTCTCATGGGCAAATATGATGTTCTGTGAATTAGTACTTGATTATTGTGGAATAAAGGTTAAAAAATAATATATAAACGGAATTGTAAGTTTTAAGTATAAAATAAAAGAGCTATTGAAAGTATAACTATGAACTTAGCAATAGCTCTTTTGCTATAAAAACCTTAAATTTATAAAGGAAATTATAATATACATATTGATAAATTACGACACATTGAACGTGAAAACGATTTTTAGTATAATTAAAATATAAATTAAAGATATTAATTTAAAATTAAGTAAATGGGGGATTTGATAATGAACTATATATTTCCAAAGGACTTTTGGTGGGGGAGTGCATCTTCTGCAACTCAAATGGAAGGTGCGTATAACTTAGATGGAAAGGAACAAAATATATGGGATTATTGGTATGAAATAGCTCCAGAAAAGTTCCATAACAACATCGGTCCATATAATACAAGTAATTTTTATTATAAATATGAAGAAGATATAGCTTTAATGAAAGAGCTAGGTCATAATTCATTTAGATTTTCTATAAGTTGGTCAAGACTTATAAAAAAAGACGGCAGTATAAATGAAGAAGCTGTAAATTTTTATAATAATGTAATAAATACTATGTTAAAAAATGATGTAGAGCCTTTCATAAACTTATTCCACTTTGATATGCCGATGCATATGCAAGAAATTGGTGGTTGGGAAAATCGTGAAGTAGTAACTGCATATCAAAACTTTGCTAAAGCTTGTTTTAAATTATTTGGAGATAGAGTTAAAAAATGGTTTACTCATAATGAGCCAATCGTTCCTGTTGAATGTGGTTATCTAGGACCATACCATTATCCAGCAGTAGTAGATTTTAAAAGAGCTGTACAAGTTGGGTATCATATAATGTTATCAAGTTCTTTAGCTATAATGGAATACAGAAAATTAAACTTAGATGGAGAAATAGGTATAATAATAAACTTAACACCATCTTACCCAAGAAGTAATAGTGAAGAAGATTTAAAAGCATCAAATATTGCAGATTTAACTTTAAATCGTTCATTCTTAGACCCATCAGTACATGGAGAATTTCCTGGGGAATTAATAGAATTTGTAAAAGAGTATGATTTAATGCCAACTTATACAAATGAAGATATAGAAATTATAAAAAATAATACGGTAGATTTATTAGGTGTAAACTATTACCAACCAAGAAGAGTTAAAGCAAGAGAAAGTGAAGTTCAAGAGGGAGAGCCATTAACACCTTGGTCATTCTTTGATTTTTATGATATGCCAGGTAAGAAGATAAATCCTCATAGAGGATGGGAAATATATGAAAAAGGTATATATGATTTATCTATAAACATAAGAGATAATTATAAGAACATACCATTCTTTATATCTGAAAATGGTATGGGAGTAGAAGGAGAAGATAAATTCAAAGTTAACGGAAGAATAGAAGATGACTATCGTATAGAATTTGTCACTGAACATTTAAAATGGTTAAATAAAGCATTAAATGAAGGCTGTAATGTAAGAGGGTATCACTTATGGACATTTATGGATAACTGGTCTTGGTTAAATGCATACAAAAATAGATATGGTTTTGTAGAAGTTGATATAAATAATGAATTTAAAAGAACTCCAAAGAAGAGTGCATATTGGTTTAAAGAATTAATAGAAAATAATGGATTTGAATCAGATAAAGATATAGAAGATAATTGCTTAATGGTATAAATTACAAATATTATAGTGGGGGGAAGGAAAATTAGTTATGTATTATGTAGTATTTGATATAGGTGGAACTAGTATAAAGTATAGTGTGATGAATCATGAAGGTGAATTTATAGAGTCTGATTCTGTAAAAACTCCAGAACAAGGTGAAGGTAGAACTCAAGAAATACTTGTTGAAGTTATAAATAACTATAAAGAAAAATATGAGATTGAAGGTGTAGCACTTAGTGTTCCAGGGGGAATTGATGATGATGGATATATACACTTTATGGGACAAGTAATAGACCTTCAAGATATGTATTTAAATAAATATATAAAAGAGCACACAGGATTAGATTCTACATACGACAATGATGTTAACTGTGTTGCAATGGCAGAGAAGTTTATTGGAAATGCAGTTGATAACAAAAACTTTGTATGCATAACTATAGGAACTGGAATAGGTGGAGGTATATTCATAAATAACCAATTATATAGAGGATATAGAGGTATGGCTGGTGAGTTTGGAATGAATATACTAGAGCATAGAAAAGAAGAACTTCCTAATATGGGATGGAGAAGTTTCTCAAGGCTTGGTTCGACTTATAACTTAATATATAGAGTAAATCAATTAAAAGATACAGAACTTGATGGAATTGGTGTATTTGAAGCAGCTCAAAATGGGGATGAAGAAGTTCAAAATGAAATAGAAAACTTCTATTTTGGATTAGCCGTTGGAATTTACAACATAGTATATAGCTTTGCACCAGAAAAAGTACTAATAGGTGGAGGAGTTAGTGTAAGAGAAGATTTAATTCCTAATGTTAAGAAAAAACTAGCTTTACTTAACAAAAATGTATTAGATATGGTAGAGATAGATACATGCAAATTCCAAAATGATTCCGGAAAAATTGGAGCACTATATAAATACTTAAATGACAAACAAAAGGCAGAAGTTATATAAAAGGGAGACAATTTAGATGTTTGGAAAAATCAAAGGTTTTGATGTAAAGGGAAGTTTAGTAGCTGTACAATATGAAAATATAGAAGTGAGAATTAATGTTATAAGTCCTTCTATAATAAATTTCTTTGTACCAAATTTTAGAGATGAACAAAACTCTAAGGCAGTGGAAAATCTACAAATTAAAGACTATAAATTCAATGTAGTACATAGTGAAGAGTATATAGAATTAACTACAGATACTTTAACTATCAAAATATATGATGAATTTAAAATTGACATATATAATAAAGAAGGAAAGTTGATTTGTGAAGATTATAGAGGTGACAGAGATCCATTTGTAAAAAATGCCGCAGGTAGACTAGATTTAGCAGCACAAGAAGGACATAAGCCAACTGAACATATGGATTATAAAGTATTTGTGCCTAAAAGTATGACTGATGATATGTATTTCTATGGTTTTGGAGAGAGAAGTGGTCATTTAAATAAAAAAGGATGCCATTATATAAATTGGAATACAGATGATCCTACTCCACATGGTGAAACTTATGAAAAGCTATACAAATCAATACCATTTTTTATAACTATGAAAGAAGAAGAAGCCTTTGGTTTATTCTTTGATAACACCTTTGAAGCACACTTTGATTTAGGAAAAGAAAATTCTAAATACTATTACTTTGGAGCAGTTGATGGTAATATAGATTATTATTTTATGTACGGACCAACTATTAAAGAAGTTATAAAGGGGTATACATACCTAACTGGTACCACTCCACTTCCTCAACTTTGGACATTAGGTTATCAACAATGTAGATGGGCATATTGTCCAGAGGAAAATGTAATGGATATAGCTAATAAATTTAGAGAAAAAGATATACCATGTGACACAATATATCTAGATATAGAATATATGGATGATTTTAGAGTATTCACATGGGATAAACATAAATTCAAAGACCCTAAAAAGATGATAAGTAATCTTAAAGATGATGGATTTAAATTAGTTACAATAATAGATCCAGGAGTTAAGGTTGATAAGGGATACAAGATATATGATGAAGGAATGAAGAATGGTTATTTTGCTACTGATAAAAATGGTATAACATATACTAACTGGGTATGGCCAGGTCATTCAGTATTCCCTGACTTTATGAATAGTGAAGTAAGAAGTTGGTGGGCTAATAATCAAAAAATTATGATGGACTATGGAGTAGCTGGAATATGGAACGATATGAACGAACCAGCAAGTTTTAATGGTCCACTTCCAGATGATATTAAGTTTAATGAAGATGGAAAAGAAGTTGAGCATAAGGAAATACATAACGTGTATGGTCATATGATGGATAAAGCTACATATGAAGGTATAAAAAAGTCAACTAACAAGAGACCATTTGTTGTAACGAGAGCTTGTTACTCTGGAACTCAAAAATATTCTACAGTATGGACGGGAGATAATCAAAGTACTTGGGAACACTTAAGGATGAGCGTACCAATGCTTATGAACTTAGGTCTTAGTGGAATGAGTTTTGCAGGAACGGATGTTGGTGGATTTGGATATGATTGTACACCGGAATTATTAAGTAGATGGGTACAAGTTGGAACATTTACACCTTTATTTAGAAACCATACCACTATATATTCAAGAGACCAAGAACCATGGGCATTTGATAAGTTAACAGAAGATATTAATAGAAAGTATATAAAACTAAGATATAAATTAATACCTTATATATATGATACCTTCTATAAAGGAGAAACTGATGGTCTTCCAATCATGAGAGCTTTACCTCTTGAATACCAAACTGATGAAAATACTTATGAAATAAATGATCAATTTATGTTTGGTGAAAATATAATGGTGGCTCCTGTACTTGAACAAGGTAAAAAAGCTAGAATGGTATATTTACCAAACGGTTATAAATGGATAGATTATTGGACTAAAGAAAGTTTTGACGGAGGACAGTATATAGTTAAGCAAACTCCACTTGATGTATGTCCTATATATATAAAAGAAGGAAGTATTATACCAAATTTCCCAGAACAAAATTATATAGGTGAAAAAGAAATAGATACATTAAGACTAGATGTTTATGTAGGTAATGAAAAGGTAAGTTATAAGCACTATCAAGATGATGGAAGTTCTTTTGAATATAAAGAAGGCAAATATAATTTATATGACATAACTATTGAAAATAAAGAAGAGTTAAATATAAATATAGACTTAGTACATAATGGATATGAGAAAAAATATGAAAAGTATGAAATATATTTAAATGGTACTAACTTTAATAGAGTTAAAATTAACAATGAAGAAGTAAATACAGAATTTAAAGATTGTAGCATATTAGTTACTAAAGCATTAAATTAACACAAGAAGTTAATTAATAATAATTAAAATTTAATAGGCAAACTTAGAGAAATCTAAGGACGCAAAGCTAAAGGGGCTAAAGATAAAATCTATGCCAGCCAGTTGCCAAAGGATGTATATTCTTTGTTACTCATTACAATGAGTTTATTTGTTATGGCAACCACCTTTTAATTAAGGTGGTTTTCTATTTAATTAAATATAATAAATAAACCATCAGTAAGTAGCTTTAGCTTGTTTTATCTAACTAAAAACAAGGGGGAAATATTTATGAAACACAGAAAGTTTATATCATCTGCACTTGCTGCAATAATGTTATTTGGAGCAGCTCCAATGCACACATCACATGCAATACTTGATTCGGATATTGCTATTCAAGAAAAGACAGGACAACCATTCTCATCTTATTGGTATCCAAATGAACTTTTAAATTGGAGTCCAGAAACTGATAAAGATGCAAAGTTTAACGTAGGTACTGTTGAACTTAAGGAACGAACAGAGGGAGAAGAACTTAAAAAATCTCAGGATGATGATGCTAAGGTTATATCACTTGCAATAGCAAATAAAACAACAAGCTCTACACCATCTCAAGGAAGAGATGAGATAGAAGGATATAATTTTAGTTATTGGCAATACATAGATACATTAGTATCTTGGGGAGGATCTGCAGGAGAAGGACTTATAGTACCTCCAAGTGCTGACTTAATAGATGCAGCGCATACTAATGGTGTTCCAGTACTTGGAACAGTATTTTTCCCACCAGAAGTTTATGGAGGAAAGTTTGAATGGATGTATGAATTTTTACAAAAAGATTCTAATGGAAAGTTCCCAATGGCTCATAAACTAATAGAAGTAGCAGAGTTTTACAACTTTGAAGGGTGGTTTATAAACCAAGAAACAGGAGAAAGAACTTCTCAGTATTTAAATCCAGAGTTAGCTGATTTAATGAAAGAATTCTTAGCATATTTACAAGAAATTAAGCCTGAGAATATGGAAATAATATGGTATGACTCTATGATAGATGATGGTAGAGTTTTCTGGCAAAATCAATTAAATGAGTATAATAAAAACTTCTTAGGAGATAAAAAGAAACCGTTATCAGATGGGATGTTCTTAAACTTCTGGTGGACAAATGAGAAATACTCAGTAGTTGACCCTAATAATGCAGACAGTAGATTGCCTTACACTGTTAAAGGTGATGAACTAAAGAAATCTGGTGAATTAGCAAAGAAAATGGGAAGAGACAAATATGATTTATATGCAGGGGTAGATGTGCAAGCAAATGGATACAATACACCTATAAAATGGAATTATTTATTCCCAGAAGGTAAAGATGCTAATACATCACTTGGATTATATTGTCCATCTTGGACTTATGATACGTCTAAAACAGTTGAAGAATTCTTAGAAAAAGAAGAAAGATTCTGGGTAAATGAAACTGGAGATCCAAGAAATGAAAGTAACGAAAGTTGGAAAGGCATATCTAATAATATAGTAGAAAAAAGTCCAGTAACAGAACTTCCATTTGTAACTAACTTCTCTATGGGTAATGGTGAATTCTTCAATGTAGATGGAAATCAAGTAAGTGATGATGAATGGAATCATAGAGGTATGATGGATGTAATGCCTACATATAGATGGGTAGTTGATAACAACAAAAATAAATTAGAAGCAGATATAGATTATAGTGAAGCATATTATGGAGGAAACTCAATATCACTTAAAGGAAATTTAACTAAAGGTGGAAAAACTAAGATAAAGCTATTTGCATCTGATGTAGAGCTAACTAACAAAAGTGAGATTAGTGTGAAATATAAAGAAGAAAATGGAGATTCTAATGTGAAGTTAGAGTTAATGTTTGATGATAAAGGAACTAAAGTTATAGATTTAAATACATCTAAAGATGGAGAGTGGATAGAAGCTAGTGCATCTCTTTCTAAGTATAAAAAAGATGAAATAGAAGAAATATCTTTAATAGTAGAAGGAAATACAAATTCTGATTCATATAAGTTAAACTTAGGTCAATTAGCAATAACTGATTCTAATGATAATATGAAAGTTAAAAAGATTAAAAATATACAAGTTGAAGATTTCAAAGTAATAGACAACTATTATGGAAATGTTAGATTGACTTGGGATAGAGCTGGAGAAGATGTAAGTCATTATGAAATATACATGGAAGATGGTCAAGGAAATAGAGAGTTAGTTGGAGCAACTCCTACTAATGCATTCTTTGTAAATGATATAGAAAGAGAGCTTACAGTAGATACAAAAACTAACTTTATAATAAAGCCTGTAAGTAATGTATTTGAAACTAATGAAAAGCACGAAGCAAGAATAACTGTAGATTGGCCAGAACTTGAAACTCCAAAAGCAAACTTTGAAATGAGTGAACCAATAATAGCTCCTGGAAAAGCTATAACATTAACTGATAAATCTTTAGCAGGTCAAGATGTAAAATGGAAAATAGAAGGACTTCATAAAAATGAAGAATTAGCAGGAGAAGAAGTAACCGTTAATTTTGATAAACCAGGAGTATACTCTGTAACTCAAATAGTATCAAACCCTGCAGGTGAAACTATAAATCATAAAGAAGATTTTATAGTGGTAAGTAGCCAAGCAAGTGAAGGTCTTCAGAATCTTGCCTTAAATAAAGAAGCAAAGGCTAATGCTCAGGTTAATGATGGTGAAGGAGCGAAATATGCTTTTGATGGAAAATTAAATAGTAAGTGGTGTGCATTTGGACAAACAGGCAACTGGATAGAAGTTGATTTAGGCAAAGAAGTAGTTGTAAAGGAATTAAGGATGAGTAATGCACAGGCTGGTGGAGAAGCTGCTAGTATGAATACCTCAGAGTATACTATTGAAGTAAGTAATGATGGAACTATTTGGAAAGAACTAAAAGATGTCAAAGGAAATACAAATGCAGTATCTAGAGATGATTTAAATTATGAACTTGCTAGATATGTTAGAGTTAAGATAAATAAGTCAGAGCAAGGTAGTGGTGGAGCTACTAGAATTTATGAAATAGAAGTTTTAGGTCTTGATTCGAATAAGGTTACTGTAATAGATAATAAAGAAAGTCTATATGATTTAAATGATACTGTTAAAAATATTGAAGAACAATATAAAGCTTTAGGTGTTGAAAATACTGAATTTGAAGCGGTTTTAAGTGAAGTTAAGAACGTTATTGATGTTGTAGAAGTGGAAGTAGAAGAGATAGCTAAGGCAAAAGAACATTTATTAAATGCTTTTGATGAAATAAAAAATAAATAATATTAGTATATAGCTAGAGTATTTCTTATAATTTTTCTTATAAGAAATACTCTTTAATTTTATAGTGAAATTAAACTGATATCAAATAATAATTGGTATAATGAAATAGACAAACATAAATGGTGGAGGGAGTAATTATTAAATGATAAAAGAACTTGACTTTAATGATTATTGTATTGATGAAACTAAGTTGTACATAGCTGATTTGAGGTTATTTAAAGGAAAGTATACAACTGAACACAATCATAATTTTTATGAAATGTTTATTGTATTAAACGGTAAATTTAAGCATCTAGTAAATGGTAAAGATGAGTTATTAAAAAGTAGAGACCTTAAGATAATAAAGCCACAAGATAGTCATTACTTTATAGGGGATGAAGATATAAATATACTTAGAAATATAGCAATAGAAAAGAGTTATTTTGAGAAACTAATTTCAAACTTGAATAAAGATATAAATACACAAAATAAGTTGAATATAAGCGAAGTTATATATCAAAATTATATATACAAAACAGATATAATAATGTCTAAAAGTTATAATGAAACAAATTATATATTAGAAAGCCTTATTACTGACATAATTATTGAAATAAATATGAATAAGAACGATATTAATAATATACCAAAATGGTTAGAAATTGCATGTTTAGAGATGAGCAATAAAGAAAACTTTATCAAAGGATTAGATAGATTTATAGAAATAAGTGGAGTATCTCAAGAACATTTAACTAGAGAATTAAAGAAATATTATAATGTTACACCGACACAATTTATAAATAATCTAAGGATAGTGGAAGTATCTAATATGCTAAAATATAGTGATATAAGTATAATAGATATAGCCCTTGATTATGGATTTGACAACATTAGTTATTTCAATAGACTATTCAAGAAAAAATTTAATGTAACACCAAGTATATATAGAAAAAATAATAAAGAATTTTTTTTGTAAGTAAAATATCAATATAGTACATATATAATCAACATACCGTTAGAAGTTAGTTATTAAATTTAATAAAATTGTATTAAAGTGCTAACTAAAACTAATTTGTTGGGGGAATAAAAATGAATCAAAATAGAAGATTATTTGAAAGGGAGTTGCAATTTACTAATAAATATAGAGCGTTTTATAAGGGTGATAAATCAATCTTAGAAGCAGAATGTCTAAAGGTACAAATACCTAATACTTTAGGAAAAATAGAAGACAAAGATTTATTTGCGGGAAGGTTTTTAAATACACAAATAGGAATATATCCATTAATGCTGGGAGGAGGAACATCTGATGGCATTGATAGAACTTGTTATTGTGTAGATTTTAATAATTGCTATAAGATATTAGAACAAATAAAAATAAGTACAGAATATGATGATGAGTATATAACTGAAGTTAGTGAAGCTATAAGTTTTTGGGAAGGAAAAGACACTAACACAAAAGTAAGAAATGATTTTACTGATGAGATGAGAAAAGCTCTTACAGGGGATGATTATGTACATGAAATAGGAGCGGCATATCCTTTATATAGAATAGCAGGAGCTCACTTGGATTATAAAAAGCTTACAACATATGGATTAAATGGACTTATTGAGATTATAAATTCTAAGATTAACAATACAAATGAAGAAAAAGCTATAAATTTATATAATTCAATGATTGAAGTTTTAAATACTCTAAAAGATGTATGTGAAACATATAAAATTCATACAAAGGAAGTGATGAGTGATTGTAAAGATGAAATAAGATTAAAAGAGTTAGCTACTATATATAATTCATTAAACAATATAAAGGAAAATAAACCAAATACACTTCATGAAGCTATTCAGTTAATTAACATATATGCTAATGCATCTTGTGCAACTGAATTAGGAAGAATTGACACCTATCTAGGGGATTTTTACGTTAATGATATAGAAAATAATACAATAACTAGAGAAGAAGCTATAAAATACGTAGACTCATTCTTTAATTTAATAGAGTCAAATTTATGCAGAGACAGTAGAGCTATAGTAGGTGGATTTGGAAGAGATAATGAGAAAAATGCAGATGAATTTGCATTAATTACATTAGAAGTAGTAGATAAAAGGATGATGTCATTACCACAACTTAGTTTAAGATATTATAAAGGTATGGATGAAAGAGTATACAATAGATCTCTAGATGTGTTAGGTAGTGGAAGGACTTTTCCGATACTCTATAATGACGATGTAAATGTTAAATCAGTTATGAAGGCAATGGATGTAGACTATGAAACCGCATGTCAATATGGATTTTTTGGTTGTGGTGAATATATGTTAGCGAGTAAAAGCATAGGAACACCAAATACTTTAATAAATATGCCTAAAATATTAGAAGTTACATTAAATAATGGAATTGACCCCCTAACTAAAAAAGAGATAGGACTTAAAACAGGAGAAATAAATGATGATTTATCATTTGAACAGCTATTTGAGATGTATAAAAAACAGGCTAATTATTTTGTTGATAACTGTGGTAAGTTTCAAGAATTAGTTTATGATAAATGTAATCAAGAAAGCTCGTTTTTGTTATTTAGCATACTTTATGATGATTGTATAGAAAAAGGTAGGGCATTGTTTGATGGTGGATTACAACATTTAGGTGGAACACTAGAAACATATGGAAATATAACTGTAGCAGATAGTTTTACAGCTATTAAACAAATAGTTTATGATAGAAAAGAATTTGCATTAACTCAATTAGTAAAAATGATTAACAAAAACTTTGAGGGTTATGATAGGGAAAGAATGATGCTAATAAATGCAGATAAGTACGGCAATGACTATGATGAATCAGATAATATATCTATTATGGTACATGAACATATTTGTAACAGTATAAGAAATCAAAGAGATAAAACAAGATTAGACTCTTTATTAGTAGTTATGATAAATAACAATATGAATATATTATTAGGAAAATCAACAGGAGCAACACCAGATGGAAGGCTAGCTAAAGAAGGTTTATCAAATGGAAATGGTGCATATCCTGGTATGGACAAAGAAGGAATTACAGCACTTATGAATTCATTAGTAAAGTTAGATACATCTATACATGCAGGAGCTAATCATAATCTTAAATTTTCAAAGCATTTATTTAATGAAAATAGAGATTTGATGAAGATATTACTTCAAACTTATTTTGATAATGGTGGGCAACAAACTAATATATCTGTAGTTAATCAAGATGAGTTAGAAGATGCTATTAAAAACCCAGAAAAACATCAAAATTTAGTAGTTCGTGTAGGTGGTTTTACAGCTAAGTTTATAGACTTAGATAAAGAGACTCAATTAGAAATGATTAAGCGTACTGCATATTAAGGAGATAGAGATGAGTAGTTTAGTAATTGATATCCATAGATGTTCAGTATACGATGGTCCGGGAATTAGAACTACAGTATTTTTAAAAGGATGCCCTTTAAGATGTAGGTGGTGTCATAATCCAGAATCATTAAGCTTTAATAAACAATTATCATTTAATGAATCTAGTTGTGAAAATTGCTTAGTTTGTATAAGTGTATGTAAAAACAATGTTCACTTTGAATATGAAGGACGCCATAAGGTAGATTTTAATAAATGTAATCATTGTGGAAATTGCATTAAAGTATGTAATAAAAAATCATTAAGTATAATAGGTAAAGAAATGTCAATTAGTGAGATTGTTAATATTATAAAAAAAGACATTACTTTTTATAATAGCTCAGGAGGAGGAGTTACTATATCAGGAGGAGAAGTATTAAGTAATAGTAAATTTGCCAGAGAAGTATTAAAAGAATGTAAGAGGTATAATATTAATACTTGTATAGAAACTAGTGGTTTTGGTAAGCGTGAATCCATAGACCGCTTAATTGAATATGTGGATTTAGTCTTATTTGATTATAAAATCTCACAGGAAAAAGAGCATAAAATGTACATAGGAGTATCTAATAATATTATATTAAAAAATTTAGATTACATATATAACCTAAATAAAAAAATAATATTAAGATGTCCTGTAATACCAGGAGTAAATAATAATAAAGAACATTTTGATGCTATAAATAAGTTAATAGATAAATACCCCAATATAGAAAAAGTTGAATTACTTTCATATCATAATTTAGGAATTAATAAAAGTAAAAATATAGGATATAAAGATAACAATATATATAAAATACCAACTGAAGATGATAAAAAGCTGTGGAGTAAGTTTTTTAAAGAAAATATGGATAAGATAACAATATCTTAACTATTTATAAAAAGAGGGGGATATATGAGAATAGCAACATTTAATATAAGATACGATAATATATATGATAAAGAAAATTCATGGGAAGACAGAAGAAATAATGTTTGTAACTTAATAAAATCATATGAGTGGGATGTATTTGGTTTACAAGAAGTGCTAAAGCATCAACTAAGTTATGTACAAGAGAAGTTATCAAAATATAGCTATGTAGGAGTAGGGAGAGAAGATGGAATAGAAAATGGAGAGTTTGCACCTATATTTTACAAAAAAGATAAATTTGAATTATTAGATAGTAATACATTTTGGCTATCTAATACACCAAATATACCTTCAAAATCATGGAATAGTGCATGTGTTAGAATTTGTACATATGCAAAGTTATTAGAAAAATCAACTAATAAAGAGTTTATTTTAATGAATACACATTTTGATCACGAAAGTGAAATAGCAAGGTATGAGTCAGCTAAGTTAATAACGCACAAAATTAAAGAAATGAAAAAAAATATAGGTATTATAATAATGGGTGATTTTAACTCATGTAAAACAGAAAGATGTTATCGTACAATTAATGAAAAATTTGATCATGTGCGTGATATAAGTAAAGAAGCACCATATGGACCAAAAGGAACATTCAATGAATTTAGATTTGATGTTAGCTGGAATGAGTTAGAAGAAATTGATCATATATTTGTAAATGATAATATAGATATATTAAATGTTAGAACATTAACGGATAGCATAAACGAAAAATATTTATCCGATCATTTCCCAATTATGTCGGATATAAATCTGATATAAAAGTAAATAATATAGTTGTTTTAATAAAAATAACCTGCTTAGGATGGATTCGTTGTTACTTCCATTTGACTAAAGCAGGTTATCTTTTATCTTCCTAAATCGATTACATTTTGAACTAATTTTTTACATCTACCACAACCAGAACCAGCACCAGTTACTTCAGCTACTTTATCGGTAGTATCAGCACCATTTTTAACAGCACTAACAACATCTTCTAAAGAAACATTTTTACACCCACATACAGAGGCTAATATTTTTTCGATATCGCTAGCACATCTACCACAACCAGTAGCAGCTCCAGTCATTTCCTTTATTTCATCTAAAGTACGGGCTCCTTTTACCATAGCCATTCTAATGTCTAAGTAGCTAACTTGTTTACAGTTACATATTATTTTATTTGCAGCCATTTTAATCTCCTTAAAAATATTGTTTATTATATTGTCTAACAATACCCATTAAATATACAGATTAAACTAAATATATAATAAAAATATTATGGATTATTTTAATTTATAGAATAGATAATAGTTATATTTATCAAGTTATATAACAATATGGGAAAATATATACATATATATTGTAAAATAGACTAAAGTATTGTATAAAAGATAATAATAATTATGATATAATAAAATTTATGAAAAAATAAGATGATTACATAAGGATGGTGCATAATAGATGAAATGGGCTGAAATAACGATAAAAACTTCAACAGAAGCAGTTGAAGCTATAACTAATATATTATATGAACAAAATGTAGGTGGAGTATCTATAGAAGATCCAAAGGATTTTAAATTCCAAAAGAAAAATGAATATGATTGGGATTTTGTTGAAGAAGAAATATTCAATAGTGGATATGACGGAGTTATAATAAAAACATACATAACAGAAGAAAGAGATGTAACAGAAGATATCAATATAATAAAAGAAAAAATACAAGGTCTAAAAGAGTTTGGAATAGACATTGGTGAAGCGATAGTAGAGTTATCACAAGTTGATGAAGAAGACTGGGCAAATGAATGGAAAAACTACTATAAGCCAACTAAAGTAGGTGAAAAAGTAGTAGTAAAACCAACATGGGAAGATTATGAAGTACAAGATGGAGATTTAATAATAGAACTAGATCCAGGGATGGCGTTTGGAACAGGAACACATGAGACAACAACAATGTGTATACAACAATTAGAAAAATATGTAAAAGAAGATACTAAAGTATTTGATATAGGTTGTGGTAGTGGAATACTTGCAATAGCAGCAGCTAAGCTTGGAGCTAAAGACGTACTTGCAGTTGATTTAGATGAAGTAGCTGTAAAAGTATCAAAAGAAAATATTGAATTAAATAAGGTTGAAGACAAAGTTGTAGCTATGCATGGTAACTTAATGGAAGTTGTACATGATAAAGCTGATATAGTAGTGGCTAATATAATAGCAGATATAATAAAGTTACTAGCTAAAGATATAAAGAACTTTATGAAGGATGATGCAGTATTTATATCTTCGGGTATAATACATGCTAAAGTAGATGAAGTAAAAGAAGCTTTACAGCAAAATGGATTAGAAATAATAGAAGTACAATCTTTAGGTGAGTGGAACGCAATAGTTTCTAAAATTAAGTAGGTGGACATATGGATAGATTTTTTGTAGACAAGAAAAATATTAATATAGATAACAATACATGTATCATTGAGGGTGAAGATGTAAAGCACATATCTAAAGTTCTAAGATGTAAAATAGGTGAAGAATTAGAAGTATGTGATAATGATAATAATGAATATATATGTGAAATAACAGATATAGATAAAAGTATTGTAAATTTAGAAATATTAGAAAAAGTTGATGTAAAAAGAGAATCTGATTTAAAAATTAAACTGTATCAAGGTTTGCCTAAAGGGCCCAAAATGGAAATGATACTACAAAAACTTACTGAAGTTGGAGTAGATGAGATAATATTAGTACAAACAAAAAGAAGTGTAGCTAAAGTTGATGATAAAAAAGAAGATAAAAAAATAGAACGTTGGGAAAGAATAATTTATGAAGCTGCAAAGCAAAGTAAAAGAGGAAAAATACCAACACTAAGAGGCGTTTTAAGTTTTAAAGAAGCCTTAGAAGATATGGAAAATAATGATTTTAATATAGCGCCATATGAAAATGAAAGAACAAAATCGATTAAACAAGCAATAAAAGGTGTAAATATAAATAACATAGGAATATTTGTTGGTCCAGAAGGTGGATTTGATGAAATAGAAATAGAATCAATTGAAGAAATTGGTGGTCAATCAGTATCTCTAGGACCTAGAATATTAAGAACAGAGACAGCATCAGTTGTCGCTTCATCTATAGTTTTATACGAATTAAGCGACTTAGGAGGAAATGAATAAATGAAGAAAGTAGCTTTTTACACATTAGGATGTAAAGTAAATCAATATGAAACAGAAGCTATGCTTGAGATGTTTGAAAAAGAAGGATATTCTCAAGTAGAAAGTGAAGAATATGCAGATGTATATGTAATAAACACATGTACAGTAACTCATATGAGTGATAGAAAGTCACGCCAATATATAAGAAGAGTAAAAAAGAAAAATCCGGATGCTATAATAGCAGTTGTTGGATGTTATTCACAAGTATCTCCTGAAGAAATACTTGAAATAGAAGAAGTAAATTTAGTAATGGGAACTAACGACAGAAGAAAAATAGTAGAAGAAATAAAGAAACTAGATTCTACTAAAAAAGCAAGTACAGTTGATGATATAATGAAGGTTAAGGCCTTTGAAGAAATAGAAATTAGCCAAACTAATGGAAAAACTAGAGCATTTATGAAAATACAAGATGGATGTGATAGATTCTGTTCATATTGTATAATACCTTATGCAAGAGGAAGAGTAAGAAGTAGAGATATAAATAGTATTATGGATGAAGTACACAAACTAGTTAAGAATGGATTTAAAGAATTTGTATTAACTGGAATACATGTAGCATCATATGGTAAAGACGTAAAGGATGCACAAATAAACTTATTAAGTGTAATAAAATCAATTAATGATGTTGAAGGTGTAGAAAGAATAAGATTAAGTTCAGTTGAGCCAATTTTATTCACAGAAGAATTTGTAAGTGAAGTTTCAAAAATGAAAAAAGTTTGTCCTCATTATCACTTATCGCTACAAAGTGGATGTGATGAGACACTAAAGAGAATGAATAGAAGATATACTACGTCTGAATATAAGGCAATTGTTGATAGATTAAGAGAAAATATACCTAATGTAGCAATAACTACTGATGTAATAGTAGGGTTTCCTGGAGAAACTAATGATGAGTTCAGCAAAACATATGACTTTTTAAGGGACATAGAACTTTCTCAGATGCATATATTCAAATATTCACCGAGAAAAGGTACTCCAGCGGCTACTATGGAAAATCAAATAGATCCTCAAATGAAGCAGCTTAGAAGTGATAAACTTCTAAACTTAAGCAAAGAAAATTTCAATAAATTTGCTAGTAAATTTATTGGGCAAGAGTTAGATGTTTTATTTGAACAAAATATAGTAGACGATAAATACGAAGGATTAACACCTAACTATATAAGGGTAGTAGTACCAAGCGAAAATGACATACAAGGAAAAATACTAAAAGTAAAAATAACTGATGTGAAAAATGAATATGTAGAAGGTATTTTAGTATAATTAGTAGAAATAAGTAATAAAATAACTTACTTAAAATACTAAAAATATAGCTTAGTATAACAAAACTCAATATAGGGGAGGTGTAATCAATGAATTGTATATTTTGCAAAATAATAAATGGTGAAATTCCATCAAGTAAAGTTTATGAGGATGATAAGGTGCTAGCCTTTAATGATATAAATCCAGTTGCTCCATACCATATTTTAGTTATACCTAAAAAGCATTATGGAAGTATAGTTGATATTAATGAAAATGAAATGGAAATTATTTCACATATTCATAATGTGATTAATAAAATAGCTAAAGAAAAGGGATTTGATAAAACCGGATTTAGAATAATAAATAACTGTGGAGACGATGGAGGACAAGAGGTTAAGCATATTCACTATCATATTTTAGCAGGCAAGAAATTACCATTATATGAGGCAATGCAAAAATAAATACCTTGTTTAATAAAAATACTTGAAAATATTCATAAACTAGTTTATAATAAACAAAGTGTGAGGTTGTAATGCATATTTGCAGATAAAATCGTAGTTACAGTCCCAACATAATTCACGCTATCGGAGGGAGGGAAAAAGAAATGTCAGAAGTAAGAGTAAGAGAAAATGAAACATTAGACAGCGCTTTAAGAAGATTTAAGCGTTCATGTGCAATGTCTGGCATCATGTCTGAAGTTAGAAAAAGAGAGCACTATGATAAGCCAAGCGTTAGACGTAAGAAAAAAGCTGAAGCAGCAAGAAGAAAAAACGCTAAGAAATAGTAATTAAGAATAAAGAGGTGAAGGGAATGTCCCTTAAACAAAAGTTACAAGAAGATTTAAAGTCTTCAATGAGAAACAAAGATACAGTTAGAAAATCTGTGGTAACTTTAATAAGAGCTTCTATAAAACAGTATGAAGTTGACAATAGAGTTGAACTTGATGACGAAGGTATTATAGATATAATATCTAAACAACTAAAACAACGTAGAGATGGTTTAGTTGAGTTTGAAAAAGCTGGAAGAGAAGACTTAGTAAGTGAAACAAATGCTGAAATCGAAGTTTTAAAAGAGTACCTACCTCAACAGTTAAGCGAAGAAGAACTAAACGAAATAGTAAAAGCTACTATATCTGAAGTAGGAGCTACTTCTATGAAAGATATGGGTAAGATTATGTCAGTTATTCAACCTAAAGTAAAAGGTAGAGCTGATGGAAAACTTATTAATGAGTTAGTTAAGAAAAACTTACAATAGATTAAAAACCTAGAGTTAATACTCTAGGTTTTTTGCATTTTATAATTAATAAAAACATATATAACTAATCAAAATTTATGTTATAATATCTCTGTAAAGGTTTTCAAAAACTAAGGTTTATACAAAGGGGGGATGGGTTAATTAGCCCGATTAATATGAAAATAGCAGTAATAGATTCGCTTCAGAAAATTATGCCTAATGTAAAGGAGTTAAACTCTAATATTACTTATCCTATACAATGCTTAAAAAATGAAAAGTTTTCATTCCAAGTAGCGTATAGTTTAGATGCAAAGTATGAAGCGTTATTCTTAGAAGTAGAAAGTGATATTAAGGAATTTATAAAAATACAAGAGGTTGTACAAGTACCAGGACATTATGTATGTGCACCGGATGTGGTAGATGATTATTACATACGTAAAGATTCAGGATTATTTCCAGATTATTTATTTGAATACGATGAAAGAGCAGGATTAAGTGTTATACCTAATTCATATCAAAGTGTATGGGTTACATTAGAACTACCAAAAGATTATGATAAAACTGAAGAAAGTATAATTTTTAACTTTTATGATTCAGGAAATAAACTTTTAGGTAGTGAAAAATGTGAAATAAAAATTAATGATATATCATTAGAAAAAACAAATTTTATACATACAGAATGGTTCCATGTCGATGCAATTATTAATTATTATAAAGTCGCACCGTTTACAGACGAGTTCTGGCAAGCAATACAAAACTATTTTGAAAAAGCATATGAATTTGGAGTAAATACAATATTCACACCATTATTTACACCATCACTAGATATAAGACCAGGTAAAGAAAGATTAACATTCCAATTGGTAGAAATAAGTTTAAAAGATGGTGTGTATAAATTTAATTTTGAAAAACTTAAAAAATGGATAGAAGTGTCAAAGCAATCTGGATTTGAATATTTCGAGATGGCGCATTTTTTTACTCAATGGGGAGCAGATCATGTAACTAAAATATTTGTTGAAGAAGAGGGTGTATTAAAGAAAAAATTCAATTATGATACAGATATAAAAAGTAATGAGTTTGTAGAGTTTTTTGAAATTTTTGCAAATGAACTTGATGCATTTTTTATAGATGAAGGGATAAAGGATAAAGTATTTTTACATGTAGCAGATGAACCACCACTAGAAAAAATTGAAAGCTATAAGTATGTATCGTGCCTTGTAAAAAATAATTTTAAAGGATATAAAACTATAGATGCTTTGTCAGATTATGAGTTCTATGAACAAGGGTTAGTGGAATGTCCAGTGGTTTCTACTGATGCAATAGAGACATTTTTAGAAAATAAAGTATCAAATATTTGGTCTTATTATTGTGTTGGACAAAAAGACTACGTATCAAATAGATTCTTAGCTGTTCCTTCTAATAAAACTAGAATAATAGGAGTCCAATGGTACTACTATCAAATAAAAGGTTTTTTACATTGGGGATATAACTTCTTTAACAGTATATTCTCAGCAATACCTATAAATCCACTTTTATCGACGGATTCAAAGTGTGGATTCCCAGCAGGAGATGCATTTTTAGTATATCCAGGTGATGATTTAAAACCTGTAGAATCAATAAGGTTATATCTAATGAAAGAAGCGTTGCAAGACTACGAATTATTATGTTTATTAGAAAAGAAAATTGGTAGAGGAAATGTTATTGATTTGATAGATGAGATATTTGGAGAATTTACATTTAAGGTTTATCCAAAAGATGAAGGACAAAAACTATTAGAATTAAGAAACGAAGCAATTAGTTTGATTACAGAAGAAACTGTAGCATGTTTTAAATAATGACTCCTTGGTATATGAGAGAGAAAAAAACTATAAGCAATAGATATGATTAATTCTTTATAGATTATAACAATAGATGATTAATAACTCTGGTTAATACTTAATAAATCAGAGTTATTTTTTTATTGATAATAAGCAGTAATAATAAAACATCCTTGTACATATTTATTAAATAAGTAAAATAACTAAAGGGAAGAGGGGGAAAAAATTGATTATATCTGTAAAAGAAATTAGAAATTTTTTAATTAGTGTTTTGATACCATT
This sequence comes from Peptostreptococcaceae bacterium, assembly GCA_051654865.1. Lineage (GTDB taxonomy): Bacteria > Bacillota > Clostridia > Peptostreptococcales > Peptostreptococcaceae > JBOFOR01. The sequence continues at coordinate 40,434 of JBOFYV010000041.1, forward strand.
GTTAGTGGGATATGCGAGTAGTTTTATATCAAGTATGATATCAGGGGAATCTGCATCTATGTATTATTCTCAATTGATAAAGCCGGGATTTGCTCCACCAAGTTATATATTTCCTATTGTATGGACTATATTATATGTGTTGATGGGAATATCAGCATATGTAATAACTAAAAAAGGATATGAAGTAGCTAAAGTTAATGATGCTATCTTTTATTATAAACTGCAATTAGGATTAAATTTTTTATGGAGTATACTTTTCTTTGGATTAGATTTAAAATTAACAGCTATGATTACCTTGATTTTAATAATAATAGTAGTGGTGGTTATGATAGTTAAATTTTATAAAGTTGATAAGAGGGCAGCATACTTGAATATTCCTTACTTACTATGGATTATATATGCATTAGTTTTAAATTATTTCATTTGGATTATAAATAAGTAAAATTTAAGAAACAATATTGTATTCTCGACATATATATAATTAACAAAATTTAAACTCTCGATGATATGTTAAGAAATAACTAATAAATAAAAGGATTAGTGGACTTGGAGGGAGAGATTTTTATGAGAATCAATATTTCTAGTAGGCGAAATGATTTAACCGAATTAACGACACAATACATAGAGGAAAACTTAAGTCGGTTAGAGAGATATATTAGGCCAGATTCAGAAATAAAAGCTGTTATAAATGACAGAAATGAAAAAATAAAGCTAGAAGTAACTATAATTCAAAAAGATGGACCGATGATTAGAGCGGAGGAAATTCAAGATGATTTATATATTGCAACAGATGTATTATATGATAAGTTATATAAGCAAATAATAAGATATAATGCTAAGATAAAGGAACAATATCAGATGGATATGATCTTAGATTGCATAGCTGATAATATTGAGGAAGATATAAATATAAAACAAGGTATAGTAGTAGAAAAAGTAAAAAGGTTTAATTTAAAGCCTATGAGTGTAGAAGAAGCTATACTTCAAATGGAGTTAATAGGACATAGTTTTTATGTATTTAGAAATCAAGATACATTTGAGATAAATGTTACTTATAAAAGAAAAAATGGCGGTTATGGAATAATTGAACATGAATAAATATAAAATAAATAGGGCATTTGAATATTTAAATTCAGATGTCCTATTTATTTTATAAACTAATGTCCTTAAAAAAGAGATATTTCCTGGACTGACATAGATTTAGCATCAACAGTTACATAAAGGCTATTATTAGTATTATAGTTATACTTAAATTTATAGCTTTCTACAGATTTCATATAATAAGAAATATTTGAATAACTATTATCAAAAGATAGAGTATAGAATTTAGAATGTAGTTTTTTCTTAAGGTAACTATCTACTAATTCTTTAGCAGAGTCTTTATTAAAAGATGAGTCTAGTATATCTATAAATGTTGGATTATATGAATAAATATAAAATACCTTACAATCTTTATCAAATATTCTTATCTTATAGATTTTATCTAAAGACTTAAAGTAATATTGATAGAATTTATTTTCAGGGCTATTTTTAAAGAAAATTTCATAGTACTCATCATCAATCTCATTGTTTGATAAAGAGTAACCAAAGAATAATTCTATAGCTTCAATACAAATAGAACGTATTAAATCGATAGAAGGAGGAGACTCACTAACATCAAATACAAAAGAATTAATTAAATTAAAAAAAATAGTATTTTCATTAAAAGAATCGTGTGAATAATCAGCTGAATGATCTGAATAAAGACAATTAATTAATGAAATAAAATTAAAATAACTATTAATTAAATTTTGTAATAGTGGAAAATGATTTTGTTTAAGTGAACTATGTTTTAAAAATTCTAAATCAGTTATAATGTTTAAGTTATACTCTAAAAGCATATCTAAACGGTTGTCATAGCATTTGTTCAATCTAATGCTAGGTGTATTATCTAAAACTAATTGTTTATCAAATAAATACTCATATAAATGACATATAATTTTAATGTTTTTTAAGTTTTCTTCCTTTACAGAATTTAAAAAATTTAAGTATTGATATGAATTTGAATTTATTAATGCATTAAGTAGGAAATCTATACATATACATTTTTGAACTATGTTTTCAAAGTGATTTTTCATTCAACCATCCTTTCTGCTTCTAATAGAATATTTAATCTATACTATTCGAATTGCAGGTAGAAGTTTACACAGCACATAAATATGAAATGTAGAATATAATCAAAATGTTATACCTTAAAAAGGTAATTTAATAAAATAATATACATAAAATATACTATGGGGAGGTGCAGATATGCTAGAAATATCAACAGATTTACAAGTGAATCAACCGACTGTAACAATGATTGGAAATACGTTTGTAAGTATAGAAAATTATTTATCGATAATAACTTTTGAAGCAGACCTAATAAAGGTTAAAACAAAGGTAAAATCAATTAAAATATCTGGAGATAAACTTTCACTAAAATATATCACAGATGGGGAAATAGGAATTAAAGGAACTATATTCACAGTAGAGTACATTGATTAGGGGGAGAAACTATTGATAAGCTATATTAGAGGATACTATATAATAACAGTAGAAGGTATTGGAGTTGAACGATTCTTAAACCATTTAATAAGGAATAGCATAAAAGTATATAACGTTAAAAGAATAAATAATACTAAAATAGAATTTTGGGTAGATAGGCAGGATATTAAAGCTTTTAAAAAGGCATACAGAGGCGGAAATTATGATATAAAGGTAAAACAAAGAACTGGAGTACCTTTTTTAATAAAAAGAATTTACAAACATAAAGGTATGTGGGTGTGTGCAATTGTATCATTAATGTTACTTATGCTTACATCTCAATTTGTGACAGATATATATATACAGGTTCCGGAAGGGATAAAAAGTGAAGAAATTAGAAAAGAATTGTATGAGTGTGGCCTAAAGCCAGGGGTATATAAAAAAAGTATTGATAGAAAAGAAATAAGAGATGAGATAATGCTAAAATTTGACCAAGTAGCATATGTATCAATAAATGTGAAAGGAACAAACATATTTGTAACTGTAACTAAAAAATCAGAAACTCTAAAATCTGAAGAACAATCAAATTATTGTAATATAATTGCACAAAAAAATGGTATAATAGAAAGAGTGATACCAAGAAGTGGAAATGCAATTAAAAGTACAGGAGATATAGTTCAAAAAGGTGATATATTAATAAATGGTGCAAGTACAAAATCTATACCTGAAGTTTGGGCAAGCACTTTCTATCAAGTAACAAAAAGTGCAAGTTATGAAGATACAGTCAAAGAAAAAACAGGAAAGAAAAAGAAAGTATATACTCTAAGTTTCTATGATAAAAAGCATATGATAAGAAGAAAAATAGAGTATAAAGACTATGAAATTGAAAATAAAGAATATAAATTGTCTTTAGGAGATTATACATTACCAATAAAGGTTAAGGTTAGCACATTCTATGAAACTAAAGATATAAAAATAAAAAAAGACAAAGAAGAATTAAAACAAGATTTGATGAACAAGGCACGAAAAGAGCTAGATTACATAATACCAGCATCTGCAAGATTTGTAGATGTACAACATGATTATAAGGTAAATAAAAACAATATACTAGAGTACACAATAACGGTAACAACATCTGAAAATATAGCTAAGGTAGATACATTAACTAAAGCTGAGGCAGAACAAATAATAAGAGAAGAAAATCAGCCTAAAGAAGGTGAGGTTGTTCCTCAGAATCCAGAAAAAAGACCTATAAATGACATAAGAAATGAATTTGAAGATAAAAATAAGCAAAATGAAGAGAATAAAAATTCAAAAGAAAATTAATGATGTGCTTACTAAGGAGGAAAAATAATTGATAGTACAAAAACAATTTATAGTTTCAGAAGATAAATTTGAAAGAGAGTTATTTGGTAATTTTGATGAAAATATAAAGCTTATTGAACAAACTTTAAATATAGATGTAATATTAAGAGAAGGAAATATTGTGTTACTAGGTGATGAAAAAAATGTAAATCAAGCATTAAAACTTATGAATGAATTGCATCAAACCGTATCAAATGGAAAAAATCTAGATAAACAAAGTATTTCTTACTCATTAACTCTTTTATTAGAAGGTAGTGAAGAAAAAATAAAAGAATTAGAAGGTACTGTAGTAACAACAAAAAAAGGAAAGGCTATTCAACCAAAAACATTAGGTCAAAAAAAGTACTTAGAACTAATAAAGAAAAATGATATAACCTTTGGAATAGGACCAGCTGGAACAGGAAAGACATATTTAGCAGTAGCGATGGCTGTAAAAGCTTTTAAAAAAGATGAAGTTAGTAGAATAATACTAACTAGACCTGCAGTTGAGGCAGGTGAAAGTTTAGGTTTTTTACCGGGGGATTTAAAAGATAAAGTAGATCCATATCTAAGGCCATTATATGATGCGTTATTTGAAATGTTAGGAGAAGAAAAGTTTAATAAATATCTAGAGAGAGGCTTAATAGAAGTAGCACCACTTGCTTTTATGAGAGGTAGGACTTTAGATAATGCTTTTATAATATTAGATGAAGCACAAAATACAACAAAAGAGCAAATGAAGATGTTTCTAACAAGACTTGGATTTGGTTCAAAAGCAGTGGTAACAGGTGACTTAACACAGATAGATTTGCCAAATAATAAAAAAAGTGGGCTAATACATGCATCAGAAATACTAAAAGACGTAGAAGGTATTGGTAGTATGATACTAACAGAAAGAGATGTTGTAAGGCATGAATTAGTTCAAAGAATAATTAGGGCTTATGAAAAACATGATAAAAAGGAACAATATAATAAATAGAAGTAAAAGTAAATTAGCAAAAGAAGAGAGTAGGTAATTTTATGGAACTAATAATAGATGACAGACAAAATAAAATAAAAGTAAATGAAGAATTAATAGAAAAAATAAAAGATATTATAGTTGAATGTTTAGACTATGAAGGATATGATGATGATTATGAAGTAAGTTTATCTTTTGTTGATAATAAAGAAATACATCAATTAAATAGAGACTTTAGAGGTGTAGATAGACCAACAGATGTATTATCATTTCCTATGTTAAGTGATGAGTTTGATATTGAATTAGAAGAGGAGTCTCTAGGTGATATAGTTATATCTTTAGAAAAAGCATTTGAGCAAAGTAAAGAGTATAATCACAGTTTTGAAAGAGAAGTTTGTTTTTTAGTTTGTCACAGTACATTCCATCTTCTTGGTTATGATCATGACACAGAAGAAAATACTAAACAAATGAGAGAAAAAGAAAACTATATTTTAAATAAACTAAATATTACAAGGGATTAGCTTTATGGAATTAAATAAAAAAAGACAAAGAATAGCTAAAGCATTCAAGGTAGCCATAGAAGGAATAGTATATACATTTAAGTTTAATAGACTTATGAAAATGCATTATATACTAGTTGCACTTATGATTATAGGTAGTTTTATGTTTAATATATCAAAGGTAGAAAAATTATTATTAGTATTTACTATAGGTTTAATTATAGTATGTGAAATGGTTAATATAGCAATAGCGAAAACTATAGATATGACTACTGACGAAAATAATGAGCTTGCAAAAACTGCAAAAGATGTAGCTTCAGGAGGCGTTGCAATCGCTACACTTAATGCTATAGTAGCTACATGTGTAATTTTTTATGACAGAATAAAACCTATATTTTATGTTAAATTTGGAAACAATATGCTGATGATACTAATTGTAATATTAATAATACTATTTGTAGGCATAGCAACTTTAAAAAAAGATAAATAATAAAAGCGTTACAAGGGAGTAAGTTTTATGAAACCAACAAGAACTCGACAGGGGATAATAAATGCATTTAATGCAGCTATAGAAGGTATTTTATATACTTTTAAATTTGAAAGAAATATGAAGATACATTATTTTGTTGCAGTAATAGTATTAATTGCAAGTTTATTTTTCGACTTGTCAAAAGTAGAAATGTTATTATTAATATTTGCAATTAGTTTAGTTGTCATATCAGAAATGTTTAATACTGCAATAGAAAAGACTATAGATATGATAACTGATGAGTATAATGTATTAGCTAAAATAGCAAAGGATGTAGCTGCAGGAGGCGTATTAATCGCCACTTTAAACTCGGTAGTAGTGGGATATATATTATTTTATGATAAACTAACAGAAATATCTGAGTCATTATTTATTACAATAAGAAAATCAGAAATACACGTAACTTTAATATGTATAGTCATAGTGTTAATTGCTGTAGTTGTAGTAAAGTCATTAACAGCTACAGGAACACCTCTAAAAGGTGGTATGCCAAGTGGTCATGCAGCGTTAGCATTTGCTATGGCAACGGCTATAACATTTATGATGGAAAAAGTTGTAACATCTACCTTAGCGTATTTAATGGCAGCTCTAGTTGCTCAAAGTAGAATAGAAGGCAAGATTCATTCATTCTGGGAAACAGTAGCAGGTGCATTGTTAGGAACATTAATTGGAATTTTAGTATTCCAGATGGTTATTTTATAAATAATAAAAGTAGAGAAAGAAGCTATACAGCTTCTTTTTTTTAGCAACATATGAAGGTGTTTGATCTAGGTGTGGGAGAAATGAAATTTAAGAGATGTGAACATAATAAAAATTATAAAAAAAAATAGAGAGATTAGTTTTTTGTGTTATAATGTAATGTACTAGATAAAAATAATAATAAAATAAGAATATTTATTAATGAATGATTATAATATAACTTTGTAGACAATAAAATTCACTATAAAGCTTTATGAAAATTAAAACAAACTTTATAAGGTGCAAATAAATAGAGAATAGGAGATGCAATATGAATAATAAGGAATTATTAAAAATAGCAGAAGATGCGAGACAATATGCTTATGTTCCATATTCAAAATTTAGAGTAGGAGCTGCACTTCTAACAAAGGATAACAAAGTTTATACAGGATGCAATATAGAATGTGCATCATTTGGAGGAACTAACTGTGCTGAGAGAACGGCAATATTTAAAGCAATCTCAGAAGGTGAAAAAGAAATAGATGCTATAGCAATAGCTAGTACAAACTCAGAAAAGAATGAGCCTACATATCCTTGTGGAATATGTAGACAGGTAATAATTGAATTTGGACCAGAAATAAGAATAATAACAGGATATTCTGAAGGAGAAATATATGAATGTAAGATCAAAGACTTAGTTCCAAATTATTTCTCAGGAAGTGACTTCACAGAAAATAAATAATCACAAAAGAAGATAGGAGAAACAGCAATATGTTTAAATCAGGATTTGTCAGTATAGTAGGTAGACCTAACGTAGGAAAATCTACTCTTATGAATAACGTAGTTGGTGAAAAAATAGCAATAATGAGTGATAAGCCACAAACTACAAGAAATACAATACAAGCGGTGTATACAGATGAAGAGTGCCAAATGGTATTTTTAGATACTCCAGGAATACACAAACCTAAAAATAAATTAGGTGAATTTATGGTTAAATCAGCAACAGATGCTTTTAAAAATGTAGATTTAGTATTATTTGTAGTTGATGACTCTAAAAAAATAGGACCTGGAGATAGAATGATAATAGAAGACTTAAAAAACATTAAAACTCCGGTTGTTTTAATAATAAATAAGATGGATCAAATAGAAGAACAAGATTTATTTGATATGATGCAAATGTACCATGCAGAAGGTATATTCAAAGAAATTGTTCCAATATCTGCATTAAAGGGTAGAAATATAAAAGAGTTATTAAAAGTTATACAAAGCTATTTAGAAGAGGGTCCAAAATACTTCCCAGATTATATGATAACAGATCAACCGGAAAGAGTTTTGGTATCTGAACTTATAAGAGAAAAAGTATTACATTATATTCATGATGAGATTCCACACGGAGTTGCAGTAGAAATTGAAAAAATGAAATCAAGAAAAGATAAAGAAATAGTAGATATATCTGCAGTTATATATTGCGAAAGAGATTCTCACAAAGGTATAATAATAGGTAAAAATGGAAGAAAATTAAAAGGAATAGGAAAATCAGCAAGAGAAGATATGGAATTACTTTTAGGTTCTCAAATAAATCTTCAATTATGGGTTAAAGTAAAAGAAAATTGGAGAAATTTACAAAATTACGTTAGTAATTTTGGATATACTGAAAAATAAAGGTGGGTTATATGGATAGGAAACAAGATGCTTCCCAGGATTTGTTAAGCGAAGTCAAATTATTAATTGAAAATAATAAAGTATTAGAATTAAGAGAGTTACTTGAGGAATATCATATTATTGATATTTTTGATATTATGGAACATCTAGAGGAAAATATGAAAATACAATTATTTGAAGTTCTTCCTTTAGATATGGCAGCTTCTATACTAGAGGAAAGTGACGTAAAATTCTTTACATCTATATTATCTAAAATAGATATAGAACATAGAAAAAATATACTAGAGTTAATGTCGCTAGATGATATGGCAGATATATTAAGCCAGCTTGAAGAAGAAGAAAGAGAAAAAATTATGGACCTTTTAAGTCAAGAAGATGCAGAAGACGTAAAAGAACTATTAATTTATGAAGAAGAATCAACTGGTGGTATAATGACTACAGGATATATAGAAGTTAATAAAGATATGACAGCTAAACAAGCAATAAAACATTTAAGAGATAATGCTGAGGATGCGGAAACTATTTATTATATATACGTAGTAGACAATGATGAGAGGCTCGTTGGGGTAATATCTTTAAGAGAATTAATAACAGCGAGAGACTCAGTTATAGTTGAAGACTTAATGAGTGAAAATATTATATCAGTATATGTAGATGAAGATAGAGAAGAAGCTGTAAGACTTGTATCTAAATACGACTTAATAGCCATACCAGTTATAGATAGGGATAGAACTCTTAAAGGTATAATCACAGTAGATGACATTATAGATGTAATGGAAGAAGAAGCTACAGAAGATATGTATAAATTTGCAGGTACATCGGAACAAGAAAGAGATGTAGTAGAAAAAGTTAATCCAAAGCCTAGGGAACAGATAGTATCATCTGTAAAAGGAAGAATACCTTGGTTGATAGTTACTTTGCTAGTTGGATTATTATCTACAATTATGCTTTCAAATTTAGACTTTATAATGAATCCTAAATATGCAACACTAGTATATTTTATACCGATAGTTATAGGTATGGGTGGAAACATAGGTACCCAGTCATCTGCACTTACAGTTATGGCACTATCAAATAAAGACTTAGAATTTAGTAATGTTATAAGAGAAGGTATAGTAGGATTTATTACTGGAATAATATGTAGTATAATTATTGGAATTATCATATTTGTATTTATGAGAGATATTAATATAGTTTTAGTAGTATCTATATCATTATTTATAAATATGATAGTTGGAGCAATGTTAGGTGCATTTATGCCAGTATTATTTAAAAAATTAGATGTAGACCCATCAATAATTTCTGCCCCTGTAATAGCTACAGCACTTGATATTATTGGGATTGCCATATATCTTGTAACAACGACTATATTATTGTCAAAAATTGTTTAATAACTTAATGTATTATTTACCCTCTTCTTACTAAAAATATAACTATAACCGTAAGAAGGGGGTTTTTTAAAAATGAACAATTTATGTTGGGAAGTTTTTAAAAAGACGGGTAGTATAGAGGCATATCTATACTTGCGCGACTGTAAAAATACACAAGAAGAAACTAATGAGTTGAGGGAGATAGAAATAGACTATGATAATATTGAACACCCAGGGGATAGTACTTAAAGCAGTTAGATACAAAGAAAATGATGTGATACTAACGTTGTTTACGAGAAAGCTAGGGAAGGTTGCTGCAATAGCAAAAGGAGCTAAAAAAAACAAAAGCTCTTTGCTATCTTCTTCGCAGCTTTTTTCTTATTCAAATTACACATTAAAAAGGCAAGGTAATATGTATAGCGTAAGTCAAAGTGATACAATTAAAAGTTTTTATGATATATCTTATGATATAGAAGCTTTTTCTTATGCAACATACGTGACAAAATTAGTTGAAAACACAACACTAGAAAATCAAACAAATAATAGATTGTTTGTATTACTAGCACAGACACTTTATTTATATACTCAAGAAAATGTAGATAAAAAATTTGTTACTCGTGCTTTTGAATTGAAATTCTTGGATTATATGGGGTTTAGACCAGCAATAAATAGATGTTCTAGTTGTGGGTCAAAGGAACCTAATTATTCTATTTTTAACATATACGAAGGTGGTGTGGTTTGTAAAAATTGTACCCAGGAGATAGAAGGAAATATTAATGTGGATGTAACTACAATTAAGCTTATGGAATATATATTAAGTAATGACGTATTACAATGTAGCAAAGCTAAAGTATCAAAATATATAGTCTACGAGTTAGAAAAAGTTTTAAGAAAGTATTTAAGTGTTTATATTGACAATATTAATTTTAAATCATTACACTTATTACAAGAGTTAGAAAATATAAAGGGAGTTGATAAGGGTGAATAATGTAGTAACTATTGAAAAAATGGATGCAATAATACAAAGAGTACCAGGAACAACATATGCAAATGCAAAGCAAGCACTTTTAGATAGCGAAGGTGATGTTATACAAGCTATAATAGAACTTGAATCTAAAAGTAGTATAGGAAGTAAAACTAAACAGGCTAAAAAAGTTGTTGAAGATGCATTTAATAAGGATGGAGAAGAATTAAAAGAAATAACAGATAAAGCGAAAGAAGTTTTAGCTAAAAGCAGTGCGATTAGAATAATAGTTGAGAAAAATGGAAAAGTTATCTTAAATTTACCGGTTGCAGTAGGAGTTGCAGGAGTATTTTTAGGTCCATTGGTTACGTTTGTTGGTTTATCAGCAGCAGTATTAAGTAAATATGAATTAAAAATTCAAAATGAAGATGACGGTACAGTTGTTAATCTAGGAGAATTAAGCAAAGAAAAAATAAATATTTTAGTCCAAATGGTAATGGATGTAAAAGATTCTATAGTTGAAAATAAAAAAGACAATAAAGATATTACAGATGAATTAATAAAAGAAGAAGATGAAAGTAACTTGGATAAATAAAAAAATCAATAGAAACTATATGACATTGACAAAAATAGTACTATTTGATATTCTAAAAGTTAGAAAAGACTGTTAAGGGGCCTTTCGTGTAGACGAGAGGCTTTGTTACATATAAAGGAATAAAAAGTAATTATAGGAGGTATGCTTATGAATTTTCAAAATATGATACTTACATTGCAAAATTATTGGGCTAAGCAAGGTTGTATCATGATGCAACCTTATGATGTAGAAAAGGGAGCAGGAACAATGAACCCGAATACATTATTAAGATCATTAGGTCCAGAACCATGGAAGGTTTGTTATGTAGAGCCATCTAGAAGACCTGCTGATGGTAGATATGGTGAAAATCCAAACAGATTATATCAACATCATCAATTCCAAGTTATATTAAAACCATCTCCAGATAATATACAGGAGTTATATTTAGCAAGTTTAAAAGAGATCGGTATAGATCCAAATGAACATGATATAAGATTCGTTGAAGATAACTGGGAATCAACAGCAGTTGGTGCTTGGGGACTTGGATGGGAAGTATGGTTAGATGGTATGGAAATAACACAATTTACATATTTCCAACAAGTTGGAGGTATCGAGTGTGAACTTGAAACTGGAGAAATCACATATGGTCTAGAAAGACTAGCTATGTACATACAAGAAGTAGACAGTGTATATGATTTAATGTGGAATGATGAGTTAACTTATGGAGATGTATTTAGACAAGCTGAATATGAAAACTCTGTATATGCATTTGATGAATGTGATGCAGATATGTTATTCAACTTATTCGATATATATGAAAAAGAAGCTATCAAGCTTATAGAAAAAGGACTAGTTATACCATCATATGACTATGTATTAAAATGTTCACATACGTTTAATACTTTAGATGCTAGAGGAGCTATAGGTGTAAGTCAAAGAGCATCATTTATAGGTAGAGTAAGAAATATGGCAAGAAGTGTATCGTTAGCATATGTAAAGCAAAGAGAAGAAATGGGATTCCCTCTTTTAAAGGAAGGTGACAAATAATGAACAACTACCTTTTATTTGAAGTTGGTGTTGAAGAATTACCATCAAGATTTGTTAGTAGTACTTTAGACCAAATAAAAAACAACTTAAATAAGTTATTCAATGAAAATAGAATAGCTTTTGAAAATATAGAAACTTATGGAACTCCAAGAAGATTAACGTTTATAGTTAAAGGAATAAATGATAGACAAGCAGACTTAGAAGAAGAAGTAAAAGGACCTGCTAAAAAGATAGCAATAGATGAAAATGGAAACTTTACAAAGCCTGCATTAGGATTTATGAAAAGTAAAGGTCTTAAAGAAGAAGATGTTGTATTTAAGGTTGTAGGAAAAGATGAATACATATTTGGAACTATAAGACAAGAAGGAAAAGAAACTAGTGAAGTATTAAAACATATTTTACCTGAAGCAATAAAGATGGTAGTGTTCCCTAAATCTATGCGTTGGGGCGGAAAGAATATGAGATTTGCTAGACCGATAAGATGGATGGTAACATTATTAAATGATAATGTACTAGAAATAGATTTAGAAGGTATAGTTTCATCTAATATAACAAAAGGACATAGATTCTTAGGAAACAGTGAAATAGAAGTATCTTCTTTACAAGATTATCTTGCTAAATTAGAAGAAAACTATGTAATATTAGATCAAAATAAAAGAAAAGAAATGATAAAAAAACAATGTGTTGAAGTTGCAAATACATTAGGTGGAGAAGTTGAATTCGATGAAGATTTACTTGAAGAAGTAACTCACCTAGTTGAATATCCAACAGCTTTCTATGGTGAATTTGATGAAAGCTATGCAAATCTTCCAAAAGAAGTTGTAACAACACCTATGAAAGAGCATCAAAGATACTTCCCAGTATTAAAGGATGGAAAATTATTACCTAATTTTATAGCGGTTAGAAATGGTAATGACTATAGAATAGATAATGTTAAAAAAGGTAATGAAAAAGTACTAGTAGCTAGACTAGAAGATGCTTTATTCTTCTATAAAGAAGATACAAAGAGAAGTCTAGAAACATACTGTGACAAATTAAAAAGTGTTGTATTCCAAGCTAAACTAGGAACAATATATGATAAGACTCAAAGAATAGAGAATTTAACTTGTAGCATACTTGATATATTAAATTTATCAAATGAAAATGAAGATGCAAAAAGAGCTGCTAAATTATGTAAAGCTGATTTAGTGACAGGAATGGTATTTGAATTTACTGAATTACAAGGAATAATGGGGAGAGAATATGCAAAAGTAAGTGGTGAAAATGAAGTAGTAAGTGAAGCTATATTTGAGCACTACCTTCCAAGATTTGCAGGAGATATTCTTCCACAAACTAATGTAGGGACAGCATTATCAATAGCTGATAAACTAGATTCTATAGTAGGATTCTTTGCAATAGGAATACAACCAACAGGATCTCAGGATCCATATGCTCTAAGACGTCAAGCATTAGGTGTAATAAACATAATAATGGATAGTAAACTGCAAGTTAACATAAAAGATTTAATAAGTGCAGCATTAAATAACTATAGTGAATTAGAGTTTGATAAAGAAGAAGTTGTATCAAATGTAATGGAATTCTTTAAAGAAAGAGTTAAAAACTTATTTAGAGAGTTAGGTATAAGATATGATGTTATAGAAGCTGTACTAAGTACAGAGATGAATGACGTATCTGATACATATGCAAAAGCACTAGAACTTAATAATTGGTTACAAAAAGATGAACTTGTTGAAATGCTAACAGCGTTTAATAGAGTTTCAACATTAGCACAAAAATCAGAATTTGCTTGTGTTAGTGAAGAATTATTAAAAGAAGAAGCAGAAATAAACTTATATAGCCAATTCAAAGCTACAAAAGAAAAAGTAAATGAGTTGTTAAATGATAAAAAATACAGTGAAGCATTAGATAGTTTTGCATCGTTAAGACCAGCAATAGATGCTATGTTTGATAGTGTTATGGTAATGGATAAAGATGAAGCTATCAAGAATAATAGATTAGGTATGCTTAAGCAGATATATGATACAATGTTAAGCATATGTGACTTGTCTAAAATAGTATACAAATAGTATATAAGGGGAGGGATTAATCTATCTCCCCTTTTTACGTATAAGTGCATTATATTTATTTGAAAACTATTATAAATAATATTAAATTAGAAAAACTATATTATAGTACTAAATATATAGACAAAATAACAAACTATTATAAAATGACCATATTAAAGTATATTATATATTAGAGTATGTTAAATGTTTTAAAATGATATACTATATTTTGTGGAAAATATTTACATAACACAATAAAAGGATATATAATATACTATATAGCGTGTTTGAATAAATAGTATAACATAAATGAAGGAAGGTGGCTACTATTCAACTTAATCAGAGACAATTAAAAATAATTGATATAGTAAAAGAAAATGAACCAATAACAAGTGAAAGTATTGCTGCTAATTTAAATGTAACAAGAGCTACACTTAGATCAGACTTAGCTATATTAACTATGACGGGAATATTAGATGCAAGGCCAAAGGTTGGATACTTCTATTCTGGAGTAAATGGAATCAGTTTAGTAGGAGATAAGATAAAAGATAAAAAAGTAGTGGATATAATGAGTATGCCAATTGTAGTTAAAAAAGACACGAGCATATATGATGTTATAGTAACAATGTTTTTATCTGATGTAGGTAGTGTATTTATAATTGATAACAGTGAAGATCTGTGTGGAATAGTTTCTAGAAAAGATTTATTAAAAGCTACTATAGGAGGTAGTGATATTAATAAAATGCCTATAGGTATGATAATGACTAGAACACCTAATGTAGTAACTGTTAAAAAAGATGAGAGTGTAGTACTTGCAGCAAAAAAAATAATAGAGCATGAAGTTGATTGTGTACCTGTAATAGAACAAGATGATGAAACTCCAAACAATATTAAAGTTATAGGAAGACTGTCTAAAACAAATATAACGAAGCTATTTTTAGAGTTATCTGACAATTAAGGAGGGGTGAGTATGGAGAATTTAATTATATATGTAATATCAGATTCAGTAGGAGAGACTGCACAACAAGTTACAAAGGCAGCATTATCTCAATTTACAATACAAAGTGAATATGAAATAAGAAGGTTTCCTTATGTAACAGATGAAAAATTTTTAATAGAAATATTAAATAGCGGAAAAAATGAAAATGCAATAATTGTATATACATTAGTGGATGAGAATTTACTAAATACGACTAAGATGTTTTGTGAAAATGAAAAGCTAAGTAATGTAGATTTAATGACTCCATTATTAAAAGAAATAGCGTTAAAAACTAATAAAACACCAAAGAGAGAACCTGGTATTATTAGAAAGCTAGATGAAAGTTATTTTAAAAGAGTAGAGGCAATTGAGTTTGCAGTAAAGTATGATGATGGTAAAGATCCTAGAGGTATACTAAAATCTGATATTGTTTTACTTGGAATATCAAGAACATCTAAAACACCATTAAGTATGTATCTTGCAAATAAAAATATTAAAGTAGCAAATGTACCATTAGTTCCAGAAATACCAATACCAAAAGAAGTATTTGAAATAAATCCTAAAAAGATAATAGGTCTTACTAATACACCAGAAAAGCTAAATAAAATAAGACAAGAAAGACTAAAAGCATTAGGATTATCTAGCAATGCAAGTTATGCAAATTTAGATAGAATACTTCAAGAGTTAGATTACTCAGAAAAAATAATGAAAAGAGTAGGATGTCCAGTTATAGATGTTTCAAATAAAGCAATAGAAGAAACTGCAGGTATAATAATGGATATTATGAAAGAAAATGGATTAAGTATATATAAAGACTCAGATAGATAATAACATACATATCATTATAACTATATTCAATAATTAATTAAATTAATTAATGGGGGAAACATAATGGAAAATAAATATGTTTATAGTTTTGAAGAAGGTAATAAAGATATGAAATCATTATTAGGAGGTAAAGGAGCCAATCTAGCAGAGATGACAAAGATAGGTTTACCTGTACCTCCAGGATTTACCATAACAACTGCAGCCTGTAATAGTTATTATGAAAATAATGAAATCATAATAGATGGTATAGTAGATGAAATAAAAATAAACTTAGAAAACTTAGAATCAAATATAGGTAAAAAGCTAGGTTGTACAAAAAAACCACTTTTATTATCAGTTCGTTCAGGGTCTGTATTTTCAATGCCTGGAATGATGGATACGATATTAAATTTAGGTTTAAATGATGAAACTGTAGTTGCTTTAGCTAATACAACAAATAATGAAAGATTTGCTTATGATAGCTATAGAAGATTTATACAAATGTTTTCTGATGTAGCTATGGGTATACAAAAATACAAATTTGAAAATATATTAGATATAATCAAAAATCAAAATGGATACACGACTGATACAGAATTAACAATAAAAGATTTAAAATGTCTTGTAAAAGAATATAAAAAGATATACAAAATAGAAATAAAAAAAGACTTTCCTCAAAATCCTAAAGAGCAGTTAATGCTTGCAATAAAAGCAGTATTCAAATCATGGAACAATCCTCGTGCGGTAGTATATCGAAAAATAAACGATATACCTAATAACCTTGGAACCGCAGTAAACATTCAATCAATGGTATTTGGAAATATGGGGGAAACTAGTGGAACAGGCGTTGCCTTTACTAGAAGCCCATCTACAGGAGAAAATAAGTTGTTTGGTGAGTTTTTAATGAACGCTCAAGGAGAAGATGTTGTAGCTGGAATAAGGACACCCAAAAATATATCAATATTGAAAAATATAATGCCGAGTATATACGATCAGTTTATAAAAATTGCATCTAATCTTGAAAATCACTATAAAGATATGCAAGATATAGAGTTTACTATAGAAAAAGAAAAATTATATATCTTGCAAACAAGAAATGGAAAAAGAACTGCTAATGCGGCAATAAATATAGCTGTAGATTTAGTTTTAGAAAATATAATAGATGAAAAAGAAGCAATTCTAAGAGTTGATCCAAGACAATTAGAGCAGTTATTACATCCAAGCTTTGAAAATGAATCTTTAAATAGCACTAAGGCTATAGCAAAAGGGTTACCAGCTTCACCGGGAGCAAGTTTAGGTAAGATATATTTTAATGCAAAAGATGTAGTTGAAGCTTCAAATAAAGGAGAAGAAGCTATATTAGTGCGTTTAGAAACATCTCCAGAAGATATAGAAGGAATGGTTTCTTCAACTGGAATACTTACTGCTAGAGGAGGTATGACTTCTCATGCAGCTGTTGTTGCCCGTGGAATGGGAAAATGTTGTGTTGCAGGATGTTCAGAAATAATAGTAGATGAATATAACAAAGAAATTAGAATAGAAGATATAATTATCAAAGAAGGAGATTATATATCTTTAGATGGATCGACAGGGTATGTATATCTAGGCAAGGTTAAGAAAAGTGAAGCATCTCTGAGTGGTAACTTTGAAATATTAATGGGATGGGCTGATAAATATAGAAAAATGATGATAAGAACTAATGCTGATAATCCTAGAGATGCAAAAACAGCTATAATGTTTGGAGCGGAAGGTATAGGATTATGTAGAACAGAGCATATGTTTTTTAATGACGATAGAATACCAGCAGTAAGGGAAATGATACTCTCAAAAACATTAGAGCAAAGACTTAAAGCACTTGAGAAATTACTACCGATGCAAAGAGAAGATTTTATAGAAATATTCAAGGTGATGGATGGAAAGTCAGTAAATATAAGGTTATTAGATCCCCCATTACATGAGTTTTTGCCAAAAGACGACGAGTCAATAATAAATATTGCAAAAACTATGAGATTAGAAGTAGAGGAAATAAAAAGAAGAATTGTTGATTTAGATGAATTTAATCCAATGCTAGGTCATAGGGGCTGTAGGCTTGCAATAACATTTCCTGAAATATATGAAATGCAAGCAAAAGCAATAATTCAAGGTGCTATAGATGCTACTAAGGAAGGTGTCATAGTATATCCAGAAATAATGATTCCTTTAGTAGGAGAAGTAAAAGAATTGAGTATATTAAGAACATTGATAAAAGATACCGTAGATAGCATCATTGCTGATGAAAATGTAAGTATTTCTTATACAATAGGAACTATGATAGAAGTGCCACGCGCATGCTTAACAGCTGATGAAATAGCATATGAAGCAGATTTCTTTAGTTTTGGAACTAATGATTTAACTCAGATGACTTTTGGATACTCAAGAGACGATGCAGGAAAATTCTTAGGAGAATATGTAAATAAAGCATTATTAGATAAAGACCCATTTGACGTATTAGACCAAAAAGGAGTAGGAAAATTAGTTGAAATGGCTACAAAATTAGGGCGAAGTTCAAAGCCGAATTTAAAGTTAGGCATATGTGGAGAGCATGGAGGGGAGCCTTCTTCTATAGATTTTTGTTTTAAAATGGGACTTAATTATGTATCATGTTCACCATATAGAGTGCCTATAGCAAGACTAGCTGCAGCACAGTCAAGTATAAAAAGTTTAAATAAAAAGCGAACATTATAGAAAGATTTATATGAACCTTATCCCCGTACAAATGCATAGATTAATGTATAGTGAAAAATAGAAATATATTTAGGGGGTAAATAATAATGATTAAATGCCCAAGATGTGGTAAAGAGGTATCAACTCGACCAGGTACAATATGTCCAAGATGTGGACTTAAGGTTTCTGAAGTTACAGAGAAAGTTAGATGTCCAGAGGCTGCTTGTAGAGCTCTAGTATCTAAAAAATTAGAATATTGTCCAAAATGTGGATGTAAATTAAAAGGATATAATATTTCAGACTTTATAAAAATGGCAAGATGTAAAATAGATGAAACTTTAAATGATAAAGAATAAGGTTGCTATTATTTAGCAACCTTATCTATTTCTAGATCCCATCCCCAAAAGCCATTATCTTTTTTGCTATACTTTAGACTGGCATCAAATTTATTTCCTTGTTTTGAAGTTAGTGATTTTACTTTAGCAGTTCCATTTTTAAGAATGCTTTTTACCATAGTTTTATTTGGTTTCTTTTTATAAAATTCTAAGAATTTATCATTTTTCCAAATTCCAAATTTACACTCTTTATAGTTAGTACAGATATATCCTTTTTCTATTTCGACAACATCATTTTGACAGACAGGACATTTACCAAGAGATTCATTTTCATTAGATGTAGATTTGGAAGGTTTAGAGGTAGTTACCCTTGACTTAGAAGATTCTTTTGTATACTTTTTTGTTTTAGGATTGTATACAAAATTTTCAGTACTTATATTTTTAGGTCTATCCCTTTTAATTAATTCTACATTGTTGAAAATAAAGTTCATTATATTTGTTAAATATTCTTTTCTAGTAAATGTACCTTTTTGAATATCGCTTAAGCTTTTTTCAAGTTTTCCTGTATAGTCTACGTCGAATAATTCTTTGACTGGGAAAATTTCAACTAAGTTTTTACCTAAGTCAGTTATGAAATAAGACTTACCTTTTTTACCAACATATCCAACCTGTAGTATTTTCTTAAGGACATCAGCACGTGTAGCAGATGTACCTATCGAATATCCAGATAGTACTGTAGTATCATCATCTGAAACATTTTTGCCACAATTTTTCATAGCTTTAAGTAGTGTATCTTCAGTATATGATTTAGGTGGAGTAGTTTGTTTAGTTAAAGGTTTTATTTCTACTATATCTACTATTTCATCTTTATTTACAAAAGGTAATAAATCATCTTTTTCTTCTTTATTATAAACCTCAAGGTATCCTTTAGATTTAAGAACTTTACCTTTAGTGATGAAAATATTTTTATTTACATCTGTTTTTATTTCTGTATTTTCATACTCTGCAGGAGGCATAAAATTCGCTAAAAATCGGTCCTTAATAGTATTATAAACAATAGTTTCATCAGGTGTTAACTTACTTGGAATAATGTAAGTTGGCATGATGGCACTATGGCTATCAACTTTAGATGAATCAAAAACCCTCTTTGTTTTAGTAAATTTAATTTTATCAGCATAATCAAGTCCAACTTTTAATTTATTTAAAGTTTGAGAGGCTTTATCAGCTAAACTTTCTTCTAAGTAAATAGAATCAGTCCTAGGATAAGTAATATACCCTCCCTTACCTTTTCCCTCATAAAGGGATTGGCACACGCTTAAAACTTTATCAGACGTGAAATTTGAGTACTTAGAAGTAATATATCCTTGTAGTGATGTTAAACTAAACAGTTTAGGTGCATATTCTTTACTAGTACTAACTTTTTTATCTATTATTTTTCCGTTATCAGAGTTCATATTATTTATAGCTTCATTTACTTCTTCGATAGTATCAAATTTACTTTCTTTTCCTTTGGTATACTTACCTTTATACTCTCCATTGTCACATTTAAAAGTACCTTCGATTTCATAGTAAGTTTTTGGTATAAAATTCATTATTTCCATATCTCTATCATAAATTAACTTTACAGTTGGAAGTATTACACGACCGATATTAAGTAGCTTACCGTTTCCATATTTTAATGTAGCAACAGATGTAAAATTAATACCTATTAGCCAGTCAGTAATAAGTCTAGTATAACCAGCTGCTTGAAGATTTCTCATATCAATATCGTCTTTTAGGTTATTCATACCTCTAGTGATATCCTCAGGAGTCCATTCATTGACTAATATTCTTTTGACAGGCTTTTTATTTTTAGCTAGTAAAAAAATTAAAAAGGAAATTAACTCTCCTTCACGATCATTGTCTGTTGCATTAATCACGTACTCAACATCGTCTCTACTTAAAAGTTTTTTTACTATATCGAATTGTTTCTTTTTTGAACTATCAACTTTAAATTTAAATTTATCTGCAGGTATAAAAGGAAAATTATCCATCTTCCAAGAACCTGAGTATTTATCTTTGTCATAATCCTTCATATCATATAGGCCTACTAAATGACCTACAGCATATGTAACTATATATCCGTTTCCCTCAAAATATCCATCTCCTCTAGTCTTAGCACCTATAAATGATGCTACAGTTTTAGCGACAGATGGTTTTTCGGCTAATATAATTTTCATAATCAACCTCCTTTAAATCGCCTTAATATATTATCATAAAAAAAGAAAAGACTGCAAGGCAGTCTAAAAATTATAATTAAAATTATTATTATTATTTGTTAATCCTTTTAGATAAAAGTCTACATAATTATTAGGTGAGTTATTCATTAAGCTAACAAATGAGATGTGAGAAACATTTGTAGGATTCAATTCCTTAGAGTGATAATTTAATGTTACACCAGAAACTGTACAAGAGGCATTAGGATTTATATAAATTCTTTGTGTATCAGATAAGGATGTAAATACCTCAAATGTTTTAGAAGTATCAATTAAGTAAGAGTAGTCAATATAATCAGCTAACTTAGGATATAGAGTGCAAATATTAGCAACTACATCTAACTCAGATAAATCCTTATGGTTTTCCTTATATCCACCTAAAATTATTTTGCAGTTATTTTTATATAAATCTTTAAAAATAATAATTAAGTTTTTTAAGCTATCATTAATTTCAATTGGAAAATATAAATATAAAGGATGTGTTTCATCAATAATAATATTATAATCATCTAACAAATTGTTTAAAGAGTAAGAATCAATGGTATAATAGCTTTTGGATTCTAAATTATTATACATTAAATACAAATTGCCATATAAGTTTAAATTGTATATGACTTCTAGTTTTTGTTTCATCCAAGGTATAGGTAGTATATTCATACGCAATCCTCCTAAATTTATAAAGGTTTAAGTATATATTAATATTGTTTATATTCGATAAGAAACAGGTTATTCCTTCTGTATTAATATATTCATAAGTATGTTAGTTTACTATAATTTTCTTTTAAAAGTTATAGTAGACTAGTATATTTATATGACGAAAGGATAAGTTTTAATATGAAAATTAGAATAAAGTATTTTGAAGGAGCTACTAAACTAAATAAAATAGCAAAAGGTAATTGGATAGATGTATATTCAAGTAAAGATGTATTTATTAAAGAAGGAGATCGTGGTATGGTTCCTTTAGGATTTGCCCTAGAATTACCAACAGGATGGGAAGGTCACTTAGCGCCAAGGAGTTCTACATTTAAAACATGGGGAGTTATTCAGACTAATTCTGTTGGAGTCGTTGATGATACATATATAGGAGATAATGATCAATGGCATATGCCGGTTTATTGTTTACAATATAAAGATATAGAAGTAATAGACGGTGTAGAATATCGTGGAACTTGGGTAAGAAAAGGTGATAAGATAGGACAGTTTAGAATAATGGAAGTAATGCCAGAGATAGAGCTAGAAGAAGTTGAATCTTTTGGAAATAAAGATAGGGGTGGATTTGGAAGTACAGGAAAAAAATAATTATTGATAAAATAAAAACAAAATAAATAAACATAAATTGTATTAAGATGATATGAAATTAGAAATAATAATACAAGGAATTAAAATCAGATGTTAAGTATAAGGAGTGTAATTATGACTGTAGTAACAGATTTCTATCAATTTAAGTATAGTAGAAGTTCTTATTACATCGATTTGTTCATAAATAGAGATGCAATTTTAAACATAGAAGATGCTTTAAATGAAAGATTAAGTAACTTATCTATGAGCAAAGATACGGAGTGTGCGTATATGCGTCTTAAAGAACTATTTCAATTTTCAAGAGAATCATCTAATTCAACGTATGTAGAAGTAAAAATTAACAAATGCTATCTTAAATATATAAAAGGTTTATATTATTATTTTGTAAGTAGAGATGAGTATATTACTTTAAAGGCTCTAAATGACTATTTACAAATATTTTTTGTCCAAGAACTAGAGGATATGAGTCGATTTAATATATTGAATGAGGATATAAAAGTTAGAGTATTATCAAATGTATAAACTATTAAAAGCTCTGCCAAGTATTTTGGCAGAGCTTTTAAATAGTGTACAAATATAAAACTTAGCACAATTACTTGAATTAGTTATAAGATTTATGATAAAATAATTTTCATGTTCGCATAAATGATGAGGTGATAAAATGAGTGATTTAGCAGGAAAAGGCTGTGAAATTATAGTACCTTTCGACGAAAGGCAGCCATTAAGAGATATAGAAAGAAGTATAATAAAAAAATATAGAAAGAATTTATGGTCTAAATTTATAAAAGCTATAAGGGATTATAAGTTAGTTGAAGAAGGAGACAAAATTGCTGTTGCAATATCTGGAGGAAAAGACAGTTTATTAATGGCAAAAATGTTTCAGGAACTAAAAAGACATGGTCAAGTTAATTTTGAAGTGGAATTCATAGCGATGGATCCAGGATATCATAAGGATATAAGACAGCTATTAGTTGATAACTGTGAATACTTAGATATTCCTATACATTTATTTGATTCTAGAATATTTGAGATTGCAGATGAAATAGCAAAAGACTATCCTTGCTATATGTGCGCTAGGATGAGAAGAGGTGCATTATATTCTAAGGCAGAAGAGTTAGGATGTAATAAACTAGCATTAGGACATCATTATGATGATGTAATAGAAACGACAATGATGAATTTACTATGTGCAGGTAATTTTAAGACAATGTTACCAAAGTTGCATTCTACTAACTTTGATGGAATACAAATAATAAGACCATTATACTTTATTAGAGAAGAAAATATAATAAGGTTTATTCAAAATAGTGGTATATGGCCATTAAACTGTGCATGTATGGTTGCTGCAAAGAAAACAGGAAACAAAAGATATGAAATAAAAGATTTAATAAAGAGTTTAGAACCTAACTTTAAAGACGTAGAGAAATCTATATTTAAAGCTGCTGAAAATGTAAATATTGACTCAGTATTAGGTTGGCAACAAGATGGAGAAAAGCATTCTTTCTTAGAGAGATTTGAATAATAAAAAAGCCGTTGATTATTTGATATATATCAGCGGCTTTTTGTATACCAGTAATAAAAAATGAAATTTATAGAAATAAATAAAATTAAGTCAAAAAACTTAGAATAAAATGGTAGAATATAAATATAGGAATTTAGAAAGGGTGAGTTTATATTGAAAAAAATATATATAGACTTTGAAATGAATATGCCAAGCTCTAAAAGTAAAAGAGATATGCTAGAGGCAGATATAATAGCGATAGGTGCTATACAATATGATACTAAAACGGGGAAAATAGAAGAGTTTAAATCATTAATTAAACCAATTAGTAATCCATTTATATATCCTCATATTGAAGAGCTTACACAAATCAATCAAAATGACCTAGATACGGCTCCAACATATGAAGAAGTAATGAGAGAATTTAAAAAATGGTTAGGAACATTTTCTCAAATTGAAGGTATTTATACTTTTGGGAATTTAGATTTTACTTGTTTCAACAACACGGATAAAAAAAGTTCACAAAGACATAATCATCCAAGATTTATAAATAACATAAGAAACTTATTTATTGATATTAAAGATAAGTACGTATCTTATGGTATAAGATGTATGAATTATGTTTCGTTAAAGAACTTACTTAGTAGTGCAAATATTGAATTTAAAGGGGATGCACACGATCCGTTATATGATGCTTATAACTTATTTATTTTAGATCATACACTAGAGGAGAATGAAAGTATTAGAAATGTATTAACGATACAAGATATAATAAGAGCTCCTTTTACTCAATTAAATAAAGAGTTAGAAGATAGTTTTGAAAGATATAAACGATATTTCTATAAGAAAGAAGGAAACTTCGATGAGGATAAGATATCAATAGAAATATTGAAAACAGTAAGATTATATGTTTTATCTATAAAAGAAATTGATATATACAATATTGATATGTTAAGAGATTTTAATAAGAAATTAGATATAATAGATAAGTTAAAAGATTTAAATACAGGATATTTTTACTTATTACAAAATTTATACTTAGATATGAATGACTTGCTAGCTGATTTAATGCTATATAGATTACATCCAGAAGAATACAAAGATGAAATTGATAATATTTTAAACTTATTTGAAGAAGATTTAAGCTATGAGAATATAGACTTTACTTTTTTATACAAAGAAAGCTGTTAATAAATTAAATTATTAACAGCTTTCTTTGTATAAAAAAGTACATATTAAAATATAAATTAATATATTAGAGATTTTACAAATTGATACCATAAGAAAAAAGAAAGGAGTATAAATAGTTAATATGAATCAAATAGCGAAATATTTTTTTACAGTATTTGGAGTGTTTTTATTTTTAACTTCTATGTTTTTGATATTTATGCTTATAAAGTTTATAGTTAATACTAAAAAATATGACTATAAGAAAAAAGCAGGACTTAGAGGGAATAGAAGTGTTATTACACCAAATACAAATGAAAGATTTAAAGAATCAGTTAAAGAAGACCTAGAAATTAAGGAAGAAATAAGTACATCCATTAACAAAAATGAAAAAATAATTAGGTTTGATAATGGTGATATGTATAAAGGAGAAATATTGAACGGTAAAAGAAGTGGATTTGGGATATGTGTATTTAGCAACGAGGATAGGTATGAGGGATTATGGAAAGAGGATTTAATGCATTGTGTAGGAAAATATATTTTTAAGGATGGATCTGTATATACAGGTGACTTTAAAAATGGATTAATAGAAGGCTTAGGTATGTATAGGTATGTTAATAAGGATATATATAAAGGATATTATAAAAACAACAAAAGAGAAGGAAAGGGTGTATTATATTACAAAGATGGTAGTAAATATACAGGTGTATGGAGGGAAGATAAACAATCAGGATATGGAGAATTGACAAAGTCAAATGGTGAAATTTATAAGGGGGAGTTTTCAGAGGGGAAATTTAATGGAAGAGGAGAATATTTTTATTCAGATGGAAGCAAATACATAGGAGAATTTAAAAATAATGTTTTTCATGGACATGGATGCTATATAAAGATAAATGGAGATACATATGAAGGTGATTATAAGTATGGATTAAGAAGAGGTTATGGAATATTTAAAAGTAGATTAAATGGAACTTATGAAGGTGAGTTTAAAGATGATCTATTTGATGGCACTGGAAGATTTTTATATAACAATAAAGATATATATGAGGGTGATTTTAAAAAAGGAAAAAAAGATGGTATAGGTACATTTATATGTAGAACCTATAAATATATTGGAGAATGGAAAGAAAATAATAAAGGAGAAGTAGGTACATATTATTTAGATAATAACGTTACCATTGAAGTAATAATAAAAGACAATACTATAGTAGAAGGTACATATAGATCTAATGGAGAAGACGATAGGTATATATATAATGTAAATATAGATGGTTTAAACGAAGAAAATATTATGAAAAATATAGAGTACTATATCAAAAAGAAAAATAAAAATCATCATAATGAGTCCCAATTTATATAATTAAGTATAGAATAAATTATGGAGTGATTATAATGAAAAATAAACAAGAAGATTTAGATGTTAAACTCCTTCCTTTTATAGTTAGTGAAGAGGTAAGAGGAAATACGGTAAAAACCCCCTATGGAGTTGAAATGATAAAGGCTAAGAATATATGGCAAGATTCAGAGAAGGGTGATGGTGTTACAATTGCAGTAATAGATTCGGGATGTGATATAAATCATGAAAGCTTGAAGAAGAATATAGTAGGAGTAAGGAATTTTACTAATGAGGATGGAAAAAATCCTAACATAGTTATAGATAGAGTTGGTCATGGAACACATGTTGTAGGAACGATAGTAGCAAATGGAAATAATAATACAATATTAGGAGTAGCTCCCAATGCGGGCGTATACGTGTTAAAGGCCATAGATAGAACGGGTTCGGGAAAAATTAGTTGGGTAGTAAATGCCATTTATTATGCAATAGAGAAAAAAGTAGATATTATATCTATGTCACTAGGAGTAGGGCAAAGTAATGATAAATTAGAAAGAGCAGTTAAGGAAGCTACAAGTAAAAATATTATAGTAGTTTGTGCGGCAGGGAATGAAGGTGATGGAAATGCTACTGATTTTGAATACTCTTATCCTGCTGCATATAATGAAGTTATTTCAGTAGGAGCAGTTGATAAAAAAGGAGTACCAGCGTATTTTAGTAATGCAAACTTAGTTATTGATGTAGTAGCTCCGGGAGTAGATATATTGTCTACATATCCAGATAACAAATTTGCTGTTCTTAGTGGAACTAGTATGGCAACACCTCATGTAAGTGGAAGTTTAGCTTTACTTAAAAACTGGTCTAATAAAACTTTTCAAAGAAACTTAACTCAAGAAGAACTTTATGCACAATTGATTAAACATACAAGAATATTAGAATACCCAAGAACGGTGCAAGGAAATGGATTAGTTTATTTAAAGAGTCCAAAACAAAGTAAAAAGAATAAGTATTAGTAAACCGATTGGTTTGTTTATGTTAATCAAAATCTTAATCTATTTTGATATTAGAAATCAAATAGAATTAGGATTTTTTTTGTTTAAACTTTTGACAAATTATTACAAATGAATTAAATAAAATGATATAATAACTATTAAATGATAAAAATTACAATAAAAAATAAGATGGAGTGATAGTTTTGATTAAATTTACTAATGTAGATAAAATCTATTCAGATGGAAATAAATCATTAGATAATATAAATCTAGGTGTTCACCAAGGTGAATTCATATTTTTAGTAGGTCATTCAGGTGCAGGTAAATCAACATTACTTAAACTACTTACTAGAGAAGAAAAGATAACAAGTGGTAGACTATCTGTTAGAGGTGAAGAAATAACCAAATTAAAAGCTAATAAAGTACATAAATATAGACGAAATTTAGGAATAGTATTCCAAGACTTTAAATTATTAAAGGAAAAAACAGTATATGAGAATGTAGAAATAGCAATGAGAGCAGTACAAGCAAATACTAAGACAATTAAACCAAGGGTAATGGAAGTACTTCATAAAGTGAAAATTGCTGATAAATATGATAAATATCCATATGAATTATCAGGTGGGGAGTGTCAAAGAGTAGGTATAGCAAGAGCTATAGTTAATAAGCCATCAATAATAATAGCAGATGAATGTACAGGTAACTTAGATATAGATAATTCAATCGCAATATTAAATATATTAGAAGAAATTAATGAAGAAGGTGTAACTATAATTATGGCAACTCATGATATAGAAATATTAAAATTATTTCCAAAGAGAACTGTAGATATTCAAAATGGAAAAATAATAAGAGATACAAAGAGGGAGTTATATGAAGTTAGTGTCTAGTTTTTTTTATAGTATAAAGCAAGGAATAAAAGGTTTTTTTACAAATAAAGCAATGAGTTTTATATCGGTAGTATCGGTAAGTGCAGCGTTAACAATATTTGGTATAGTTCTTTCTGTAGTACTAAATATTAATCAGTTTATATCTATAGCAAAAGACCAAGTGAATGAAATAAGAGTAGCTATAGATACGAATTTAAGCACTGAGGAGATAGAAATTTTAAAAAATGAATTAATTAAATTACCACAAGTAAAAGAAATTCAGTATAAATCTAAAGAAGCATCTTTTAGTGATATGAAGAAAAGTTGGGGAGAGGATGCATATCTTTTAGATGGAGTAGATAATCCACTAGATGATTTTTATGTAATAACAATAGAAAACCCTGAAGACATAAAATCAGTAGCAAAAAATATATTATCAATACCTGGTGCTATGGATGTTGAATACTATTATGACATTATGCAAAACTTTTTGAATATATCTAATACAGTTAAAAAATTTGGAGGTATATTTATATGTTTTTTATTACTTATTTGTTTGGTTCTTATATCTAACACAATTAAAAGTAGAGTGTTAAGTAAAAAAGAAGAAATTCAAATAATAAAGTATGTAGGAGCAAGTAATAATTTTGTAATAGCGCCATTTATAGTAGAGGGATTTGCTATAGGAATGATAGGATCTCTACTATCAATATCTACATGTATATTAATGTATAACTATGTAATAGAAAATATAGATATATTGATGGACTCAATTATGGGTAATTCAATAATTTCAATAACAAGTATATCATTTATACTATGTATAGTATTAGTGATAACAGGTGTAAGTGTTGGTGTGGTAGGAAGTATAGTATCTGTAAAAAAACATCTAAAAGTATAAATCATTAAGAGGGGGAATATAAGTGAAAAAAATAATAGCAACTTTGATTGTTTGCTCAATGTTATTTAACTCGAATTTTACATATGCAAATAATAAAGATAGTCTAGATAAAAAATTAAATGAAAATAAACAAGAACAACAGACCTTAGATAATCAAATAAAAGAGTTAGATATAGAAGTAAACGAAATAGAAGAAAATATACAAAAAACGAATGAAGAAATAGTTAAATTAGATTATGAGATAGAACAAACAAACTTAGATATTTCTAGGCTTGAAAATGATATTATTAAAAATGAAGAATTATTAGGAAAAAGGCTAAAAGTTATTAATAATAATTATTCAATTGGGTATTTAAAAGTAATACTAAGCAGTACTTCATTATCAAACTTTTTTGATAATGTATATATGGTAAAGCAGGTAGTAGAGCAAGACAAAGAACTATTAAGAGGACTAGATGAAAATAAAATAGAGATACAAGAAAAAGAAAATGAATTGAAAAACAAGAAAAAGTATCAACAAGAATTAGTAGTTTCATTAGAGCAAGATAATGAGAATATTAAAGTAAGCAAAGAAGAATTAGAAAGTTTAAAAAGAGAACTAGAGAAAGAAGAAGAAATATTAGAAAATGAAATAGAAAAATTAGCAATGCAAAGTATAGTGGATGTTGAAAATATAAGTGCCAGTGGTGTAATATCAAGTGGTTCTTGGCCTGTTCCTGGATATAGTGTAAATTCACCATATGGATATAGAAATCATCCAGTATTAAATAGACCTAAAATGCATACAGGCGTAGATATAGCAGCTCCTACAGGAACGCCTGCAGTTGCGATTGATAATGGAAAAGTTATATTTTCAGGAAATAAAGGTGGATATGGTAAAACTTTAATGATACAGCATGATGATGGAAAGGTAACATTATATGCTCATAATAGTCAGCTACTAGTATCTAATGGAGATAGAGTTCAAAAGGGACAAGCTGTAACTCAAATAGGTTCAACAGGAATGTCAACAGGTCCTCATCTACATTTTGAGGTAAGAATAAATGGTAATCATACTAACCCTATGCCGTATATAAAATAATTTAGTATATAATAAGTACCTACTATATGATAATATATAGTAGGTACTTTGGCGTAGTAAAGACCCTATACTTACTTGAAAATAAGGAGACGTAATATGGAAGAATATATAGTAGTGGATTTAGAGACTACAGGACTAGATCCATATAAAGGTTGTGAAATAATAGAAATAGGAATAACAGAAATTAGAGACGATCAAATAGTGAAAAATTATTCTAGATTAATCAAGCCTAAATCACATATACCATATTTTATAACAGAGATAACAAATATAAGTGATGAAATGGTAAAAGATGAAGAAAATATAGAAGCAGTACTTCCTAGATTTAGGAAGTATTTAGGAAATAGAACTATGATAGCACATAATGCAAAATTTGATTTAAAATTTTTAAATTATTATTTAGAAAAAATGAATCTACCATCAATTGATAATCATATATGTACGTTAGAGCTATTAAAACAAAATAAAAACTATAAAGGTAAAAATAAGAAGCTAGAAACAGCATGCGAATACTATAATATAGAAAATAAAAATGCTCATAGAGCAGATAGTGATACATTAGCAACTGCAAAACTATTTTTAATATTAAAGAATGATATATAAAAAGCGTAAATATGCGCTTTTTTTGTGTTTAAAGTAAAAGTTATTTCATAGTATATAAAGACAACGAAAATAGGGGTTGATATTATGATTTTTATATCTATTAATATATATTTAAAAGAAATTGAATTTACTATATATAAAATGGAAAATGACATAAAAAAGAACATAGAAGAAAATAAAATAGTTATACCTCTAGCCTTAGAGATAGGGGAAAGACTAAATTATATACGAAAATTAATTATAACCATTGTAAACTTATACTCAGTAAGTTTTGCACATATTACAACCAATGAATATTTAGATAATGGTATTATAGATATATTAAAAATTGAAGGTTTGCTAGAGGAATCATTATCAAGTTGTGGGGTGAAAATATGCAAATAAGTAGTAATTTTAATTTTGAAATATTAGAAAAAATTCATTCAGAAGGTGTAAATTCAGCTTTATATCTTGTAGAAGATAGGCAGTTAGGTTCTAAATTTATTTTAAAGCAAATAGATAAAAAAAACTTTAAAGATATAGATAAATGTTTTGATGAATCTAAAAAAGTATATAATTTGAAGCATCCAAATATTATACCTATAAATACTGCATCTTATGATGAAGAATATATTTATATAACAATGCCATATTTCAAAAGAGGATCTTTGCATCATCTAATAAAAAATAAGAACTTAACGATAAGAGAAATAATAAAATATGCACTAGATTTTTTATCTGCAATAGAGTACATTCATAACAGAGGTGTTATACATTGCGATATAAAGCCCAACAATATATTGATTGATGAAAATGATAATGCAATTCTAACAGATTTTGGTTCGGCTTTATATTTAAATTGTTATGGAAATGCTAGATTAAAAAATGTATATTATAAGCATATTGCACCAGAGCAATGCACAAATTCAATAATAAGTAAGAAAATAGATATTTACCAAATAGGAACTACATTATACAGAATGTGTAATGGCAATGAAGAATATAACAAGCAAGCTAAAAGATATAAAGATCTTAATAGTATGAAAATTGCTTGTGCAAGAGGTAGATTTCCTGTAAGAAAAAAATATTTACCTCATATTCCTAAGTCAATGATAAATGTTATAGAAAAATGTATAAATGTCAATCCTGAAGAGCGTTATGATAATGTTCTTGAAATAATGAATGATATATCATCTATAAGTACTAACCTAGATTGGCACTTTGAAAATGAGGATTCAGATACTTTAATTTGGATTAAAAAATCTCAAAGTGATAGCGCTCAAATAATTTTGTATAAAGATAACGGAGTATGGAATATTATTGATAATGGTAAAATAATACCATATTTAGAAACCAAAGCTAAGGGATATAGAGAGGTTAGATCTATAATTAAAAAGTACGAAAAAAAATAGCCTTACTTTTTTCCGATCAAGTAAGGCTATAAAAAGGGGTAAAATATATTATAAAAAGGGGTTTATTAGGGAATATATTTTATTTGGGGAGTAAAATAATCGGTTATTAGGGGAATAACCTTGAATTAATAATAACAAATTTCGACACAAAAATCAACAAAAAGACAAAAATATTTTTTTTATTTATAAAAAAGATTAAAAAATAAAATTATATGTATGAAATATTTTCCTTTGAACAAACTAAGATTAAATATGTTACAGAGGAGTTAGTTATGCAAAATAAAATTAAAATTGTTATAGTGGCTATATTTATTACACTTTGTACCTATAAACCAATAACTAGTATGGAGTCTACAAAAGAATTTGGAAATGATATATGGATAAACAATATAAACGAAAGAAGTATAAATATAAAAGTAGTAGATGTTAAAGTAAATAAAGAACCAATAAATGTTGGTGAAAAATATAATGCATCAGCAATAATTACAATGAAGGTGATAAATGAAGGAACAGAAGACATAGAGTTATCGAATTTAGATGTATATCCATATCAAGGTAAAAAACCAACCAAATATTTTGTCAGTACAGCAAATAATAGTATTAATGGATTTATAGGGAATTTGAAGCCGCAAGAACAAGCAATAGTTAAGATGGGAATAACTTTATATAACACAGAAGATAAAATAAAAGTAGTTTTTAAAAATATAGAAGACATAGAAAATGAAAATGTAGTTAAAACTATTAATATGAAATAATAAAAAAAGAAAAGCATTGCTTTTCTTTTTTTATATGTATTTATTATTCAGGTTGTGGTGCATCTACAGGGCAAACACTATTACATGTTCCGCACTCTATACATTTACTTTCGTCTATAACATACTTATCATCACCAGCAGAAATACAGTTAACTGGACATTCTGGTTCACAAGCACCACAGCTTATACAAGCATCATTTATTATGTAAGACATATCATTACCTCCTTTAATTATAGTACAAAATATATAATATCCAAAAAATATAATAATATAACAAAAAATAAATAAAAAAATAGAAATTTTTTTTAATTTTTACTTAAACTATATGTAATAGTATATAAGAAATTACAAATTCTTCTTTGATTTATTGAAAATTACAAGGTATAATTAAGTTTATACAACAAGGAGGTAATTATGAGTTTTGATGATGACAATAAAATAAGACGAAGAAAAGTTAGCTCAAGTAATGGCATAAATAGAAGTATAAACTCCAATAACAATGTAGATAAAAACAAAAGAGAATATTTGAGTAGAGAAGAATATTATAATAGAGAAACATATAAATCAACTATAAAAAGCAGTAGTTCTAAAAGGTCTATAAAGAATAAGAAAAAGAAAAAATATAAGAAGAAGGTTGTTAAAAGCTTATTAATAGCAACATTAGCTTGTTTTGTAGTGCTAGCGTCAGTAGGAAGTATATTTGTATTTGCTGCAGTAAATGATTCAACATTTGTGAACAACACAATACTAGAACAAAACTATATTAGTAGTGAGGTTGCTACTAGTGAAGAGATACCTAAGTATCTTAAGGATGCAGTTGTATCAATAGAGGATGAGCGTTTTTATAAACATGATGGAGTGGATGCTATATCTCTATTAAGATCTTTTGTTCATAATTTAACATCAGAAACTACCCAAGGAGGTAGTACTATAGAAATGCAAATTTCTAAAAATCTATTAACTACAGATGAAAAAACAATGAAAAGAAAAATCAAAGATATCTACAATGCAATACAAATGAATAAGACAATGACTAAAGATGAAATACTAGTAACATATTTAAATAATATATATTTAGGAAAGTCAGCATATGGAGTTAAAAAAGGAGCAAAAGTGTATTTTGGAAAAGATGTTAGTGACTTATCATTAGCAGAGTCTGCTATGCTTGTTGGAATAACCAATAATCCAGCTAAATACAAAGAACATAGCCAAGCAAAAAAAAGGCAAGAAACTATATTATTTAAGATGAAAGAGTTGGGCTATATAACACAAGAAGAATATATAAAAGCGTTAAGAGAAGAAGTACCATTTAAATCAGAGATAGAATAATAGCAAAAGAGGTGTAGTATGAGTGCATACAAATTTAATTATGAAGATAAAGAATATATATTAAGTGATAAAAATTGTAGTGATTTAATAAATGATGATGAAAAGCCAGTTGATGGAATTAGTATTTCACAAGTGCTTGATATTCTAAATAAAGCAGAAGAAGTTGATTTTGATATAGAATATTATCAAGAAGCATGTCCAGAGTGTTTATCAGGTGTAAAGGAAAAGCAAAAATTCTTCGGATTTTTAGAATATCATTTTTATATATTCACTAAAAATGGAAAGTATGTAATAAGTGATATAGAACAAGGATATGAAGGATTATCATTTAACAAGTTATCAAGAGTAGGGAAAGTAGATGATAGCTATATAATAAGTATAATAGTATGTGAAAAGTGCCAAGATTATATAATTCAAATAGAAAATTGCATAGTTTAATAAATTATTAAAGACCATATAGAACATAATTTTATATGGTCTTTAATAATTATATAGGTAATTGAAAGGATGCTAATTTGAAAATTTAGAAAATTATGCTATAATTTAGGCATAGATAAGGGATTTTATCATAATGGGGAGAGATTTAATTTGAAAAAAATTATAGGTATTATAGCTTCTGACATAGAGTTAATTAAAAATATAGAAGAATTATATCCTTTAGATATAGCAAACGGAGATATAATCATAGATCTTATTAATGTGGATATTCTTGAAAATCAAGGAAAAATACTTGTAGATAAAGGTGCAAAAGTAATAATAGGTAGAGGTGGAGGGTATCAATTAATACTAGACACTGTAAATGTACCAATAATACCTTTAAATATGAAAATATTAGACTTATTAAAAGCATTAAGAATAGCTAATACCTACTCAAAAAAAGTAGTTCTAGTACTTGGATACGATGAAGTTCATTTTGACTATAAACAGTGGAGAGGTTTAATTAATATAAATTTAAAAGAGGAATGGTTTAAATCTAAATATGAAATAAGAAATAGGGTAATAAAGTATTTAGATCAAAAGGATGATGTAGTAATAGTAGGAAGTGGAATAGCATGTTCTTTTGCAAGGCAATATGGGATGGAGAGTGTATTCATAAATGCAAGTCATGAATCTATAAAAGAATCAATAGATTATGCTAAAAAATTAATAAATACCGTTGATGAAGAAAAACTGAATAATGAAATATTTAAGAATGTATTAGATGGAGTAAAAGATGGCGTAATATCTATAGACAGCAAAGGTAAAATTATAGTATACAATGAAAGTATTGAAAAAATGCTTAAAAAAGAAAAAAAGGATGTCATTAATAGACATTTGCTAGAAGTATTTCCTTCAATGAGTTGGCTTATAGATAGCTTAAATAAAAAAGAAGAAACTAAAAGAAAAATTAGGAATATAAACAACTTAACTGTAAACACAAGGTCAAAAATCATAAAACTAGATGAAGAGGTATATGGGATATTAGGCATAATTCAAGATATAACAAAACTTCAAAACTTAGAAAGACAAATAAGACTAGATTTAAATAAAAAGGGTCTAAATGCAAAATATACATTTGAAGATTTTATATATAAGGATTTGCGTACCAAAGAATTGATAGAGGAAGCTGAAAAAATTGGAAAAACGGATTACACTACGCTGTTATATGGTGAAAGTGGATCAGGAAAAGAAATGGTAGCTCAAAGTATGCACAATGTAAGTAAAAGAAAAGACAAGCCATTTGTTGCTATAAATTGTGCTACTATTTCTGAAAACTTATTAGAAAGTGAACTGTTTGGTTATGAGGAGGGGGCTTTCACAGGAGCTAAAAAGGGTGGAAAACCTGGATTATTTGAATTAGCTCATGGAGGGACTGTATTTTTAGATGAGATAAATAGCTTACCTCTAAATTTTCAAATAAAATTACTTAGAGTTATTGAAGAAAGAGAAATAATGAGAATAGGCTCAAATCATATAATACCTTTAGATATAAGAATAATAGCTGCAACAAATGAATCACTTAGAAAAAAAATAAGTGAACATACATTTAGAGATGATTTATTTTATAGGTTAAGTAGTCTAGAAATTGATATACCACCACTTAGAGATAGGAAAGAAGACATAGTACTATTATTTAATCACTTTGTAAATCAAATTACTGAGGCGACATATGAAGATAAAATAAATACATATAAACTATCGGAACATGAACAACATCAGCTAATAAAGTACAATTGGCCAGGTAATATTAGGGAACTTAGAAATGTTGCTCAGAAATATGTTATTACAGAAAAAATAAAAATAGATAATATCATAGATTCTACACTAGATGTATCAGATAAAAACATATTAAAAAAGAAACTAGATAATTATGAAAATCAAAAGGAGTATAAGATTGATATTAAACTAGTTAATAAATATGTGGAAGACAAAATAATTGATATGTTATTAGAACAAGGTCTAAGCAAAACAAAAATAGCACAAATACTAGGGATCAGTAGAACTGCGTTGTGGAAAAAAAATAATAAAGAAAAGTAAATTTAAAGTGTTAACACAAGTTAACAACTGTAAACTTATTAAACAATAAATAAAACATAATATTAGATAATAATAATATATTTTTAGAAAAAAGATAGAGTTTGAGGCTTAATTATTAACTATTTTATTTATTTTGCTATTTAGGCCTAATTAAATAAAAATTTATTAATAAAGTATGTATTGGCATAGAAGTTGCTTTATATATAAATCATAAAATATAAGTAGGAGTGAAATTATGGGAGAAACAATGGTAGCACAACATGCTTTATGGCCAAGAGAAAGTGATCCGATATTCAATATATCGGAAAGAGCTCAAAAGGCTATAAAAAGTTTTGGCAAAGAAAATGTAATAAACGCTACAATAGGCGCTTTAATGGACGATGAAGGGAAATTAATAACATTTGATACTGTATTTAATGAATATAAATCTTTACCAAATGAAGAAATCGCCGCGTATGCAGCGATAGCAGGTCAACCAGATTATTTAGAAGCAGTAAAAAAAGTATGTTTTAAAGGATTTGAACCAGATGCTCATATAAGAGCAGTAGCATCTCCTGGTGGCAGTGGATCAATAAAGTTAGCAGTTTATAATTATACAAATGAAGGAGATACTATACTTACTTCTGACTGGTTTTGGAGTCCTTATGTAAGTATATCTGAAGAAACTAGAAGAAAAGTAACTACATATGAATTATTTGATGAAAAAGGGGATTTTAATTTTACATCATTTAAAGATAGGTTTTTGCATTTAGCAAGTACTCAAGAAAGAATATTTACGATTCTAAATACACCAGCACATAATCCAACAGGATATAGTGTAGGAGATGATGATTGGGATAGAATACTAAACTTATCAAAGGAAGTAGCACAAAATCCTGATAAGAAAGTAATATTATTTGTAGATGTTGCTTATATAGATTTTGCAAGAGATGATGAGGGTAGTAGAAAATTCTTCAAAAAGTTTTCAAATTTACCTGAAAATATATTAGTAATAGTAGGATTTAGTATGTCTAAAGGATTTACAGCTTATGGTA
Organism: Peptostreptococcaceae bacterium; assembly: GCA_051654865.1. Lineage (GTDB taxonomy): Bacteria > Bacillota > Clostridia > Peptostreptococcales > Peptostreptococcaceae > JBOFOR01. The sequence continues at coordinate 78,462 of JBOFYV010000041.1, forward strand.
TGAGAATGGGAGCTGCTATAGGTATATCTTCAAGTGAGGATGTAGCAGAACAATTTTATTATTCGGCGGTACACTCATGTAGAGCAACATGGTCAAATTGTAACAGAGGACCTATGGCAGTTCTTACTAATATAGTAAATGATCCAGAAAAGTTTAAAGCATATAATGAAGAAAAAAATAAATACATACAAATGTTAGCAAAGAGAGCAGATGCATTTGTACAAGAAGCTCAAAAATGTGGATTAGATATACTCCCATATAGAGATGGATTCTTTGTAAGTATACCTTGTGAAAATCCTAAGGCAATAAGTGAAGAATTAACAAAAGATAATGTTTATATAGTTCCATTAAAGAAAGGTCTAAGATTTGCAGTATGTGCAGTAGAAGAAAGTAAATGTAAGGCAGCACCTAGCATAATAAAAAATGCTATGGATTATATAAAAAATCAGCAAGTAGAAACAGTAAAGTAAGAGATTTAATTATAACACTTGTTGTGCAATAAATTGTATTTGTCATATAAATACAATTTATTGCACAAAATGAGAAAACGTTTTATTAAAGAGGGGGCTTTAATATGAAAAAATTAATGACTGGTAATGAGGCTATTGCTCGAGGAGCATATGAAGCTGGTGTAAAATATGCATCTGCATATCCGGGGACACCTAGTACAGAGATATTAGAAAATGTAGCTACATATAAAGGGGATATAGTAGCAGAATGGGCACCTAATGAAAAGGTTGCATTAGAAGCAGCAATAGGGGGATCTTTAGCTGGAGCTAGAACAATGGCATCAATGAAGCATGTAGGGGTAAATGTAGCAGCAGATCCACTTTTCACATTTGCATATACTGGTGTAAATGGTGGTATGGTACTTATAACTGCAGATGAGCCAGGAATGCATTCTTCTCAAAATGAACAAGACAATAGAAATTATGCTAAATTTGCAAAAATAGCATTATTTGAACCATCAACTAGTCAAGAAGCTAAGGATATGTTTAAAACAGCATTTGAAGTAAGTGAAAAATATGATACACCTGTATTATATAGAGTAACAACTAGATTATGCCACTCAAAAGGGATAGTGGAGTGTGATGATAGGGTAGAGGTAGGAATAAAAGAATATGTAAAAGATGTTAAGAAAAATCTTACAGTTCCAGCTCATGCAAGAGTAAGAAGAGGAGCTGTAGAAGAGAGAATGAAACAACTTTATGATTTCTCAAATACTACAGAATTAAATTATTACGAATTAAATGACACTAAAATAGGTATAGTATCATCTGGAATGTGTCATACATTTGCCAAAGAAGTATTTGGTGATAATGCATCATATATGAAACTTGGGTTTACAAATCCACTACCTATGGAAAAGATAAAGGAGTTTGCATCTAAAGTAGATAAAATATATATTATAGAAGAAAACGATCCATTCATAGAAGAGCAAATGAAGGCTAATGGAATAGAGTGTCATGGTAAAGATACATTACCTCCATATGGAGAAATGACACCAGATGTTATTAGAGAAAGTATATTTGGGAAAATGAATGATACTATAGAATTTAATGAAGAATTAGTAGTACCAAGACCACCAGGATTATGTGCAGGATGTCCTCATAGAGGTTTCTTCTATGAATTAGGAAAGAAAAAGAATGTAATGATAACTGGAGATATAGGTTGTTATACTCTTGGATTTACAGAACCATACAATGCAATGGATGCAGTTATATGTATGGGTGCAAGTTTAAGTGCAGGTCATGGTGCGCAACAAGTATTTAATATGAAAGAAAATAATAAAATGAGAGTAGTAGGGGTATTAGGAGATTCTACATTCTTCCACACAGGAGTAAACTCATTATTAGATGTAGTTTATAATAACGGTAATTCAATATCAGTAATACTAGATAATAGAATAACTGGTATGACAGGACATCAAGAAAATCCAGGGTCTGGATATACATTACAAGGAGATCCTACAAATGAAGTAGATATAGAAACATTAGTGAAAGCTTGTGGCGTTAAAAACGTAAGAACAATAGATCCTAACAACTTACAAATAGTAAAAGAAACGCTTAATTGGGCATTTGAGTTAAATGAACCTTCAGTAATTATAACTAGATATCCATGTGTACTTAAGAAGTTTTCTAAGCAAGATATAGAAGAATTTAATAATCCATTTACAACTACTAGTGAAGTTAACCATGATGCTTGTATAGGGTGTAAGTTGTGTGTTAAAGCTGGATGTCCAGCAATATCATTTGATAAGAATAAAAAATTAGCAAGTATAGATAAAAATCAATGTGTAGGGTGTAATGTATGTTCACAAGTATGTCCAAAACAAGCTATAACTAATAATTCTGTATCTAAGGAGGTAATGTAGTATGACAAAGAGTATTCTTTTGGTTGGTGTAGGGGGGCAAGGAACAATACTTGCAAGTAAGCTTTTAACTACAGGACTTATGGAAGCTGGATATGATGTTAAAATGAGTGAAATACATGGGATGAGCCAAAGGGGAGGCTCAGTATCATCTCAAGTTAGATATGGAGAAAAGGTGTATTCACCGGTTATAGAAATAGGTGGTGCAGATATACTTGTTTCATTTGAAAAAATGGAAGCATTAAGATGGTTAAAGTATTTAAAACCTGGAGGGAAAATAGTAGTAAATAACTATAGAATAGATCCGATGCCAGTATTAAATGGTAAAGCAGAATATTTTGAAGAGGAAATAGAAAAAGAATTAAATAGATTAAATGCTAGAGTACTTGATGCTGCTAAAAAAGCTGAAGAATTAGGTAATTCAAAGGTTATGAACATAATATTATTAGGAACTTTAGTAAAAGCTATGGAACTTGAAGACATAAACTGGGAACAAATAATAAGAGATAATGTTAAAGAAAAGTTTGTTGATATAAACTTAAAAGCTTTTAAAGAAGGTATAGGTTTAGTATCTGAAGAAGCAGTAGCTTTAGCTTAAGAACATATAGAAGCTATTATGGGTGTTTTACACTTATAATAGCTTCATTTTAGTAATATATTATAATTAGAAAAGGGGATAATTATGAAATATAGAATACTAGCTATAAATCCAGGTTCGACTTCTACTAAAATAGCAGTTTATGATAATGAAAAACAAATATTAGTTAAGGGGATAGACCATCCTGTAAGTGAAATTGATAAGTATGATAGGATACAAGATCAGTTTGATATGAGGAAAGAAGAAGTATTAAAAGTATTAAGAGAAAATAATATAGATATAAGTACTTTGAGTGCTGTTGTTGGAAGAGGTGGTCTACTTCCACCAGTAAAATCAGGTGCATATTTAGTAAATAATGAGATGCTAGATAGATTAATAAATAGACCGGTACTTGAGCATGCTTCAAATTTAGGTGCAATAATATCTTATGAAATAGCAAAACCATTAGGTATTAATGCATATATATATGACTCGGTATCCGTAGATGAATTATCTGATATAGCTAGACCATCTGGAATAGAAGGAATGGATAGAAGTAGTCTTAGTCATGTACTTAATTCTAGAGCAATGGCTATAAGGTATGCCAAAGAAAGTAATAGAAAATATGATGAATTAAACCTAATAGTGGCTCATTTAGGAGGAGGTATAAGTATAAGTGTCCATGAAAATGGAAAGATGGTGGATATAGTATCTGATGATGAAGGTCCATTTTCACCAGAAAGAGCAGGTAGAGTACAATGTAAAAAATTAATAGATAGATGTTTTAGTGGAGATTATACTCATAGAGAAATGTTAAAAATGATAAGAGGAAAAGGTGGTATAGTTTCATACTTAAATACAGTGGATGTTAGAGAAGTTGAAAAAATGGTAACTGAAGGGAATGAAAAAGCAAAGCTTATTCATAATGCAATGACCTATCAAATATCAAAAGGAATAGGAGAATTATCAACTGTAGTAGAAGGAAAAGTAGATGCTATAATATTAACAGGTGGTATAGCTTATTCAAGTATGATAACCTCAAATATTAAAAAAAGAGTAGAGTTTATATCTGATGTTATTATAATGCCAGGAGAAAATGAATTAGAATCTTTATCATTAGGAACTTTAAGGGTATTAACAGGAGAAGAAGAAGCAAGAGAATATATAGAAACAACGTTAGCAAAAGCATAAATTCTTATTAATATAATAAAAAGTAGCTCTTAAAAGAGCTACTTTTTATTATTCACAAACAAAAGTTTCGCAACTAGCATTTTGAGCATTTATTTGAACATTACTAGCCTTACAAGAACCAAAGTTGTTGTATTTACAATTTCCAGCTTGGCAACTTATATTACTAGTTTTTGTACAAGTACAATTACCACCACAGTTTGTAAATCCAGAACTAGCCTTGTCTGTGAAAGATGAACAGAACGTATTTGATGTAGAAGTAGCACTAGCTCCAGCTACATTTATTCCACCTGCATAACAACTTCCACCATTATTGTGAGCACAGTTAGATGCGCTACAATTTAAGTTACTATTTGCCATATATGTACCTCCACAATTTTATTAAGTTTCTATTTTATTATGTGGAAATATTATATTTTTATTCTACCAAAACTTAGAGGCACAATTTGAACATAAAACACAAACATCTTCAAATGATTCTCTTCCTAAAGCAGGATTAATATGATAAACATTTAGATTTTCGTTACTACTGCATATTGAACAACTATTTTTAAAATGATCTAGAGCGGTTTCTTTAAAAAGTTTCCAATGAATTGATTTCAAATAGTCTTCGTAGCTAACTCTTAAGCAAGTATCTAAAAAGCAAATATACATATCATCTAAATCAAGAGTATTTAAATCGGTATGCTCAGGTTCAAAATATTCACATTGACCCTGTATCTTTGGTATTGAATTAAAAATTATACACTTTATATTATATTTATAATCATCATTAGGACCATCTAAAGATAGATGAGTACAAAAAGAACAGCATTGTTTAGGTAAACTTTCTTTCAATTCTAATAAATTATTTTTCATAAGTACCTCCAAATATAAAATTTATTAATCTTTATATATGTATATTAAAAAAATACCCAAGTATTCTATAAATAAAGGAATTATAGTATGGAATAAAGTATTATAAATATAAAACTTAATTAGGGTGATATGAATGCAAATTTATAATATAAACAAAATGAAAAGAAATGTTAGTTTAGAACTAGAAAATAGAGTTGATGAACATTTAAAAAAGCATCTAAGTAAAGAAAAATATATACAAGGGAAAAGTACATCATTATTAGATGATATATACAGTATTGAAAGTAACACAATACATCAATATACTTTGATTGGATGTAAAACTATAAAAAATACAAATCTTAAAGAGGATAAGCTTAAAATTATAAATGGGGCCAAGGTAGAGTTTAATGATTTTATCAACTGTAGATTTAATAATATTAAATTTAAAAACTGTACTTTTTTTGGAACAAAATTTTCTAAGTGTGTTTTTGAAAATATAATATTTGAGGGATGTACATTTTTTAAAGAGAATGAGATTGCAATTTTTAATGAAGGCTCATTATTAAAAAAAACTAGTTTTAAAAACTGCAATATAAGAAAAAGTGTATTTAAAAATACAATCTTTGAATATGTAAAAATTTCAGAAACAATCTTAAAAGAAACTATAATTGCTAATACTTCAATTATAAATTTAAAAATTATAGATTGTGATTGTAGAATGTTTAAGATAGTAAATTCAAATGCCGATAAAATAATATTTGAAGATGAGTATAACACTAGATTTGATGAGTATACTTTTTTTGATCAAATAATAGTAAATCAAAGTTATAAAAAATCATATGAAAATGCCTCTAAAGTATATAGAGAAATAGCTGTTAAATTTGAAAAAAACAATTTGTCAGATTACGCAGGAGAGTATTATTATTTATCTAAAAAGGCAGAGTGTAAGTCTCTTTCTGGAATTGATAGAGTGAAATCTTGGATATTTTGGATGTTGTGTGGTTATGGCGAAAGGCCTACTTATGCACTTGTTACATCTGTAGAAATTATATTGATATTTGCAATAATATATATGTTTACGGGGCTTATAGCAGATGGTAGTTTAATTAATTATACTGATTTATTTTCAGAAGGAATTGTATATCAGCCTGATATGTATAGAGATTTTTTTAAGTCTTTATATTTTAGCATTGCAACTTTTACAACTGTTGGGTATGGAGATATAACTCCTGTTGGGGAAATTAGTACTATGTTGTCAGGGATAGAAATGTTTTTAGGGGTAACTATGGTTGGTATTTGGACAGCGACTCTCGCAAGAAAAATAATAAGATAAATAAGTATCTATTGACATTTAATATAGATAGTCCGCTCAATGGTTAATTATATAAGTTTTCCTCCAGGCTAAAGCAATGTCGGTACAATTTATATAATTAACCATTTTCGCTCATCAACTATATATAATTTAAATGACAATAGATATCTTATTCTACCTAGTGCGTGGTAGACGATAAATAGATTATCCGATATTTTCTAATATAAATTTATCTATAACGTGAGCAACTCCGTGTTCGTTATTTGTTTTAGTTATATAGTCTGCTATTTCTTTTATGCTATCTCGCGCGTTACCCATTGCTACTCCTAGTCCTGCTAGTTTTATCATATGTTGGTCGTTTTCTTCATCTCCAACTGCGATTGATTTTTCTATTGGTATGTTTATAGTCTCACATAATGCAGTAAGTGCAGTTCCTTTGTTTGCTGATTTATTCAAAAACTCTAAGAAGAATGGTGCAGATCTAACGATTGTGTATTTTTCATATAATTCATTAGGTATATTGTTTATTACTTCTTCTAATTTTTCAGGGTCATCTATAATCATTATTTTACAGAATGTTATGTCGTCGTTTATGTCATTTTCGTTCATAGGTACTATTTGTATACCGTTAAGATTTGACTCATGTACTGTATATTTGTGAGGTGTTTCTTCTGGTATTATTAAGTTTGTTGGTGTATTTATATGAACGTGAGTATTTAACTGTTTTGATAATTCATATATTGTTTTGAAATCCTCATGACACATTTCTATATTTGATATTACATTTTTAGTTTTTACTTCTTGAACAACTGCTCCATTAAAGCAGATTACATAATCTCCTTCATCAGTAAGGTTTAACTCATTTAGTAATGGTGTAACTCCTGGTAATGGCCTTCCTGTTGATAGTACAACTTTTGCTCCTTGTTGTTTAGCTTTTTGTATAGAGTTGTAAACATCCTCTGTTATTTTCTTTTCACTATTTAATAAAGTTCCATCGATATCTAAAGCGATTAATTTATACATACTTGCCCTCCCTAATAATATTAAAATACTTAAATTTAATTATATCAATGTTTATATTATTTATAAATACTATTATAAAAAAGATAGTATTTAGTATAATATATAAGATATACAAAATAGAAAAAATTAACATAATAACTATTTAAAGTTTATTTTCTATATTACTATAATTTATAAGGAGTGGTGAAATATGAAGTTTTCAGAATTTAAATATACTAGACCTAGTTATGAATATAATAAAGAGCAAATATTAAGTTTAGTAAATAAAATTAAACTAGCAAATACATACACAGAGCAAAAAGGATACATAGATGAATTAAATAGCATAAGAAATAATATAGAATCAATGTCTACGATATGTTCAATTAGACACAGTATAAATACAGAAGATGAATTTTATGAAAAAGAAAAACAACATTGGGATGAGTACTCACCATTATATGAGGAGTTAAATTCATTATTTTATGAAGTATTAATAAACTCTAAGTTCAAAGAAAATATAATAAAAGATTATGGACAACAATTTATAAGTATTATAGAGTATTCATTAAAAGCATTTTCATCAGAAATAATAAAAGATTTACAAGAAGAAAATAAATTATGCTCAGAGTATACTAAATTATTAGCATCTGCAAAGATAAATTTTGAAGGTGAAGAAAGAAATTTATCTGGATTAGGAAAATATATGCTTTCAAAAGATAGAGAAATGAGGATAAAAGCTTCAAAAGCTTATTATGGATATTTTGAAGAGAATGAAGCAAAATTTGATGAAGTGTTTGATAAATTAGTTAAGGTTAGAGTTGAAATTGCTAAGAAACTTGGTTTTGATAATTTTGTTGAACTAGGATACATCAGAATGAAAAGAACTGATTATAATGCAGAAATGGTAAAAAACTTTAGAAAACAAGTTTTAGAATATATAGTACCTGTAGCAAACAAACTTTATGATAGGCAAGCTAAAAGGTTAGGAATAGAAGAATTTACATATGTAGATGAAAACTTTGAATTCTCAAGTGGAAATGCAACACCAAAAGGAAATCCAGAATATATTATGGAAAATGGTAAAAAAATGTACTCAGAATTATCAGAGGAGACTAAAGAGTTCTTTGATTTTATGTTAGAAAATGAACTTATGGATTTAGTTACTAAAAAAGGAAAGGCAGCAGGGGGGTATTGTACATATATACCAGACTATAAAGCGCCATTTATTTTTTCTAATTTTAACCAAACAGCAGATGATATAGATGTATTAACTCATGAAGCCGGTCATGCATTCCAAGTATATATGTCAACTTGGATAGATATGCCAGAAATAAATTTCCCTACATATGAAAGCTGTGAAATACATTCTATGAGTATGGAATTTATAACTTGGCCATGGATGGATTTATTCTTTAAAGAAGATACTGAAAAGTATAAGTACACACATTTAGGTTCAGCTATTAAATTTATTCCTTATGGAATAGTAGTGGATGAATTCCAACATATTATGTACGAAAATCCTAATATGAGCAAAGAGGAAAGGAAAGAAGCTTGGAGAAATTTAGAAAAACAGTATTTACCTCATAAAAATTATGAAGGGTGTGAGTTTTTAGAAAAAGGAACATGGTGGTTTAAACAAGGTCATATATTTAAAAATCCATTTTATTATATAGATTATACACTAGCTCAGATATGTGCATTACAATTCTGGAAAAAGACTAGAGAAAACAAAGAAGACGGATGGGAAGACTACTTAAAAATTTGTAAAGTTGGTGGAACAAAATCATTCTTAGAAATAGTGAATATAGGAAATTTAAATTCTCCTTTTGAAGATGGATGCGTAAAAAATGTAATAAATACAATAGATAAATGGTTAAATAGTGTTGACGATAAAAAATTATAAAATAAATAAATTTTTATAAAAAATAGTTGAAAGATAAATAGAAAGTTTATATACTTAAGGTATAAAGTATAGATAAGGTTTATAGAAATATTTAACAAATAAATAACCGGATGAAGGATGTAAGAGACGACTTCTATAAGAAGTGACCGAAGGGACAAGTCTAAGTTGCAAGTCCAGCAATTAGATGAAATTCTCAGGTAAAAATATTACATCTAGACGGACCTCTGAAAATAAAATTAACAGAGAAGGCAAATGGATACTGTCTTCTCTATTTTTATGTATGAGAAAAGTATAATTACAAAAGTAAAGTTGAAAGTGGGTGATACTTATAGATGATAATAGTTACGAATAACCCTCTAGTAGTAAAAGAAATAAATAATAAAAAAGTAATATTTAAAGAAAGCTCGTATATAGAAATATTAAAAGATTGTAGAAACTTAATACATAATGGATACGAGCTATTATCTCATCCTCTTTATGGAAGTGTAAAACCAAATGAAACTCCATACAGAAGTATTATCATAAAAGAAGGTAAAACATTAGACATAAATTCTTTATCTCTAATCGAAGAAGCTATAAATACAGCGTCAAAATTTCAAACCAATAAAAAAACGCCAAAATGGACTCCAAAAATTCTAGATGACTTTCAAGTAATAGATTTTGATATTCTTAGTAATACAATAGCAAGAATTTAATATACAATCATATAAATAAATGTACACATTTTAAAACTGGTAATAAAAATTAAATTGTTAATAAATTAGTAATCAGGAGGTACATAGCAATGGATAACTTGTATGATTTAATAATTATAGGTTCAGGTCCAGCAGGATTATCTGCAGGATTATATGGAGCAAGAGCTAAGCTTAAAACTCTTATAATAGAAAAAGGTAAAACAGGTGGACAAATAGTTACAACACATGATGTAGCAAACTATCCAGGTTCAGTTGAAGATGCTTCTGGACCAAAGTTAATTGCAAGAATGGTAGAACAGTGCAAAAGCTTTGGGGCAGAAATGGTAAAAGACACAGTAATTGATGTAGATATAGATAGTGAAATAAAAGTAATAAAAGGCGAAAAAAGTGAATATAAAGGTAAAGCTTTAATAATAGCAACAGGAGCAACTCCAAGAAAATTAGGTGTACCTGGAGAAAAAGAATTAACAGGTAAGGGAGTATCATATTGTGCAACTTGCGATGGAGATTTCTTTACAGATTTAGAAGTGTTTGCAGTTGGAGGAGGAAATAGTGCTATAGAAGAAGGGTTGTTTTTAACTAAGTTTGCTAGAAAAGTTACTATAGTACATAGAAGTCAAAAACTAAAATGTGAGAAAGTAACAGAAGAAAAAGCTAAAGAAACAGAAAATATGGAATTTATGTTCAATACAAGAATAAAAGAGTTACATGGTGATGGAATACTTGAAAAAGTAGTATTTGAAGATACTATAACAGGAGAAATCACAGAATATGAAGCAGATGAAGAAGATGGAACAATGGGTGTATTTGTATTTGTTGGATTGGATCCTTTAACAGAGATATTTAAAGGTAAGATAGATATGGATGAAAGAGGATATATAAAAACAGATGAAAATATGAAAACAAATGTAGATGGAGTATTTGCAGCAGGCGATTGTAGAATAAAGATGTTAAGACAGGTAGTTACAGCTACTAGTGATGGAGCAATAGCTACAATAAATGCTGAAAAATATATAGAAAGTATAGAAAGCCACTTAGAAGAAGCAAATATATAAAATTAATATATAAGTAAAGGGGGATTTATAGATGATAGTATTAGATAAAAATACTTTTGAGGAAGAAGTTTTAAAGAATGAAGGTATAGTAGTAGTAGATTTCTGGAGTGAAGGATGTGAACCATGTAAGGCATTACTTCCAGAAGTAGAAGAATTAGCTAGTCAATATGCTGATAGTTTTAAGTTTTGCAAATTAGATACAACAAAAGCTAGAAGATTAGCAATAAAGGAAAAAGTGTTAGGTCTTCCAACTATAGCTATCTATAAAGATGGATCTAAGATAGATGAAGTTACTAAGGATGATGCAACAAAAACTAATATAGAAGAAATGATAAAGAAATATTTATAAGAAGTTTAATATTTACGTGCTATAAATTTGAGATATTCTCAAATATATATAGATTTAATCTAAAATGCTAATATTGATAAAAAAATAGGGGGTGCACGTATGCGTCTTGAGTTAGGGAAAATCTTTATAAATGACATTCAGTTTGGGGAAGTAACTGAAGTTAAAGATGGTGTTTTATACGTTAATAAAGAAGAGATGCTAAAGGAAATAGGTGGAGATGAACACATTAAATCAATAGATTTAGATATAGTTCATCCAGGTGAAAGTGTAAGAATAACACCTGTTAAAGATGTAATAGAGCCAAGAGTTAAGGTTGAAGGTAAAGGGGGAATATTCCCTGGTATAGTATCAAAAGTTGAAACTGTAGGTACAGGAAAAACACATGCTTTATCTGGATGTGCAGTAGTAACAACAGGAAAAATAGTTGGTTTCCAAGAAGGTATAATAGATATGTCTGGTCCTGGAGCTGATTATTGTCCATTCTCTAATTTACATAACGTAGTAGTTATAGCAGAACCAGTAGATGGATTAAAGCAACATGACCATGAAAAAGCTGTTAGAATGATAGGATTTAAAGCAGCTGCTTACTTAGGTGAAGCAGGTAGAAATGTAGAACCTAATGAAGTTAAGGTTTATGAAACTAAGCCATTGTTAGAATCTATAAAAGAATATCCAGAACTACCTAAGGTAGGATATGTATATATGTTACAAACGCAAGGATTACTTCATGATACATATGTATATGGAGTAGATGCAAAGCAAATAGTACCAACATTACTTTATCCAACAGAACTAATGGACGGAGCTATAGTTAGTGGTAACTGTGTTTCTGCATGTGATAAAAACCCATCTTATGTTCATATAAACAATTCAATAGTTGAAGACTTATATGAGCAACATGGTAAAGAGATAAACTTTGTAGGTGTAATAATAACTAATGAAAACGTATACCTTGCAGATAAAGAAAGATCTTCTAACTGGACAGCTAAATTATGCAAGTATTTAGGATTAGACGCAGTTATAATTTCACAAGAAGGATTTGGAAATCCAGATACAGACCTTATAATGAACTGTAAAAAAATAGAAATGGAAGATATAAAAACAGTTATAGTAACTGATGAGTATGCAGGACGTGATGGAGGATCTCAATCACTTGCAGATGCTGATGTTAGAGCGAATGCTGTTGTTACAGGTGGAAATGCTAATGAATTAATAGTACTTCCAAAAATGGATAAAGTTATAGGTCATATAGAAGTTGTAGATGTAATAGCTGGAGGATTTGCTGGAAGCTTAAGAGAAGATGGAAGCATAGAAGCTGAAATACAAGTTATAACAGGTGCTACAAATGAAACAGGATTTGGAGTTTTATCTACAACAACGTATTAATAATATATAAAAATTTGAAATAGATAACAGAAATGAAAAGGGGGATAATTATGAGCATACTTGCTAATAAAAAGGTCCTTATAATCGGTGACCGTGATGGTATACCAGGACCAGCAATAGAAGAATGTGTAAAAACAGTAGAAGGAACAGAGATAATATTCTCTTCAACAGAATGTTTTGTCTGAACGGCTGCAGGGGCTATGGACTTAGAAAACCAAAAAAGAGTTAAAGAAGCTACTGAAAAGTATGGAGCTGAAAACTTAGTGGTTTTACTAGGTGCATCTGAAGCCGAAGCTGCAGGTCTTGCAGCAGAAACAGTAACAGCAGGAGACCCAACATTTGCAGGTCCACTTGCTGGAGTTGAGTTAGGTCTTAGAGTTTATCACGTAGTAGAGGAAGAAATGAAATCTGAATTTGATGAATCTGTTTATGATGAACAAATAAGTATGATGGAAATGGTACTTGAAGTTGATGAAATAGTAGAAGAAATGTCAAGTATGAGAGAACAATTCTGTAAGTTTAATGCTTAATTAAACAAAAGGGGTGAAAAAGTATGGGGAAACTAAGAGTAGTTCATTATATAAATCAGTTCTTCGCTGGAATTGGAGGAGAAGAAAAAGCTGATACTAAGCCACATGTGGCTGAGACTTTACCACCAATAAGTTTACAACTAGATAAACTATTAGGTGAAGAAATGGAGATAGTTGGAACTGTAGTATGTGGAGACACATATTTCAATGAAAATTTAGAATCTGCAAGCCAAGAAGTATTAGAAATGATAAAAGGATTTGAGCCACAATTATTTATAGCAGGTCCCGCATTCAATGCTGGTAGATACGGAGTTGCAGCAGGGGCTATAACTAAAGTTGTAGGGGAAAACTTAAATATACCATGCTTTACTGGAATGTATATAGAAAATCCAGGAGCAGATATGTTCAAGAAAGATGTTTATATAATGGAAACATCTGATTCTGCAGCTGGTATGAGAAAAGCACTTCCAAAGATAGCTAAATTTGCTCAAAAACTAGCTAATGGAGAAAAGATAGGATCACCAGCTGAAGAAGGATATATGGAAAGAGGACTAAGAGTAAACTTCTTCCATCAAGAAAGAGGATCAAAAAGAGCGGTTGATATGTTACTTAAGAAGATAAAGGGAGAGGAATTTGTAACAGAATATCCAATGCCAGTATTTGATAGAGTAAACCCTGCTAAAGCTGTAAAAGATCTATCAACGGCTAAAATAGCAATGGTTACATCTGGTGGTATAGTACCAAAAGGAAATCCAGATAGAATAGAATCTTCTTCTGCATCTAAGTTTGGAGAATACTCATTAGCAGGATTTGAAAACTTAACTGAAGAAACTCATGAAACTGCACATGGTGGATATGATCCAGTATACGCTAACTTAGATGCAGATAGAGTATTGCCAGTAGATGTATTGAGAGATATGGTAAGAGAAGGATTAATTGGTGAACTACATGAGTTATACTATGCAACAGTTGGAAACGGAACAGCAGTTGCAAGTGCGAAAGCTTATGCAAATGAAATAGGAACTAGATTAAAAGCTGCAGGTGTAGAAGCTGTTATACTTACTTCTACGTGAGGTACTTGTACTCGTTGCGGTGCAACGATGGTAAAAGAAATAGAAAGAGTTATGGAAGTGCCTGTAGTTCATATGTGTACAGTAGTTCCAATATCTTTAACAGTTGGGGCTAATAGAATAGTACCAACGATTGCAATACCACATCCACTTGGAAATCCAAGTTTAGATTCTAGAGAAGAAAAAGCTCTAAGAAGAAAGTTAGTAGAAAAAGCTTTAGTTGCTTTAACTACAGAAGTAGAAGATCAAACAGTATTTGAAAACCCAGATACATCAATACTAAAACCAAAAGCAATGGCTTAAGGTTAGTTAAGTTTTTTTATTGAATATAGCCCGCGACAGCGGCAATTCTATAAGTTTTCCTTCCGGCAGGCAAGCTGCAAAATTCGCTTCGATCATAGCGCCGACGCAGTCGCTTAAGGGTCGGTTCAACTTATAGAATTGCCACAGTCGCTCATAAGCTATAACCAATTAATATTTAACTAAGTTGGTGGGGAAATATAAAAGATGAATAGATGGACTTTTGGTCCATCTATTTGTAAATTATTGAGAATTGATATAAATCAAAATTATAGGGGGGCGTTTTTATGTCTTATCCAGTTTTAAAGGGTGCTAGTTATGTTCTTATTCATACTCCGGATATGATTGTTCAAAATGGTAGTACTTGCAATGTTGAGAGAGCTACTAATCCAGATTCTGAGTTTTTAAAGGAAATTAGTAATCATATTAGGAGTTATGAAGATGTAGTTAATTATATGCCTAATCAAGTTTACATAGGTAATAATAGACCAGAGGAATTAAAAAATATTACTATGCCTTGGTGCAATGAAAAGGTCGATGGTAATAGAAGTGGTAAGCTTGGGGAAATTATGCCTCAAGATGAATTTATAGCGTTAATGCAAATTTGTGATGCTTTTGATTTAGTTAAGTTGAGTGATGAGTTTGTAAATGAAGTAAAGCCTAAAATAGAAAATAACTACCCAGAGCTTGCTCATTTTTTAGTAAAGCTAAAGGGTGATAATATAGAAGATGGTTTAGAGTTAGTTAATAGTCATATTGCAGAAGGTTTATATAATAATGGAAAGTTTGTAGGGTACATAAAAAGAGCTCATGATGTAGATGTAAATTTAAATGCTCATACTATGTTTGAAAATTTAGTAGTTAAAGCATCTGGTGTGTTATCAGGTATTCATTTAGTGAGAAGTTCTAAAATAGATCCTACTGCTGTTGATTATGTAATAGAATGTTCTGAAGAGGCTTGCGGAGATATAAATCAAAGAGGTGGGGGTAACTTTGCTAAAGCGATAGCTGAGATAGTGGGACTTACTAATGCTACAGGTTCAGATACTAGAGGATTCTGTGCTGCTCCAACTCATGCTCTTATACAAGCATCAGCTCTTGTTAAGTCAGGAATATTTAAAAATGTAATGGTAGTAGCAGGTGGAGCTAGTGCTAAACTTGGTATGAATGCAAAAGACCATATTAAAAAAGGATTACCAGTTTTAGAGGATGTTGTTGGTGGATTTGCAGTACTTGTATCTGAAAATGATGGTATAAATCCAATAATAAGAACTGATTTAGTAGGAAAGCATAATGTAGGAACAGGTTCTTCTCCTCAGGCAGTTATGACTTCTTTAATTACATCAGGTCTTGATAAGGCAAATCTAAAAATAACTGATGTGGATGTATTCTCAGTTGAAATGCAAAACCCAGATATAACAAAACCAGCAGGAGCAGGAGATGTTCCTGAAGCTAACTATAAAATGATAGGAGCACTTGCTGTTAAGCGTGGAGATTTAGAAAAGAAAGAGTTAAAAAACTTTGTTGAAGAAAAAGGATTGCCAGGTTGGGCTCCTACTCAAGGTCATATACCATCAGGAGTACCATATGTAGGATTTTTAATAGATGATTTAACAACTGGAAATAAAAATAGAGCTATGATAGTAGGAAAAGGAAGTTTATTCTTAGGAAGAATGACAAATCTATTTGATGGAGTTTCTTTTGTAGCAGAAAGAAATACTGGTATAAGTGAAGAAACTAGTGGAGTGTCTAAGGAAGAAGTTAAACAAATAATAGCTCAGTCTTTGAAAAAATTAGCATTAGATATGTTAGAAGAATAGGAGGATATAATATGCCTAAAAAAATAATAGCTGAAACCTTCCTAGAAATAGCAGATGCAATACAAAGTGGTGAATTTGGTAAGAAAATAAAAATAGGTTTAACTACATTAGGTAGTGAGCATGGTGTAGAAAACTTAGTAAAAGGAGCTCATTTAGCTAAATCAAGTTTATTTGATATAGTATTGATAGGTCCAAAGGTAGATACAGAGTTAGAAGTAGTAGAAGTAAATTGTGAAAAAGAAATGCACGAAAAAATGGAAGAATTATTAGATAGCGGATATATAGACGCAGCAGTTACTATGCACTATAATTTTCCAATAGGTGTATCTACAGTAGGAAGAGTAGTGACGCCTGGTAGAGGAAAAGAAATGATTCTTGCCACTACAACAGGAACTAGTGCTACGAACAGAATAGAAGCAATGGTTAGAAATGCTATAAGTGGAATAGCTACGGCAAAAAGTATAGGAATAAAAAATCCAAAAGTAGGTATTCTTAACTTAGATGGAGCAAGACAAGTTGAAAAGTGTTTAAAAGATTTAAAATCTAATGGATTTGATATAGAGTTTGCAGACTCAATAAGAGCAGATGGTGGATGTGTAATGAGAGGTAATGACTTATTAGCAGGTGCACCAGATGTTATGGTATGTGATACATTATCAGGCAATATATTTATGAAGGTATTTTCTTCGTATACTACAGGTGGAGATTATGAAGCTAATGGATATGGATATGGTCCAGGAGTAGGTGAGGATTATCATAGAAGAATACTAATTTTATCTAGAGCATCAGGATCTCCAGTTGTTTCTAATGCATTAAAATATGCTTATGATGTAGCTAAAGGTGAAGTAGATAATATAGCTAAGATTGAGTATGATAGTGCTAAAAATGCAAAACTACACGAAATACTATTAGCTTTGACAAAAAAAGAATCTAAGTCTAAAGATGAAGATATAAAAATGCCAGACAAAGAAGTTGTTACTCAGCAAATATCAGGAATAGATGTAATGGATCTAGATGATGCAGTTAATGTACTATGGAAAAATGGTATATATGCAGAAAGTGGAATGGGATGTACAGGACCTATAGTATTAGTAAATGAAAATAAAGGTCAATGTGCAGTAGATATATTATTAAAAGCTGGATATACAGCTAAATAAAAAGAATGATAATATAAAAAGAGTTATAGAAATTTCTATAGCTCTTTTTGTTTATATGTTATATTTAAGAAAATATGGTACAAAATATAAATATAATAAAAAAAGGAGAGATAGTATGAAGAAGAATATTAATAAAATAATCTTATTTATATCAGTACTATTATCATTTCTTATCTTAACATCTTTTTTTATAAATGCACTTCCTTACTATGATTTAAAATTTGAAAAAATATCTGAAGATTTAGTGAGAGGTAATTATGAAAAAGTAGGAGAAAGTATAAATTTAAAAGAAGATACAGAAATAACTATGCTCATAAAAAAAGCATATGATATAGATATAAATGCAACATTAACTAAAGAAGAAGAGGATGCAATAAGTCAAGTTTTTGGAGCTAAATTGAATCAAAAAATAGAAATTACTAAGGAAGAAGACATAAAAATAGAAGGAAATGTAAATACATATATTGAGATAAGGCCAGTGTACAAAGAAATAAGAGGATATTTAGTACAAGATTATAATTCATGGAACAAAAAGAAAGAAGTAACAATAAAAATCCCGATAGACGTAGAGCACGTTGTAAAAACAAATGCTTAATTTGTTGTATACAAAAGACCATATCATGCATATGATATTAAATGATATTAATTAAAATTGTATGAAAATATCAGAACTTTATTTTGGGGAGAGATATATTATGGAAAATAAAATAAATCAGCAAATATTATTAAAAGATTTAATTAGAAGTGTACCAAAAGAAATTCAAAAATATTTAAATTCTGATGAAATATATGACAAAACATTTTCTAACAAAACAAAAGTACTTTACATAAAAGATAAAGGGCTATATCTAAAAATTGGATATGGGCTAGAGATAGAAAAAATAAATACAATATACTTTAATGAAAAAGGTATAGCTGGAGAAGTAGTAGAATTTACAAAGAGCGAAAATTACGATTATTTGATAGTTAAAGAAGTAGAAGGTGAAAATGGAATATATAAAAAATATTTAAATAACCCAAAAAAGTTAGCTCATCATTATGGGATACATTTAAGAGCAATACATTCAATTAAAAATGATAATTGCCCAAATGTATTAAAGATGGAAGCGTTAATTAATAATGCTAGAGAAAATGTAGCAAATCGTATTTTTAATATGCAACAGTTTTTTAGTGAGATAGGGCTTACACCACAAAAATGTCTACTCATACTTGAAGATTTAAAGAGTTGTTATGCAAATGATGCATTTTTACATGGAGATTATTGTCTTCCCAATATAATAATGGATGATTACAAGTTAAAAGGAATCGTAGATTTAGATAGTTGTGGAGTAGGAGATAGACATTACGATATCTGTAGTGGTTTGAGAAGCTTAAGGTATAATTTACAAACATCAGAATATGATGAAATATTTTTGGAATCATATGGTTATGATGAAATAGATAAAGATAGACTTACATTTTGTAAAATATTATTCATACTTAACTAAATATAAACTTTTAAATACCTCCTTCATATAATAATATACACTATTATTTTTGAAGGAGGTGTTATTTTGAAAAGATATGTAATAGCAAATCAATTAAATTTAAGAATAGGTCCAGGAACTAATTATTCTGTTATATTGGTTTTAAGCAAAGGACAAGAAGTAGAAATTTTACAAGAGGGTGTATGGTGTAAAATTAAATATTTAGATAAAATAGGATATGTTAGTAATAGTTATTTAGGAGATAAAAATCCTATAGATTTAATAAATAGACAACAAGATATAATAAAGTTTTCAAAAACAAAGCTTGGGAGTGCATATGTGTATGGAACTGAAGGTCCAAATTCTTTTGATTGTTCTGGATTTGTAAAATTTGTATATGAAAATGTAACGGGTATAAATATGCCAAGAACATCTGTAGATCAAAGTAAGTTTGGAACATTAGTACAATTAAAAGATTTAAAACCTTGCGATTTAATGTTTTTTGATACAGATCAGGATGGAAAAATAAATCACGTAGGAATCTATTTAGGAAATAATACGATGATACATGCCTCTACATCACAAAAGAAAGTTATTATAGTTCCTGTATCTGATTATTATATAAAAAGATTCGTTAATGCTAGAAGAATATTAAAATAATTTGTTGAATAAACTTAATGTATAATATATAATTAGAGGAAATAAATTAAATAATTACCTGTATATATTTGATAATATGGATCAAACGTTTCTACCAGGCTGCCGTAAATTGCCGGACTACAGGAGATAAAATAAATAAAAGTATAATACTATTATTTGAAAATTTTAAGCTCCTGTCTACCTATAGACAGGAGCTTTTATAGTTTGAGATAAAAGAACTTAGTGGAGGAGTATATAATGAAGGCATTACAAGAAAAAATATTAAAAGATGGAAGAGTAGCTGAGGGAGATATATTAAAAGTTGATAACTTTTTAAACCACCAATTAGATGTGGCATTTTTAAACGAAATAGGAAAAGAATTTAAAGAAAGATTCAAGGATAAAAAAGTTGATAAGATACTTACAATAGAAGCATCTGGAATTGCAATAGCCTCTATTGCATCTCAACATTTTGGAAATGTTCCTGTTGTTTTTGCTAAAAAAGTTGAATCAAAAAACCTAGATAAAGATGTATATGAAACAAAAGTATATTCATTTACTAAAGGAAAAGAATATAGCGTAAAAGTATCAAAGAGATACTTAAATGAAGATGAAAATATATTAGTTTTAGATGATTTTTTAGCTAATGGAAGAGCTGCAATAGGATTAAAAGACTTAGTAGATCAAGCAAATGCAAACTTAGTAGGAATTGGAATTGTTATAGAAAAGGATTCCAAGAAGGTAGAAATCTATTATTAGATAATGGAGTACATTTAGAATCACTAGCAATACTTGAATCAATAGAAAATGGAGAAATCAAATTTAGATAATTAGAGGAATAAAAGTGTTCATAAAGAATAATAACTATAGACCTTATGATAATCGGCATAATCTACAATTATTTGTAAATAATACATAGTGTTATGAATTATAAGATTCTGGAGGTTTGAATATGAGATTTTTTATAGACACGGCAAATGTTGAAGAGATAAAACAGGCTAATGATTTAGGAGTTATTTGTGGGGTGACTACAAACCCATCTTTAATAGCCAAAGAAGGTAGAGACTTTATAGAAGTTGTTAAAGAGATTACTCAAATAGTAGATGGTCCAATAAGTGCAGAAGTAATAAGTTTAAACTCTGAAGGCATGGTTAAAGAAGCAGAAAAACTATCAAAAATACATAAAAATATAGTAATAAAATTACCTATGACAGAAGATGGATTAAAAGCTACGAAGATATTATCTCAAAGAGGAATAAAGACTAATGTAACTCTAATCTTCTCAGGAGTTCAAGCATTATTAGCGGCTAGAGCGGGAGCTACATATGTAAGTCCTTTCGTAGGAAGATTAGATGATATAGGTCAAAATGGAATGGATTTAATAGGTGAAGTAGTTGAAATATTTAGTACAAACAATATAGAAACTGAGATAATAGTTGCGAGTGTAAGAAATCCTATACATGTATCTCAAGCGGCAATGTTAGGTGCAGATATAGCTACAGTACCATTAAAAGTAATAAAACAAATGACTAAGCATCCATTAACAGATAAAGGAATAGAAAGCTTTATAAAAGACTGGGAAGGTGCTTCACTAAAACTATAAACTAATATGAGATACAATAAAAAAGCAACTAGGAGTCTTTCTAGTTGCTTTAATTTATCAATAATAATTAAGCTTGCTTTTTCTCAATTGAATCTAATTCTCCATAATATAAAGATTGATTAAACTCACCTTCGCTCTTACTTACAATTAAGGTACAAGCACAGTCACCCATAACATTTACAGTAGTTCTAGCCATATCTAACAATCTATCAACACCCATTATAAGTCCTATTCCTTCTAAAGGAAGACCTACAGAAGTTAAAACCATAGATAATGTAATCATACCAACCCCAGGCACACCAGCAGTACCAATTGAAGCTAAAGTAGCTGTAAGTATTATAGTTAAAAATCCATTTATACCTAAATCTATACCGTATAATTGAGATATGAATATACAAGCAACACCTTGCATAATAGCAGTACCATCCATATTAATAGTTGCACCTAAAGGTAGTGTAAATGATGCTACGGAGTTCTTTACTCCTAATTCCTCCATTGACTCTATTGTTAAAGGCAGAGCCGCATTACTTGAAGCTGTAGAGAATGTTACAGCAGCAACATTTGCAAACTTTTTATAGAAAGGTTTTAACTTAAGTCCAGTTGAAAATTTAACTAAGCCTGAATAAACAAGAGCAGCTTGTAAAACTAAAGCTAATAAAACTGCAACCATATATTTAAGCAATGAGAATATAGCATCAAAACCAGTAGTTGCAAAAGTATTAGTTATTAATGCAAATACACCGTATGGAGCCAATAACATTATTATACTTACCATTTTCATACATATATCATTAGCAGACTCAAAGCATTTTCTAACGGGCGATGCCTTTTCACCTATCATACTCATTGATACACCTAATAATAAAGCAAAAACTATGATTTGTAACATTTCACCGCTTGCTAAAGCTTGAACTGGATTAGAAGGTATCATACCTAAAATTATATCAACTAATGACTTATTTTCACCAATAGTTGGTTCTTGAGATATAAGATGAGACATATCTAAACCAATACCAGGGTTTATTAATTTACCTATTAATAAGGCTAAACTAATAGCTAAAGCTGTAGTCATTAAATAAAATCCTAATGTTTTAATACCTATTCTACCTAATTTCTTTATGTCTCCCATAGAAGAGGAACCACAAACTAGTGAAACAAATACTAAAGGAACAACTAACATCTTTATGGCATTTATAAAACCTGTGCCTAATATCTTTATAATTCCACCTAATAATAGAGTATCTTTAAAAGTTCCAGAAGGCATAGATTTAATAACCAGCCCACAAACAATACCTAAAAATATACCAATGAAAATTTTAGTCGTAAGACTTATTTTTTTCTTCATTTATAAAATCCCCCTTTTGAAAATAACAAAATATAAAATTTGAGAAATATCTGAAAATTTTCTATATTTAAATAATAACATAATATTTCTATATAATGCAAGTGTAAAAAAATATTATTCATTATAAACTATCAAAAACATATTAAATAACTAAAAAACAAACATGAAAACAAGAAAAATGAATAATTAAGATAGGTAAGAATCAAAAAACATAATAAATAACAAAAAAAATATGTTACATTGCTGTAATTATAATTACGATTTTGTAATCGAAGGTAACAGTGGTGTAACTATTTTTTTTATTTTTTTGTGATATTATTAATTTATAAATAAAAACAATATAGATATTTAATATAAATGCAATTAAAAAGGGAGAGATACATATGAAAAAAGCAATAATAACATTATCAATTTTATGTGGTGGGCTATTAATAGCTTCACCGATAGACAATCATATATTTGCACAAGGAACAAGCTCAGAAATAGTGAAAGAACAGAAAAAAGAAGAATTAAACTCAGATGACGCAAAAAAAATACTTGAAGATTATAATCCTAAGATAGAGTACTTATATCAAGGAGATGAAAATACATATGATGCATTAAAGGAAAAAGGCCTAAGCGGGTATGTATTTTTACCAAATATTGAAGGAGACTTAGGTATGTTTGTAGACAAAAGTAATTCTAAAGTATACTACTTCCATCCAAGTGGATATTTAGAACTAGCTTAATAATATTCTAATTAAAGCTAATAATATTAATTAAATATAATAATCACGAAAACGATGTAGTTATAATATAACTACATCGTTTTTGTGTAAGTAAAGCACATAGAAATTTAAATCAAATTAAATATAGCAATTAACTTATTTTTTAATAATTCGAATCTATCCTCATCAACGGCAATATACTTTGAATTTGAAATAACAAAATGTCTACCGAGCTTATTAATTTTTTTCAAATTTACAATATATTCATTATTACAACGGTACATAAAAGTAGAATCTAGACTATGAATTAAAGTATCAAGAGTATAGGATAGTTTAATTGAACTATTTTTAGTGTGTAAAATACATCCAGAATTACAAGTATGTATATAAAAAATATCTTTATGTGGTATTTCATTCATTAAATCAAACTTAGCTATATCTTCATACAATATATCTAAATTTGATTTTACTTTTAATCCACAAATTAAGCTAATTAATTCATCCTCAAAAGAATCAAATGTAATAGGATTAATTATATAGTTGTAATCTTTCAAACAAAACCCATTAATCATAAAATCTATAATCTCTGGGACATAAATAATTCTTATATTGCTAAATTTATTTTTTAGCATATTATTTATATTTATAAGAAGTTCTTTGTTTATATCTTTTAAAAATATAAAAATTATATCGACTTTGTCTCTAAAATTAGTTAAAATATCACATACAGATGGGGAAGTATTGAGTTTATATTTAAAATTATTATATAAAGAAAGCTTAAATAAATAATTACTTAGAGTTTTTATATCACTTAAATCTTGACTGCAAACAGTTATATTAAACATAGTATTCTCCTTATAGATATATATTAAATTATTAGTTAAAATCAATAAAATGGTTATTCATATTAGGATTATTAATTAAAAAATAAAAAATATTCATTAAATCATAAAAAACTGATATGTAAAGTATCAGTTTTTGTATTAATAATATCTTTAATCTTTATTTTTCTTTATAACGGTTCTCATTAATAAAAATACAGGTATAGTTGAAAAAACAGGAGCTATAAGAGGTGCTATGATTTTGTTTATATTTAAAATATTTACTAAAAATAATATAATACACATATTTAATATATACTCAAATGCATAAACTAAAAGAGATAATGAAAATTTAGTAGCTGAATACTCTTTTTGTTTAAATGTAAATTTTGAATTTAAAAAATAAGATGCAGTTACACTTAAAAAACTAGTAATAGTATAAGACACAATATAATTTATATTGAACACAAGGTATAATGTTATATAAAATAATTGAGAAACTATAAAATTGCTTATTCCGATGATATTAAATTTAATATATTCTTTTAACTTGCCTTTGAAACTTTTATATTTATTTGGCATATAAATCTCCTTTGATGAAAAATTATTAAGATACATTCTTATTATTTGAATAAATCAATGAATTTTATATATTACATATTAGAAATTATAACACAAATTACTAATAATAAATTGAAAAAAATATTATTATGTATTATACTTATATATATTAAAAAACTACTTTTTAGCATTTGCTGAGGGAGTAGCTTGCACTAATAAGTGTGTCTAGATCAACATAATGACTTCGGTCTGGTCTAGACTTAAAAAGCGAGACTCATGCATGTATTACTTTGCATGCATAAGTCTCGCTTTTTTGTGTGAATAATAAAATTAAAATAAAATTATGGAGGTAATTTATGAGCTTTACAGTAATTTTTATGACAGCGATAGCATTATCAATGGATGCATTTGCTGTATCAATCACTAAAGGTATGACACTTAGAAATTTAAGTAAAAAAATAAGTGTAAAAATAGCCTTAGCTTTTGGTATCTTTCAAGGTGGAATGCCGCTTATAGGATGGCTTTTAGGAATTAGTTTTGAAGGATATATAAAGTCAGTAGATCATTGGATAGCACTAGTTTTATTAGGATTTTTAGGTTTAAGAATGATTATAGAATTTATAAAATCTCAAAGAGAAGAACAGCCTATAGAAGCTGAAGCTAGTATGACTGTAGAGGAAGAACTTTCAAATAAAGAGCTAATAATGTTATCAATTGCGACAAGTATAGATGCATTAGCGGTGGGGATAAGTTTTGCATTTTTAAATGTAAATATAGTACCAGCTGCATTTACAATATGCTTTGTGACGTTTGTAGTTTGTCTAATTGGAGTATATTTTGGGAAACGAATAGGCGACAAATTTAGTAGCTATGCAGAACTAGTTGGTGGGATAGTATTGATCCTAATAGGAATCAATATATTCAATG
The DNA here is from genome assembly GCA_051654865.1 of Peptostreptococcaceae bacterium. Classification (GTDB taxonomy): domain Bacteria; phylum Bacillota; class Clostridia; order Peptostreptococcales; family Peptostreptococcaceae; genus JBOFOR01. The sequence goes on from JBOFYV010000041.1 coordinate 104,089, forward strand.
AACATACAGGATTTATTAGTAACATTATGAGTAATATATTTTAAAACATCCTATTTTAGTGCACTAAAATATATGATAATATAAGTAGTACACTATTAGAGGAAGGAAATATAATTACTAATGTATAGATTAGACAAAAACTATGAAGACATATTTAAAAAACGTAATAAAAGTGCAACATACATAATAATAGGAATTAGTATTATAATATCGATACTATTTTTAATAGTATTGGGTATATTATATAACCCTAAGATGTATTTTGGGATTGATATAAATGTACTTATTAGAATATTTTCGGCAGTATTATCAGGATTAGCTATATCTAGTTGTATGTTATGCTACACAAGCACAAAGAAGGAAGAGTTATTTATAATATCCTTAATGTATATTGTATTTTTTATTGATATTTCACTCGGTAGCTTTGATTATATGAAATTGAAATATGCAGCTATAGATATTTCGAATTATATTACAGTGCCAACATCTTTAATTAGAATATCTATATTATTAATTTTAATATTACCATTCAATAAAACAAGAAAGCTTATTATGGATAATAAGATAAAGGCTGTTATAACAGTAACTGTATTAACTACGATTATAGGGATATTGAGGTCAAAGTATACTATTTTTACAGGACTACAAACAACAGGACAATTTATTGCATATAATGTTTTTTTAATTATTATATATATAGTATTTACTATAAGATTTGGAATAAAAAGTGTGAAAGAAGAGGAGTACATATATGCAGTAATAAGCGCAAGTATATTTTTCTTTGCAATAAAAGCACTTTATGCAATCGTATCAGTGCAGAGTCCATCAATTAGCTTAAAGTTGATATCATATTCTATAACATATATTGGATTCTTTATTTTTATAGGTGGATTACTAGTAGAACTGGCTTTGAGTATAAAGAAAAACAAAAGTTTAGAAAAAGAAAACCAAATATTTTATACATTAGTGGACGACAGTAAACATAGTTGTATTGTTATTTATGATGAAAATCACAATGTGAAATTTGCAAATAAAACATTAAAAGAATATCTGTTTAATGATGGAAGTATAACTCAGACAGACATTGCATCTGAAATGGATAAATATAGAAATAAAATAGGGGAAGAAATTTTACAAGATATTTACTCAGAGGTAGGTAGAATAGGTGCATGGAGAGATAATTTATACATATCAGAAGATGATAAAACTATAGATTGCTTTTTTCAAAAAATATATACTTATAATGGAAAAGTAAATATAGCATTAATATTTAAAGATATTACAGATGAAATTAGAGCTAAAAATAGTATCATTGAGTATGAAAAGATAAAAAGTCATGAAAATATAAAAAATGAATTTTTTGCAAATATATCTCACGAACTAAGAACGCCATTAAATATATTTTATTCAACTATACAATTGTTGGACTTAAAAAGTGAAGAGAATGCAATAAATTTTAAAGAAACTTATCTAAATCACAGACAGTGTTTAAATATTAATTGTCAGAGGATGCTAAGGCTTATAAATAATATTGTAGACATAACTAAAATAGATGTAGGATTTACAAAAGCTAAATTTTCAAATTGTGATATAGTAAGGTTAGTAGAAGATATTACATTGTCGGTGGTAAATTACGCCAATCCAAAGGATATAGATATAATATTTGACACTGAAGTAGAGGAACATATTATAAAGTGTGATCCGTCTATGATTGAGCGTGCAATGTTAAATTTATTATCAAATGCTATTAAATTTACTAATGAGTCAGGTAATATACTCGTAAGTATGTATGCAGACGATAAATGGGTACATATAAGAGTAAAAGATGATGGCATAGGTATACCTTTAGAAATGCAAAGTATAATTTTTGATAGATTTATTCAATCGGATAAATCACTTACAAGATTAAACGAAGGTAGTGGAATTGGACTTAGTATAGTAAAATCAATAATTGAATTAAATGAAGGTGAAATTTATTTAGATAGTGATGAAGAAAATGGAACTGAATTTGAAATATTGCTACCAAATAAAAAGCTAGAAGATAATTATGAGGAACAAGAGTATGTATATCATGTTGATATACAAAAGATTCAGTTAGAATTATCGGATATATATAAGTTATATGAATAGAAATTAAAGCCAGGAACATATATAGTTCCTGGCTTTAATAGTATCTAAATTTATAAGCTATCTAGGGTGTTAACTTTCTTTATCGCGTTTATGTAACAAATATATGACTTTGTTTCTGATACTACAACAGGAGATAAAGCTATCAATGCAATTAGATTTGGCAGAGCCATAAGTCCGTTTACGATATCAGCTACAATCCATATTAATTCTAACTTAAGGAATGAACCAAGTAAAATCATACTTATAAAAACTATCCTATATCCAGTGATACCCCTTACTCCAAATAAGAACTCAAAACATCTTTCTCCATAATAACTCCAACCTAATATTGTAGTAAATGCAAATAAACTTAGGCTTAATGTTAAAAATAGAGGACCGATATTAGGCAAAACTCCTGAAAATGCAGCGTGAGTCATCAATGCTCCATTTGAATCGGAAGTCCACACACCTGATAATATTAAAGCGAATCCTGTTAAAGAACAAATTATTATACTATCAATAAAAGTACCAGTCATAGATATAAGACCTTGTTCAGCCGGCCATTCAGTTTTAGCTGCAGCTGCAGCTATAGGGGCACTACCAAGCCCAGATTCATTAGAGAAAACTCCTCGAGCTATACCGTTTCTTATTGCCATAGAAACAGTAGAACCTAAAAAACCACCAAGGGCTGCAGTTGGACTAAAAGCACTTTCAAATATCAAAGCTATTGTACCTGGAATTTGGCTTGAGAATTTTAAGATTATAAATGTACATATTAATATATAAATACTTGCCATAAGAGGTACTATTTTAGTAGCAACATTAGATATGCTTTTTACACCGCCAAATATAACAAATCCAACTAAAATAGAAAGTGCTATACCTGTAGTTCTTGGATCAATACCAAAACTACTATTAATTGAATCCGTTATTGAATTTACTTGAGTAAATGTACCTATTCCAAGAAGTGCAACTAATATACCGCTTATAGCAAAGAAGATAGCTAAAGGTCTATACTTTTCGCCCATACCATTTACAATATAGTACATTGGTCCACCGGAAACTTGACCATTAGAATCTTTTTGTCTATATTTTATGGCAAGTGTACCTTCAGCATATTTAGTGGCCATTCCAAAGAATGCAGCTAACCACATCCAAAATAGTGCACCAGGTCCACCTGCTTTAATTGCAGTTGCAACACCTACAATATTTCCTGTACCAACAGTTGCAGCAAGTGCAGTACATAGTGCACCAAAACTAGAAATATCACCATTTCCATTATTGTTAGCACTAAATATTAATTTTAACGCATATGGTAATTTTGTTACTTGTAAAAATCCTAGTCTAATAGTAAATAATATACCAGTACCGACTAGTAAAGCTAATAAAGGTGGTCCCCATACAAAAGTGTTAATATTGTTCAAAACATCAATTAAATTCATAAAACATACTCCTTTTTTATAGTGTATAATGCTTTTTCTATAAATTACTCAAGAACAATGAATTTTAATTGACAGAAAGCTATTTAGTTGAGAGCTTATTAATGTATTAAAAAAAGCTAAATCTTGTAGATTTAGCTCTGGATATACATTAGGATACTAAAAATATCATAGCAAGTTAGTTATATTATTGTATAACAAAAAAGCCATAATTTAAAAGTATTTTATCCCTGTCCTTTTGCCTGAGAGATTGAGCTAAGTAAGCCTTGCCCCTTCGGCGCCCATAAATGGGTCTCTCCAGAGTTCCCTAAACTTTACAGTCCTACTAATAAAAGTACCTGAGAGTGTAACTCCTTCGGTGTGCATAAAATGCAACTCTTCTATAAAGCTTCAATCGGGTATTGATTTTTAAGCATTATTTAACTTAATTCTAGAACAGTGTACATACTTTGTCAATAAAGGAAAATGTTTGATTATAAAATAATGAAAAAAATGTAAAAATAATATATAATAAGTTTATCACAAGTTATACAGGGGGACATAAAAATTTATGGTTAGTGTTGAATTTTTAGAAAATTGTCCAATAACACACTTTTATGGACAAGTAATAAAAGATAATAATAATAATATTGTTGATTTTGAAATTATATACACAAACTTATATAAAAAAAATCTTATTTTAAAAGAGATAAAATACTATATACTAGAACAAAAAAATTGGAAAGATGTACTAATTAAATGTTTGAAAAAGGGGTCAACATCATTTATTAGATACATAAAAGAAGTAAATAGTTATGTAATAATAGAACTTCAAAAAGTAGAAGAGGATAAAGTTATTGTATGGCTAACAAAAGATGTTGAAAGTGAACATAAAAAAGATAGTGTTTTTGAAATGGTATGTGATTCAATGCCTGATGCAATATATTACAAAGATATTGATGGTAGATATATTAGTTGTAACCAAAGCTATGCAAATATCTTATTGTTAGAAAAAGAAGATATAATAGGCAAGAGGGATAAAGATTTACAAATATTAAAACACTTTGATAAAAATATTATTGAAGTAGATAGAGAAATAATGAAATCAGGAAAGGCTAAAGTATATAGTGCTAAATTAAGCTATCCTAATGGAGATATGGTTGAATTTGAAACAAAGAAGACTCCATACTTAGATAAAAATAATGAATCTATTGGTATTGTGGGTATAACAAGAGATATAAGTCATAGAAAAGATGAGAATAAAGAACTAGAAAAGTTAAGAATGGAATTTTTTGCAAATCTTTCGCATGAATTTAGAACACCTATAAATTTAATATTTAGTTCAGTTCAATTAATTAATATACTCTCAAAAGATAAAAATAAAAGTAACACATATGATAAATACTTAGAAATAATAAAACAAAATAGCTACAGACTATCAAAGTTAGTAAATAATCTTATCGATTCTACTAAGGTTGGATCAGGTTATTTTGAGTATAAACCTCAAAACTATGATATGGTAAGTTTTGTAGAAAGTATTTGTATATCTGTTGCAGAATATGCAAGTCAAAGGGATGTTGAAATAATATTTGATACAGATGTAGAAGAGAAAATAATAGGATTTGATTTAAATCAAGTAGAAAGAATAGTTTTAAATTTATTATCAAATGCAATAAAATTTAGTGAAAGTAATGGCAGAATTTTCATTAATATAACTAGTGAAGAAGAATATGTAAAAGTGAGTGTAAAAGATGAAGGGATAGGAATACCCGAAGAGAAATTATGGCATGTATTTGAAAAATTTAAGCAAGTGAATAATAGAATGACAAAGATAAGTGAAGGTAGCGGAATAGGATTATCTTTAGTAAAGTCTTTTGTTGAAATGCATGGTGGATATGTAGATGTAAAAAGTAAATTAAATGAGGGATCAGAATTTACTTTTGCATTACCGAATATAATAATAGATCAAACTTTCGACAGCTTCTTAAATGTAAAATTGGATGAAGATGATGCGAGAAATAGGTTTGTGGAAACAATAAAAGTAGAATTCTCAGATATATATTAAAAAATGTGAATAAAATATATATTACTGCATATTATAATATCAACAACATCTATTAGATTAAGAGCAAGGAAAATACCGAACCTCTTGGCTAATACTATTGGAGATGTTGAGACGAGATACATTTAAGTATCATATTAAATAACTAAAATATATTGAATATACCTCGTTTCATTATAGGCAATTAGCTTTAAGGTCAAATACCAATAGGTGGCTATTTGCTAGTTGGTCAACAAAATTATTTAATAAAAGTCAAAAGAGGTAAAGGCTAAGCCTTGATAAAAGACATTAGATTTGATGGCTATAACCATTAAATCCATTGTCTTTTATTTTTTTGATTAATAATTTTACATATTACCTTGTTGACTATAAAAACTATGGTAATATTATAAATACATATTAAATTAGGATTTTATATAAAAAAGAAGATAGATGAGAAAGGAAACAATATGAAAAAAATATTAGTACTTGCAGAAAAACCATCTGTAGGAAGAGATATAGCAAGAGTTTTATCTTGTAAAAATGAAAAAAATGGCTACATAGAAGGTTCCAAATATATAGTAACATGGGCACTAGGTCATTTAGTAACATTAGCAGATCCAGAAAGCTATGGAGAAAAATATAAGACATGGAATATAGATGATTTACCAATATTACCCCAAAATCTAAGAACTGTAGTTATAAAAAAAACATCGAAGCAATTTAATACAGTAAAGGCACAAATGAATAGAGATGATGTAGAAGAAATAATAATAGCTACAGATGCAGGACGTGAAGGAGAGTTAGTAGCTAGATGGATAATTGAAAAAGCTCATATAAATAAACCGATAAAACGTCTTTGGATATCATCAAGTACAGATAAAGCAATAAAAGATGGATTCAACAAATTAAAAAATGGAAAAGATTACGATAATCTATACCACTCAGCAATAGCAAGAGCAGAAGCAGACTGGATAATAGGAATAAATGCTACTCGTGCATTAACAACAAAACACAACGCACAACTTTCTTGTGGTAGAGTACAGACTCCAACACTAGCTATGATACTAAAAAGAGAAGAAGAAATAAGAAACTTCAAATCAAAAGACTACTACGGATTAAATGTACTAGCTGCAAAAGGTGATAGTGACATAAAATTTGTATGGCAAGATAAAAACAACACTGCATCTACCTTTAACAAAGAGAAGATAGAAAATATAATATTTAAAGTTAAGGACAAAGATATAAATATAGTAGAAGTAAATAAGGTACATAAGAAAAAATATTCACCAGCACTATACGATTTAACAGAATTACAAAGAGATGCAAATAAATTCTTTGGGTACTCAGCAAAAGAGACATTATCAATAATGCAAAAACTATATGAACACCATAAAGTACTTACTTATCCAAGAACAGACTCTAGATACTTAACTAGTGATATAGTAGAAACATTAAGAGATAGAATACAAGCAGTAAATGTAAGTGATTACTCAAAAATATGTACAAAGCTATTAAAAACTAAAATAAATGCTAACAAAAGCTTTATCGATGATTCAAAGGTTAGTGATCACCACGCTATAATACCTACGGAAGAAAGAGTATTCTTAGGTGACTTAAGTGATAAGGAAAGAAAAATATATGATCTTGTAGTAAAAAGATTTCTAAGCGTATTATTACCACCATTTGAATTTGAGCAAACTACAATAAAAGGTAAAATAGAAGATGAAAACTTTATGGCAAAAGGAAATAAAGTAATTAGCCTTGGATGGAGAGAAACATACAAGGATGAAGATGATAATGAAAGCTATGAAAACATACCTAATGTAAATAACAGCGATCTACTAAAATCATCTAAAACAAGTATGACTAGTGGAAAAACTAATCCTCCAGGCTATATTAATGAAGCTACACTACTTACAGCGATGGAGAAAAATGGATTAGGAACAGTTGCAACTAGAGCAGATATTATAGAAAAGCTATTTAGTACATTCTTAATAGAGAAAAAAGGTAAAGACATATATATTACCTCAAAAGGAAAGCAATTATTAGATTTAGTACCAATAGATTTAAAAACACCAGAATTGACATCGTCATGGGAAAATAAATTGCAAGATATATCTAAAGGAAAGTTAAATAAAAATATATTTATAAATGATATGAAAGATTATTCTAAGGATATAGTAAAAGAAATAAAAGCTAGTGATAGTAAGTTTAAGCATGATAATATCACTAAAAATAAATGTCCAGAGTGTGGTAAATATATGCTTGAGGTAAATGGTAAAAAAGGTAAAATATTAATCTGTGAAGATAGAGAATGTAATACTAGAAAGACGGTTTCGCAAGTTACTAATTCTAGATGTCCTGTTTGTCATAAGAAGCTAGAACTTCGCGGTGAAGGAGATGCAAAAACATTTGTATGCAAATGTGGACATAGAGAAAAGATGAGTTCTTTTAAAAAGAGAAAAGATGAAGAAAAGAATAAGGCTTCAAAGAAGGATATAAATAAGTATTTAAAGAATCAAAATAAACAAGAAGAAACATTTAATAATCCATTTGCAGAGGCTTTAGCTAAACTTAATAAGAAATAAATAAGTAATACAAAAAGATTGTAGATATTCTACAGTCTTTTTCTTGTATTATTATGAAATCTAAGATTTTAACATATAATTATTATATAAAAAATATTTTTATTAAGGAGTGTTAAGATGAGAAACTTTAGAGATTTAGGAGGACATATATCTAAAGATGGAAGAACTGTTAAAAAAGGTCTATTCTTTAGATCAGGTCATTTACAAGATTTAAATGATGAAGATATAAATATACTAAAAAATTTAAACATTAAAAATATATTTGATTATAGAAATGAAAAAGAAGCAGAAAGAAATCCTTCAACCCAAATAGAAAATATAATAAATATAAGAGTTAAAGCTATGGATATGCCTGATGTTGGTATGAATAATTACTCAACGATAGATGAAATGATAGAAGAAATATTTGATAAAGGCTTAGCCTTTAATATGATGAAAGAAAGCTATTACAATCTACCTATAAATAATGAATCATACAAGAGGTTAGTAGAATTAGTGAAAAATCCAGATATGATACCTATATTAAGTCATTGCACTGCAGGAAAAGATAGAACAGGAGTGGGGTGTTCTATAATACTTATGATATTAGGCGTATGTAGAGAAGATATAATAAAAGAGTATTTAAAAAGTAATGATTATGCTAAAATCTTCATAGAAGAAGTAGTAACAGCAAATCCTGAATTAAAAAATGTACCACAAGAAAAGATGGAATATATATTTGGAGTAAAAGAAGATTATATAAATGAAGCGTTTAGAAAAATAGATGAAAATTATGAAACTATAGAAGAGTATCTTTATGGAGAATACAGTTTAAGCAATCAAGATTTAACTAAGCTACGAGATATTTATTTAGAATAAAAAGGTGAGGTTGAGATGACAAATATTAATCAACGAGGAATAAACATAATAAAAATACTTATGAATGCCGCTGAACCAGTGAACAGCTTAATGCTAGGTTATGAATTAGGCTGTTCAACTAAAACGATTCAAACAGAAATAAAGTACATAAATCAAGAATTGAAAAAAGGCAAGATATTATCTATTAGAGGTGTAGGGTATAAATTAGAGGGAAGTTTTGATGAAGTAAATCTAGATTTAAATACCTATGGAGATATTGATAGAGTAGAATATATAATAATAAGGTTAATAAAACTAAATGTAAAAGATAACGAGACTATAAAGCTTGAAGAACTAGCTGATTCTATGTATGTCAGTTTATCTACTGTAAAGAATGATATGAAAACAGTTAA
>JBOFYV010000042.1:0-126664 GCA_051654865.1 Peptostreptococcaceae bacterium
GTAGAAAAGAAGAAAGATTTTATAATTAATGTACTGTACGCTTTGATAGTAACGGGAATAGTATTCATAGTAATAAAATATGGATTAGTATGGTTTTTACCATTTGTTATAGGGTTTGTAGTTGCATTTATACTTAAACCATTTATAAATGTAATATCAAGAAAAACAAATATAAATAGAAAGCCAGTAGCCGCATTAGTTGTATTAATATTTTATGGAACTGTAGGGGTATTGATAACTTATATAGGAGTTAAACTTGCATTAGCTACAAAAGAGATATTTATGGATTTTCCATCAATTTATACATTAAGTATAGAACCAGCCATTTTTAGTTGGTTTAAGGATATAGAAGAAATAACTGCAAAGCTTAATCCTGAAATGGTACAAACGATACAAGATATGGCAGGATCGTTATTAAGTTCATTAGGTACAATAGTAACAAAGATATCAACTGGAGTTATAGGCGTTGTATCATCTATGTTTTCATATGTTCCTGCATTTTTTATAACGGTTATATTTAGCATTATATCATCGTTCTTTTTTGCCATAGACTATCCTAAAATAACGACATTTATAGTAAGGCAGTTTTCACCAAAGGGAAAAAGTATAATATTTGATATTAAAAATTACATAGTTGGAACGATGTTTAAGTTTATAAAAGCATACTCTATATTATTAAGTATAACTTTTGTAGAATTATCATTAGGATTATCTATTCTAAGAGTTGAAAATGCAATAACAATTGCAGCTCTTATTGCAATTTTAGATATATTCCCTGTTATTGGAACCGGAGGTATACTAATACCATGGGCTTTAATAGATTTAATTAGAGGTAATGTATATATGGCTATAGGACTATTATTAATATATGTGATAGTGTTAATAGTTAGAAACATATTAGAACCAAAGATAGTAGGTCAACAAATAGGGTTACATCCTATATTAATGTTAATTTGTATCTTTATAGGAGTAAAATTATTTGGATTTATGGGAATTTTTATATTACCGATAATAGCTATAATAATAAAGAGTTTAAATGATAGTGGAAAAATTCATTTATACAAATAAAAAAATAAAATTTTCAAATAATATAAAAAAAGATGTAAGTTTATTTTAAAATATATTTTATTTTAAAATCAAATATGTTAGAATAAAAATACAAATTTAAAAGAAAAACCTTTTATTAAGGTTAGTAGGAGTGAAAGTAAGATGGGAATATTCGACATATTCAAAAAGAAAAAAGAAACTAAAGTAGAAACTAAAAAAGGAATAGTTTCACCTACAAATGGTGAAATATTAGAAATATCTCAAGTACCAGACGAAGTATTTTCTCAAAAAATGATGGGAGATGGATTTGCTATAAAGTCAACTGATGGTATGATAGTATCACCTGTAGACGGAACTATTGAAATGGTATTTGATACAAAGCATGCAGTAGGTTTAAAGTCTAATGATGGTTTAGAAATACTTATACATTTAGGTATAGATACTGTAAACTTAAAAGGTGAAGGATTTGAAGTATTTGTAGCACAAGGAGACAAAGTATCTGCAGGAGACAAATTAATAAAGATGGACGTAGACTTTATACAAAAAAATGCTAAGTCAGACATAAGTCCTATAATATTTACTAATTTAGAAGAAAATAAAACTGTAAAAGTAAAAACAGGAAATGTTGAAGCTAAAGAAGCTAATAGAATAGAAATAGTATAATACATAGTAAATAGACTATTGTGGGAATAATATAAAATATTCTACAATAGTCTTTTTATATTACATAATCAACAACAGATAGAAATATCAAATATTATCAAAATAAATTTAAAAAATAAAGTAAATTTTGAAATTAAATTTGAATTAATTTGAAAAAAATAATCAAAAAAGATTGAAAAAGAAAATGATTTCCGGTAATATATTGGTATAGACCATTTGGTATATACCAATTCGGAATATACTAGATACTAAAATACATAATAAAACAATGAGGGAGTGGCAAAGATGCTTAAATTTTTACAACGTATTGGTAAATCGTTAGTATTACCAATAGCAGCATTACCAATAGCTGGTATAATGCTTAGATTAGGGCAACAAGATGTTATAGATGCTCTAAGCTTTTTACCGTTTTTAGAAAACATATTACCATACTTTGGTGCAGCAGGTGGAGCTATATTTGATAACCTACCAATGCTATTTGCATTAGGGGTAGCAGTAGGATTATCTGATGATCAAAATGGAGCTTCGGCACTAGCAGGTATAGTTTCATACTTAACATTAAAAAATGTTACAGGTCAATACTGGGATATAAATTTAACGCCAGAAATTGCAGAAACATTAGATATATCATTCTTAGGTGGTATATTAGCAGGTCTTATAGGTGGATTATCTTATAATAGATTTAGAAAAGTAAAACTACCAGAGTTCTTAGCATTCTTTGGTGGAAGAAGAGCAGTACCAATAATGGCAGGTCTTATATCAGTTATAATAGCAATACCATTAGGTATGGTATGGCCAAGTATACAAGGTGGGTTATCTACAGCTTCTGCAAGTATAGCAGGACTTGGAGCAATAGGAGCAGCGTTATTTGCATTCTTTAATAGATTATTACTACCAATGGGATTACACCATGTATTTAATTCATTCTTCTGGTTCCAATTAGGAGAATATGGAGGAAAAGCTGGTGATTTAAATAGATTCTTTGCTGGAGACCCAACAGCAGGTCACTTTATGGCAGGTTTCTTCCCAATAATGATGTTTGGTTTACCAGCATTAACATTAGCTATGTACTTTGCAGCTAAGAAAGAAAAGAGAAAAGCAGTTGCAGGTATGTTATTATCACTTGCATTAACATCATTCTTAACAGGAGTTACAGAGCCAATAGAATTCTTATTCATATTCTTATCACCAATATTATTAGTAGCTCATGCATTATTAAGTGCAATATCTATGTTTGTAACAGATAGCTTAGGCGTGTTACATGGATTTACTTTCTCGGCAGGTGCAATAGACTACTTAATAAACTTCAACTTAGCTACTAAGCCATTACTAATACTAGCAATAGGTTTAGGTATGGGTGCATTATACTTTGTAGTATTCTACACTTTAATAGTTAAATTAGATTTACCAACACCAGGTAGAGAAGAGGAAGAGGATGTTGCTATAGGTGAAGTTGCAGCTACAACAACTTCTTCAGAAGATGAATTATATGCTAAGTATGTAGAATACTTAGGAGGAGCAGAAAATCTAGTTAAGGTTGATAACTGTGCTACTCGTTTAAGACTAGACGTTGTTGATTCTGAAAAGATAAATGACAAAGGATTAAAATCACTTGGGGCAAAAGGTGTTGTTAAATTAAATAAGACAGCAGCTCAAGTAATAGTTGGAACAAAAGTAGAATTTGTTGCAGATGGTATAAAAGCAATAATAAAAAAATAAATGCAATAGAAAATAATGGAGAGGTTTTAATCTACTCCATTATTTTTTTTAGAAAAAATTAAAAAATAGTTTACAAATTAGTTACAATTAGATACTATTAAATTATAAAGGTTACAAAATGGTAACAAATATTGGGGGATGAGGTGTTTTTTATGATAAAGAAAGCTATGATGATTGGAGTACTAGTTAGTTCAATGATGTTTACATTATCAACCACAGAGATATTTGCAAATAGTACAGGAAAAGTAACTACAAATTTAAACGTAAGAAGTGGACCGTCAACTAAAAATAAAGTTATAGGTTCTTTAAGTCGAAATAAAGATGTTACAATACTAGAAACTAGTAATGGATGGCATAAAGTAAGATTATCTAATAACAAAGAGGGATGGGCAAGTGGTAAATATATAAATACAGGTCAAAGCTCAACCAGCAACAACTCTAATACAAACAGCTCTTCATCGAATAATCAAAATTCAATAATTGGTACACCTATTAATGAAACCGGAACAGCAACACTAAATTTAAATGTAAGGAGTGGACCGTCGACTAGTTATAAAGTTGTAGGTTCGTTAAGTAAAAATAAAAGTATCACTCTACTAGAAAGTAGTAATGGGTGGTATAAAGTAAAGTTATCTAATAATAAAGAGGGATGGGCAAGTGGTAAATATATAAAAAGAGGTTCAAGTGATAATACTACCAATTTTGAAAGTAATAGCGTATCTACAAACCAAGGTAAAAATATGAAGGTAGTAGCAACTGCATATACAGGATATAGCACAACTTCAACTGGTCAAAAGCCTGTATGGGGAACTATTGCAGTTGATCCAAGAGTTATACCTTATGGAACTAAAGTATATATACCTCAATTTGATCAAGTATTTGTAGCAAATAATACAGGTGGAGCAATAAAAGGAAATAAGATTGATATATATATGAACACTAAATCAGAGTGTTACAATTGGGGAAGAAAAACTATTGATATAGTAGTACTTGGGTAGAGTAATTACATGAATGTGAATAAAGAGAGCTAAAAGCTCTCTTTTATTATGTAATTATATAGTAATTACATTAGATAAATAGTTACAAGCATAGATTAATTGTTTTTAAAGGTAGTTATAATTAAATAAATAGGAATATTTTAAGTAAAGAATGTGAATCCTAATTTGAGAAATTTAAAATCAGGAGGAATGTTAAAATGAAAAAAATATTAGCAGTATGCTTATCACTAGCTTTAGGAATAGGTATAGTAGGATGTAGTAAAAAGGAGCCTGTAAAAGAAGAACCAGTCAAAAATGAACAAACAACTGGTGCAGGTGATTATGTTACAGGATATGGAGTTTTATACAATGATTACATAGGAACACTAGGTAACTACTCAATATATCAAACACCAGATGTAGCAATTGAATATTATAACACTAATGAATATCCTGGAAATGAAAAATACGTATCAGATTTAAAAGCTGCATATACAGATAGTAAAGAAAAAATACAAACTTTCGTAAATGGTCTTAAAAATGATTTAAAAACAGAAGATAAAGATATAGCAAAAATGAACGAAAACTTAATAGCTGAAGGTGAGAAAACTATAGCAAATATAGATTCTAAGTTAGCTAAACTTGAAAAGTTACCAAAGGATGTATATAGCAAAAGTAAAGAAGATTTTATAAAAACAGTGGATGAAACAACTAAACTAGAAGAAAATACAAAAACAGATTTTAATAAGATGTTAGAAGATATGAATAAAAAATTAAATATAGAAATGAAAAATACTGCGCCTAATAAGTAAGCTAAGTGTAAAAAATTAAGGTGATTTACTTGAGTTATACAATAAGAGTGATAAAATAGTATAGAGTAGATTAAATTTAAAATATGGGGGAAATATAATGAGAAAATTATTAGCATCAGATGTAGATGGAACATTATTTGTCAATGAAGATGTACATATAAAAAGTATAGAGTACATAAAGCAATTTAGAGAGGATGGTCATATATTTTTATTATGTACAGGTCGTAACTTAGGTGGAGTTAAACACTTAATAAATAACTATGATATAGAAGCTGATGGATTTGTACTTTGCAATGGTTCAGTTGTGTTAGACAAAAACTTTGAAATAATTCATAATGAAAAAATACAAGATAAAATAATAAAAAAAGTTTTTGAAGAAAGTAAGGATGCACAAGAATTTAATTTCTATTTTGGAGACAGCGACAATATTTATATAGTAGATGGATACAATTCGAATCCAATAATAAGTGCTATGGAAATAAGAGAAGATATGACTGTTGTAACAATCGATGAAGAAGAATTTTATAAGAATGAATATACGGCAAATACTATTGGTGTGGAATTAAAAAGCGGATGTATAGAAAAAACACATAATAAGTTAGTGCAATTAGAGTCATTACTAGGAGAGTATGTTAGTTTATATAGAAATCAAAATTTTATAGATATAGCACCAAAGGGCTGTTCAAAGTCAGAAGGTATTGCTAAAGTTTTAGATAAATACGAAGTAGAAGATAATAACGTATATGTAATAGGTGATTCGTGGAATGATGCAAGTATGTTTGAAAAATATAAAAACTCGTATACTTTTAGTTATGCAGAGAAAGAACTTCAAAAGAAAGCTAGTAGTGTAATTGATGCATTTTATGATTGCTTTAAATGTATATTATAAAGCTTGATTTAGAACATAAGAAAAGAGTCTTTAGGTTAAGAAATTCTTAATCTAAAGACTCTTTTGTATTAATTTATTATTTTGCTATTTCTAAAGCACGCTTTAATACTTCAGGTCCATTACAAGTACCGTAGTGCATCATGTTTATAACTTCAACAGGAACTCCATAAGGCTTAGCTATTTCAGTAGCTTTAGATAACATAAATCTAACTTGAGGTCCTAGTAAAAGAACATCACAACCTTCTATTTCGTTTGCTATATTTGCTTCAGATATAGCCCATATTTTAACATCTATATTTTGATCTTTAGCTGCAGCTTCCATTTTAGTAACTAATAAGCTAGTAGACATACCAGCAGAACATGCTAACATTATTTTTTTCATTTTATATTCCTCCAAATAAATATCTTCTGTGAAGACGTTTTTTTCTTTAAGTTAATTATACATAATGTATAGACATTTAACAATAAGAAAATCGTTTTTTTTAGAAAAAGTATAAATTTAAAAAACATGTTTTTAAGTCGAAAAACATGTTTTTTAAATGAAAAAAGTATTTCAAATTTTAAAAAAAATTATTATACTTATCTTAAAGTTAGATTATGAATTTATATTACTCATAAAACATTCAAATATAAGCAAAAGTTCAGAGTAAAAAGTATCTGGTGGATTTTTTAAGAAACTAAATTGATCTCTACCTTGGATAATTAAAGGCAGAGTAGACATTTTTGAAATAGCGGAGTTTTCATTTGAGCAAAAACTAATTATTTTAATGTTAGA
This sequence comes from Peptostreptococcaceae bacterium, assembly GCA_051654865.1. GTDB lineage: Bacteria > Bacillota > Clostridia > Peptostreptococcales > Peptostreptococcaceae > JBOFOR01. The sequence goes on from JBOFYV010000042.1 coordinate 6,883, forward strand.
ATCATAAGCTTTAGTTGTTAATTCAACTAAACTACCTGTTTCACCAGAGTTAGAGATTACTATAAGTAATACATCATCCTTGTGTTCAGGTGTTAGTAATTGTAAATGGGTATTTGATATACTTCTAAAACCATTTACAGCTAATCTCTCATTAATATAATTAGCAATAGTCTGAGATATACCAACACTAAGAAACATTATTAATTTGTTTCTAGATTTATTTAAAATACTACTAAAAGCATCTAAGTTAGTGGCAACTTGTTTAGCAGCATTAGTATATACATCCATTATTGGTTCAGACTCATTTTCGCGAGATGAATAACAAATGTTGTAGACTAAATCTGAATAGCCATCAAAGTTTAATTTCTTACAAAGTTTATAGATAGTAGTTGTTGATGTGAAATTATCTTGTGCTACTTTTCTAATTCCAATTTTTTTTAGATCATCTACATTATGATACATATATCTTAATATGGATTGCTCAATAGCACTTAGCTTATATTTAGTTGAAAGATATTCAAAATCCATATATATCACCTCTAAAGGTATTATATATGAAAATATAATAAAGGTAAACATAGAAAGGGAGATACAAAGATGGAAAAAAAATTTATAGCAGATCCATGGGCAAAAATAACAACTCGTAACGGTTTAGCAGGAGATGAGGTAATATCATCATTACAAAAATGTATAAGAAGAGGTATGGTTGAGGAAGCATGTCAATTTGCATACGAAATGTACATAACATCTCCACAAATGGAAGAAAAGCTATGGAGAAGATTATTAACGATAACAGTTGAAGATATAGGTATGGGAGATGTTAACGCACCTGTATTAGTAAACACACTAAATGAGTTACGTAAAAACTTTTCATATGGAGATGGAGATAGACCAATATACTTTATACATGCAATAAGATACTTATGTGCTTGCCAAAAGGATCGTTCAAGTGATTTATTAAAGAACATAATGATGAAGAGTTTTGCTATGGGGTTTGTACCAGAGATACCAGATTTTGCTTTGGATAAGCATACGGTAAGAGGAGCTGAAATGGGTAGAGACTCATTCCATTTCTTAAATGAAGCAAGTAAGGTTATACCACAAATGGAAATTGATAATGATTACAAAGAAAGATATGCTAAAATATTAGAAACGTATAAGCCAGAAGAAGCGGTAGAATCAGCATTTAAATTTAATCCTTGGCAAGAATAGTAAATACAAAACAATAAATATAAAATAAACAATAAATATAAATATACAAAACAGGGAGATAAAAATGAGTTCGAATACACTTTTAGAAAAATTAGATAGAGTTTTATCACCGATAGGAGCTAAGATAGGAGAGCAAAGACATTTAAAATCTATATCAACAGGTATGATGATGACACTACCTCTAATTGTTATAGGTTCTATATTCTTAATAATTGCAAATCCACCTGTAAATCCAGATTTAGTAGATCCAAATACAGCGAATGTATTTATGAAGTTTTTACTATCATGGAAAGAATTTGCACAAGCTAATTATTCAATTATTACTACACCATATGATATGACTATGGGATTAATAGGAGTATTAACAGCATTTTCTATAGCTTATTGTTTAGCTGGTGAATATAAAATGAATCAATCTATGAATGGCCTTATAGCTACAGCTATATTCTTTATGATATGTTCGCCAAGTAATGAAGGTAATATTCCGATGTCGTTTTTAGGGGCTGATGGATTATTTGTTGCAATACTTATAGGGTTATTATCAGTAGAGATAAGTAGATTTATAGAAAGTAAGGGACTTCAAGTTAAATTTCCTGATACAGTACCTCCTGCAGTAGCAACATTTGTTAATTCAATGCTACCATTACTTGCAAATATAATAGTTTTATATGGAATAAATATACTAATAGTTGCTAACTTTGGTATGAATATACCACAAGCAGTAATGCAAGGATTAACGCCTGCATTATCAGTAGTAGATAACTTATGGGGATTCATAGCATTAATAACATTTGGTAATATACTATGGATATTAGGTGTAAACGGAACATCTATAATATTCCCAATAGCATTCGCATTAGGTATTGCAAATACAGGAGTAAATGCGGACTTAGTAGCAAAAGGATTAGAACCTACTAATTTTATGAATTTACAAATGTTTAGAATAGCAATACTTGGAGGCGCTGGTAATACAATAGGATTAACACTATTAATGGCAAAAAGTAGATCGGCACATTTAAAGTCTGTTGGTAGACTTGCTATAGTACCTGGAATATGTGGTATAAATGAACCTGTTATATTTGGTTCACCAATAGTATTCAATCCAATACTTGCTATACCATTTATAATTACTCCAATAGTATCAGTTACACTTACATATTTTGCACAAGTATTTGGGATTATAACGCCTGGATTTATGGTAGACCCTTCATTTACACCGTTCTTTGTACAAGCATATTTATCGTCAATGGATTTTAAGAACGTGTTATTTGTACTTGTTTTAGTAGCAATAAGTATGGCTATATACTATCCATTCTTTAAGGTATATGAAAAAAATATGTTAAAACAAGAGCAAGGTATTAATACTGCTGCTTAGTAAATAAAAATCACAATCAAAGTATGATTGTGATTTTTTTTGTTAAAAAATAAAAAATGAGTGAACTTTTATAAAAAGTATAATAATATTATATTGAAGGACTAAATTATTATAAAGGAGGGGTAAAGTATGAAGATTTGTTTTATTGATCAAATGTCGAAAATAAGAACTTATTCATTTAATATTTCAGCAAAAACTGCTATTAACGGGATAAGTGCGTCTAAAATCGAATATTTGAGTTGATAAAGCAAGTAATAAACTTTAACCAATAATAAATTTGTAGAAATTTATCCGGGTAGGGTTTCTTGCTCGGATTTTTTATTGTATAAAAATTCGGGCTTTTACTTGTCCGGATTTTTTTGTATTAAAATTTAAGTTGATAATTTAAAAAGGAGGTAAACTTTTATGATAGAGTTAGAATTAAAAGGAATAGAGAAGTACTACGGAGCAAATTTAATATTAAAAGATGTGAATTTAGCAGTTGGAAAAGGTGAAAGAGTAGCTATTGTAGGTAAGAATGGTACTGGAAAAAGTACAATATTTAACATAATTGTTAAAGAAGAAAACTATGAAAATGGAGATGTACTAATAAGAAAGGATGCTACAATTGGATACTTAAAACAAATTCCTAGATTTATTAATATGAAAGTTAATGAAGTTTTAAATAGTGCATTTGAAGAGTTAAATATTATTGAAAAAGAATTAAGAAAACTAGAAAATATAATGGAGAGCAATAGAGAAATAGAAAAAGTTTTAAGTAAATATTCACAACTACAAGAAAAGTATGAAACTTTAGGCGGATATGAAAGAGATACTAAAATAAGTAAAGTATGTGAAGGATTGTCTATAGATAGTAAAATGTTAAAGAAAGACTTTGAATTACTAAGTGGTGGAGAAAAAACTACTATAATGCTAGGTAAAATACTTATAGAAAATCCTGATATATTACTTCTAGATGAACCTACAAATCATTTAGATATGAAATCTATAGAGTGGCTTGAAAACTATCTAAAGGAATATAAGGGGAGTGTTATAATCATTTCGCATGATAGATACTTTTTAGATAGAATAGTAACTAAAGTTATTGAAATTGAAAATTTAATAAGTAAAACATATATAGGAAATTATTCTAACTATGTTACTCAAAAAGAAGAAAATATAAAACTACAAGCACATTATTATAATGAGCAACAAAAAGAAATAAAAAGACTAGAAGAATCTATAAAACAACTAAAGGTTTTTTCTAGAAATGGAGAGAATGAGAACTTTGTTAATAGAGCAAAAAGTATGCAAAAAAGGTTAGATAAAATTGATAGACTAGATTCTCCCACAAAAGAAAGTAATATAAATCTTAAAATTAATGAATCAAATAGAGGAGCAAATGATGTTATAGTAGCAAATAAAATAAGTAAAAAAATAAATGATAAAATACTATTAAAAGATGCATCTTTTGAATTAAGATACGGCGAGAAAGTAGGACTTGTAGGAAAAAATGGATGTGGAAAATCAACATTTATAGACATTATATTAGGTAAAAAACAAGTTGATAGTGGTGAAATTAAAGTAGCTAATAACAAAAGTTTAGGATATTTACCTCAAAATATTCAATTTAAAAATGATGAAATGAGTATCATAGATTGGTTTAGAAAAGATGAATACTTAACAGATGCTACTATTAGGCAATACTTAGCTAAGTTTATGTTCAATAAAGAAAATGTATTCAAAAAGGTGGGGTCTTTATCAGGTGGTGAAAAAACTAGATTAGTTATAAGTAAGATGTTATTTGACAATGTAAACTTATTAATTTTAGATGAACCAACAAATCATTTAGATATATCATCTATAGAAATACTAGAAGAGGCTATTTTGAATTTTAAAGGAACTGTACTTCTTGTATCACATGATAGATATTTTATAAATAAAATATGTGATAAAATTGTAGAATTAGAAAATTTTAATTTTAATACTTATTTAGGTAACTATGATTACTATAAATTAAAAAAGGAAGAAGCTAAAAGAAATGTTGGGCCTATATCTAAAACTAATAAGGCAGAGATAAAAAGTAAACCAAAAGACTCAAATAAGATCAATATGAATAAAAAATCAGAAAGTTGCACTAAAAAACTAGAAGAGGAAATAGCATTAATAGAACAAGAAATAAATTTAATAGATAAAAAATTAGCTGATTTAATAGATGATTATGAAAAGATAGAAGTATTATATACTAAAAAACTAGAATTATCTAAGAGGCTAGATATATTAATGGAAGAATGGATAGTATAGAAAAGTTATATAATATATATAAGGGCTTGTTAAAATAAGTAAAACCTCTTTATCAAGCCCTTAAATGCTAATTTATACCTTTAAATAAATACATATATATGGTAATATGTAACGATGAAAGTACATAAGTAACATAAATTTAATATCAGAACAAAAGGTAGGTGTACACATGAAAAATAAACTTAAGTTATTAGTTTTAATGCTAATAACAATGATTTGTTTATCATCAGTATCAGTATATGGTGCTGAGAAAAATAAGACTATAGTAATAAATATGAATAGAACAAGTCTTGAACATATGGATAATATACCAGCATTAAAACAGGAATTAGATACCCGTGGATACATAGGTTTAATGAATATTAGAGGTGATGGTGGGAATGATGATAAGCGTGCTTATGCTACAATTGGTTCAGGTAGAAGAGCAAATGTAGGCTCAAGTGACTATATAGATTTTATAGGAGCTAATAAAGAAAATGCGGAAAAGTTTAAAGCTACAACTAACCAAGACGCTAAGGATATAAATAATTTAAGTATAAATAAGATGAATGAATACAGTATTACTAAAGGTCAATATGGAGCAACTCTTGGTTCGATAGGGCAAACTTTAGCAGAAAATAATATAAAAGTAGCTGCCATAGGTAATGCAGATACAGGAATAAACCCAGAAGATTTAAATAGAAATATTGGTTTAATGGCAATGGATAATCTAGGTCGTATAGAACTTGGAAATGTTGATGATATAAATGTAATGGATACATCTATGCCTTTTGGTATAAGAACAGATTACAAAAAGTTATTAGATGAAACGAAGAAATACTACCAAGAGTCAGATGTAATGTTTGTTGAACTAGGAGACACTACAAGGTTAGACTTATACAAAGAGTATCTAAATGAAGAAACAACAAAAACAATGAGAAAAGATATATACAAAAATATAAATAATTATTTAGAAGAAGTTTTTAAGTTAGTAGATGAAAATGATAATGTATATATAATAAGTGCTCGTCCAAGTGATTTAGATTATAAAAATAAGAGAAGATTATCACCTGTATTGAAATTTGAAGGAAATAAAAAGGGGTTATTACACTCTTCTACAACTAGAAGATCTGGAATAATAGGCAATGTAGACATAGGTGTAGACATACTAGATACATATGGATTGAAAAATGACCAAACTGTAGGTAAATCTTTTGAATATATAGACAAAGATGATAACATAGATTTTGTAAAACATGAGTATGAAAAAATAGTTACAATAGCAAATGTTAGAACTAATATAGTAAATTCATTTGTAACAATAGTAGCAGCATCGTGGGTAATTACAATACTACTTGTCCTTATAAGAAAAAAAATACCTATGAAAATAAAGAAAGAAGTTTTTGTAGTTCTTAATGAATTAGTAAAACTAGGTATGATTATGCCTCTAGCATTTTTAACAGCACCAATATTTAATTTTAGAGGTCCTGTTTCTGTAACTGGTGGAATAGTTTTATCAGTTATAATAATATACCTATTAGGAACATTACTATTTAGAAAAAATGATATGAATCAAATGTTATTCTATGCGAGTATAACGGTATTATTAATAGCAATTGATTGTATAATAGGTACTCCACTTATGAAAAATAGTATAATGAGTTATGATGCAATAGTAGGTGCTAGGTATTATGGAATGGGTAATGAATATCAAGGTATAGTAATAGGATCAGCATTATTTACTTTTACGACATTACTTGCATACAATAAGATTCCAAAGTGGTCTATAATACCATTAGCTATAGTAGTATTAATAACAACAGCATCTCCTGCAATGGGAGCAAATGTAGGAGCATCAATTTCAGAATTTGTAGCATTCTTAACTTTAATATTACTAATTTATAACGTAAAGATAGATTTTAAGAAAATAATATTTATAGGTTTAGGAGTAGTAGCATTAGTTGGAGCCTTTGCATTATTTGATATAATGTCAGGTAGTGAATCACATTTATCATTATTTGTAGGTCAAATACTTGAAAATGGACCAAGTGCTATAATAGAGACATTCTCAAGAAAGATATCTATGAATATGAAGTTAGCTAAAACTAGTATATGGGTAAACATATTACTAGTAGGAACAGGTGTAATAGGAGTATTACTTCTTAAACCAAATAGAAAAGTATCTAAACTAGCTAATAGATATCCGATGCTATATAAAGGATTTGTGGCAAATGTTATAGGTTGTGCAATTACGTTACTTGTAAATGACTCAGGTATAGTTTCAGCATCAACAGCGGCTATATACATTTTAATACCACTTGTAGTTATTACTGTAAATACAGTTATATTTAATAAAGAAAACTAATTAAAACCTCTATGACAAAATACCCGTCATAGAGGTTTTTTAGTAACGGACGAATTCGTTTAAGCCACGTGTGGGCGACATAAGCGAAGTAAGTTTTTGTATATTAATACTAAATGTGAATATTGTTATATTTTTTGACTTGTTTATTATAGAAAAAAATGTCACAAAAAACTACAATTTTTGTATAAACATAAAATAAAAAAGGGGATATACATATGGCAAATAGAATAGTATTAAATGAAACATCTTATCATGGAAAAGGGGCAATAAAAGAAATAGTAACAGAAGCAAAAAGAAGAGATTTCAAAAAAGCATTTGTATGCTCAGATCCTGATTTAATAAAATATGGAGTAACAGGAAAAGTAACTTCATTATTAGATGAAGCTAATTTAGAATATGAGATATACTCTAATATAAAAGCAAATCCTAGCATAGAAAATGTACAGACAGGGGTAGAAGCATATAAAAATTCAGGAGCTGATTACATAATTGCAATAGGAGGAGGTTCTTCTATAGATACAGCAAAAGCAATAGGTATAATAATAAATAATCCAGAGTTTGTTGATGTAAAAAGCTTAGAAGGTGTAGCACCTACTAAAAATAAGTGTGTGCCAATAATAGCAGTTCCAACAACAGCAGGAACAGCAGCAGAAGTAACAATAAACTATGTAATAACAGATGCACAAAATCATAGAAAATTAGTGTGTGTAGATGTAAATGATATACCTGTAGTAGCAGTAGTAGATCCAGATATGATGGCAAGTATGCCAAAGGGACTTACAGCAGCAACAGGAATGGATGCATTAACTCATGCAATAGAAGGTTATATAACTGGTGGGGCTTGGGAAATGTCAGATATGTTCCACTTAAAATCAATAGAGTTAATAGCTAAAAGTTTAAGAGGTGCAGTAGAAGGTACTGATGAAGGTAGAGAAGGAATGGCTTTAGGTCAATATATAGCAGGTATGGGATTCTCAAATGTAGGTCTTGGAATAGTTCACTCTATGGCACATCCACTAGGAGCATTATATGATACTCCTCATGGTATAGCAAATGCTATAATACTTCCTACAGTTATGGAGTATAACAAAGAAGTAACTGGTGATAAGTATAAGCATATAGCTAAGGCTATGGGTGTAGATGGAACTGATAAGATGAGTGTTGAAGAATATAGAAAAGCTGCAATAGAGGCAGTTAAGAAGCTTTCTTTAGATATAGGTATACCTCAAGATTTAAATAATATAGTAAAAGAAGAAGATATAAATTTCCTGGCAGAATCAGCTTTTGCAGATGCTTGTAGACCAGGCAATCCAAAAGAAACTTCAGTAGAAGATATAACTAAATTATTCAAATCTTTAGTAAGTAATAAAGAACTAGAATTAAACTTATAAATATGAGTAAAAAGCTAATTTCAATAATAGTAGGAATTAGCTTTTTTACATATAATCCAAATTTTTATGTACTAGAAATATATATTTACCCTAAACTTATGAATTTTATATTTTAACTTTGAACTTCCTTAGATATTGTTTTGGTGTGATATCTTTGTATTTCTTAAAGGTTTTGATGAAATAACTAACATCGTTAAATCCACAATTAAAAGCAATATCTGTAATAGTATAATCCGTGGTAATAAGCTCTTCACATGCAACCTCGATTCGATAATAGTTTAAATATTCAATAGGTGTTTTGTTAGTCATTTCTGAGAAAAATCTACAAAAGTATTTAGATGACATACCACAAGCACTAGATAAATCATCTAAAGTAATTATATTTGAATAGTTATTTTCGATTAAAGAAAGAACTTGTTTAAAATGAATTAAATTCTCATTAGTTCTTTTAATATTTTTATTTTCATTTATAGCATATAGTTCATATTTTAATATATAGCCAAGTAAATTATATAATGAACCTTGAGCGATAAATTCATAGCCTATATCCTTAGAACTTGCTGAATCAAACAAATAATTACAATGAGTTTCTATATGATCAGAATATCCAGAGATCTTAGTATAAATAGTTTTATTATGATTAATCAAATCACTTAGTAGTTTGGTACAAGCATTATTTTGTTTAGATAAGGTTTGTATGTCAAATACGATACATTGATAAGTACAATTAGTTGGAGTACCACCGTGAAGTACTCCATCATGAATAAAAATTATATCTCCTTTTTTAGCTAAAATATTTTCTTCATTAATTATTAGTGAAAATTCACCATCTAATATTCTAATTATTTCACATTCAGTGTGCCAATGATAAGGCATATTATACCTTGGATGTTCTGGTGTTACATTATAGAACTCGATTGGAAAGTCGAAACTTCCGTGCTGTTTTTTCTCTTTATAATCAAAGTATTTCATAATATATCTCCCCTTTTGATGTTTTATGTAAAAGTGAATATTGTTATATTTTTTTACTATTATAACACAAGAAAACGATTTATATAAAGAATATAATTGAATTATAAAGATAAGAAAAAAGAAAAAGTAAATAAAATTTAGTCAAACTAAATAATATATAGTTGAAATATAAGAAGATAAATTAGGGGAGGTAATTACAATGGCAAAAAGTAGATTAATAGGCGGATACCCAGTAATAGGTATAAGACCTACAATAGATGCAAGAAAAGGAGTTCTTGATGTAAGAGGTTCATTAGAAGAACAAACAATGAATATGGCAAAGTCAGCAGCTAAATTATTTGAAGAAAATTTAAAATACTCAAATGGTGAACCTGTTAAAGTTGTAATAGCAGATAGTACAATAGGTAGAGTACCAGAATCAGCAGCATGTGAAGAGAAGTTTAGAAAAGAAGGTGTGGATATAACTTTAACAGTAACTCCTTGTTGGTGTTACGGTTCTGAGACAATGGATATGAATCCAATGACTATAAAAGGTGTATGGGGATTCAATGGAACTGAAAGACCAGGTGCAGTATACCTAGCATCAGTTTTAGCTACACATGCACAAAAAGGATTACCAGCATTTGGTATATATGGTCATGATGTTCAAGATGCAGATGCTACAGAAATACCAGAAGATGTAAAAGAAAAATTATTAAGATTTGGTAGAGCATCAGTAGCCGCAGCTTCTATGAGAGGGAAGTCGTACCTGCAAATAGGTTCTATATGTATGGGAATAGGTGGGTCAATAATAGATTCAGCATTTATAGAAGAATACTTAGGAATGAGAGTGGAATCTGTAGATGAAACAGAAGTAATAAGAAGAATGACTGAAGAAATATATGATAAAGATGAGTATGAAAGAGCATTAAAATGGACTAAAGAAAAATGTGCAGAAGGGTTTGATACAAACCCAGAATATGTTCAAAAGTCAAGAGAACAAAAGGATTCAGATTGGGATTTCGTTGTTAAGATGATGTGTATAATAAAAGATTTAATGAACGGAAATGAAAATTTACCAGATGGATGTGAAGAAGAAAGACTAGGGCACAATGCAATAGCTGCAGGATTCCAAGGTCAAAGACAATGGACTGACTTCTATCCTAACTGTGACTTCCCAGAAGCATTACTTAACACTTCATTTGACTGGGATGGAGCAAGAGAACCATATATATTAGCGACTGAAAATGATGTTTTAAATGGTATAAGTATGTTATTTGGTAAGTTACTAACTAATACTGCTCAAATATTCTCAGATGTACGTACATACTGGAGTCCAGATGCAGTTAAAAAAGCTACAGGATATGAATTAGAAGGAGTAGCTAAAGAATCTGATGGATTTATACACTTAATAAACTCTGGTGCATCATGTCTAGATGCTTGTGGCCAAGCAAAAGATGAGAATGGAAATGGTGTAATGAAAGCTTGGTATGATGTAAATGAAGAAGATCAAGAAGCAATACTAAAGTCAACTACTTGGAATCCAGCAAATAATGGATACTTCAAAGGTGGTGGATATTCTTCTAGATTCTTAACAGAGGCAGAAATGCCAGTAACAATGTGTAGAATAAACCTTATAAAAGGAATAGGTCCAGTACTTCAATTGGTAGAAGGATACACTGTAAAATTACCAGATGAAGTATCAGATAGATTATGGAAGAGAACAGACTATACTTGGCCATGCACTTGGTTTGCACCAAGACTTACAGGTAAGGGCGCGTTCAAATCAGCTTATGATGTAATGAATAACTGGGGAGCTAATCATGGTGCTATAAGTTATGGACATATAGGAGCAGATTTAATAACTTTATGTTCAATGCTAAGAATACCTGTAAGTATGCACAATATAGAAGAGGAAAATGTATTTAGACCAGCTGCATGGAATGCATTTGGAATGGATAAAGAAGGTCAAGACTACAGAGCTTGTCAAGTTTATGGACCGATGTATAAATAATTTATAATAGATTATAAAGGTGATATTATGGAAACTAAAAATACACAGAAAAAAGTATTAGCTTTTGACTTTGGAGCATCTAGCGGAAGAGCTATGCTTGGAGTATACGATGGAGAAAAAATAAGTATTGATGAAATTCATAGATTTTCAAATGATCCTGTTATAGTAAGGGGTACTATGTATTGGGATGTACTTAGATTATTCTTTGAAATAAAACAAAGTTTAATAAAATCAAAGCCATTCGGTGAAATAGATAGTATTGGTATAGATACATGGGGGGTAGACTTTGCTCTACTTGATGAGAATGGTGAACTACTTGAAAATCCTATACATTATAGAGATGGTAGAACATCAGGAATGGTAGAAAAAAGTTTTGAAAAAATATCAAAAGAAGAGTTTTATAATATAACCGGTAATCAATTTATGGATATAAATACTGCATTTCAATTATTGTCATTGAAAGAAAAAAGATCACATCTGCTTGAAAGAGCAGATGTGATGCTCCTAATGCCAGACTTATTCAATTATTTATTAACAGGCAAAAAGGTTACTGAAAACTCAATAGCATCAACGACTCAACTCTTTGATGCTAAAAACAGAATATGGTCAGATAAAGTTATAAATTCTTTAGGTATACCTAAAAAAATATTTACAGATATAGTACCAAGTGGAACTGTAATAGGTCAAATATCAGAAGATATTAGTGAAGAATTAAAAATAAATATGAGTGATGTAATAGCTATTGCAGGTCACGATACTCAAGCAGCCTTAGTATCAGTACCAGCAGTAGAAGATGATTTTGTATTCTTAAGTTGTGGTACATGGTCATTACTTGGAACAGAATTAGATGAGCCAATAATTAACGAAAAATCAAGTTTTTATAATATAACTAATGAAGGTGCATACGGAGATAAAGCATCTTTCTTAAAGAATATAATTGGACTTTGGTTAATACAAGAAAGTAAAAGACAATGGGCAAGAGAAGGTAAAGAGTATAGTTTTTCAGAGCTAGAAATAATGGCTAAGGAAGCTAAACCATTTAAATGCTTTATAGATCCTGATGATCCAATATTTGTACCCGCAGGAAACATACCAGAAAGAATAAGAGACTATTGTATAAAAACAAATCAAGAAGTACCTCAGACTATAGGTGAGATAGTAAGATGTATAAATGAAAGTTTGGCAATGAAGTATCGTTACTCACTAGAAGAGATCAAAGATTGTACAAATAAATATTACAGTACATTATATATGGTAGGCGGAGGAATACAAAGTAAGCTTTTATGTGAGATGACATCTAATGTATGTAATATAAATGTTTGTGCGGGACCTGTAGAAGCTACAGTACTTGGAAATATAGCAATACAGTTAATGGCAACTAATGAAATAAGAGACTTAAAACATGCTCGTGAAGTAATAAGAAATTCTCAGGAACTAGAATATTACCATCCTGAAAATGTTGATATATGGGAACAAAAATATAAAACTTTTAAAACTATAATAAAGAGCAAAGAAGTAGTAACTGCGTAAATTATAGAGGATGTATACAATAATAAAACAGGGAGAGATAAGTTATGGAAAGTGTAAAAACTTTAAGTTATATAAATGAGAGAGAAGCTATATGTGATGTATGTCATAAAATGTGGCAATTAGGGTGGGTTGCAGCTAATGATGGTAATGTATCTGTAAAATTAGAAGATGGAACATTCTTAGCAACTCCAACAGGGATAAGTAAAAGTTTTATAACACCAGAAAAATTAGTTCACATAGATGAAAATGGTGAAGTACTAGATGGATTAGAAGGATATAGACCATCTTCAGAAATAAAAATGCACTTAAGATGTTATAAAGATAGAGATGACGTAGGAGCAGTAGTTCACGCACATCCACCAACAGCAACAGGGTATGCGGTAGCACAAATAGATATGGACAGATATACTATGATAGAAACCGTAGTAGCAATAGGTTCGGTACCAGTAACACCATATGGTACACCATCTACACAAGAAGTACCGGAGGCTATAGCACCATACTTACCAGAACATGATGTATTATTACTTGAAAATCACGGAGCTCTTACAGTAGGTTCGGACTTAATAACTGCATATTATAGAATGGAAACATTAGAACTATATGCAAAAATAAGTTTAACAGCACATTTGTTAGGTGGAGAAAAAGAAATATCAAGAGACAACATAGATAGATTAATAGATATGAGAAAGAAATATGGCGTAACAGGAAGACACCCAGGGTTTAAACGTTATAGAAAATCAAATAAATTTTAAATATTTACTATATATAATACATATAAATAAAATTATATATAATAAAAAAACTATAATATTGTAAAAAAATGTAATAAAAGATATTATATAAATAACAAAAGTAAAAAATTGTAGAGGTCGCAATGATTAAGAGTACTAGTAATGAGGTAAGCACAATGACTTACTAGGAAAGGAAGATTTGCCGAAGGTTATAGCTGTTGCTTAAAGGTTGTATCCTGGGTATGCATAGAATATATGCATAACTGTCACGAAGATATTTGTGGTGTGCTACATTTAAGGTAAAAGATTAATATATTATTAATTAAAATATAAAGCCTTGAGTGTATAACTCAAGGCTTTTTTTACGTATAAGTAAACTATGATTACTTCATAATTGTGAATAAGTAACTCAATTTAAGTAATATGAATGGACTTATATTAAGTAAAAAAGGACATTTTGAGCAACATGAGCGAAGCGAATTTTTTATGCATAAGGGGAGGAGACATTATGTTAATTAAAAATGGAAAAGTATTTTTATTAGAAGAAAAGGGGTTTGTCAAAAGAGATATATTAGTAGAAGGAAAAATAATAAAACAAATATCTCAAGAAATAAAAGGCGATGTATATTATGATGCAAATGAAAAATATATAATGCCAGGCTTAATAGAAGCCCATTCGCATATAGGAATGTGGGAAGAAGGTATAGGTAGTGAAGGTGATGATGGATGTGAAAGTTATAGTCCAATAACACCTGGCGTTAGAGCAATAGATGCAATAAATCCATTTGATGAAGCTTTTAATGAAGCATTATATGGAGGAGTAACTGTAGCATGTAGTGGTCCAGGTAGTGCAAATGTTATAGGAGGACAATTTGCAGTAATAAAGCTATATGGAAATGTAATTGATAATATGGTTATAAATCAATATAGTGCACAAAAATGTGCATTTGGAGAAAATCCTAAAAATGAATTTGGAAAAAAAGGAAATGCACCTATGACTAGAATGGGAATAGCATATTTACTTAGAAAAGCATTAATAGAAGCTAAAAACTATAAAGAAAATAAAAATATAGCTCAAAAAAATAAAGAACATTTTGATGTAGATTTAGATAAAGAAGCTTTAATAAAAGTACTAAGTAAAGAAGTACCATTAAAGGCTCATGTTCATAGAGCTGATGATATTTGCAGTGCAATAAGAATTGCAAAAGAGTTTGATATAGATATGACTCTAGATCATTGTACAGAAGGTCATTTAATAGCAGATTATATAAAAAACAGTGAATTTCCAGTAATAGTAGGACCATCTTTTGGTTCAAGGTCTAAAATAGAAATAAATAAGAAAAGTTTTAAAACAGTAAATACATTAATTGAAAAAGGTATTTTAACAGCGATAACCACTGATCATAATGTATTGCCTCAGCAATCACTAAATATGTGTGCAGCAATGGCAGTAAGAGATGGTTTAGATGAGTTTGAAGCCTTAAAAGCAATAACAATAAATCCAGCCATAATACTAAAAATAGATAATATAAAGGGTAAATTAGCTAAAGATATGGATGCAGATATTGTAATTTGGGACAATCATCCATTAGATATAAAATCAAAGGTAGAAAAAGTTATTATTGAAGGTGAAGTAATTATATAGAGGGGGAGCATTATGATAACATCAGAAGTAAAAAGAAAAATTGAATTGAAATTACCGGAGAAAATGCCACATACATATATTTTATTATCATGTATTTTAATATTTGTAGCTATTATAGCAAATTTTATACCTGCAGGAGAATTCCAAAGAGTAGAAGACCCTGCAAGTGGGAGAATGGTAGTTGTACCAGGGAGCTTTCAGTACGTTGAAGGTAATCCACCAGGAATATTTGATATATTTGTAGCTATACAAAATGGTTTTGTTAGTGCAGCAGATATAATATTCTTTATAATATTTGCTTATTCATTTGTACACATTATGATAAAAAATGGAACATTTGATGCAGTATTAGGAACTATGATAAGAAGGCTTGGAAATAAAATAGAATTATTAATACCTGTATGTATGCTAACTTTTGGTATATTAGGTGCGACAATGGGATTATACGAAGAAGCATATGGTCTTTTACCTATATTCATAGGAATGGCAGTAGCGCTTGGGTATGATCCGGTAGTTGGTGGAGCTATAGTATTTATAGGGGTATCTACAGGTTTTTCAGCAGCTATAATAAATCCATTTACAGTAGGGATTGCCCAGGAAATAGCTGGAGTTCCAATGTTTTCAGGAGCAGGATTTAGAGTATTATGCTTTATAGTATTTATGAGTGCATCTATATTATACACGTTTAACTATGCAAGGAAAGTCAAAAAAGATCCTACAAAATCAGTACTACACGGAACTAATGTAAATCTAAACTATAATTCATCTCAAGAAGAGTTAAGGAAAAAAGTATTAACAACAAGAAATAAATTATGTATAGTAGTATTTATAGTTACAATAGCTATGCTACTTTATGGTACTATGGAATTAGGATGGTATATAAATGAATTAGCGGCATGGTTTTTAATGATGATGATAGTAGCAGGTAAGGTAGGTGGATTTACATTTACACAAATAGCCGAAAGCTTAGTAGAAGCAGCTAAGGCTATGACATTTGGTATATTAGTATGTGGTTTTAGTAGAGGTGTCTTACAAATATTAAATACATCCCAAATAACAGATACTATAGTGTATGGATTGTCATCATTACTTGAGGGGAAAAGTACTTTTGTATCTGCATTTGGTATGTTAGGTGTACAGAATCTAATAAACTTCTTTATATCAGGCTCTACAAGTCAGGCAACTATAACTATGCCTATAATGGCTCCGGTAGCAGAACTTATAGGATTAAATAAACAAATAGCAGTACTAGCTTTCCAATTTGGAGATGGATTTTCAAATATGTTCTGGCCTACTGTGGTAGCATTTGAATGTGGACTTATGGGAATACCAATAAATAAATGGTATAAATTCATTGCACCATTATTTATGATAATGGTAGTATTACAATTTATGATGATGGGATTAGCAGTAGCAATAGGATATTGTTAAAAGGAGAATGAGATGGACATAAAAGATTTAAAAATATTAGCTCATAATATAGCTAATGAAATGAAAAGTGAATTTGAGAGTGTGAGTGATTTTATTTTGAATAATCCAGAGTTAGGTGGAGAAGAATACATTTCATCTAAATACTTAACTGATAAAATTAAAGAGTATGGATTTGAAGTTACATATCCATACTTAGGAATAGAAACTGCTTTCAGAGCTGAGTTAGGAGATAATGAAGGTCCAGCTATAGCTTTTTTAGCAGAATATGATGCTTTACCTGGATATGGAGAACATAATGATAAAGCAGCTCATGCTTGTGGTCATAATTGGATAGCAGCATCTACTCTTGGTGCTTGTGTTGTTTTAAGTAGGTTAAGTGAATATTTTAATGGAAAAATTATATTTATTGGAACTCCAGCAGAGGAAACTATAGGATATAAATATGATTTAGTTGAAAATGGAGCATTTAATGATATAGATGTAGCATTCCAAATGCATATTGAGTCTGAAAATAACTTAAACTGTAAATCATTAGCTATGGATTCTATAGAATTTGAGTTTACAGGAGTGGCTGCTCATGCAGCATCCCATCCGCATAAGGGTATAAATGCTCTTGATTCTGTAAATTTAATGTTTGCAGGAGTTAATGCACTTAGGCAACATGTAACTAGTGATGTAAGGATACACGGAATAATTACTAATGGAGGACAAGCAGCAAATATTGTACCTGAAAAGGCTATGTGTCAATATTATATAAGAGCACAAGAAAGAAAATACTTAGAAGAAGTTACAGAAAAAGTAATAAATTGCGCTAAAGGTGCATCACTTATGACTGGTGCAAAGCTGAGTTATAGAAATTTTGAAAATCCTTTTGATAACATTATAAATGTTAAAAGTCTACAAGAATTAACTAAAAGGAATTTACAGGATGTAGGAGTGGTGGATTTCTTAGAAGGAACTGATGGACCAACCGGTTCTACCGATGTAGGGAATGTAAGCCAAGTGTGTCCGACAATGTACACTGAATTAAAGCTAGATGTAAATCCTATGGTTTATGTTCATGATAAAGCGTTTTTGAAATATTTAGATACGGACAAGGCTTATGATATATTACATAAAGCTATAAAATCTATGGTAACTTCATCTCTTGAAATATACTTAGATAAAGAGTTGTTAAATAATATAAAAGATGAACATAAAATATTAACTAATAAAGAATTTTAATTTAAAATAATAACTACATATACCTTATGTTAAAATAAATTATGCTATTAGATTTAGCAAACAATGTATTTTGACATAGGGTATTTTTTACGTATATAATATACTTACCTTAGATAGGGAAGGACGGAAGTAAATTGAGCAATAAAGTATTAGCAATATATTTTGAAACTATAGGCTTAGACAAAAATAGTGTATCTAGTATAGGTATAGCATTATATGAAAATAAAAGGATTACAATAAATAAGGAATTACAGATTAACTTAAATGTAGGTATAAATTCAATAAGCTATTTTCCTAAAGTATTAGAAGAAGTAACATCATATATAGATAAAAATACACTAGTAATATCTCCAAATGCAACATTTGATATTAGTGTGATAAGAAATACCTGTGATAAATTCGAAATGGAATATCCTGAATTTGAATACTTATGTACGTGGAAGTTAGGCCAAATTGTTATTGGGGATGAAGATGATATCGATGTTGAGGTGAGAACACCCAAAGAAGAAGCTATAGAAAGTATAAATGAATATAATAGGATATTAGCTGTACTAAAACACGAAAATATAAATGATTTATTAGTAAAATATCATATAGAAAAAGGGCAATTATTAAAAAAGAGCTATAAACCTTTTGGTATGAAAAAAAATGAAAACATATTATATAATAAGAATGTAGTATTTACAGGTGGATTATCTAGTATGAGAAGAGGAGATGCTTTCAAAAAGGTAACTAACACAGGTGGTATACCTAGTAATTCAGTTTCTAAAAATACTGATTATTTAGTAATAGGTGATCAAGGAATAAAAAGATTTAATAGTAGAGGAAAAAGTAGTAAGTTAATTAGTGCGGAAAGATTAGTTTCTCAAGGGATAGACTTAAAAATAATAAGTGAAGATGAGTTTTTAAATATGGTCAATAATAATTAGAAAAGCAATAATATTAAAATGAATCCTTAGATTATATCAATTAAAAATATGCTAATAATAAAGTTAGATAGGATTATAAAGTTATACATAGGAGGATTTTATGGGAAAATATAAATTAGATTATTTCTCTAAATATTATTTTTATGAAGAGGATGATTTTTTAAATGAAGAAGAAGGACAGTATATATTAGATCAAATTAAACAAAGTAATAGATTTGACTATAAAGGATATTCGTATAAATTCACTAAATATGGAAATGTATCAAAGGGTGAAACAATGAGAGATGTAGAAATTGAAATAATAGATAATAGTAATAATATATATATTAATGGTGAAATTTCACATTTAGATCTTATATATAAATTTGAAACAAGAAAATTAGAAGATCATATAAGAATAGCAACACGTATAAGTGAAAAAACAGATGATATATCGTGTCTTTTATATATTGATTATAGCCAAAGTGATAGTTTTATAAAAGAGTTAGATAAAGTTAAACAAGTACAAATAAACAATATGAATAAATAATAATTAGAATATAAGGTCAGAGTATATGAAAAAGCTGTATCAATATTGATACAGCTTATTTTTTAATTAACTTAATTGTTTTATTACTAGCATCTAGTTCACAGTAAGCTCCTAAAGGTAAGGTTATCATAGGTGTACAATGACCACACTTTAAATTAGAAATACAAGGCTTGTTATATTTTCCAATCCTATCTATAAATAATTCTTCTAAGGAGAAATCTTCTTCACTAGATTTAGTACAATCACAGAAATCTCCAAAAATTATACCTGAACAATCCTTAAATTTGCCAGCCAAATCCAAACTAGTAAGCATTCTATCTAATCTATAAATTGATTCTCCAATATCCTCTATAAAGAGTATTTTACCCTTAGTATCTATTTCATACTCTGAGCCTAAAGTTGAGACAAGTAGTGCTAGGTTACCACCTGTAATTACACCGCTACATTTTCCATTAACAATTGTATTAATAGAGTCCTTTAAAGGATTTTTTATTAATAGTTCATCTTCTAAACACAGTGAATTTAGTAGTGATTTATATGAAAAATCATCCCAATCAGGAGAACTACCGGCCATAATTCCATGATAAGTTACTAAATTACATTTTTGGTTAAATGCAATATGTAATGCAGTTATGTCTGAGAAACCTATAAATGGCTTAGGATTTTTCTTTATAATATCATAGTTTATTTTATCTAATATTCTAGGAGTTCCATAACCACCCCTAATACACATAATAATATCTACGTCTTTATCTAAAAACATATCTTCAATATCTTTAGCTCTAATAAAATCTTCACTAGATAGGTAGCCTTTATATGACCCATAACAACTTTTTCCTATCTTAACATTAAACCCCTTATTCTGTAATGTGCTTTTTATTGTGTCTAAACTATACTTTTTAAATGGACCAGCAGGGGCTATAACCCCTATAGTACAGTTATTGGTAAATCCCTTTGGATACATCATATTAAACTTCACCCCTAAATTAAGCAAACATCATGTTTGTAACAACAACGGCAGTTATTATACCCACAACATCAGCTATTAATCCAGCAGGAACAGCATGACGAGCTTTTTTTATACCTACAGCACCAAAGTAAACAGCAAGTACGTAGAATGTAGTTTCAGTAGAGCCAGCCATTACAGAAGCCATTCTACCGATTAAAGAATCAGGTCCATATGTTGTAAATAAGTCATTCATAAGTCCTGATGCCCCTCCACCAGATAAAGGTTTCATTAGTGCCATAGGAACTACTTCTCCAGGCATACCGAAAGCTTCTGTTATTGGCGAGAGCATATTTGTTAGTATATCCATACCTCCAGAAGCTCTAAATGCACCTATAGCTACTAACATACCAACTAAAAATGGTATTATTGTAACAGCAGTTTGAAATCCTTCTTTAGCACCTTCTGTAAATGTCTCATAAACCTTAACCTTTTTAAACATACCGTACAATGGTATTGACACTAGTATAAAAGGTATTGCATACAATGAAAGTCCGTCTATTATATTTTTAAACATATTATGCTAATTCCTCCTTATTATTATCTATTCTTTTATTTGCCTTTTTATTTCTAGA
The DNA here is from genome assembly GCA_051654865.1 of Peptostreptococcaceae bacterium. Taxonomy (GTDB): domain Bacteria; phylum Bacillota; class Clostridia; order Peptostreptococcales; family Peptostreptococcaceae; genus JBOFOR01. The sequence continues at coordinate 28,056 of JBOFYV010000042.1, forward strand.
TAGTTTTTCAAAAAGTTTAACAGCTATTATAGCAGCAGTAGTTGATGCGACAGTAGCAACTATTGATGGCCCGATTATTTCAGTAGGATTAGCAGAACCAGCAGCTAATCTATAAGCAACAACACTTGAAGCTACTAATGTCACAGAAGATGTATTTATAGCTAAGAACATACACATTGAATTTGAAGCAGTTTCTTTATCTTCATTTAATTCCTGTAATTCTTGCATAGCCTTTATACCAAGTGGCGTAGCGGCATTACCAATCCCTAATACATTTGCAGCTATATTCATAACCATAGAACCCATTGCAGGATGATCTGCAGGAACCTCTGGGAATAAAAATTTCATTATAGGCCTTAAAGCTTTTCCTATCAAAATTATTAAACCAGATTTTTCAGCTATTTTCATTATACCTAGCCACAGTGCCATCATACCTATTAACCCTAATGCTAATTCAACACCAGTATCAGCATAGCTCATTATTGCATCAGTAACAGCTTGAATGTTACCTGTAAATGCTCCGATAATTATTCCACCTACAAGTAGAACAACCCAAATAATATTTAACATAATTTTCAACCTCTTTCTATTTCTTTTTATTCATCAGTGATAATTATAAACTTAAGTTTTTGAAACAAAAATAGTAAAAGATGCTATATTTATTGCAAAAAATGCTATAATGTTCGGAATTGTATGAAAAATATATCCTATTTATGTTATAAATAATTTAGAAATTATTTAAATAATAAATGTCCGGAGGTAAATATATGACTAATATAGATAAAATAATAAAAGACATTAAACCATGGATTATTGAAGCCAGAAGAAAGCTACACTCAACGCCAGAAATGGGTTTGGAGGAATATGTAACCAAGAAAACAATAATAGATTATCTAAATGAGATTGGTATAGAATTCAAAGAATATGAAACGCACACAGGTGTAATGGCTTTTATATATAAAGAAAATGCTAAAAAAACCATAGCGATAAGAGCTGATATTGATGCACTTCCTATACAAGAAAGTAATGAATTACCATATAAATCAACAATAAATGGTCAAATGCATGCTTGTGGACATGATGCGCATACAGCTATATTACTAGGCGTTTGTAATGTGTTAGTAAAAATAAAAGAACAATTAGATGTAAATGTAAAGTTATTATTTCAGCCAGCAGAGGAAACTGTAGGAGGAGCTGAACTTATGATTAATGATGGATGTATGGAAAATCCTAAAGTAGATTATACAATAGGTCTTCATGTTGACCCTCATCTAAACACTGGTTGTGTAGAATTAAAATATGGTACATTAAATGCATCAACTGATACTATAGAAATAACTATAAAGGGTAGTAAAGGACATGGTGCTTATCCACATGAAGGTATTGACTCAATCGTAGCAGCAGCAAATGTTATAACATCACTTCAAACATTAGTGAGTAGAAATATATCACCAACAGACGGTGTAGTATTATCATTAGGGAAAATTAGTGGAGGGATAAAGGAAAATATTATATGTGATGAAGTAAAAATAGGTGGGACTCTAAGAACTTTGAATTCAAATAGCAGAGCTTTTGCAAAACAGCGAATAGTTGACATAGTAGAAAATACATGTAATGCATTAATGGCAAAAGGTGAAGTAAATATAGAAAGGGGGTATGCACCTTTAGTAAATGATGATTTTGTAGTTGATATAATAAAAAATAGTACTGAAGAATTATTAGGAAAAGATAATGTTCTTATTAAAAAACAGCCATTACTTGGTGCGGAAGACTTTTCTTTCTTTTTAGAACACTCAAAAGGAGCGTTTTATCACTTAGGTTGTAGGAATGAAGCTAAAAATATTATAGCACCTCTTCATACATCTAATTTTAATATAGATGAAGACTGTTTAGAAATTGGGGTAGCAGTTCATATTGCAAACATATTAAAACTTGGTAAATTATAAAATAAATATTGTTGGAGGATATAAAATGAAAATATATTTAAGTGCAGATATAGAAGGTACTTGTGGAATAGTAGATTGGGAAGAAACAGATTTAGATACTACAGTGGGTGCATACAGTAGAGAGCAAATGACAAAGGAAGTAGCAGCTGCTTGTGAGGGTGCTACTATGTGTAAAGCAGATAGTATATTAGTAAAAGATGCACATGGAAGTGCAAGAACCATAAATCCACTCTATCTACCGGAAAATACAAGTATATTAAGAGGTTGGGCAAGAGATCCTCATATAATGATGGCAGGAATAGATCCTGAATTTGATGTAACTTTATTTGTAGGATATCACAGTGGATCAAGCCAAAATGGAAACCCTTTATCTCACACGATGCACTGTGATTATGATTATATAAAAATAAATGAAAGAGTAATGACTGAATTTATGATAAATGCATATACTTCCATTTACTACGGAGTACCAGTAGCATTTATTAGTGGTGATGAAATGGTATGTAAGGATGCAAAGGAAATATTCCCTAATATAGTGACTGTACCAGTATCAAAAGGAATAGGTCAAGCATCTATATCAATACATCCTAATCTGGCAATTAAAAAGATAAAAGAGGGTGTAAAAATGGCATTAACAGGTGATTTAAATAGGCATTTAATTACATTGCCAAATAAGTTTAAGGTAGAGATTAAGTTTAGGCAACATTATAGGGCTTATAAAGCATCTTTTTATCCAGGAGTAGAACTGTTAAACTCTCAAACAATACAATTTGAAACAAATGATTACTATGAATTTTTAAGAATGTTTTTCTTTATATAATACTTATTTTTGATGATGAGAACCTATTTTACTTAAAAATCATATAGTGTATAAATAAACTAAATTATATGGGAGAGATAGTATGATATTACAAACTGAAGACGTTTTAGGTGGATTAATATCAACACTAATATTAATCTCATCACCAATAGTAATAAAATATGTGTTTGATATAATAAAAAATACGGTAGAATATAAAAAAAATCATCATGAATAATCATTATATGATGTTTGTTAGATATAAGTAAAACCTTCTAATTTAAATTTTAGAAGGTTTATTTGTGCAAATAGCAATAGATGATTTGTAGGTTTCGTACAAAATAAAAAATATACAATTTTTAGATTGACTATAAAAACGTTTTCAGATATTGTTTATATATAAGTATAATTATAGACATTAAAAGGTAAATGTATAGATTAATATAAAAATATATTGGGGGGAATATTTATGATAGTAAAAACTGTAACAGTTCAAAATGAAATAGGTCTACATGACAGGTTAGCAACTATGCTAATTAGAAAAGCGTCTAAATATAAATCTGAAATACTGATAACTAAAGGTAAAGCAAAAATGAATGCTAAAAGCGTTTTAGGTCTTTGTTGTCTAGGTATAGGAAAAGGAGATACTATAGAAATTGAGGTAAGTGGTATTGACGAAGAAGAAGCAATGGCTGATATATTAGGTTATATATTGGGGTTAAATGGAGAACAATCAACTAATGAATAATATAAAAATCACATACGAATGATAAAAAGCAATGAACTTATCTTAGAAAGGTAATATGATAAGAACATTGTTTTATTTATTTAATAAAATAATTCCAAACGAGTTTTAAATAATAAGAGTGAATAATATCAAATTTGAGCATAATTAAAATATATAAAATACAAGAAAGACATTAGGAAGTGGGTAAAATATGAAAAAGATATTGCTTTTATTATTATTTACACTATTAGTTTCTGTATTATATTTATCAGAAGACAATAAACAAAGTATTGAAGCTGATACTAAAGCCAAGATACCTAACCCATGGGTTGAAGTAAGTGACATAAAAGAGATTAATAAGCAACTAGGAGCAAATTTTGAAATAGTAGATCCAAAGGGATTTAAGGTAGATTATATGGCTATGGGGCTTAAATCCTTAATTGATGACGGTACAATAAAGCCATCGGGAAAAATAATTTATAAAAATGGCAAAAAAGAAATAACATTACAAATAATAAAATGTTTAGACTTATTTAACTATGCAAGAATAAACTATGAGCCTATTTCTAATAGTTCAATACACGCTTTTTATGAACCAGACACAAAAAGAATTGTATATGCTGAGGGTGAATATACAATTCTAGTAGATGTAAATGAAATGGAACAAGATTTTTCACTAGTAGGAATGGCTAAATTGAAAAAATAATATAATAAGAATAAATAAAAAAGTGTGTAAATTCTACACACTTTTTTATAAATATTAATATGTATCAGTTTAAATTTTCAAAATCAGATAGTGTAGGCTCTATAAGTGCTTCATTATTTCTTAAGTGCCTAAAATTTGAAAGTTCATTGTAAATTTTAACTCTAGCTTTATTTAAATTACCAATCGGTTTATGTTCAATTAGACTATTGCCTGGAGAAAATGATAAATTTTCAGCAATATTATATCTATTATTACTATTAAAATTCTGTTTATCTATGATTATTTCTCCTACTTTTATATAAGGAGATTTTTCAACACTCCATTCGATAGATGCATCCTCAATTGGCATAGTGTGTTTTTTTAATTGAACCATAAAGTCAAACGTAGCAATGTCCTTATTAAGGTGTTGTTGCATATTATCAGTTAAATATGAACTAGTCAATTTTTTAGGAAGAGTACTTTTATATTTGGAAGTAGGGACTATACAATATTTAACCACTTCTTGTCCAAACATATAAGGTGTTGTACTATAATAACAAATATCTAGTGGACTAGTGTGATGCTGTCTTGCTGAAAGAATTTTTTTTAGTTTTCCAACATTACCATTTATAGTTGACTTACATATATAAATAAGAGGATTTGATAGAGCATTATGAAATTCCTTAACTGTTCCAATTGGCATTGTACTAGTACTAACTAATAAAAAATCTTGGGTGTTAATTTCTAAGTTAGTATACTTTTTTCCATTTACACCAATTAGTTTTATAGCAAAACCTCTTACATCTTTTTTATTATCTCCATTAGTTTTAGGGCTAGAGCTAGATATCCTAATGAGTGCAGGATAGACTCTTTTTTCTTTAAACACACCTACTCTTAAAGCTTTAGGCAAGTTATTATTGACTATGAACCGAGCCTTTAGTAAGCCTAGACATTTGGAGTGAGCATCTCGCTTAGTTTCTCCAGGTTTATAATCTTTATCAAGTTTTTCCTTTAAAAGCTTAATAATATTATCTATGTATTGTTCATCAGTCATTTCTTTCATATTTTACCTCCAACAGTAATAATAATAGTATTATTGTCTTTTATATTGAGATTTATAATAATATTCCATAAATACTAAGGTTGTTTTTTATTTATAATATACAAATATAATTAAGTTATAAAAAAAATTTAAAATACTAATATTTAAAAATATTGTAAAAAAATAGAGGATACATTATAATTATAATTTGAAAATAAGTTTTCATCTAATAAGTACGAAGAGATTGAAATAGTAGAGGGAGACATCATAGTTTATGAAATTAAGAGACTATATAAATAATAATGAAATAGTTAATGAAAGTAATGTAAAACAAGATTTATATATAGTTGCAAAAGACATAATTGAAAGTATTAAATATAAAAATTATGATGAGGCTGCTAACTTATTAAATCAAAATTTAAATGTTTTATACATAAATCTAGATATTGATAGTTTTTGTTTTTTAATTGATTACTATATCAACAATACAGATAATAAATACCATTATGTTTTAAATAATAACGCTATTCCATCAATAATTACAGAGTTATCAAATGATTATAATCAAAAGAATAAAGCTTATTTCATTAACAAGACAAAAGCATTTTATGATAAAAAAAGATGGAGAGATTGTCTGCGTTGCATAGAAATATTAATTGAAAAAACAGATGTTGATACAATAGAGATTAATAAAAATAAGGTTCCTTTACTGATAAATTTAAAAGAATACAAAATATTAGAAAAACATTTAAAACAATATATAAATATACTAGATAAAGACTCTTTAACTCGAGGATATTTAGCGCTGAGTCGATATTATGAACATATAAAAAAATATAATGAAGCATATCTTTATCATAATAAAATAAAAGAACTTGATGTAGAATATAAGATACCAAATTATATAATAAAAAAGATAAATAGAAAAAATAGAAAAGAAGCTATTAAGAAGTTTGTATATTTAAGAATAAAAAAAAATATCTAAATAATTGTATTAATATGCTATGTAAAAAGAAAGAAGGAATATATTTGAAAGACTTTTTAGAACAAATAAATAATGATATAAAAAGATGTGAAAATGTATTAAAAGAAAATAATTACTTAGAAATTGTAATTGCAGTAGAGGAATTATGTGATAAATATAAAGAAAAGATAGATAACATAAATCTAAATAATGGTAGAGTTTGGAATTATACTAAAAAAGATTTAGAAGACATTAAAGTTAAACTAGTTAAGTATAAGAATGAAAATATAATAGAATTTTCATTTAAGAATACATTAAATAAGTTCAAGGAAAATAAAGAAATAACAGAAAAAAAGCTAGAAGAGATTAAATATATATTAATAGACATAGAAAGTATCTATAACTCTAAGGAAGGAATAGAAGTTAAGTGGAATAATTTGAAAAAATATATAAATTATGCATGCAATGAAAATGTATTTGTAGGGACTAATATTATAGATTTAATCAATATAATATTAAAAATAGAAAGAGAGTAATAATAACGAGAGTAAGATATATAATAAAAATATTAGGAGAATAACAATTTTTAAAAGGAAAGTTTTGCATATAGCAATACTTTCCTTTTGATGTTTATGTAAAAATAGACTTTTTAAATATAAATATCTTTCCTTATATGCTGAAGAAGAGGTAATTCATTTCTTACCTTATCAACATAATTAAAATCTAAAGTAGTAACAATAAATCCTTCTTTTTCATCCATTCTATTTATGATGTTTCCAAAAGGACATACAACTAAAGAATTACCATATGAAACGTAGGAAGAGTCATAGTTTCTACTTGGAGCGCATCCAATTGTATAAACTTGGTTATCAATAGCTCTTGACTTAAACAATATATCCCAGTGAATAGGACCAGTAGTCATGTTAAATGCAGCAGGAGTTATAATAGCTTTAGCGCCAAGTTCAACCATTTTTCTAGACAGTTCAGGGAATCTAAAGTCGTAGCAAATATTTAATCCAAATTTACCATATTCAGTTTCAAATACAGTAATTGACTCTCCTGGTGAAATAATATCGGATTCTCTAAACTGTTGTCCACCGTATATTTGTATATCAAATAGATGGATTTTTCTATGCTTTGCAATCTGATTTCCTTTTCTATCAAAAACATAAGATGTATTATATATTTTATTGGAGTTATCTATTTCAGGGATTGATCCTGCGACAAGGTAAATTCCAAATTCTTTTGCAACATCAGATAGAAAATTATAGGTTTCTCCGTTTTCATATTCTGCATATATTGGAAAATTTGATGTATCATAAGGACAACAGAACATCTCAGGAAGTACAATAAAATCAATTTTTTGATTACATATTTTCTTTATGAAATTATATGCAGTTTGAAGATTTTTACTTTTATCATTATCTACTTGCATTTGAATAATTCCAACTTCAAAAGTTTTCATATATATCACTCCATTATTTATTTTATAGATATGAAGTTCTTTAAAAATTGCATATTTCCTTTATATTAAACATCAAAAACTGAAAAAATAAGCATAGATAAAACATAAACTTTATAGTATAATTTATCTGATAAAATTTTACAAAAAAAGACAAAGAAAGAGGGGATAACATGTTAAAAATAATGCTATCTTTATTGGCAATTGTTACAGCTGGTTTTACCTGTGTTTATACAATTGATTTTAAAAAAAATATACAGAGTAACAAAAAGGGTGTTTTCATACCCGGATTAATTATAGGTTTTATAACTGATTTTTTAGATGCAATGGGAGTTGGTTCATTTGCAACAACAACAGCAATATTAAAGTTAAATCCAAAATTAAAAGTAGCAGATAAATTACTTCCAGGAACGTTGAATGTTGCGCATACATTACCAATGATAACGCAAGCATTTATGTCACTAACTGTAATTAGTGTTGATATAGTAACGTTAATAAGTTTAATAGTAGCGGCAGCATTAGGGTCATACATAGGAGCTGGAATAATTTCTAAGTTACCAGAGCAGAAGGTACAGTTAACTATGGGAGTAGCTCTTGTTTTTGTAGCCTTCTTATTAGTGTTAGGTCAATTAAATCTTATGCCAACGGGTGGAGAATCAATGAAACTTACGGGATATAAATTAGTAATAGGTGTTGTCGGTAACTTTGTTTTAGGGGCATTAATGACAGCTGGAATAGGTTTATACGCACCTTGTATGGCGATGGTAGCTTTATTAGGAATGAACCCTATGGCAGCTTTTCCAATAATGATGGGGTCTTGTGCATTTGTTGGTCCAATAGCTAGTACAAAGTTTGTAAGAGAAGGGGCTTATGAAAGAGAGATATCTATGGGGATAACTTTAGGTGGAATCATAGGGTCTATACTTGCATTATTATTTGTAACTAATCTACCAATATACTGGCTAAAATGGCTAGTAGTTGTAGTAGTTTGTTATACAGCACTTACTATGCTATTAACACCATTGAAAAAAGATAAAGATAACATTAAAATAGCAAGCTAGTATTAAAGGAACTTATTATATGGAAAATAATGAATAATTTAGGCGTATAATGGTAAATCTTAAATAAGAAATAACTTTTAGTAATCAAGGAGGAATTCTTATAAGAGTGAAAAAACTTATAGCCGTAACATTAGTATTATGTATAGGTGTGGTATACATACAATTAAATGTATATAAAAAGTCTTATAATAAGTCAATAAATAGTGTTGAAGTTTTGGCTAATATAAACAAGCCAAAGGAAATTGATGAACAAAAAGCCATTAAATTAGTAAAAGATTATTTAATGGAAAACAATGAATATTTAGCAGAGTATATTGAAGTTGATAGTATAGATAACAAGTACTATATCATACATGTTTATGACATAGTTATTAATGGAGAAGAAAGTCATACTGCAACTACAGGATGGTATCAAGTAAACAAGTATTCAGGTGAGATAATAAATATAATGCAATAAAGGTGTCGCAAACTAGCGATGCCTTTTTTGAGCTATAAATAAATTGGTTAAATATATTAATAAATAGTATGTTTAATAATTTACATTTGTATATTATTAAATATACAATTATAATATAGATGAATAAAATATGATTGGGATAGTAAGTATGTTAATAAAATATGTATTAGAGCTATGGAAGGAACTGATAATGAAAGAATCAAAATATGAAGAATTACTAAATATTAATACTTGTGGAGAGCAACTTTGGAGTGAAAAAATAAAACATTATCATCCTTATCAAGCAACCTCATATGAGGCTCTAGAGAAGTTGTTTGAAAAATATGATACCAATGAAAGTGATTATATTGTTGATTTTGGTTGTGGTAAAGGAAGGCTAAATTTTTATATAAACTATTTTTTTAAATCGAGTGTAACAGGTATTGAAATGGATAAAGGGTATTATAAAGAATGCTTAATAAATAAAGAAAACTATCTAAATAAAAATAATAGAAAAAATGATAAAATAGGATTTGAGTGTTGTTTAGCACAAGAATACAAAATAAAAGACTATGAAAATAAATTTTACTTTTTTAATCCTTTTTCAGTTCAAATATTTAGACAAATTATAGAAAATATATTAGATTCATATTATGAAAGTGAAAGAAAGATAGAGGTAATATTATATTATCCATCTGAGGACTATATATATTATATAGAGAACTTCACCCCATTTTCATTAAAAGATGAGGTTAGATTAGATTACTTATATGATAGTGATTGTCAAGAAAGATTTCTCATTTATGAGTTAATGTATTAAAAGTATGATATAGTTATAAATGATAGAAGATATAGAATTATTAGGAGGAAGATATGTCAGAGAATATTAAATGTACATGTCAAAATACAAAGTGTATAAGATATGGAAAGTGTAAAGAATGTATAGAACATCATAAAGCTAAGAGTAATAATAAATTACCTCATTGCAAAAGACCAGGAAATAAAGAAATTTCTAAAAAAGTAGAACAATTTGCGCATATTATTTGCTAATAAAGGCTAGGACTATCTTAGCCTTTATTAATGTAATTAAAAATATTAATGGAGGGAATAGATATGTGGATTACAAAGGACAGAAGTTTTTATAAAACGATGTTGGCAATTGCTCTTCCAATAGGTATTCAAAATCTAATAACTTTTACAGTAAGTATGGCAGATACTTTGATGTTAGGTTCATTAGGGGAAGTACAATTATCAGCTTCATCTATAGGAAATAATTTGTTTTTTATACTTACAGTATTAATGTTTGGTTTAGGTGGCGGAGCAAGTGTAATGACTTCTCAGTACTATGGAAAAAAGGATATAAAATCAATTCATAGAATTATATCTATCATGTACAGAGTATGTTTTGTTATAACAATGATATTTATTGGTATAGCAGTATTTATACCACGACAATTTATCAGTATCTTTACAACGGACACGGCTGTAATTGAGTTAGGAGTTAAATACCTTAGAACAGTATCTATTGGATATATTTTCTATTCGATTACTAATTGTACTATTATGGTGCTAAGATCAGTTAAAACTGTAAAAATATCCATGATTGTTTATAGTATATCATTAATAGTAAATGTATTTTTCAACTGGATATTTATATTTGGAAATTTAGGTGTTAATCCTATGGGTGTTCAAGGTGCGGCAATAGGAACAGTAATAGCAAGAATAGTTGAATTTATAATAGTTGGATTATTTATTTTATTTTATGAAAAAAAGATACATTTAAAGATAAAAGATGTATTTTTAGTAGATAAAATTATGCTAAAGGATTTTGTTAAAAACTGTACACCAGTACTTTTTAATGAATTATTTTGGGGTCTAGGAGCATCTATGATTTCTGTTGTAGTTGGTAGAATGGGTACAGAAGTTGTAGCTGCTAATAGTATTAATACAGTTGCTAATCAATTTGTGACAGTGTTTATTTTTGGGTTAGGCAGTGCAACATCTGTTATTATAGGGAATACTATAGGTGAAGGTAATTATGAAAAAGCAAAAGAATATGCCTCAACTATTACTATTTTAAGTTTATTTATGGGAATAGCTTCAGGATTAATAATTTTCTTAATAAGGCCTTATGTAGTAGGACTTTATAATGTATCTGAAGTGACTAAAACAATAGCAATGGAGATAATGAGTGTTACTTCTATTATTGTAGTGTTTCAATCAGTTGCGATCAATACGATGATGGGTGTATTAAGAGGTGGAGGAGACAATAAATTTGTACTGATATATGATGTAATATTTATGTGGATATTTGCAATACCATTTGGATTTATAGGTGCATTTTTATGGAAATTACCAATAGTAGCAGTATTTTTAATAATTAAGAGTGATGAAATATTAAAAGTTATAGTAAGTGTAATTAGAATATTTAGCGGTAAATGGGTAATAGATATAACAAGAGATTTTGCCAAAGAAATATATTAAATATAAATAAGAAAAAAGGATGCTTATAAAATTGAAAGCATCCTTTTTGTATTAAATAGTAAAAAATAGACTAAAACGGATTAAAAAGAAAAAAATGGTAATAATATGAATACTTAATATATTGGTTGATTAGGAGGAGTTATAAATAAGTATGAAATATGATGTGGTAATAGTTGGAGCTGGTCCTGCAGGAATGGCAGCAGCTCATATTCTTATAAATAATAATATATCTTGTTGTGTTGTTGATAAGCAGGTATTTCCAAGAAATAAGTTATGTGCAGGAGGAGTAACGAAAAAAGCATTAGACTTAATAGAAAAACTTAATATTAATATTGGATTTAATGGTGAAAATACAGTTATAAGTTCAGGCGCAAAACTTTATGTAGAGTATAATCATATAATTGATATAAATACCGAAAATAAAACACACTTAGTTGATAGATTTGAATTTGATGATTATTTAGTAAGTAGCTATAAGTCTAAAGGTGGAGCAATGATAGAAGGTGCTAAAGTAAATTATATTAGCGAGAAACAAAATAAATTATTGTTAAGTGATAATAGTATAATAGAGTTTAAATATATCGTTGGTGCTGATGGCGCAGTAGGCATGACAAGCACACTAGTTGATAAAGAATTTAAATCAAATGGATTTTCACTACAAGTTGATATAGAGAAAAATAAAATTAAATATGATAGCGATCAAATGGCTTTATTTTATGGCGTAATTCCTTATGGTTATGGATGGATATTTCCAAAAGAAAACTACATAACTATTGGTATAGGATCTGATTATAATAAAAATATTAATTATAAAAGAGAGTTTGAAAATTTTCTAGAAAAACTAGGAGTAGATCATACCAAAGAAAAGTTTAAAGGAGCCTTTTTACCTTTTGGGGATTACATAAAAAAACCTATAAATAAGGAGGGTAATATTGTATTAGTAGGTGATGCAGCAGGATTTGCAGACCCTATTACAGGAGAAGGGATATATTTTGCATTACTTTCAGGTATGAAAGCAGGCGAAATAATTACTAAAGCTATAAATTATAATAATAGAGACATACTAAAAACATATATTGATGAAATTGAACCGATCACGAGTAATATAAATAAAGGCAATAAACTGAAAAAAAACTTATATAAATATAGAAAGGTTGCATTTGTTCCATTTAAAAACGAAAAGGTTGCAAATCTATTGTTTAATAAATGTATGTATGAATCTAATTATGATTTAAGCTTACAAAAAATATTTAAATCAAAATAAATTTTAAGTGAGTTTAAAAGTAAACATAAATAATATGAAATTCTTAATTGAAATATAGTATAACTAGAATAAATCTGGATATATTATATTTTTTTGAAAAAAATAAAAAAATATTGACATATTTTGTATAGATATGATATTATTAATGAGTAGCAAGGAGAGGTGTCCGAGTGGTTTAAGGAGCTGGTCTTGAAAACCAGTGATGCTTAACGGCACCGTGGGTTCGAATCCCACCCTCTCCGCCATAAGCCCAGATAGCTCAGTCGGTAGAGCAGGGGACTGAAAATCCCCGTGTCGGTGGTTCGATTCCGCCTCTGGGCACCAGTTTTCAAAGCATCTAAGTAAATTAGATGCTTTTTGTGTATTAGGTAATAACATAAATAGAGTAATATAATAAAAGCGTAGGATTATCCTACGCTTTTATTATGATTTTTTTATAATGTTTAGAATCTCTACAGCACTATCTAATAGATATTTGCCTTTATAGTATTCTAATTTAATTTCTTCAAAATCTTTTTCCTTAACTACATTAGGCCTTTCTTCAAATAAGCCTAGCATATTAAAATCTTTATCTAAAACAAGAATAGTTGGACCTTTGAAATTTTCTTTTTCTATGTTTAATATTTGAGATAAAAACTTTTTTCCTCTAGCCATCGTAATAACAGACATATTGAAATTAGGATTTAAATCACAAAACCTCTTTAATATAGTTGCATTAAGTTGATAATCAGGACACCATATTTCACCTGAAACTAAAAAATTTATTTCATAATCAATATTTTGTATATCTTCAATAAGTTCTTTAGAAAAATTTATTCTAGAATCGTTTTTGGGAATTCTAGCTCTTTCAGATTTTGTACCTTCTCCAACTGTAGATTCAAATGTTTGTCCTACTTCAAATAATTCAATAATACTCATTTCTGTCATAATATGAATCTCCTTATAATCTAATTTATAGTTATTAGTATATCATAAAATAGTTTCAATCTAATAATAAAGAATCAAATTATGAAAAATAATGAAATAAGTAAATTTGTTTTTGTAATTAATCACAAAAAGATATAAAAATAGTTAACTAAGTTAACTATTTTTATATACAATAGTATTATAGTATATATTTAACAATAAAATAAGAAGGTGAAAATATATTGAAAGACTCTGAATGGATTTATATGACTGAAAAAATGCAAGACATAAGACTTTTTAGTAGATTGATGATAGTTAGATCAAACCAAGAATATGAAATGCCAGCACAACATTTAGAATTATTATCACATCTATCAACAAGTGATGAAAAAGTAACTCCAATGTATTTAAGTAAGAAGATGGGTGTAAATAAAGTTATAATTAGCAGAATTATAGATACATTAAGTAAAAATGAATACTTAATAAAAGTAAAAGATGAAGCTGATAAAAGGAGTTATTTTGTATATATAACAGAAGGTGGAAGATCTAAAATAGATAAAATATATAAATATTATTTAAGTCCAATTTATGAACTTAGAAAAAAATTAGGGGAAGAGGATTTTCATCAAATGATATCATTTATAGAAAAATCAAATTTATTAATGTTAAATAAAGGAGAGGGTAAATAGTGAGTTTTTATCAGGCTATGCAATTAGGGGCATGTAATTTAAAACCTATGATTAAAGACTGTGACGAGAAATTACTTAAAAGAAAATACATTGCAGCATTACTAGTTAAAGATGTTTTATGTGTATTATTTTGTATGATGATAGTAGTATCTTTTAGCAATTTATTCGGTCAGGAAAATAGTATAGTTGGTGTAGTGACAGTGTTAGCACTATTAACATTTAGATTTTCAAATTTAAATTTTAATATTAAAGAGTCTGCCTTTACGATATTTGGTATATTTAGTATAAGTATGGTTGGACCGTATCTAGCGTATTTATCAAGTCCAATTATATGTTTTATTATAAACTTTATATGTATAATGACAATAATAATATTATCATGTCATAATATTAGTTTAGCAAATCAATCTACATTTGTTTTATCATATTTATTATTATATGGGTATGAAGCTAGCAGTATAGAAGTGTATATAAATCGTGTAATAGGTTTAGCTATAGGTGGATTAATCGTTTCGAGTGTGTTTTATATCAAACAAAGAAAAATAAAATTTGAAAATAATATTTCAGATATTCTAAGTGATATAAGCTTTAATAGTGATAGAACAAAATGGCAAATTAAAGTGGCACTAGGAATATGCTTAGGTATGTTATTAGGTGATTTATTAAATCTATCTCGTACTATATGGATTGGCTTTGCCTGTATGTCAATATTACAACCGGTTGAAGAAAAGGTCAAGTTTAGATATAAAAAAAGAACACCATATCTAATTATAGGATGCCTATTGTTTGGATGCATATATTTAATTTTACCAGAACAATATATCGGAAACATAGGTATAATAGGAGGATTGATGGTTGGATTATCAGCTACTTATCAATGGCAAACTGTATATAACTGTTTTGGTGCACTAGCAGCGGCTGTACCTATCTTTGGATTAGGCGGAGCAATTATTTTAAGAATAATAAATAACTTATTTGGCGCAGTTTATAGCAAACTATATGACAAAGTATTTAACAAAATTTATGATAAAGTTCTATTAAAAGCTGCTATTGATGAAGTTGCAGACTAAAAGCTTAATTTAAAAAATATAGAAATAAATGTGTTGACATATTTAAAATATATAACTACAATGGAATTGTAAAAACTTAATAGATCTTCAGGGCAGGGTGAAATTCCCTACCGGCGGTAAAGCCCGCGAGCCTATATGGCATGATTCGGTGAAACTCCGAAGCCGACAGTAAAGTCTGGATGGAAGAAGATAATGATATAACTAAGTAGATAATTAGTATTAGTCTATGATGCTCTGGAATATTTGTATATTTCAGAGTTTTTTATTGGTGATATCTTAGAAAATAAAAAGTATTTTCTGAATATTATAAAATATTAGTTATATAAAACTATTTATACGTAGCCCTGAATTTAATTTCAGGGCGTTTTTAATTATTAAGATAATTTTATTAACCTGAAAATATAAATAGACTTAGGGAGTTGAGAGTTATGCATGAAAAATATATGAAAAGGGCATTAGAGTTAGCTAGTAAGGGAAAAGGTAAAGTTAGCCCTAATCCTATGGTGGGAGCTGTAATTGTAAAGAATTCAGATATTATAAGTGAAGGGTACCACATAGTATATGGAAAAGAGCATGCGGAAATAAATGCTTTAAAAAATACAACAGAATGCGTTGAAGATTCTACTATGTATGTAACCTTAGAACCTTGTTCACATTTTGGTAAAACGCCACCATGTGTAGAAGAAATTATAAAAAATAAAATATCAAAAGTTGTAATTGGATGTTTAGATCCAAACCCATTGGTTTCTGGAAAAGGTGTAAAAAAGTTAAAAGAAAATGGTATAGAAGTAGTAGTTGGAGTTTTAGAAGAGGAATGTAGAAAACTAAACGAAGTATTTTTTAAGTATATATGTGCTAAAAAGCCATTTATAACAATGAAATGTGCTATGTCATTAGATGGCAAGATTGCAACTAATATTGGTGAGTCAAGGTGGATTTCTTGTGAATTATCAAGAAGAAAAGTTCACAAATTAAGAAATGAAGTTAGTGGAATAATGGTAGGTGTTGATACTGTTATAAAAGATAACCCACAATTGACATGTAGATTAGAAAATGGGAGAAATCCTATAAGAATAATTGTTGATTCAAAACTTAGAATTCCTATAGAAAGTAAAGTAGTACAGGGGACAGATATAGCAAAGACGATAGTTGCAACTACAAATATGGCCAATAAGAATAAAATAAGTGAATTAATTCATAAAGGAGTACAAGTAATAGTAACTAACATAAAGAATGAAAGGGTAGATTTAGAAGAATTGATGACTATTTTGGCAAAAAACAAAATAGATAGTATTTTATTAGAAGGTGGAGCGTCACTTAATTACTCCGCATTAGAAGAAGGTATTGTTGATAAAGTTCAGATATATATTGCACCTAAAATAATAGGAGGAAAAGATGCAAAAACACCAGTAGCTGGAGAAGGAGTCGAACTATTAGAGGATGCATTTAGATTATGTGATATAACCACAAAAAGCATAGGTGATGATATCTTTATTGAAGGATATATAAAAAGAGGTGATGAAAAATGTTCACTGGCATAATAGAGGAAATTGGTACAGTAGAAAAAATTAATAATGGAATAAAATCATCAAAGTTGATAATTAGAGCTGATAAGACTTTAAAAAATACCAACATAGGAGATAGTATATGTACAAATGGAGTATGCTTGACCGTGTGTAAATTAAATTCTAGTTATTTTGAAGCTGATGTTATGGCGGAGACTTTAAGAAGAACTAACCTTGGGAATTTAAAAATTGGAAGCAGAGTTAATTTAGAAAGGGCGCTTACACTTAATACTAGAATGGGTGGTCATATAGTTAGTGGACACATCGATGGAGTAGGAAACATTATTTCTATGAATGAAGAAGATAATGCAGTATGGGTTAGCATAAAAACAAGTTGCAATATTTTAAAATACATAGTTGAAAAAGGCTCAATAGCTATAGATGGTATAAGTTTAACTGTTGCATATATAGATGATGAAATATTTAAAGTTAGTATTATACCACACACAAAGGATGAAACCACATTGTTATCAAAAGAGATTAATAATACTGTTAACCTTGAATGTGATGTAATAGGAAAATATGTTGGAAAATTATTAGGATTACAAAATAAGGAAAATAATAAAAAAAGTTCTATTACAGAATCATTTCTAATAGAAAATGGATTTATTTAGTATATAAATGGAGGAAATAATATATGTTTGAATTTAATACAATTGACGAAGCAATAGAAGATATAAAATTAGGAAAAATAATTGTAGTTGTTGATGATGAAGATAGAGAAAATGAAGGAGATTTGTTAATGGCAGCGGAGAAGGTAACGCCAGAAGCCATTAATTTTATGGCGACATATGGAAGAGGTTTAATATGTACACCTATGTCAAATGAAATACTTGAAAAATTAGAATTCAATCAAATGATAGATAGAAATACTGACAATCATGAAACTGCATTTACAGTATCCGTAGATTACATAAATACAACTACAGGAATATCTGCACATGAAAGAGCGTTAACAATACAAAAGATGTTAGATGATAATGCTAAGAAAGAAGAATTTAGAAGACCAGGTCATGTATTTCCTCTTAGACCTAAAAATGGAGGGGTTTTAGTTAGAAACGGTCATACTGAAGCAGCAGTAGATATAGCAAGATTAGCAGGGGTAAAACCAGCAGGAGTAATATGTGAAATAATGAATGATGACGGAAGTATGGCAAGAGTTCCGGACTTAATGAAGTACTGTAAAAAATATAATCTTAAAATAATAACAATAAAAGATTTAGTAGACTACAGAAGAAAAAGAGAAAAACTAGTTGAAAGAGTTGTAGAAATAAATATGCCTACTAAATATGGCGATTTTAGAATGTTTGGATTTATAAATAAGTTAAATGGAGAACATCACGTGGCGCTAGTAAAAGGAGATATAAGTAAAGAGGATGTTGTTTTAACTAGAGTTCACTCAGAATGTCTAACAGGAGATGCCTTAGGATCTCAAAGATGCGATTGTGGAGAACAATATGACTCGGCAATGAGAAGAATAGCTGAAAATGGAAGTGGAATACTTTTATATATGAGACAAGAGGGTAGAGGAATAGGATTAATAAATAAATTAAAAGCATATGCACTTCAAGATCAAGGGTATGATACTGTAGAAGCAAATTTAAAGTTAGGATTTAAAGAAGATATGAGAACCTATGATATAGGAGCTCAAATATTAAAAGATATAGGTGCTAGTAAGATTAGATTAATGACAAACAATCCTAGAAAAATAGATGGATTATCTGAGTATGGAATAGAAATAGTAGATAGAGAATCAATACAAATGAATCATAATGAATGTAATGAATTTTATTTAAAAACAAAGCAACATAAGTTAAATCATATGCTTATATATTAAAAATAAATGGAGGGAATAAAAATGAGAATAATAGAAGGTAATTTAGTAGCAAAAGGAATAAAAGTAGGAATAGTAGCTGGGAGATTTAATGAATTTATAGTATCAAAATTAGTAGGTGGAGCAATTGATGGACTTAAAAGACATGGATTAGAAGAAGAAAATATTGATATTGCCTGGGTACCAGGAGCGTTTGAGATACCATTAGTAGCTAAGAAGATGGCTAAAAGTGATAAGTATGATGCTATAATATGTTTAGGTGCAGTGATAAAAGGTTCAACACCTCATTTTGATTATGTATGTGCAGAAGTATCAAAAGGAGTTGCAAGTGTGTCTCTAGACTCAGAAAAACCAGTACTATTTGGAGTCTTGACTACAGAGAGTATTGAACAAGCAATAGAAAGGGCAGGAACAAAAGCTGGAAACAAAGGATATGATGCCGCGATTTCAGCGATAGAAATGGTTAATTTATTAAATAATTTTTAATAGATAACAAAAGCTAAATAACAACTATGAAAAGGGCCAAAATGTGCTCTTTTTTTATGTAATGGATAAAATAAACTTTATCAATAATACTTAAAAATGATTACGTTTGATGTATACCATATAGGTGTATAATTAAAATATAGGTGTTTTATAACATAAAATTATGTTGACAAAGTATGTTTTTAGGATATAATTTAAATATAACTCAAATACCCTTGGGGGGTATAAAGAAATGGAGGGATAATATGAATAACAATATTATTAAAAAAAGTTATAAAGTAACAGGTATGACATGCTCAGCTTGTGGAAAAGCAGCTGAAAGAGCTGTTAAAAAAATAGATGGAGTAAGTAATCAAAGTGTAAATATGGCTACAGAGAAAATTGAGATAGAATATGACCCTTACAAGGTCACATTTGAAGAGTTAAGTAAAGCGATTGATAAAGCTGGATACCATTTAGAAGAAGATATTGTTTACAAGAATGTTGATTTCAAAATAGGTGGTATGACATGTGCATCATGCTCTAAAGCAGTTGAAAGAGTTGTAAAAAAGTTAGATGGAATACAAAGTGCAAGTGTCAACTTAGCAACTGAAAAAGCTACAATAAGTTATGATGCATCTAAATTAAGATTATCTCAGATCAAGATGACTATAGAAAAATCAGGCTATAAGATATTAGAGGATAATACTAATAAAGAAGAGGTAGATAAAAATCAGTTAAGAAAAGAAAAAGAAATGAAAACTTTATTTATTAAATTTTTAGTAGCGATAGGATTTTCAATACCATTATTTTATATAGCAATGGGTCCTATGATATCTAAACCATTTGGTCCATGGCCAGTACCAATGGTTATTGATCCTATTCATAATGCCTTTAATTATGCGTTAATACAATTAATTTTAGTAATACCAGTGATGACAGCAGGTTATAAATTCTATATAAATGGATTTAAGGCACTATTTGCTAAAAGTCCTAATATGGATTCTTTAGTAGCAATAGGAACATTAGCGGCATTTTTATATAGTTTATATACAACATATAAATTAGGAACTAGTGATATGACTGTAGGACATAGTCATCACCAATTATACTATGAAAGTGCAGGTATAATAATAGCTCTTATATTATTAGGTAAATACTTAGAATCAAGATCTAAAGGAAAGACAAGCGAAGCAATAAAAAAATTAATGGGTCTACAACCTAAAACGGCAATAATAATAAAAGATGATAAAGAAATAGAAATATCAATAGAGGAAGTTGAAGTAGGAGATATAATATTAGTTAAACCAGGTAGTAAGATACCAGTAGATGGTGAAGTAGTAGAAGGTCATACTTCAATAGATGAGTCTATGCTTACAGGTGAGAGTATGCCAGTAGAAAAAAATATTGGTGATAAGGTAACTGGAGCAAGTATAAATAAAAATGGTAGAATTAAATTTAGAGCAGAAAAAGTAGGAAGTGATACTGCCTTATCTCAAATTATAAAGCTTGTAGAAGATGCTCAAGGTAAAAAGGCGCCAATAGCTAAATTAGCAGATACTGTATCTGGGTACTTTGTTCCGGTGGTAATGGCAGTAGCATTAGTATCTGCATTATCATGGTACTTTATTGGAAATAAAGATATAGAGTTTGTTTTAACAATATTCATATCAGTTCTTGTAATAGCTTGCCCTTGTGCATTAGGACTTGCAACACCAACAGCAATTATGGTTGGAACTGGTAAAGGCGCAGAAAATGGAATATTAATAAAAGGTGGAGAAGCATTAGAATTAGCACATAAAGTAGACACAATAATATTTGATAAAACAGGTACAATAACAGAAGGTAAACCAACAGTTACGGATATAGTAGTAAGTGGTGATATAGATGAAAACTACTTATTACAGTTAGCAGCAAGTGCTGAGAAAGGATCTGAGCATCCACTTGGCGAAGCAATAGTTAAATGTGCAGAAGATAAAAACTTAGAATTTATTAAATTAGATTCATTTAAAGCCATACCTGGTCATGGTATAGAAGTAATTATAGATAATAAAACTATTTTACTTGGAAATAAAAAACTTATGAATGAGAAAAATATAAAACTAGAAAATTTATTAACTACTAGTGATGAATTAGCTACTAATGGAAAAACTCCAATGTTTATAGCTATAGATGATAAGCTAGGAGGAATAATTGCAGTAGCAGATATAGTTAAAGAAAGCAGTAAAAGAGCAATAGAAAAACTACACAGTATGGGAATTAAAGTAGCTATGGTAACTGGAGATAATACAAAAACAGCTAATGCTATAGCAAAACAAGTTGGAATAGATATAGTTTTAGCAGAAGTACTGCCAAAGGATAAATCAAATGAAGTTAAAAAATTACAAGAACAAGGTAAGTTTGTTGCAATGGTTGGAGATGGTATAAATGATGCTCCAGCACTTGCAAAAGCTAATGTAGGTATAGCTATAGGTAGTGGAACAGATGTAGCTATAGAATCTGCAGATATAGTATTAATGAAGAGTGACTTAATGGATGTTCCAACAGCAATTAAATTAAGTCATGAGACTATAAAAAATATTAAGCAAAACTTATTTTGGGCATTTGGATACAATACAATAGGTATACCTATTGCCGCTGGTTTATTATATATATTTGGTGGTCCTTTACTAAATCCAATGTTTGCTGCTGCTGCAATGAGTTTAAGTTCTGTATCAGTTGTTAGTAATGCGCTTAGATTAAAGACATTTAAAGGATATAAATAAAATAAAGTGATAGTTTATAAAATTTACTAATTAAATTTATTTAAAGCTTAGGTTAATAATGATATAATTAAATGGAAAATAATGTGATAAAGTTACAGAAAAAGTTTGATTAATAAAATATAATACTTGTATAAAGAACTTCAATAAAAAATAGAAAAAAGCTAATACTAATATAAGTATAATAAATAATATGAATTTAAGGAGAGATTTAAAATGAAAGTAATAAATATGGATGAATTTAATAATGAAGTAAAAAATGCTAGTGGAGTAGCTGTAATAGACTTTTTTGCTACTTGGTGTGGACCTTGTAAGATGTTAGCACCAGTATTTCAAGAAGCAGCTAATGAACTTCCTAGCAATGTAAAGTTTTTCAAAGTTGATATAGATCAAAGTCTTGATCTAGCAAGACAATACAATGTTAGCTCTGTGCCAACAGTTATGATATTTAGAGATGGAAATTTAGTAGATACATTAGTTGGATTTATGCCTAAAGATAAATTAGTTGAAAGTATAAAGAAATTTGTATAAAAATAAGCCTATGAGAAATCATAGGCTTATTTTTATACAAATTATTACCTAAGTTACCTTAGTAACAATAATATTTTTTTGCCATAATATATATTGAAGGGGTTATATATTTCCCTTTAATACATTATTAAGGAGATGTTACTAAATGGGTGACAATATAAAGAAAAGTGTAAAGAAAGTAACAGACCCAGTAGAAGAATTAGGAAAAGATGTTCTAAATGGTGTTGGGTCAGTAGCGAAAGAAGTGGTAAAAGGTACAGTAAATACAGGGAAAGAAGCAGTTCAAGGGACATATAATGTTGGAAAAGAAGCTGTTAAAACAGGGGTAAATGTAGGTAAAGAAGCGTATAATACAGGCAAAAACATAACTGAAGAAGTTAAAAATACAGGTAAAAATGTAGGTAAAACAGTTAAGAAAACTATAAAGAAATAGAGATGTTTAAAATATATAATAAATAAAAGACACTAGAATCAAGTGTCTTTTATTTATTTGTAAAATATGGTAGATATATATTTGATATTTTAGCAAAAAATACTTATATTAAGCGAGGTGATTAAAATAAAACTATCAAAAAATATTAATCAAAATTATATGAATATACTATCTAAATTAAAAGTTAAAAAAAGCTTTGATCTAGTATCTAGAGAAATCTGTGTAGGTGGAAGAAAGACATATCTATTTTTCGTAGATGGTTTTATGAAGGATGAAGTAGCAGAGAGAATACTAGATAAGCTCATTTCAATTAAAGAAAGCGACATGGACAAATTAGATAATATAACTCAATTTATGAGTCATTATATTGCACATATAGAGGCAGATAAAGAGGATGATATTGAGAAAATGGTATCTGGCGTATTGTCTGGTCCAATGGCAATAATAATTGATGGATTTGATGAAGGTATAATGCTAGATGTACGTACATATCCAGCGAGGGGACCAGAGGAGCCTCAAAAAGAACAGACTTTAAAAGGTGCAAAAGATGGATTTGTAGAGACACTAGTAATGAACTCTGCTCTAATTAGAAGAAGAGTAAGAGATGAAAACTTAGTATTTGAAATGGTAAGTGTAGGTAACAAGTCTAAAACGGATGTTTGTATTGGTTATATAGATGGTATGGCTAAAGAAGATAACGTTGAACTAGTTAAGAAAAAATTAGCAAGCATTGATGTTAGAGCTCTAGTTATGGGTGATCAGAGTTTAGTTGAAAGTTTAACAAAATCAAAATGGTACAATCCATTTCCTAAAATGAAAACTACTCAAAGACCAGATGTAGCATCAGCTCATATACTAGAGGGTAAAATATTATTATTAATTGACACTTCTCCAAATATAATTATTTTACCTGTAAGTGTATTTGATTTTATGCAAGAGGCAGATGATTATTATGAGCCAATTATAACAGGGAATTATCTTAGGCTAATAAGAAACTTTACCTTATTAATTACTCTAGTATTAACGCCTTTATATCTACTCTTGATAGAATATATAAATTATTTACCAGGATGGCTAAAATTCATAGAACCTGATAAGGGATATGCTGTTCCGTTAATAGTACAGTTTATTCTATTAGAATTAGCAGTTGATTCTTTAAAATTAGCATCTTTAAATACACCAGGTGCTTTAGGTATGTCTTTATCTGTTGTTGGTGCATTAATACTTGGTGATTTTGCAATAAAGACAGAATGGTTTGTTCCAGAAACTATACTATATACAGCAATAGTATCTCTTGGAGGGTTTGCACAGTCTAGTGTAGAACTTGGATTTGCTATTAAACTGTGTAGAATGTTACTTCTTATTCTAACATCAATATTTAAGGTTTGGGGATTTATAGTAGGGTTAATAGTAATAGCATTATTATTAATTACAAATAAAACTATTGTTGGTCAATCATATATATACCCACTATATCCTTTTGATGGTAAAGCTCTAAAGCATCTATTATTTAGAACACCAATTAAGTCAAATATTAAAGGTGAAGAATAAATTATCATTAATATAAAGTTGATAAACATATACTTATATAAATTAGTTTTTGTGGGGGGATAAATTTGAAATATAGCTCATACCAAATGGGAACTATAGTTGAAATCACAGAAAGCTCAAATGAAAAGTTTAAGTATATAACCATAGCAAAAAATCCAGAGGATGTATATACACACGTTAAGTTAGTATATAGTGAACAGACACTTATTCTTAATTGTGAGTATGCACAGATTCCTTTAGAGAAATTAAAGGTGGGAGATATTGTTATGGCATTTCATTCAAATGCAATGACATTAAGTATACCACCACAAACTACAGTATATATATTAGAATTAAAATCATGTTAAAGTTTATCTAGTTTAACAAAGGTAGAGTTTTTAGAGCTCTACCTTTATTAGTGTTGGAATTTAGGAATTAATATAAGTATACATATTGTGGTATCGACTCTAGATGAAACTACATCTTACAATTATGGTGTAAACTTAGCGTTAGATCACGGAGCTATAATTCCCTGATACTATGTTGCTAAAAATAAGAAATATAAGTCATATAAAAGAGGGTTGCTACTACCAAACTTAGAAGGAGTAAATACAGTAAAAGAACAGGTAGCAATAGCACTGCAAAAACCAGGAATGGCAGAATACGAGAACTACACAATAGAAAGGTTTAAGGTAGAAAGGCATAAGGAGAATAATTTAGATGATTAAAGAAGCTTTGTATTATGAAAAAATTGATAAAGATACTGTTATGTGTAAGCTTTGCCCTCATTTTTGTAAAATAACTTGTGGTAATAGTGGATTATGCATACCTAGAAAAGCAGTTAGAAATGAAAATAAAGATACAATATTAATAAATACAAATTTTGAAGCAATAACATCTATAGCAATAGATCAAATAGAAAAATTAAATTATGTCTATATAGTAAATGTAAGTGAAGAAGAAAGAAAATACATCATTAGTAACAACTAAAAACAGGATTAAGCATATATTAAGAGTATATGTTTAGGGGAGGTATATTGATGAAGTACTGTTCATATAGAATTGGAACCATAGTAGAAATATCAGATACTGATGAAGCAAATAATAAATATATAACTATTGCTAAAAATCCAAAAGATTTTTATTCTTTTACAACCTTAATAGTTAATGAACAAACACTAATATTATGTTGTGAATATAGTGAAATAAACGCTGATAATTTAAATGTAGGGGATACTATTCTAGTATATCATTCAAATGCAATGACAAAAAGTATACCTCCACAAACTACAGCATTTATAATTGAAGTAAAATAAAGGTTTAATATATAAAATTTAGTTGACATAAGTGGTGGATAAACACTACAATTTAATTGAAAATAAATAATAAAATTCTCCGATTCTATGTACCTAAGGTATAGCTATGGTTATTAGAACGGTAGGGTATAAATAGAAATGTTTATGCCTCCATATTGGGAAGGAGATAATTACTAATTGAGTAATATTTCCTAATTTTATGTAAACTTATAGTCCATATTATAAGAATTAGGATATATTCTTATAATATGGACTTTTTGCATAGTAAAGTTACTTAATTAGATGCTAAAAGGGGGATTTTTATGTTTGGATACAATGGAAAAGTACTTAGAATTAATTTAAGCGATTCATCAGTAAAGGTAGAACCATTAAACCTTAAAATAGCTCAAAAATATATAGGAGCAAGAGGATTAGGTGTAAAAACATTAATGGATGAAATAGACCCAATGGTGGATCCATTAAGTGAAGAGAATAAGTTTATTATAGCTACAGGTCCTATAACTGCAGCACCAATGCCAACTAGCGGTAGATATATGGTAGTTACAAAATCACCACTAACAGGTACTATAGCAATATCAAATTCAGGAGGACAATGGGGAACTAAATTAAAGAATGCTGGGTATGATATGGTTATACTTGAAGGAAAGGCAAGTAAACCAACTTATCTATATATAGAAGATGATAAGGTTGAAATAAAAGAAGCTAATGAATATTGGGGAATGTTAACAACAGAAGTAACTAAAAAACTAAATGATGTGCATCAAGGAGCAAAAGTACTTTGTATAGGACCTGCAGGAGAAAAACTATCTCCAATATCAGCAGTTATGAATGATATAGATAGAGCTGCTGGTAGAGGTGGAGTAGGAGCAGTACTAGGTTCTAAAAATGTAAAAGCAATAGTAGTAAAAGGAACCGGAAAAGTAAAGGTAAGTAATGAAGAGTTAGCTAAAGAAGTAAATAGTGCTAAAACAACTATATTAAGAAATGATCCAGTTGCAGGAGGAGGTCTTCCTACATATGGAACTGCAGTTCTTGTAAATATAATAAATGAAAATGGAATACACCCAGTTAAAAATTTCCAAGAATCATATACAGAAAAAGCTGATTTAATAAGTGGTGAAGCTATGACAGAAAAAACTTTAGTAAGAAAGCATGCTTGTTATAGATGTCCAATAGCTTGTGGTAGAGTAGTAAAACTTAAAAGTGGTGAAGAAGTTGGAGGGCCAGAATATGAAACACTTTGGTCATTTGGCTCAGACTGTGATGTATATAACTTAGATGCAATAAATGAAGCTAATTATTTATGTAATGAGTATGGACTTGACACAATATCTGCTGGTGCGACAATAGCAACAGCGATGGAACTATATCAAAGAGGATATATAAATGATGAAGAAATTCTAGCAGACGGATTATCTCTTAATTGGGGTGATGAAGATGCGATGGTCAAGTGGACTAGAAAAATGGGAGAGAGAGAAGGATTTGGTACCTACTTAGCAGAAGGTGCATATAGATTATGTGAAAGATATAATGCAACTGAATATGCAATGACTGTTAAAAAACAAGAATTACCAGCATATGACCCAAGAGGAGTTCAAGGCCATGGTTTAACATATGCAGTTAATAATAGAGGTGGATGTCATATAAAAGGTTATATGATAAATCCAGAGATATTAGGATATCCAGAAAAGCTAGATAGATTAGAAGTTGAAGGTAAGCCAGCATATACTAAAGTATTTCATGATTTAACAGCAGTAGTAGATTCAATGGGTATATGTATATTCACAACATTTGGATTAGGACTTGGAGACTATACAGATATTTATAATGCAGTATGTGGAAACATATATACACCAGAAACACTATTAGAAGCTGGAGATAGAATATGGACATTAGAAAAAATATTTAATTTGAAAGCCGGAATAAGTCGTAAAGAAGACACACTACCAAAGAGACTATTAGAAGAACCTGTGGAAAATGGACCAACAAAAGGTCATATTCATAAATTAGATATATTATTGCCAGAGTATTATAGTGTACGTGGATGGGATGAAAATGGTATACCTACAGATGAGACTTTAACAAAACTTGGCCTTGAAGAATATATAGGGTCATTAGGAATAGAGGCTACAAATTAAAAAAGGTAATCACATTAACAGAACTAGTAGGTTAGAAAATTAAATTAACCTACTAGTTTTATTAAATATTAGAGGTGAGAAGCATAATGAAAATTGAAGTAAGATTATTTGCTACATTTAGACAAGGAAGAGAAAAAAAGCAAATATTAGAAATTGAAGATGGTACCATAATAACTCAAATATTAGAAATACTAGATATACCCAAAGAAGAAGTTGCTATACTTCTTTTAAATGGGTTTGATGTGGGAGTAGATAGAGAATTAAATGACAATGATGTATTATCGTTATTTCCACCAGTTGGAGGTGGATAATGGTAAAGGAGAGGTATAAAAGAAACATATCAACATTAACGGTTGAAGAAAATGAAAAGTTAAAGAATTTTAAGGTTTGCGTAATAGGCTGTGGTGGATTAGGTGGATATATAATAGAAATGATTGGTAGAATAGGCGTAGGATATATAACCGCAATAGACGGGGATGTTTTTGAAGAAAGTAATTTAAATAGACAAATATTAAGTGATGAACAAAGCTTTGGTACTAATAAAGCTCAAAAATCAAAAATAAGAATGATGAAAGTTAACTCTGATGTATTTATAAATAGTGTAGAAGAAAACATAAATAGTGAAAATTGTGAAAGACTTTTAAAATACCACGATTTAATTATCGATGCACTAGATAATATAAATACAAGGTTAATCGTACAAGAGACATGTAAAAAGCTAAATATACCAATGATACATGGTGCAATAGATGGATGGTATGGTCAAGTAACAACTATTATGCCTGGAGATGATACGTTAAATATTATTTATAAAAGTAAGAGAGATATAGGGAGTAAATTGGGAAATCCTTCGTTTACACCTGCTACTATAGCATCTATTCAAGTTAGTGAGGCTATAAAAATATTATTTAATAAAGGAGAGATACTTAGAAAAAAACTATTAGCTATTGATTTATTTTACAATGATTTTGATTTGATAAATTTAGATTAAAACAATCTACAATGTAATTTAATTATATAAATAATAAAAATAAAGAAATAAAAAACTATAAATTTTACTAAATATAAAATTTATAGTTTTTTTTGTAAAAGATAATTATTTTATAATTATACATAAATAGTTGAAATCAAGTGATACCAATGAAATAAAGTTTACAATAAAAGTATAATTATTACAAAATATAGAAAACTGTAGATATGAAGTGGATGAAATCGATTGCAAGGGAGGGTTTATAAGTGATATAATACCTATAAAAGTACATAAATAAATAACTTTCGATAAAATTTATCAAACAGGGAGTGGATAAATTATAATGCAAATAAAAAAGTATATTAAAAATAAAAAGTAGTAATTCTTATGACTAATGACTTTATTTAGGATAAAAGATTAGAGATTATATATGGGAGGGGCAAAATGAGTAAAAAAATATTAAAACTTCTTATGGTAGGTATATTAAGTATATCAATGGTAGCATGCTCAATAACAGAAGGTGAGAATGAAAGATTTAAATCTAGCAATAATATAGAAAAAATAACACTAGTCACAACGACTAGCTTAGAAGATACTGGTTTTTTAGAGGATACATTAAAGGCATTTGAGAAAGAGAACAATATAAAAGTAGATGTAGTAGCAAAAGGAACAGGAGAAGCACTAGAGTTAGGAAAAAGAAAAGACGCAGATGTATTATTTGTTCACTCAAAAGAAAAAGAAGAAGAGTTTATAAATGATGGGTATGGAGTAGATAGAACTGAAATAATGTATAATTATTTTATAGTTGTGGGACCTAAGGATGAGAAACATAATGTAATTATGAAAAATATGAGTGCACAAGATGCTTTTAAATACATTAAGGAAAATAATTTACCATTTGTATCTAGAGGAGATAATTCAGGAACACACAATAAAGAAGTAGCGTTATGGGAAAAAATCGGTGTAACAAGTGAATTTTCTAACTATAAAGAAGTAGGTAAGGGAATGGGGGCTACATTACAAATGGCAAGTGAAATGGAAGCCTATACTTTAACGGATATAGGTACATATCTAGCAACAAAAGAAAATTTAGATTTAGAGATAGTTAAGGATACAGATAATAGTTTAAGGAATGTATATGCAATGATTACAATCTCTGAATTAGACAAAAAAATAGAAGATATAACTAATAAGTTGGTTGAATATTATAAATCAGAAAAAGTTCAACAACAAATTAAAGAATATGGTGTTGTAAAATATGGTGAACCTTTATTCTGCACATTTAAATAACAACAACAGTCTTAGTATGAAAAATACTAAGATTTTTTTGTTTAAATTATTTAAAATTAGAGATAGACTATTTAAATATTGCTACAATATATAATATAAAACATTGAGAAAACAAATGGGTATTGGGGAGGTAAAATGTTAAATGAATTAAATCATTTAGACAAAGATTACGTTGAAGAAATGCTGGGAAGTTTTTCTAAAGCAACAGGATTATATATAGAGGGAATTGATACAACTGGGAAAACGTTCCTCAAGCCGAGGGGCTTAGAAATTAGTGAATTATGCTCATATATAAGAACGACAGAAGAAGGGAATAGAAAGTGTGAAAAGTCATACAAAAGAGCATGTATGGAATGTTTTAAATGGAAAGAACCATATTTCTTTAGATGCCATGCAGGGCTTGTAATGTGGGCTGTTCCAATCATAATTGATAATATAAATGTAGGTAGTATAGTGTGTGGTCAGGTACTATTATGGGAAGCGGATGAGTTTTTTATAGAAGAATTAAAAAGTTTTAATGAAGGGTTGTTTGACTTTTATACAGTAAGAGAAAAAGCATCAAGATTAAAAGTTATTTCGGCAGATAAAAGTCAGTCAGTTGCGGACATGTTATTAGTTGTTGTAAATTATTTAATAAAAGCAAATAATAATATATTTTTAGAACAGAAAAATGCTATATTATGGAGAGATAAAATAAGAACTCAGATTGAAGAGCGCAAAAAAAATAATAAAGAACGGAAATTTGATTACTCTATATACTTGAAACGAGAAAGAAGGTTACTTCAATATATCAGAACCGGAGAAAAAGAAAAAATTATTACTCTACTTCCAGTTATATTTACGGATATAGATATATTAAGTATACATAATTTGTATAAAGTGAAAAAAAGAGTTATAGAGTTAGTGTCATTGATATCAAGGGCTATTGTAGAAGGGGGACTGGATGTTGATATTTCAATATTAAAACTAGATTGTTTTTGTGAAAATATTGAGAATTTCAAGACATCGGAAAAAATTTTTTTTGAGTTAAATAATTATATACTGGATTTAATAGATAATGTTTTTATTTTAAGTAAAGATAATCATATTGGATTATTAAAAGATGCTAGAGAATACATATCAAATAATTATAAAAAACAGATTAAAGTTGAAGATGTAGCAAGTTCAGTAGCGATAAGTTCTTCTTATTTGAGCCATTTATTTAAAGAGGAATTAAATTGTACCGTAAACGATTATATAACTAGAATAAGAATTGAAAAGTCAATAGAGCTTATGAGCAAAAGAGAGTTAAGTGTACAAATTATTTCTAAACAAGTAGGATTCAAAAGTCAAAGTTACTTTACAAAGATATTTAAAAAGTATATGGGTGTAACACCTGTTTATTATAGAAATAAATTTATGTAAAGGGGGATATAAAATGGATTTTTATGAAATGATAAGGGAAAATATAAAAGAAGGGGAGGCAAAGGATGTAATTAATATAACAAAGAAAGCTTTAGCACTTAAATACCCTCCAGAAAATATACTAAATGAAGGTTTAATCAAAGGCATAAATATTGTAGCTGAAAAATTCAAGTCAGATAAAGTTCTTGTACCAGAAGTATTAATGTCGACAAGGGCATTGCATGCAGGGTTATCTATTTTATCACCATACCTTAGCCTAAAAGAGAATAAAAATAGAATAAAAATTGTTATTGGAACTGTTGCAGGTGATTTACATGATATAGGAAAAAATATTGTAAAAATACTTATGCACAGCTTAGGAATAGAAGTGGTAGACTTAGGAATAGATGTTTCGACAGAAGATTTTATAGAAGCTGTAAAAAAAGAAAAGCCTGATATTTTAATGATGTCAGCACTGCTTACAACTACTATGAATGAAATGAAACTTGTAATAGAGGAGTTAGAGAAAGAAAATTTAAGGGATAAAGTAACTATATTTGTTGGTGGATCACCAGTAAGTGAAGAGTTTAGTGAAGAAATAGGGGCGGACTATTATATAGAAGATGCAATGAACTTAAGAGATTTTATAAAAGATAATTTATTTAAATTCTCAAAAAATAGAAATGGGCTAAAAAAAGTAGAATAATTACAATAAATCCTTCTGATTAAGGTGATACTATTAAATTAAGAAAATACCATATAAATAATTGATTGATTTAAAGATATCAAGGGGGATTAATATGATAATTGTAGGAGAAAAAATTAATACAAGTTTAAAGGGGATTACTGAAGCAGTAAGGGAAAGAAATAAAGAGTTTATACAAAATCTAGCTATTAATCAAGCTGAGTTGGGTGCAGACTATATCGATGTTAACTGTGGTACATTAATAGATGAAGAAGTGGAAGCATTACCTTGGTTAGTAGAAGTAGTACAAGAAGTAGTAGACAAACCTTGCTGTGTAGATAGTCCAAACCCTTTAGCACTTGAAGCAGCCTTAAAAGTACATAAAGGAACTCCAATGATAAATTCAATAACAGCAGAAGATGATAGATATCATGCTGTAATAAAATTAGTAAAAGAATATAATGCAAAAATAGTTGCTCTTGTAATAGATGATAAAAATGGAATAAGTCCATCTGATGAAGTAAGGGTTAATATAGGTAAAAATTTAATAAATAAGATGCATGAAGATGGAGTACCATATGAGAATATGTATATAGACCCATTAATACAACCAATAAGTACTGATAATAGTATGGGATTAGTATCACTAAATACAATATCAGGAATAAAAGAAGAATATCCAGATGTTCACTTTATGTGTGGATTAAGTAATGTATCTTTTGGTTTACCTCAAAGAGGTTTATTAAATAGAACATTTATAGCAATGTGTATGCATGCTGGATTAGATGGAGCTGTTCTAGACCCGAACAATAAAAAAATGATGAGTATGATAACAGCAGGAGAAGCACTTCTTAATAAAGATAAATTCACTAAAAAATACTTAAAAGCTCATAGAAAAGGTCATTTAGAATAACTAATTAGCAACTATAAATAAAAAAATAAAATATATATAAAATTGGGGGATTTAAATATGGAATACATAGCTAAAATAAGAGAGTTAGTAATGGATGGGGAAGAAGATGAATTAATAGAAGTTATAGACGAAGCGATTGAAAATAATGTAGAAGTAGGAGTAATAGTAAAAGAGGGACTAATAGAAGCAATGAACATAATAGGACCAATGATGGCTTCAGGTGAGCTATTTGTACCAGAAGTATTAATGAGTGCAGAAACTATGCAATTAGGATTAAGCCATTTAAAACCATTATTAAAAGATGGAGATATTCAATCTTTAGGAACAATAGTTATAGCAACGGTAGAAGGTGATTTACATGATATAGGTAAAAACCTAGTTGCAATGATGTTGGAAAGTTCAGGATTTAAAGTAATAGATTTAGGTATAGATCAATCACCTCAAAATATAATAGATGCTGCTGTAGAAAATAATGCAAATATAGTTGCTCTTTCTGCTTTACTTACAACTACAATGCCAGCAATGAGAGACACTGTAAACTTAATAAAGAAAAAAGGATTAAATGTTCAAGTTGCAGTTGGTGGAGCACCTGTAAGTCAAGAGTTTGCTGATGAAATAGGGGCAGATGGATATTCGGAAGATGGAGCTTCTGCAGTTATACTTTGTAAAGAATTATTAGAAAAAGTTACAGCTTAATAAAAACTGTTTACGTAAAGCGTTTATATGCTTTACGTAAACTTATATCTATCCAAGGGGGGAGTTATAAATGATAAAAGATAACTTAAAACAAATACATGATGCATCTATGTATATATTAGAAAATATAGGTATGGAATTTCAAGACCAAGAAATATTAGAAATATTAAGCAAAAAAGGAATAAAAGTAGAGAATGGGAGAGCATTCTTTACAGAACAACAGATAATAGATAATGTAAAATATGCACCAGAAGAGTTTGTTATTTATTCTAGAAATGAAAAATATAACATGAGAATAAATACTGAATCAATCCATTATACTCCAGGATACGGATGTGCAAAAATAAGAGAAGCAAATGGAGAAATAAGAGATGGAAAGTTAAAAGATTTAATAAAATTTACAGAGTTAGTTCATTCTAGTGATGTGTTTGATATAAATGGTGGTATAGTAATACAACCCAATGATATAGAGGCTGATTTAAGTCACTTAATAATGCTATATACAACATTAGTTAAATCTGATAAATGCATAATGACAGTACCTGGAACACATAAGCACTTTAAAGAAAGTATAGATTTAGTTTCTATAGCTGTTGGAGGATATGATAAGTTAAAAGAAAAACCTCAAATGATCACATTAGTATCTACATTAAGTCCATTGAAAGTAGATATTAATGCATTAGAAACTATAAAATTATCTTGTGAATTTAAACAACCTATGGTAATATGTCCAGGACCAATGGCTGGTGCTACAGGACCTATTAGTTTAGCAGGTAATATAGCTATGGGGAATGCTGAAGCAATAGCCACTATAGCATTAACTCAGATATTAAGACCTGGTACTCCTGTAATATATGGACTTGCATGTACTACTACGGATATGAAAACTGGTAATGTGTCATTAGGATCTCCTGGATTCCCAGTACAAGCGGCATATGGAGCTAGGCTTGCGAAAATGTATAACTTACCAAATAGAACAGCGGGTACTCAATGCGATGCAAATGGTATTACAATGCAAGCAGGATACGAATCAATGCTTACAATGAATACAGCTCACCAAGAAAAGTCAAATTTTATAATGCATAGTGCAGGTATACTTGACTCATACTCAAGTATGTCATTTGAAAAATTTGTTGCAGATTTAGAAATAATAAGTATGCTTAAATACTATCACAAAGATTTAGAAATAAATGATAAAACATTAGCTTTAGATATTATAAAAGAAGTTGCAGATGGTGGAACATTCTTAACTCATAAGCATACTGCAAAGAGATGTAGAAAAGATCCTTGGATGCCTACAATAAGCTTAAGAGGAAAGCTAAAGTTAAGTGATACTCCAGATAACTTAATGCTAGCATCAATAAATGAAGCTATGGATAAATTATTGAATAATTACAAAAAACCAGAAATGGATGAAACAATAGAAAGTAAGCTAAGAGAATATATAAAAACTGCAGGAGTAGAAAATTCTGTTATAGAATTAATAGATGGAGTTAAAGAATTAGCAAACGTATAATATAAAATTGAATATTAAAATGTTAATAAATAATAAATGAAAACAATAAAGTATATCTAGTTTGGTTATTTGCAAATTTGATATACTTTTTTGTTTAGCTATTAGTGGGAGGTATGATGGAATCTCCGTTAAATAAGTTAGCACATTTAGAAGAAAACTATGTTGAGGAACTTTTAGGAAGTTTTTCTAGAACTACAGGGCTATATGTTGAAGGTGTAGATGTTAAGGGAAAAACTTTTATTAAACCATTAAATTTAAAAAGAAATGATCTATGTACATACATTAGAAATGAATGCAAAAAAAATAAAGAATGTGAGAAAACATATGAAAGAGCATGTAAAGAAGCTTTCATATGGAAAGAACCGTATTTTTTCAGATGCCATGCAGGTATATTTATGTGGGCGGTACCTATAATTATAGAAAGTGAAGACATTGGATGTTTTGTGTGCGGAGGAGTATGGTTATGGGGAGAAGATGACTATTTTTATGAGGAACTAAAAGAATACAATAAAGATACAAAAAACTTTGAAATAATAAAGTCAAAGGCCAAAACATTGGATGTAATTGATCCTCAAAAAGGTCATGATACAGCAAATATTCTTCAAGTTATGTCTAGACATATAATTCAAATGAGTAGTGGTTTGTATATTGAACAACAAAATCGAATAAAATGGACAAAAGATTTAAGAAAAGAAATAGACAATAGGAAAAAAAGTAATCCTAATATTTATTCAAGTTATGAAGAATATTTAAAAAAAGAAAAATCATTATTACAGTATATTCGTATGGGTGATAAAAAGAAAATAATTAAGATGTTACCAAGTATTTTTTTAGATATTAATTTGATATCAAATGGTAATGAAAAAATAATAAGGTTTAGATGCATTGAGTTACTTTCATTAATTTCTAGAGCATTAATAGAGGGAGGATTAGATTCCCAAATAGCAATTTCAAGAATGGAAAATTTCAATGAGACTATTTATAAAACAAAAGATATAGATGCTTTATTTACTGAGATATACAATATTATAATTGAATTAGTAGAGTGTATTTTCATTTTAGGTAAAGATAGACATGTAAGTTTATTAAAAAATGCTAGAGCGTTTATTGCAGATAATTATAATAAGGATATAAGAGTTGAAGATGTAGCAGAACATGTACTAATAAGTGCATCTTACTTAAGCCATTTATTTAGAGATAAACTAAATTATACAGTGAATGATTATTTGACCAGAGTTAGAGTGGAGCAATCTATAGAACTTATGAAGAAAAGGGATCTAAGTGTAAAAGAGATATCAAAGAAAGTTGGATTTAACAGTTCAAGTCATTTTACGAAGGTTTTTAAAAAATATATAGGAGTAACTCCTATACATTACAAAAATAAGTTTTTATAGTAAATAGAGGATACATTCAGTTTTAATTAGCAGTGTTTGTAAGGTGGGATGATAGTATGAGTATGTATGAAAAAATAAGCAAAGCTGTTGAAGAGGGAAATGTAAATGATACGATGATGCTTGTAAAAAAGGCCATCGGATTAAGATATAGCGTAGAAAATGTTTTAAATAAAGGCTTAATAGAAGGTATAAATAATGTAGCAGATAAATTTAAAGACGATAAAGTGTTAATTCCAGAGGTTTTTATGTCTACTAGAGCAATTAATGCAGGAATATCAGTATTAAGGCCTTATTACGAAACTAATGTTAAAAGACCTAAAGTAAAAGTAGTAATTGGTACTGTAGCAGGAGATATACATGACATAGGTAAAAATATAGTAACTACATTTTTAAAAAGCTTAAATCTAGAGGTAATTGATTTAGGAACAGATGTACCAAAAGAAGTATTTGTTAATACTATAGAAAAAGAGAGACCTGATATACTGATGATGTCTTCTTTGTTAAGTACAACTATTTGGTCAATGAGAGATGTGATTAAAGAATTAGAAAAACGAGATTTAAGAGATGACCTAACTATATTTATAGGAGGAGCACCAGTAGATCAAAGCTTTTGCGAAAAAATAGGAGCAGACTATTATACAGAAAGTGCATCTGAACTTAAAAGTTTTATAGAAGAAAAACTACAAAAAATAAATGTGAAAATATTTTGAAGTTAAAATTTAATAGATATTTTTTACAAATAAAACAGCTATAAAGCTTGAAGTGTTCAGGTTATAGCTGTTTTTTAGTGGCGTTAATAAATAGTTATTACTTATTATTCATAATAACAGAATATTGCTAAAAATTATAGTTTATAACTAACTATGTTAAAGGAATGTTAAGAATGTAAAATATGAAAGCAGAATTTAACTTAAATTAACAGAAAATTAATAAAAATTTAAAAATAATACTATGCTACTATTAAAGTATAAATAAGGGGGGGATAAAATGGATTACATTGAAAAGATAAGAGAAATGGTTATTGAAGGTGAAGAAGAAGAGTTAATAGATGTAATAAAAGAAGCAATAGAGCATAATGTATCAGTTTCTTCAATAGTAACAGAAGGTTTGATAGAAGCAATGAACATAATAGGACCAATGATGGCATCTGGAGAGTTATTTGTACCAGAAGTCCTTATGAGTGCAGAAACTATGCAAGTAGGACTTGAATACTTAAAACCACTATTGAAAGATGGAGATATTAAATCTCTAGGAACTGTGATTATAGGAACTGTAGAGGGAGACCTCCATGATATAGGAAAAAATCTTGTAGCAATGATGCTAGAGAGCTCAGGATTTCAAGTTTACAATATTGGTATAGATCAAAGTCCTCAAGCATTTGTAGATGCAGCTACAAAATACAATGCAGACATAATTGGACTTTCAGCGTTACTTACAACTACAATGCCAGCAATGAGAGAAACAGTAAATTTAATAAAAGAAAAAGGTCTAAATGTTAAAGTATGTGTTGGTGGAGCGCCAGTTAGTGAAGAATTTGCTAAAGAAATAGGTGCTGATGGATATTCAGAAGATGGTCCAAGTGCAGTAATGTTATGTAAAAAACTATTAAATACAGTTACAGCTTAATATAGATAATAAAAATTAGAGGGGGAAAAAAATGAGAAAAAAATCTATCATTGACTTGATGAATATGAAAAAAAATAATGAAAAAGTTGCTTGGGTAACAGCATATGACTATCCAACGGCTTCTTTCGCAGAACAAGCAGGGCTTGATATGTTATTAGTTGGCGATTCTTTAGGAATGGTTGTTCTTGGATACAATGGAACAATACCTGTAACAATGGATGATTGTATAAGACATTGTCAAGCTGTAAGAAGGGGAGCACCAAATACAATGGTAGTAGGAGATATGCCATTTGGTTCATATCAAAGCTCTCCAGAAGATGCAGTTAAAAATGCAGTTAGATTCTTAAAAGAAGCAGATGTTGATGCTGTAAAATTAGAGGGGGGGCGTAGAGTGCTACCTCAAATACAAGCGATAAGTGATGCAGGTATAGTTGTATGTGGTCATATAGGATTAACTCCACAAAGTTCAGGTCAATTAGGTGGATTTAAAGCACAAGGTAGAGATGTAAATAGTGCAAGAGAATTAATAAAAGATGCTATAGCAATACAAGAAGCAGGAGCTAGATTCTTACTTTTAGAAGCTATTCCACCAGAAGTAACTGAATTCATATCTAAAAAATTATCAATACCTGTTTATTCAATAGGTGCAGGTATTCCATGTGATGGACAATTAACTATATGCTCAGATATGTTAGGAATGTTCCAAGCATTCACTCCTAAATTTGTAAAAAAATATACTAATATAGCAGAAATAGCAACACAAGCTTTTAGAGAATATGTTCAAGAAATAAAGAATGAGCAGTTCCCTAAAGATGAGCATGTATATCATATAATAGAAAGTGAAGACAAATTTAATAATTTATTTGAAGAATTTAATAAAGACTTGGAATTAGAAGAGTGCTAAAAATACTTAGTATAAAGTAAAATTTACTTAATACTTAATACTTAATATTTAATATAGATGTAATATAAATATTTAAACTCAAGGGGGATATAAAAAAATGGGAAGAATGGATTATTTAAAAGATATGCCAATAGCTGTACTTGGTGCAGGTGCAGTTGGTAAAGCTCAAGCTGGAGACTGTGCATTAGCAGGTGCAAAGGTAAGAATATGTGATTTAGAACCGTTCGCCAAGAAAACGTTATTTGGAATGGATACTCAAGGATTAAAATTTTATGGTCAACAATTAAACTTATATGGATTCAATAGAGAAGGTATAGCTAAATTTGATATGGTTACAACAGATGTAGCCAAAGCAGTAAAAGGAGCGGGGATAATAATAGTAACTACTCCAGCGGTAGGGCATAAAGTATTCTTTGAAAAATTAATACCAAATTTAGAAGATGGGCAAGTAATACATATATTCCCAGATAACTATGGTTCATTATTATTAAGAAAAATGATGAGAGAAGCAGGATGTACTAAGAAGGTAATAGTTGGAGGATGGTCTTCTTCTCCATATGGAAGTAGAGTTGATATAAAAGGTGGAGTAATATTACCAAGCATAAGAGTTTATTATAGAGCTATAACTTTAAGAGGAGCTTCATTACCATCTAATGACCAATCGGACTTCTTAGAAAGTACAAAATATATGGGTTCAATGGATGCTATAACTAACGGAGATGGAGTTATAGGTGGTAATACGGTAATGGATACAGGATTTAGTAATGTTAATCCAGTTCTTCACTGTCCAGGTGTTATACTTGGTGTAAGTACTATGGAAAACTTTGGTACAGTATTAAAACAAAATAAATATGATTTCTCCATATATACTCATGCATATTGCCAATCAATATCTGAAGTACAATATGCCCTATATCAGGAAGAATGTGACTTAGCTGAGGCTATGGGAGTAGGAATACAAAGCTTTAGAAAAGAGCAATTCTTTTCAAGAGAAAATATATTAGGATGCGAATATATGGGAGATGACTATGTAATACCATTTGATCAATTTGATGAAATACAAGTAGGAACTGGACCATTTACAGTTCATAATAGATATATAACTGAAGATATCCCAGTAGGATGTCATGTTTACCATGAATTAGGCAAAAAGTTTGGAGTTAAAACACCAGTAATAGACTCTATGATAAACTTAGCTTCAGTAATGACGGGAACTGATTTCTATGAGTCTGGATATACATTAGAGTACTTAGGGCTTGGAGATATGGAAAAAGATGAGATATTAGATTATCTTCACACTGGTAAAATAAAAGTAGCAGCTAATGCTTAATAAGGAGTTATATATGAAAAAATATGATATAAAGAGAAATATTAAATTTGAAATATTAACTGAATCAGATGTTAATTTAGTACATGAAAAAAGTTTAGAACTTATAGAAACTTTAGGTATGAGAATATCTGGAGAAAGAGTTCAAAACTTACTTAAAAATAAAGGTATAGAAATAGATGAAAATGATATAGCAAAAATACCAAGAAAATTTATACTAGAGGCACTTGAAACTGTACCAAAAGAACTAATTTTATATAATAGAGATGGAGAACCTCAAATAATAATAAATAGTGAAAATAGAGTATACTGGGGAACTCATTCTGACCAATTAGAAATAGTTGATCCATATACTAATAAAGCTAGATGGTTCAAAAAAGAAGATACTAAGACTATGTGTAAAATAGCAGACTATCTTCCTAATATAGACTTTATATTATCTGTTGGTTTGTCAGCAGATGTAGAACCAGAAGTCCAATCTTTAGTTACATTTGTAGAAACTATAAAGAATTTTAGAAAACCAATCAACTTCTCAACTAATGATGTAGATACAATTCAAGATATAGTAGATATAGCTGCAATAGTAGCAGGTGGACTTGATAAACTTCAAGAAAAACCATTTATATTTAACTACTGTGAGCCAATACCACCATTAACCCATCCTTTTGAAAGTACTGAAAAATTATACTTAAGCGCTATAAATAAAATACCTACAGTCTATATGCCATATTGTATGATGGGTGGAACATCACCTATGAATTTTGCAACTACATTAGTTCAATGTAATGCAGAAATACTAGTAGGAATACTTATAACTCAAGTTGTAAATGAAGGTGCACCATTTATATATGGAGCAATGCCATCAATATTTGATATGAAGACTACTATAGGAAGTTATGCAGCACCTGAATTTCACTTAATGGTAGCAGCTGCTTCTGAAATGGCTAACTATTATCAATTACCATTCTACGGAACAGGACCATGTTCTGATGCTAAGACTGTAGATATGCAAAGCTGCAGTGAAGTATCTTACCAAGTATTATCAACTATGTTAAGTAAAGCAAATATAGTCCATGATGTTGGTGTACTTGATCACTGTAACAGTGTATCTCCAGTAATGGTAGTAATGGCTAATGAATTGATAAATGAATATAAACACTATACTCAAGGTGTAGAAGTAAATGAAAAAGAAATAAAACTTGATTTAATAGAAAAAGTAAGTTATGGTGGACATCACTTAAATGAAAAATATACATTAAAGAACTTTAAAAAAGTTTGGTACCCAGAATTCTTTAGTAGAAAAATGAAAAATGATGAAGAATCTCAAATAATGGATGCAATGGTAGCTAAAATAAAAGATATAGTTGAAAATCATGAAGTTCCACAACTAAATGAAGAAATTGTAAGAAAAATTGATGAATACGTAGATAATAAAACGGCTATATTATCTTAAAAAATTCAACCCATAGTTTAAATAATATATAAATGCTGTTTAAGTGACTAAAGAGGGGGGAAGAAATATCCCCCTTTTAATATAAAAATATAATATTTAGGGGGAAAAAACGTTGTATAGACAAAGAGATATAAATATAAATTATATTAAAACTAGAAAAAATCATACATGTTATGGAATGGGGATAGGAATTATGGTTTTAGATGATGCTTACCCAGGATTCCCGGGTGATGTTAGAAATGCAAGTGCATTTCCTTATCCAATTCAATATGATATTGCAAAAGGAGTAGATAACTATACATTAGTTTGGGAGCAAGATAAAACCCCTTGCAGACAACCGATATTAGATGCAGCAAAAAGATTAGAAAATTTAGGTTGTAGAGCAATAGCAGCAGAATGTGGATATTTTGCATACTTCCAAAAAGACGTTGCATCTCATGTTGATATACCGGTATTTATGTCAAGTTTATTACAAGTTCCATTTATCCAGCAATTAATAGGTCCTGAAAAAGCTGTAGGAATAGTTTGTGCACAAAAAAGATTCTTAACTGATGCACATCTTCAAAATGTTGGTATAAATTTAGATAGCAATTTCTATATTGCAGGAGCTCAAGATGAGTATGGGTGTCCGCAATTTGATACATTGTGGGATCATGAAAAGAGACCAGAAGTACCAGAATCGTATTATGATGAATCTGAGAAAGATATGATAAGAATTTGCAAAGGATTTATAGAAAAGTATCCGAACATAGGAGCGATAATGCTTGAATGTACAGGTATGCAACCATATGCAAGAGCAATTCAAAGAGAAATAGACTTACCTGTATTTAGTTGGGGAACATTACTTGATTATGCATATTCTGCAGTAGTACATAGAGATTACTATGGACATATTTAATTTTAAATTATAGCTTGTTAAATATATGAAGGATTGGAAATTGTGTTTACAGAATATATACATAATTTCCGATTTATCATATTAAAAAAATAATATGTATAGGAGGAGTGGCATATGAAAGAAAAGAATTACAAATTAAGATTCGCCGTTATGGGAGTCCCCACAATTATATTTGCACTTTTGATAATTATTGGATTTGCAAATAGTGATACTTTTACAACTGTATTGTGGTCAGTATTTGAAACGCTAATGGTAAACCTAGGATGGCTAGTTGATTTGGGATGCTTAGGTTTTGTTGCTTTCCTATTATTTTTATGGATACATCCAATGGGAAAAACAAAGTTTGGGGGACAAGATGCTAAGCCAAAGTTCTCTACATGGAACTGGTGGGCAATTTCACTTTGTGCAGGGATAGGAACAGGAATTGTATTTTGGGGGCCAGTTGAACCACTACTACATACTTTTAGTCCAGCACCAGGTATTGGCATAGAAGCAGGTAGCAATGCAGCTGTAATGTGGGCAATGGAAAAATCATTATTACACTGGACAATTACACCATATGCAATATACGTTTCTGCTGCAGTTGTAATAGGATATGCATATTACAACTTAAAAAAACCATATACAGTAAGCTCAGGCTTAGTTCCACTTATGGGGGATAAAGCATTAAGTAAAAGAACCGCATC
Source organism: Peptostreptococcaceae bacterium (assembly GCA_051654865.1). Classification (GTDB taxonomy): domain Bacteria; phylum Bacillota; class Clostridia; order Peptostreptococcales; family Peptostreptococcaceae; genus JBOFOR01. Next base: position 71,906 of record JBOFYV010000042.1, read on the forward strand.
TATAGTAGATTCCCTTACATTATTTGCTATTACAGGTGGAGTTGCAGGATCCTTGGGTTATGGACTATTACAAATAGGAAGTGGACTTGAGCAAGTTTTTAATATAACCCCAGGTCCTATAGTATGGGTATCTATTGCAGTAGTAATAATAATAACATACAGCTTATCTAGTTTATCAGGAATGGATAAAGGTATAAAATGGCTTAGTGATAAAAATGCTTGGATGTTCATTGCTTTATTGATATTTGCTCTTATATTTGGACCAACATCATATATACTAAATTTAACTACTCAATCAATTGGTCAGTTCGCTGGAGGATTTGTTGAATCAATGACTTTTACTGCTCCATTTGCTGATAGTGAACTTTGGCCACAATGGTGGGATATGTATTGGTTTGTTGACTGGTTATCATTTGGCCCAATAGTAGGTTTATTCTTAGTTAAATTAAGCTATGGAAGGTCAATAAGAGAATTTATTACAGTTAACTTATTCTTACCAGCATTATTTGGTATGATTTGGTTTGGAGTATTTGGTGGATTAGCATTAGATTTACAAATGGTGCAAGGAATTGATTTAGTGGGGTATATGAATACATTTGGACAAGAGGCATTAACACTTAAAATTTTAGATTATTTACCATTATCACAAATAATGAAGCCGTTAATGTTATTATTAATAGGTCTATCATTTGTAACATTAGCTGATAGTATGACATCCACAGTATCATTAATGAGTATAGAGAGTAAAGAGAGATTAGATGAAGCTCCAATGGGGGTGAAATTATTCTGGGGGATACTAATGGGGGCAACCTCTGTAATATTTGTACTTAATGGAGGATTGGAAGGTATTAAAGTAGTGAAAACTATCGCCGGATTCCCAATATTATTTTTAGAAATAATAATGGTAATAGGTTTTATTAGATATATGCTTCAATTAAGAAAAGAATCAGAAGTTAGCGGAAATAATAATACTAAAGATATTAGAAAAATGAAGCTAGAACAAGCAATGACAGAAGATGATGAATAATTAAATATCAACAAAAAATCTTAGTAATTAAATACTAAGATTTTTTTGAATTTTCTAAAAAACATAATGGATTCTACAAAATATTGATATAATTAGAGTATATAATATTTAAATATCAAAAGGGGGATAAAATGGAATATGTAAATATTAAAATTCATCCAGAGAACATAGAGATTAAAGTTAAAAAGAATAGTAAATTAATAGATATTCTATATGAGAATGATAAGCATATAGATGCTATTTGTGGCGGAGTTGGAATATGTAGAAAATGTAAAGTTAGATTGATAAAAGGTAGGACCGGTTATTTAAATGATAATAAATTAAAAAAACTAAGTAGTGAAGAGATAGATAGTAATATTATTCTAGCTTGTGAAAGCATTGTAAATGAAGATATAGAGATAGAGTTACAAACAAATAAAAATAACCTAACAAAAGGAGAAGTTACTAAAAACGTTACAAAATTAAATCCTATAGTTAGTAAGAAGTGTATTAAATTATCACATCCTACTCTAAATGATAGAGTATCAGATGAAGAGAGGATTCTGAGAGAGTTAGAAGAAAATGTACAAATTGAAACTAATTTATTGCCTAAACTATACAACGTATTAAATGAAGCAAATTATGAAGTTACATTAACTATATATGATAAAAAAATAATAAATATAGAAAAAGGAGATTGTACACAAGAAAATTATGCAATAGCTATTGATTTGGGAACTACAACTGTAGCAGGATATTTGATAAATCTAAATACAGGCAATATACTAAGTTCATACTCAACTTTAAATCTACAAAAAACTTATGGTGCGGATATAATATCAAGAATAAATTATTCTATGGAAGGAAATGAAAACATATTTAAATTAAAAAAATTAGCTATAAAAAGTATAGATAATATAATATCTAAATTATTACAAAGTTGCAAAATAAGTAGTGAAGATATTAACATAATAGGATTAATAGGAAATACAACAATGAGTCATTTACTAATAGGTACAAGTCTAGAGGGGATAGCAAAATCGCCATTTACACCAGTTTTCACAAGTATTGTTAAGTGTAATTCAAACTTTTTAGGAATAAAGAGTTTGAATAATGAAAAAAAATGCATAATATTTCCTAATATAGGAGGATACGTAGGATCGGATACCTTAGGAGTAGTTATCGGAACAGAGATAATAAATAAAACAGGAAACCATTTAGCAATAGATATAGGAACTAATTGTGAATTAGTGCTAAAAACAAATGATAGAGTATTAACTTGTTCTACAGCTGCTGGACCAGCATTTGAAGGTGCAAATATGAAATATGGAATGAGAGCAGAGGAAGGTGCAATATATAGCTGTAATATAGACGATGATATAGAAATAAAAATAATAGGTAATAAAGTAGAAAAGGGAATTTGTGGTTCTGGATATATAGATATAATAGCTAAATTAGTTGATAAAGGAATAATTAAAAAACAAGGAAGAATATTAGATGCTGATAAGGTAGAAGAAAAAACAAATAAAAAAATAGCTCAGCGAATAAAGAAACAAGGTAATATGAATAAAGTTATTTTAAGTGATTCAAACAACGAAGAAGTGTCTATTTATCAAGAAGATATTAGTAATTTGCAACTAGCAAAAGGAGCGGTGAATTCTGGAATTGAAATTATGATGGAAGAAGCAAATGTGAAGTATTTAGATAAAATATACTTATCAGGAGCATTTGGTAGTAACTTAGATATATATAGCTTAAAAAGAATAAAAATGATTCCAGATATTGAAGATTGTAAAATAGAAGTTGTGGGTAATGCAGCTGCAACAGGTTTAATAAATATATTGATATCAAAAGATATTTATAATGAATTAGTCAATATTACAAAAGCAATAGAACATATGGAGTTAGCGAATCATAAAGATTTTAATAATAAATTTACAAAAAGTATGAGGTTTTAATTTATAGGGGATGAATATGAAAGATATAATAATAGCATGTGAAAATTTAAAAGATGAAATTACTTATATAGCCAAAGAATTAAATCTAGAATTAGATATTGTATATTTAGAATCTCAATTACATAATACACCAATATTACTTAATGAAAAATTACAAAATGAGATAGATAAATACCAAAGCAAAGACAATATAATTTTACTATTTGGCTTATGTGGAAATGGATTAGCGGGATTAAAGTCTAAAAATTCTAAATTAATATGCCCTAAAGTTGATGACTGTATATCACTTTATATGGGTGGGGTGGATAAAAGAATGAAATTAAAAGATGCTACAGCGACATATTTTTTTACAAAGAGATATATAGAAAATGAATTTAGCATATATAATGAAATGAAAAGTATGAAGCTAAAATATGGGGAAGAAAAAACGAACAAAATCTATAAATCTTTATTTAAAAAATACAAGTATATTAGAACAATAAATACTGGAGCATATGATGAAAATGATATTAAAGAAAAGATATATGAATTGTGTGAAGTATTTGATTTAATTTATGAAAGTGTAGATGGTGATTTAAATTTACTTTATAAAGCGCTAAATAAAGAATTTGATGACAACTTTATAATTTTAGAAAAAGAAAATGAGTTAAGATCCGAGTATTTTAATAGTATTTAAATATATTAATAAATAGTTAAGCAATAAGATAATTTTTATTATAGAGAATTATTTTATTGCTTAATTTTAAGTGTAAAAATTTTAAATTGTATACAAAAATAAGAAAAGTTATCAATTTAGCATAGCAAAAAAATACAAATACTTTAATTTTTTGATATACTTATAATAAATAGTAATGAAAATTAAAAGGAGGATAACTTGATAAATAGTATTTATATTTATTTGAATAAAAAAATAGCTGAGGTAATATCAACAGGAACAGAAGAAGAAGTAAATATAGAAAATAATGATTTAGTATTTAAAGCGCCAAGATTAAGTGGATATGGTATTGTAGGATTAAATAGATTGTCAGTATATTCTAATAATATTAAATCTCAAAGTGGTGGGCCTTTTGCTCATTATATGAAATGTAATGGGTATGATTATATAATTATAAAAGGCAAAAGTTATAAACAAACTCATATACATATTGATAAAAATAGTATAGAATTCATAGATTCTTTTGGTATGAATGACGATGATTTTCTTAATACAAAGTTAAGTATTGAACATAAACTAAAAAATAAAAATATAGAAATAGCAACAGTAGGTTTAGCAGGAGTTAAAGGCATTGATTTTTCTAGTATAATGTTTGATAAGAAAAAGTCTTGTGGCAAAAACGGATTAGGAAAACTTATGGGAAGTAAAAATTTAAAAAGTATATCTTTAGAAAAACATATTGATTTAATTCCACAAAATAGTAAAGAGTTAGTTAAATTAAATGAAATTATTTTAAACAGAATTAGTCAAAGACACACACTTGATTTTTTTAAAGACAACAATAGTTGCTATGGATGTTGTTTAAATTGCAAGAGCACCGTTATTAATAAAATTTTAAAATTTGAATTTAGCTATGAAGAAGCAAAAGAGATTAATCAAATAAGTGATAGATATGGTATGGATAGTATTGATTTTGCAAATATACTAAAGCAATATAGAAAGTGTAACAATTATATCTATATGGATATAGCTACATTTGCTAAAAATTATATAGGCAATCATACAGTATATAATCATTTACACCATACGAAAAATATAGTTAAAGATAACAATGAAACTAGCATATTGGTAAAATTAGGATTTTGTAAAATTCTAAATAATAAAGACATACTAAATGAAAATGAAATTGAGGCTTTAATTGAGTGTACAGTAGGATCATAGAAGATTAAGAGGGGGATGTTATGAAGTTATTTGATGTAGTAAACGTAGAAAATGCACTAGATACAATGAAAGAAAAGTTTAGACAAAATTTCGAAATGGAAAACGTTAGTTTAATAGAAAGTTTAAATAGATATTTAGCAATAGATATAAAATCAAATATAAATGTTCCTCACTTTAGAAAATCTTTAGTAGATGGATACGCAGTACTTGTAAAAGATACATTTTTAGCGAGTGAGTCAAGTCCTGTACCAATGACAATACTAGGTGAGAGTAGTATGGGAAATATATGTGAGTATGAATTAGAAGAAGAAGCTTGTGTATATGTTCCAACGGGTGGTATGGTGCCTATAAATGCTCAGGGAGTAGTTATGATTGAGTATACAGAGAAGCTTGATGATGAAACCATATTAGTGCAAAAGGGAGTTTCTTTTAATGAAAATATAGTTGAAATAGGGGAAGATATAAAGGAAGGGGAAAATCTTTACAAAAGGGGACATAAAATAAGTGATAGGGATTTAGGAGTATTAGCTGGTGCTAATATCAAAACTGTATCAGTATATAAAAACTTAAAGGTAGGTATAATTTCAACAGGGGATGAAATTTTAAACACTGAAGAAGATATTAAAGACGCTAAAATAAAAGATATAAATGCTTATATTCTATATGGACAACTAAAAAACATTTCTTGTAATCCAATTATATACCCTCCATGCAAAGATAACTTAGATGATATAATTAATTTATTAGATAAAGCAATAAGTGAATGTAATATTGTACTTATTTCGGGTGGAAGTTCTGTTGGTAAAAAAGATGAAACATTAAAGGCAATAGAAAGCTTTGATAATAGTGAAGTATTTATAGAAGGGATTGCAATTAAGCCTGGCAAACCCACAATAATAGCTAGTATAAATGAAAAAATGGTGATAGGACTACCAGGGCATCCACTTTCATGTGCTTTTGTAGTTGAATCTATAGTAAAAACATATATAATGGCGTTGTTTAATAATAAAGAAAAAAAATACATAATGTGTGATTTTGAATATAATTATCACAAGGCAAAGGGGAGGGAAGAGTATTTAGCAGTTAATATAAAAGAAATAGATGACAAATTAATATGCACACCTATATTTTCAAAATCAAGTACAATAAAACAGTTTGCAACAAGTGACGGATATATAAAAATAGATAGAGATATAGAAGGAATCAACAAAGGAGATAAAGTCAAAGTATATATATTCTAAGGGGGTACACAAAATGGGTAAATACTTATCGAATATACCATTGAAGGAAGGTTTAGATGGTTATTTAGAAATCTTGAATGAACATAAGATATTAAAAGAAGAGTACATTGATGTAGATGAGAGCTTAAATAGAATTAGTAGTGAAGCTGTGTATGCAAATCTTTCATCACCGTTTTATAATTGTTCAGCTATGGATGGTATAGCAGTAAAGTCAGAAAAGACTTTTATGGCTAATGAGCAAAATATTATTGAATTAATAGAAAATGAAGATTACATAGAAGTGGATACAGGAGACCCAATACCGAAACAATTTGATGCGGTTATTATGGTAGAGGACTTACTACTAAAAGAAAATGGAGTAGTTAAAATTTATAAGCCTGCTATACCATGGCAGCATATTAGATGTTTAGGAGAAGATGTAGTAGAAAAAGAAATGATAATACCTAGTTATCACACTGTAAGACCACAAGATGTTGGAGCTATGATAAGTGGTAAAATAAATGAAATAAAAGTTTTTAAAGAATTTAAAGTAGGTATAATACCGACGGGAACAGAGCTAATTGATAGATATACAAATCCTAAGATAGGGGATATTATAGAGTTTAATTCAAGGTTATTTAAAGGATTAATATTAGAATATAAAGCAGTTCCATTAGTTTATCCTATAGTAGAAGATAATTATGATAAGATAAAAAAAAGTGTAGAGATTGCATTAGAAGAATGTGATATGGTACTTATTAATGCTGGATCATCTCAAGGAAGAGAGGATTTTACATATGATGTTATAGAAGAACTAGGAAATGTCTTAATACATGGATTGGCAATAAAACCAGGAAAGCCAGCAATATTAGGACAAGTAAAAAATAAGCCTGTAATAGGAATACCAGGATATCCGGTATCTGCATGGGTTGTTATGGAAAATATAGTAAAACCGATGATAAAAAGTCTTGCTAATCTGCCTGTAAAAGAAAATAAAAAAATAAAGGCAACTATTACAAAAAGAATAATGAGTTCACTAAAATATGAGGAATTTATAAGAGTAAAACTAGGGTATATAAATGGAAAATACATAGCTACGCCGGTAAAAAGAGGAGCAGGAACTGTTACAAGCTTAGTGCATGCTGATGGAGTCCTAAGAGTACATCAAAATATTGAAGGTATTGAAGAAGGGGAAATAGTTGAAGTTGAATTATTAAACGAACTAGAAACTATTAATAATACCATAATTTCAATTGGAAGCCACGATATAGTGATGGATATTATCAATAATGAAATTATCAAAAATTCCTTTGGAAAAATGAAGCTAAGTTCTACTCATGTAGGTAGTTTTAATGGACTTTTAGCTATAAAAAAAGGAGAAAGTCATATATCTCCAATTCACTTATTTGATACTGAAAGTGAAACATATAATATACCTTATATTAAAAAATACATTGAAGATGAAGTATCTATTATAAAGTTGGTAAAAAGAACTCAAGGATTTCTGGTTAAAAAAGGAAACCCATTGAATATTCAGGGAGTAGAAGATTTACTTAATATAAGATATATAAATAGACAAAAGGGTTCAGGGACAAGAATACTATTAGATCATTTATTAAAGAAGAGTAGCATAAAAAAAAGTGAAATTAATGGATATGAAAGAGAAGAGTCTACACATATGAGTTTAGCAAAAGCAATACAAAATGATGATGCCGATTGTGGGTTAGGGGTATATTCAGTAGCTAAAATATTTAATCTAGACTTTATACCAATATGTGAAGAAGAATATGATTTATTAGTAAAAGATGAGCTGATAGAAGGTGAATACATAAAACATCTATTAAAAACAATAAAAGATAAAAGTTTTAAGGAAAAGGTAGAAAAACTAGGTGGATATAAAACAGAAGATATAGGCAAGATTATTAAAATATAATATAAATAGATAGAAGCCGGGTATATTAATAGCCCCTATCATTCCTATTGTAGCAATTGTAGGAATGATAAGGGCTATATGATTTTTATTTCTTATATTCAATACCATTAACTATCAATGATGAAATCTTGTTATCTTGTAATATAGTATCGAAGAATACAGGTTCTTCGCGAGGAAGAGAGATAGTACCTCTAGCAAATATTAAATTTCCGTTTTTGTGCATTGATTTACTTTTAATCTCATAATTTCCAGATAAACTTAAAGTATTACGTATATCTGTACTTATTATTTCATTATATTTTTTATAATCACTAGTGCTTATATTAGCACTAGAAGTATTAGTTAAAGATGCAGGTTTTGAACTATCAGCACTACTATTATTAAGTAATAATTTATTATTAATAAAAGAGATAAAACATATTGATAATACTAGAAAAGCAATAATTACTAATGGTTTATTATTATTGTAAAACTTAAGGCTATTTTTTTTTCTTTTTCTGAACTTAGGGTAAGGAATAACCTTAGAAGAATTAACATTAGTTATTGTATTTAATTTAAGATACTTTGACATCTTTTTTTCATCTCTTTGTCTAAATGGAACCGTTTTATTCGCAATATTATTTTTCATAATGTTCACCCCTTTTACCTTATACACTATCTATTTGAGATAATATTAATACTATATATTCAAATAAACAAGAAAAGGTAACCGATATAAACTTATCTTTTATTGCAAAAATATACTATTTTATACAAAGTAAATGAGGAGTTTCAATACTTTGATGTAATTAAAAGAGTAATATTGAAGAATAAATATAGGTGATTAAAAATCTTTAACATTATTAAATATATATGAAGCTTTTTTACTATAAATACAAATCTCTTTCTCCATTTTCTAAACAAACTAAATTAGTTGATAAGATGTTTTTGATATCTTCTCTTTCAATTTTTAACAATTCATTTTTTATTAAATTGTCACCTAGATTATTAAGTTCATTGTCTCCGTAGTCTAATAAAAACTCCTTTAAAGTAGTAAGTGCATTAGGTGTGCAAACATTATGTATTTCTCCGCTTTTAGCTAAGCTCATAAATCTATCACCTGTTCTTCCCATTCTATAGCAAGCAGTACAGTAACTTGGAATATATCCATCCTCAATTAATTCTTTTAATACTTGAATAGGTGTTCTATGATCTTCAAGTTTAAATTGATCTACAGACTTACCATCTTCCTCATCCTTATAGCCACCAACACCTGTTATTGAACCGGCGCTAATTTGGGATACTCCGTATTTTAAAAGTTCACGTCTGATAGAGGCACTTTCTCTTGTAGACATTATTATTCCTGTATAAGGAACTGCTAGACGAGTAATAGCAACTATCTTTTTGAACATAAAATCATCAACTAAGTATGGAAAATTGTCTAAATCCATACCTTCAGCTTTTTTTAGTCTAGGGAAAGAGATAGTATGAAAACCAACTCCGAATTTTTCTTCAAGATGAGTATTATGCATCATAAGTCCTAAAACTTCGAACTTAGGGTTAGAGAGCCCAAATAATACGCCAGCACCAACATCATCAACGCCTGCCTCCATAGCTCTATCAAAAGCTGTTAGATGATAATAATAATCATTTTTTATAGACTGTCCATGCATTTTAATAAAAGTTGGCTTATGATAAGTTTCTTGAAATAATATATATGTACCAATACCTTTATCCTTTAATCTCTTATAGTTTTCAACTGTTGTAGCAGCAATATTAACATTAACCCTTCTTATGTCACCATTTTCATTAGACGTAGAGTAAATTGTATCTAAGGCTTCTAATATATAATCTATAGGGCAATTATATGGGTCTTCCCCAGCTTCTAGTGCAAGCCTTTTATGTCCCATTTTTTCTAAAATTTTTACTTCTTCTTTAATTTCATCCATTGTTAATTTTTTTCTTTTAAAACTGTTACATCTTTGATATCCGCAGTATACGCAGTCATTTACACAATAGTTAGATATGTACAATGGTGCAAATAAAACAACTCTATTACCATAGATTTCATTTTTTATTTCTCCAGCGATGTTAAACAATCTATCAAGTTGATCTGTATCTTCAGTTTCAAGTAAGAGAGCAATATCTCTATAATCTAGTTTTTCTCTATTAGATGCTTTATCTAAAACATTATCTATATCAGACTTAGTTGCAAATCTTGATTCTTTTAATAATTGATTTATAAGTTCATGGTTTATAAACATTCTATACGCCTCCAATTTATATTATCACCACGAGAGTACTCAGGTAATAGCCCTAATTTTAAAATACTATTTTCTAAGATTTTATGATACTCATAGGCTTCTTTGCCTGTAGATAACTTGTTATCATAAAGAGAATACTTACTTCTAGATTCTTTAGGAGATAAGTTGGGCATAATCACATTACAGCCACAATTTAAGCCTTCATTTCTGCCATTTTTGTCTATAGAAGCCAGGGCAGTAGTAGCAGGAAGTAAACAATCGGGTATCAATAATCTTGTAAGAGATAACATTAAAGTAGTTTTATCTAAGTCACCAGGCTTAAAGTTTTTAAATGGTGTATCATGGTGAGGAATAAAAGGACCTATTCCAATCATATGAGGAGAAAGTTCTTTTATATATAATAAGTCATTTACTAAATCAGCATTAGTTTGGTAAGGAGAACCTACCATAAAGCCAGCTCCAACTTGAAAACCAATATTTTTTAAATTTAGTAAACATTTTTTTCTGTTATCAAGAGTTAAGTTAGAAGGATGAAGTTTTGAGTAATGACTTGTAGTAGCTGTTTCATGCCTTAATAAGTATCTATCGGCACCAGATATAAACATTTTTTTATAGGAATCAGAATCTTTTTCTCCAAGAGATAATGTGATTGCACAGTCTGGATATAATTTTTTTATTGAAGAGACTATATCACAAATTAAGTCATCACTAAAATAATAATCTTCTCCACCTTGAATAACAAATGTTCTATATCCAATTTCATATCCAATTTTGCAACAGTTTAATACATCATCTTTACTTAATCTATATCTACTAATAGTTTTATTAGAACATCTAATACCACAGTAATAACAATCATTTTTACAATAATTAGTAAGTTCGATTAGTCCTCTTAAAAAAACTTTGTTTTCATAATATTTATTACGCGTTTTACGTGCTTTATCAGACAAATATTTTCTATAGTTGACTTGACTTGAGTTATAATCAGAGCTGTCTATATTGTCAACAATAAATAATAATTCTTCATAAGATAAGTTATTCGTAGTATATAGTTTATCAATTAAATCTTTTATATTATACATTATTTTATAGTCTCCAATAATTTAAAAGGTTCTAAAGTTCTATCTAGTATACCGTTTGTATATGCCATCAATACTCCATAATTTACAATAGGAATATCAAGTTGTTTAGCTTTTTCAATTCTACTAATCATAGCAGATCTATTCATCATACAAGCACCACAATGGACAATAAGAGAATATTGCTCTAAGTTCTCTTTAAGCGTTATTCCAGATGTGAAATCAAAAATAAGTTTTTTTTGATTTCTACGCTCTAATAATTGAGGAATCTTAAAAGTTCCAATATCATCGGGTTGCCTATGATGAGTACAACCTTCAGCAATAAGAATTTTATCTCCATCCTTTAAGTTATCAATAGAATAAGCGCCTTTAACTAACTCATCAAGATCACCTTTTTGTCTAGCAAATAATATAGAAAATGATGTAAGGGGGATATCATCGGGAGTATCTTCTTTAACTTTATGAAATGCTTGAGAGTCTGTAATAATAAGTTTTGGTCTTTTATTAAGATTAGATAGAGTTTCTTTTAAGGTATCTTCTTTTGTTATAATAGCAGTAGCACCTACATCTAAAATATCTCTAGTTACTTGTTGTTGAGGTAAGATAAGTCTACCTTTTGGAGCTGCTTTATCTATTGGAATAACTAAAACTACAATATCATTTGGATCAATTAAGTCAGAAACTAATTTGAATTCACCAGCATCTTCAGGGATGATATTTATGATATCTTGTTTTAAATTTTCTATTCCGTTTTTTGAAGTTGCACAAACACATGAAATAGGACATTTAACTAATGCTTTAGTTGAATTTAATACTTTAGAAATATTATTAATTTTATCCGTTTTATTTAATATTAATAAATGAGGAATATTTTTTGATTTGAATTTTTCTATCAATTCTAAATCTTCTTGTGATAATCCAACACTACCATCTATGACAAGTAGTGCAACATCAGTTTTATCTAGGACATCTAAGCTTTTATTTATTCTTTTTTCACCTAAAGTTCCAATATCATCTATGCCTGCTGTATCAATTAACACACAAGGACCAATCGGTAGAATTTCCATAGGTCTAAATACAGGATCAGTAGTAGTACCTGGTACATTAGATACTATGGCAGCTTCTTGATTGGTAATAGCATTTATAATACTAGATTTTCCTGCATTTCTTTTTCCAAAAAGTCCAATGTGAACTCTTATGGATTGTGGACTTGAATTAAGACTCATAGAAATACCTCCTAAAATTCTTTTTTAGAAATACTAGTTTTAACAAGTACATTTGGTATATTGCCAAGTTTTCCGGTAAGACTATTTATAGAATCTAAATCACCTACAACAGCTATACAAACAATAGAAACACCTTCAGTATCACAAGGAATACCCATTCGACCTTTTATTATACCTTTAAAATTTGAAATGATTTCATTAAACTTTTGCTGACTCTTGCTAGGTTCTTCTAAAATAGCACTAATAACAGCTACTTTTTTCATAATTACCTCCAAAAAAATAAAAAACTTTTCTCTGAAGAAAAGATTCCAACAAAAAGAAAAGTTAGTAATTTCATAATAATATACTTAACTATTTCCTTACAGATTAGATAATTCTTTTCTGGTAGGGGTAGCAAATATTAAAACAATTATAAATAGAATAATTAAACTAAAAATAATTGAAGTTAGTTATATAGTAGTTCTGAATAAAGAATAAATCTATAGAATAATTTATTTTTATATAATAAATAAATTTAAACAAGAGAATCGAACAAAAAATGTAAAAAAGTGTAATAAAAGATAAAAAAATGTTGAAATCGAACAATGGTTTGGTGTATAATAAAAAAAGAAGGAACGAATGTTTAAAAAAAGGGATAAAAAAATTTAAGAAGGTGTAATAAAATTCAAATACAGGGAATATAATGTGATATAAAGAATTTTTAAAAGGAGTGATAACTAATGATAACGACTAATAGAAAAATCCAAGACATTACTTTAAATAATTTAAATAACGGGGAAGTAACTCTAAGGGAGTTAGATGAGATATATAGAAAAATGGGATTTATATTTGTTGCAAGTGAAGGAAAATTCACTAAGATAAAAAAAGAGATTAAGCATTAGTTAATAAAGATAATTATATAGATAAAAATAAGCCTAGCTAAGTGGATGGATATACATAGCTAGGCTTTGTATTTTAAGGGGGAGGAAATATGAAAATTGTTAGCTATAATATTCATAAAGGTATGGATAGTAACAATAAGCCTACATTAAAAAAAATGGGAAATTATTTATTATCACTAGAATGTGATATAATTTGTTTGCAAGAAGTTTTATATCATCAGTATATGGAATTGAAAAAAATACTTAAGATGGAGGGTGTGTTTGCAGCCAATGTAAAAAATGTAACAATGCTTTATGGTATATGTATATTTTCAATGAAAAAAATTACTTATAGTCAACATAAGTTAATTACAAGTATGAAAGAACAAAGAGGATTTATATATGCAAACGTGTTTTCTGATAAGAGATGTATAAATGTTATTAATACGCACTTAGGATTAAATGAAGATGAAAGAAAGATTCAAATTGATGAAATACTAAATTATGCATACGAAATTGAAGATATAGTTTTTTGTGGAGATTTTAATGAGAAAAATATATCAATTAATAGGTATAGTGATGCTGCAATTATAGAAAAAAAACAAAATATATGTACATTTCCAAAAAGCAACTCAAGAATAGATTATATATTTATCGATGAGAACATATGTATACAACATTACTTTGTAGATAAAGTTGAATTCTCAGATCACTACCCAGTAATAGTAAAAATATAAACTAGTATGACAAAATATGTAACAATATGGTTACACATCTTAAGAAAATATTGTTTCAATAAAGTTATTAAAATATAATACTTATTGGGATGAGGTGAATTGATGGAAGGTATAAAATCAAAAGATAAAAAAAATGATAAGAATCAAAAGTCAAGAATCAAAAAATCAGTTATAATTGGGGTACTAGTATTAGTAGTTAGTGGATTTTCAATAAATTACTTTAATAATACTTATATTTATAGCGATACTATAGCTAAAAATATTTTTATTGAAGATATAGATGTGTCAGAGCAAACTAAAGACAATGCTATAAACTTAGTTCTAGAAAAGTATGCTCCTAAAAATATTGTTTTAAATTATGATGATAAAAGTTATGAAATAGCTCCAGATAAAATAGACTTAAGTTATAATATAGAGTCTGTAGTTAATGAAGCTTTTGATTATACTAAAACAGAGTCTTACTTTGATAACTTAAAGAGATATTTTGATTTAAATAAGAATAATAGGAAGTATGAAATTAAAGCTAGCTATGATGAAACTAAATTAAGTGAAGAAATAAATAAGGTTCAAAATGATATTTATGTAGAAGTTGTAGATGCAAAAGTGTGGGTATCAGATGCGGGAACAATGAGTTATGCACCATCAACTCAAGGTAAAGAGCTTGATATTCAAAGTACAAAAGAGGCTATTTACAATATGATAGCAAATAAAAGTTTTACAAATATTAATTTGAAAGTTAATACTAAAGAACCTAAAATGACTACAGAACAAGCAAAGAGTGTAGATACTTTATTAGCATCATACACAACTAAATTTTCTACAAATGATCCAAATAGAGTTCAAAATATAAGAATAGCTTCAAATAGAACTAGTAATATACTTTTAATGCCTGGTGAAGAGTTTTCTTATAATAACTTAACAGGAAGAAGGACTTTATCAAATGGGTATAAAGATGCACCAGTGATTGTTAATGGAGTTATAGAAGATGGCGTAGGCGGTGGTGTATGTCAAGTATCAACAACTATATTCAATACAGCACTATATTCTGGAATGGATATTACATCCAGGAGAAATCACTCTTTAAAATCTAGTTATGTTCCAATAGGACAAGATGCAATGGTAAGTGACGGTGGAAGTGATTTTAGATTTAAAAATCCTTACAATAATCCTGTAGTTGTCAAAACAACAGTAGGAAATGGAACGGTAAGCTCTAAGATATATGGAAATAGTTCAGATAAGAAGAATATTACGGTAAGAGTTGACCCATTTAGGGAAAATGGATTAGAAGCAGCAAAAACCTATGTACAATACAGAGATAAAAATGGTGAAGTAATAAATACTAAATATATTTCTAAAAGTGTTTATAAAAAGCCTAAAAAATAATATTTAACTATAAAAGTAAAGCTATAATCCTAAATTGTGATTATAGCTTTACTTTTATAATTAAATAGCTTTAATGTAATTCTCATCATAATTATTATTACAGTTATTAAGACATAAATTCATATTATTCCAAGTGATATTTGATACTTCTTTAGTTTTAACCTGAGGGTTATTTATATGATTATAAATAGGTTTTAAAATTTCTACATCTACACTCGTTGGATATAAATTTCCGGTCCATCTAGAGGTCATACTGAAGATATTTTTAGAATTTTTTATACAAATAGGCACGATAGGAACTTGAGCTTTAATAGCCATCCTAAAAGCTCCATCTTTAAATGGCAATAACTTATCGCTTTTAGTCACAACACCCTCGGGAAAAATTCCTAAACTTGATTTATTTAATAAAATTTGAGTACCATCTTGCATAGTTTTAAGTGCGCGTCTATTATTTTTTCTATCTAAATGAAGACAGTTTAACATACTTGTCCATCCTGATATTAGGGGCACTTTTTCCCAGTTAGCTTCCTTGGCAATGACCATACCGCAAGGTCTATCAACTACTGATAATAAAATAAATGCATCTGCCCAATTTGAATGATTAGAAACAAAAAGAACATTACCACTTGGTAGATTTTCTTTTCCTTTGATATTGATATTTATATTTGCAGTATATAATGATTTATTTATATAATTTTGAGCAACTGCAAATTTATCATTTAAATTGTACTTGTTAGGATACTTTTTTAATTTATTATAAGTAGGTATAAGAGATATAAATTTATATAGTTGGTAAATTATATTCTTTACAAATAATAAATTCATACGATTTAACCTCCTAATTAAAAGTATTTATTAGTTCGTATACATTATAGCATATAATTATTGGTAATATAAAATATTTTATACTAGAATGTTTTTACAGTGAATATATTAATGCTAAAATTTACATAGATACATAATATATGGTAAAATATAACAAAAGGTGATATAATATATATTAATATAATGCAAAATGTAATAAGAGAGGAATGAATATGTGTTAAACTTTATAGGGAACAGATATAAGTTATTAAATTGTGAGGGAGATATCGAATTTAATAAAATATATAAAGCCAAAGATGCTTACAATAATGAGAGTGTGTTACTAAAGATAGTTGAGCATACCCCTAGCATATCTGAAGATTTTATATCAAATCTAATAGACGAAAGTACTATGTTAAGAGAAATAAATTCTCCATATATATTAAAAATAATAGATGTTGGAGTTCATTATACAGATGAAGCAACGTATTTATATATAGTTAATGAATACAGTAATGGAATAGGATTAGAGAGTATAATTAGAGGAAATTATGTCCACTTAGAAGGTTTAATAAATATGGCAACTCAAATACTAAAAAGCTTAGAGAGTGCATATTCATTTGGCTTATATCATGGAGATTTAAAGCCAAGTAATATTTTAGTGGATGAACAATATAATGTAAAAGTATGCGATTTTGGAGTAACAAAAGCTAACAATGGAATAAATTTAAGAGTATGCAATGAAATTAGGTATTTATCGCCACATCAATTATGTATAAACTATACGGATAGTGAAAGTGACTTCTTTTCTTTAGGGCTAATATTATTCGAAGCAATTTTCAAAAAATTACCTTTTGGTGAAAGTAAAAATGAAGAAGAAATGCTCAAACTAATAGATAAAGGTGTTAATTGGAATACATTAAAAGCTATAAATGGAAATGGAGAACTTGTAAAGATAATAAAAAGATTATTAGGAAGGGCTAATAAATATACTAATACTCAGGATATAATAATTGACTTAACCTCGGTTATGTATAATAAAGCAAATATTGAAGATACTTTAGAAATAAATGAATATAGTACTAAACAGGAATTAGGTAACACTAAAAGAAAAAAATCAAAATTAGTTTTAATGGCAGGTATAGTAGCTTTAATATCATTGATGGTACTAATATCTGTTTAAATAGAGAAACCTAGAATTAAGTTTTGTGAACTTAATTCTAGGTTTATTATTTTTGTAAATCATCGATGACTTCTTTTAACCTATCTCTACACATGCCACACCCTGTATTAGCTCTAGTAGCTTTTCTAACTTCTTCAAAGGTTGTATTCCCATTATCAATAGCATTTTTAATATCCTCTACAGTAATACCTAAACAGTTACAAATTATATCTTTATAATGCATCATAATCCTCCATTAATATTAAAACTTGTTATATTAATATAATTAGTAGTTTAAATATAAATATTCATTATATTAATTTTTATATTTAATTCAATGCAAATTATATAAATATTAACATATTAGTTATAATTTATACTATAATATTAGTAAACCTTATTTTCAAAAGGGGTTTACTAATATTAGGGGAGGAGAAAAATATATATGAAATTAACAACTAGAGAACTAATTATTTGTAGTATATTTGCTAGTTTAACAGCAATCTTATCGCAAATATCAATACCACTACCTTTTACGACTGTTCCATTGACAATGCAATTATTTGCTGTATCTCTATGTGGATTTTTATTAGGTCCTAAGATGGGAGCTATATCTCAATTAGTATATGTATTAATAGGTGCAATAGGAATGCCTGTATTTGCTCAAATGAGTGGTGGAGTAGGTGCTATAGTAGGTCCAACTGGAGGATTTATTTTATCATTTCCAATTGCTGCAGCTATCATAGGATATTTCTCAAGATTAAATAAATCAAAATATACAATATTTATAGGTATGTTAATAGGTTTAACTACAAGTTATATAATAGGAACTATACAGTTTTCACTCATTATGAAAGTAAGTCTTATAGAAGGGTTAACATTATGTGTACTACCTTTTATTGCGGTTGATTTACTAAAATTAGCACTAGCAACTATAGTTGGTTTGATGGTATCAAATAAAATAAATATGGTGATAAAAATATGTTAAAAATAAGACCGCATCATATACTATGTATGAAAGCGTATAGAGGTAAGGGATATAGTGAAGAATTTAATAATAATATGAAGAAGATAATAGAATCAATTAAAGATGAAAATGAAAATATACAAATTGTATGGGGGATAGATGATATATGTGATAAATGCCCTCATAATATACAAAATATAAAATGTAAAAGTGAAGATAAAGTCAATAAAATGGATAATAAAGTATGTAAATATTTTAATATAAAAGAAGATACATATTATTATAATAATATAATAGAAGACGTATATGCTAAAATTAATGAAGAACATATAGACGATATTTGTTCAGATTGTGAATGGTACAATATTACTAATTGTAAACAACTAATATTAAAAAAGTAATAGGAGAATTTAATGGATAGGTTAAAAGAGTTAATAGGTAGACAATTTCTAAAGGATAGTGAATTACTAGAACTAGAAGATTATGACTTAGTAATAGGGTGTAAATATTTAAAACCGTATAATACCCACTATAATGAATATATTATAACTATTAAAAAAGACAATGAAGTAGAAGAGTACTCGGTTTATTTAAAACATAGATAGCATATTAAGATTAATTATAGATTAGAGGTGACAACGTTGGAATTTGAAATAATAAATAAATATAAAAATGGAATAGTTAAAGATTTTAATAAATATGCTCAAGAAGCATTATTAGATCATGATTTTAAAGTAGCAGATTTAAAATACTTACTTATAATATCAGAAAATAAAAATATAAAGCTTCAGGAGTTGGCAATAGTACTAAATGTAGATAAAGCAGTAGTAACAAGAACAATAAAAAGGCTGGTTGAACTAGATTATGTTAATAAAGATATAGACGAAAATGATAGTAGATCATTTAAATTATCATTAACCCCAGAAAGCGAAAAGAAGCTTGATGAATTAAAGTCTATTTTTAAAGAGTGGTATGACAAATTAACTATCAATTTTACAGAATACGAAAAAAGTATGTACATAGGTTTAATGAAAAAAGCTTATGAAAATAGAATATACAAATGAGAATAGGGTATTGTTATAGAATACTAAAAGGACTAACTGTGTTAGTTCTTTTTTATTTAAAAAATTTAAAATAAGAAAAAAATATATTTTAAGAGAAAACGTTAATTAAAAGAATCCTACGCAAAAGAAGATATATTAATAACGTTATCAAAAATTTACTTGTAAAAAAATAGTTGACCTAGTCAACTTATAGGTTTATAATCAAATTTGTCAAAATTAAGATGTAAGTTAAGAAGAGGTGAAGAATATGGAAAATACAGTAGAAGCAATAGCTACTAATAACTTATTATTAATATTTGTAGCAATTGCTATAACAGGAATTATTTTAGGAAGAGTAAGTCAAATTATAAAAGTTCCAGATGTAATCTTATATTTAATAGCAGGTATTATAATAGGGCCTGCTGTATTGAATTTAATAAGTATAGAAGCATACCCTATAGAAAATAATTTAATACTTACATTTGGATCAGCATTCATATTATATGAAGGTGGTAGAGAGGTAAATCTAAAGATTTTAAATAAAGTAAAATTAAGTGTAGGTATGCTAGCAACTATAGGTGTATTAATATCAACAGCTATAGTAGGGGTAGTTGCAGGTAAGATATTTGCATTACCAATAATGACAGCACTCTTATTAGGTGCAGTAGTTGCATCAACTGATCCTGCAGCGCTTATACCAGTATTTAGTCAAGTACCAATAAAAGAGAAAATTAAACAAACCGTAGTAAGTGAGTCTGCATTCAATGATGCAGTAGGAGCTATATTAGTATCTACATTGTTATCAGTTGTAACGAGTGGTGAACTGTTAATTGGAAAGAGTATAATGGAGTTAATAGTATCAACAGTTGTTGGAATTAGTGTTGGTGTAATAATAGGATATGTGTTCTCGTTATTAATATCAGATAAAAAATTAGGAATATTCCATTCATATGCTCCAATAATGTCAATATTAAAAGTCGTATTAGCTTATGAAATAGCAATAAGATTACATGGTAGTGGATATATGGCTGTATTTATAGCAGGTTTAATAGCAGGAAATAAAAAGTTGTTCGGGCTTTGGGTTCCTGAACATGATTTCCACTCTGAACATAATTTCAGAGAGAACATAGCATCACTATGTCGTATGGGTATATTTGTTGTATTAGGAACACAAGTTAATTTACAAGCGTTGGCTAAGTATTGGGCTCCAGCATTAGTAGTTGTACTAGTATTAATGTTTGTAGCAAGACCACTAGTTATTTTAGTATCAACATCACTTGATAAAAGTGCTAAGTGGACATTTAAAGAAAAACTATTTATGATGTGGGTAAGAGAGACAGGCGTAATACCAGCAGCATTATCAGGGATAATTGTTTCTATGAAGTTACCGGGATATGAAATTATATCATCAGTAGTATTTATGACAATACTTGTAACATTAATAGTTCAAGCTAGTACTACAAAATTTGTAGCTAAAAAACTAGGAGTACTAGAATCAGATAAAGATAATAAACTAGAAGAGTCATCAAATATAGTAGCATAAAAAGATATAGGTATATACCTATATCTTTTTTTAGGATAAAATATGTAAATTATATCAAGTTACTTAGCTATAAAAGTTTCACAACTTGCATTTTCAAAGTTTAGATCAATATGACTAGCACTACAACCACCGCTTACATTATAGATACAATTATTAGCGGAACAAGATACATTTTGTGTATTAGTTAAAGAAGTTTCACCACTATAATTAGATAAGTTAAAAGCAGTACTATTTTTAAAAGTGTCACAATAAGTTTCAGGTGTTATTGATGCATCGAACCCTTCAACTTTTATATGGGAAGCATAGCAACTACCAGCCTTGTTAAAAGCACAATTATTAGCCATACAGCTTAAATTACTTTTCATAAATTACCTCCAGATTTGTTTTATAATGTTATTATGGCAAAATCATAAAAATTTAATTCTTATTTTTATGAAAATATCCAAATATTTGAAAATTATCTTAGAACATTTATAAAAAATATAATACATGGCATAGTTAAGATATCTAATAAAAAAGCTGCAACTATAGTAACAACTAAAATAGCTTTTTCTGAGTAACCATATATATCACTAACAGAATTCATAGTAGCTAGTGCAGTTGGAGTAGAGCCAATACAGTGACCAATAAGCCCACCGATTATAATAGCAGAATCATAATCTCTTCCAAGTACATTAAAGCAAATAAATACTCCATAAATAACTATAAATATAGTTTGCATAAGTATAATTAATAAAATTGGCCCAAATAAATTTGAAAGTTTAAATAAATCAATACTCATTAAAGCCATAGTTAGGAATAGCCCTAAGGATAAATCGCTTAAAAAATCTAAAATCTTAAAATCTAACTTTACAAAGGAACACTTTTCGTTAAAATTTGTAAAAAGTACAGAAATTATCATACATCCTGTTAGACTAGGTATAATTATACCAGTTGAATTATAAAAGATATTGGCAATAAGCTGACCAACTGAAATACAAATTAAAACTACTAATATTTGTTCTAAAAAAATAGTAATAGTAAAATTACTAAAAGTAAGCTTGTTACTACTTGCTAAAGTATTAGTAGTGCGATAACTAACATTGTTTTTGGGTGAAGCTAATTTGTGTTTTTCAATTATAAATCTAGAAATAGGCCCTCCGAGCAACCCGGATATTATAAGTCCAAAGGTAGCTGCAGCAATACCAACACTAATAGCGTTTTCAACCCCTAAACCTTCGATAGTAGCTCCAAATGCAGCGGCTGTACCATGGCCACCAACCATTGATATAGTTCCACACATTAGACCAAGTAAAGGGTTAATATTTATTGATTTAGAAACAAATATTGCTATAAGATTTTGACAGAGAGCTAATACTCCACATAAAAGCCAATACTTTACTAATAATTTGCCACCTTTTTTTATAATTGATATACTAACCCCAAGACCTACTATTGTAAAAAAAGCTGAAATTAAGTAGGGCATAAGTCTAGTATCCATAGATATAGTACAAATATTTAAGATTCTAAGAAAAAGAGCTAATACAGAGAATATCAAACCACCAACAACAGGAGCAGGAATACAGAATTTCACTAGAAATTTTACTTTACCTTTAATATAGCTACCTATTAAAAAAAGAATTATAGATAATATTAGGGTAGATGTTATATCTAAAGATATAGAAAACAGGACAATCACCACCTATACTTAAATTTGTTCTATAGAAAATATATTAAAAATGGTAATAAAAAATTCTTGATTTTGGACAACTGTTATTATTAAATTTAAATAAATTAAATTTACAATTTATTCGTAATGTGATAAAATTATTTTAGTTAAAATATCATTAGGCGATGGAGTTCGCCATTAAATGCGAAAGCTAATGACTCCTACTCTTATTTAAGGGTAGGAGTCTATTTTTTTGCATAGAGAATAAAGGAGGAGAGCATGGAAACAATATTTAGTTTAATTATTATTGGAGTTGTAGCTAATTACAGTGGAAAGGTAGCTGAAAAATTAAAGTTACCATCTTTAATAGGTATGATGATAATGGGGATGATAATTGGTCCAGCGTTTTATGACTTAGTACCAAATGATACACTTGAACTGGCACCAATTATAAAAGATATAGCGCTTATAACAGTACTATTTATTGGAGGGTTAGGAATAAGCATAGAGCAAATGAAAAGGATAGGAAAACCAGCTGTACTGCTTAGTATACTGCCAGCAACATTAGAAGGGTTTACAATTGCGATTTTAGCAATGATATTATTAGATTTTACATTTATACAAGGAGCTATACTTGGGTTTATAATTGCAGCAGTAAGTCCTGCAGTATTAATACCATCAATGATATCATTGATAGAAAAAAAGGTAGGTCAAGATAAAGCAATACCTCAAATGCTTTTAGTAGGAGCTAGTGCGGATGATACTGTAGCTATAACATTGTTTACTACATTCTTAGGTATATATATGCAAAAAACTACAGGAGAAAGTGTATCTATAATAATACAAATTATATTAATTCCGGCTACTTTAGTTTTAAGCAGTGCTATTGGATTTGTATTATTTAAATTAACAAAGCCATTAATAAATAGTATAAAAAATAACTATTTAAAAGTAGCACTTGCTTTTAGCATATGTGTGGGAATGAGGATAATAGAAAAAAATCTACACATAGAAATTTTTAATTCTTTATTAACTGTAATGATTTATGGCTTTTTTATTAGAAACTACATCAAAGAGGGTTCTAAGATTATACTAGAAAAAATGAATTTTATATGGAAAACAGGGAAACTATATTTATTTTCATTCGTAGGAATGGCAATAAATCCAGCCCTAGTAGGACAGTATTTCTTAGTTGGAGTATTAATTTTAAGTATATCACTATCTATTAGATCATTAGGAGTACTTCTAGCACTAAAAGGAACGGACTTAAATAAAAGAGAAAAACTATTTTGTGTAATAGCATTTTTACCAAAAGCGACTGTACAATCAGCAAAGGCTTCTATACCTATGCAAATGGGTATAGCTGGAGGGGAAATTATGCAAGCTATTGCGATACTAAGTGTTTTAGTCACAGCACCTATTGGAGCAATAGGAATAAATTTAACATCGAAGAGATTGTTATCTGTGTATAATGAAAATATAGAAAAAGTATATAATTTATAAATATATTTAGGAAAAATACTAAAAATATACTATATATTAAGTAAAAGGAGAAATCTTATGGAACTAAAAAAATCATGGATAGACGCTTGTGATAATAGAGTTTCTCGTAGAAGCTATATAGATAAAAAAATTGAAGATGAACATATCAAAAAAATTGTGAACATTATAGGAAAAATAAATGATTGTTCAGAATTAAATATTCAACTTGTAGAAGATGGAAAAGGTGTATTAAGTGGTTTTAAGGCATCATACGGTATGATTAGTGGAGTTAAATCTTTTATTGCATTAGTAGGTAATAAAAATATTCAAAATCATAAACAAAAGCTTGGATATTATGGAGAAATGTTGGTTCTACAAGCTACAGAACTTGGTATAGCTACATGTTGGGTAGGAGGAACATATAGTAAAAGTGAATGTGAAAATTACGTTAATATTAAAAAAGATGAAGAGCTTATATGTATAATAGCAATAGGATATGCAGATAGAGACCTAACTATTAAAGAAAAAGTAGTCAAGAACCTAAACAAGAAAAATAAAACAATAGAGGATATGCTAGTTCATAAAACAAATGATATTCCATCGTGGGTTTTAAGTGGAGTAGAATATGCATTAGAGGCGCCTTCAGCTGTGAATAAAAAGCCAATTATATATGAATTTAATGATAATAGAGTTGAAGCTATTATATCAAAACCAAATTATGGATACGAAGAAGTTGATTTAGGAATATCAATGCTACATTTTGAATTAGGAGCATTAAAAGAAGGATATAAAGGGAATTGGAAAT
Source organism: Peptostreptococcaceae bacterium (assembly GCA_051654865.1). Classification (GTDB taxonomy): domain Bacteria; phylum Bacillota; class Clostridia; order Peptostreptococcales; family Peptostreptococcaceae; genus JBOFOR01. Next base: position 96,881 of record JBOFYV010000042.1, read on the forward strand.
ATGAAAATTATCATCATGTGTTTAGTTAAATTTTGATGAGAAAAAAGTATATTACTTATAATATAATTATGGCTATATTATCTATAATTGTAGCCATAATTCTAATAATACAATTAAATACAAATTTAAGTTATGGTATGGAAAGATTACTTGTAACAATAGACTTTTTAATATGGATAATATTTATTTTAGATTATTTTATAAGGTTGTATAAAAGTAGAAATAAGAAAAAGTTTATAAAAAAAAATATTATTGATTTAGTATCTATAATTCCATACAATGCTATTTTTAGAGTCTTTAGAACACTAAATATTTTAAGAATAGGAAAGGTTACAAGAATAGGTGAAGTTGCAAAGGTACTTAGAATTTTGACTGTTTCAGGAAGAGTAAAGCGCAACTTTGATGAATTTATTAGAACCAATAATTTTAATTATACTTTAAGCATTGCACTTATTATTGTTTTTATAGGATCTGTAATTATGTCTATTGTAGAAAAAATAAGTTTAGGAGATGCACTTTGGTGGAGTATAGTTACAGTAACCACTGTTGGATATGGGGATATTTCACCTAAGACATCTATTGGAAGGTTTGTTGCAGCAATAGTTATGATAGCGGGCATTGGATTTATAAGTTCATTAACATCTACGCTTTCTACATACTTTATAAAAAAAGAAGAAGAAAGAAAGAAAAAAGCTATTGATTTAACTAAAAAAATTAAAATAATAAGTGGTGTAGAAGAAAATGATTTTTATAAATTTAATAAAGATGAATATAAAAGATTAATATTAATTCAAAGTATAGATAGAATTAAAAATTTTGACAATATAACAAAAGAGGAATTGCAAACAGTTTTTGAAAATTTATATAAATTAAAGTAAATATAATTAAAAGCTACTATAATGAATAATTTATAGTAGCTTTTAATCTTTTGAGTATGCAATTAGATTATCAATTTTATTTTGATAAAAAGATAGTGACACCTCTTCTAAGTTCATAGTTTTTGAGTTGAATCCTATTTTTCTAAGATGATTATAAAAATCCAAGTCATAAGTATAGCTAGTAAATTGATAATCACTTTGGCTATATCTATAATCTAAGTATTTTGAAAATCCAGCAGCTAAATTTTCCTTGCACCAATTATTAAAATCATATGAATTTTTTCCAACTTGGTTGTATTGCTCTACAAAATTAGAATCACTCTTTAAACCATCACAAATACTAATAAAATCTTTATTATCGCTAAGTGAATCAAATAAATAATTAGAATACTGATAAAAACATATGCTTAAAATATCTTGTGCATTTATACTAGGTGAAACGGTAGATACAATAACATCATCAAGCTTAAAAACTTGAGTTTGTAAAGGATTAAAGCTATAATAAAATTTTGATTTATAATTATTTTCAAACTTAAGACCAGAGGTATCCTCGATAAATTTAATTATATCTACATTATTTTTAACTAACAAAGAATTAATATTTTTTGCATCTTTATTAAATTTTTTTTCATATTTATTAAAATATGTTTTGAAATAGTTATTATAATAGTAATCAAAAAATAGTGATATATTATTTTTTTCAACAGGAGATAAATCTAAATTATTGGAATTAGTAATTTTGTTTATAATTTCTATATACGTTACATTGTCATCTAAGGCAATTACTTCATTTAAATAATCCCACTGGTTATAAGATGTAAAAATAGACTCTAATTTATTTGTCATATCTGTATTCATAGAATTATATGTACTTTCTAACCATTTATAATGTTTATGTGCATCTTTAGAAACATCTTTATAGGCTTGTTCATCGATTGATGGATTATTGGTGTTAACACTATACAACTCATATGCAGTTTGAATTAGAGCGGTTTTTAAACTTAATCCATTAACTTGTATATTAGAGTTATAAGTAATATCTGATGTTTTAGAACAACCTGCTACGAGGATTAAAATTAAAATATATATAAATACTATAGTTTTTCTCATGTTCATAAAATCACTCCTTAAATATTTAATTGACCTTAAAAGTTTAAATACCTTTTAAAATCATTCAACATTTTCACCTTATAAAAGATAGGAGAAAATGTCGCAAAATGAAGAAAAAAACTATAGTGTTGAATTAAATATTTATGAGTGTAAAAATAAATAAAAAAATATTAATAAATTATAGATAATTAATAAGTTAATAAATAGAAAATTGGATTATTATAGTTATAATAATTAGCATAATAAACAACAATAAGTAAAATAAAAAGCTACAACAAAAATGTTGTAGCTAATATTATTATATCTTTTTAATAGATATTATTGAACTAAGAGGGATATATAAGGTATAATTATCACTTGATGATTTTTCTATATGGTCTCTTAAAAGTGCTACATCATAAGGTGTTACGTTAATTATTTTTCCATATAAATTATTTTTAGTTAAATATGTTGTAATTTCAACATATTCATTAAAAAAAGATAGAGCATATTTATACATTTAATCAACCCCTTAATAAGATATAGAATATCTTGCTATAATATATGATTTATGTATAAATATGGTGATATATATTAAAAAACAATAAAATAACAAGGAGGATACAGTTTATGTTAGTAGATTTACATATACATACTTACTTTTCAGATGGAACATTTTCTCCAGAACAAGTAGCAAAAGAAGCGCATAAGAAAGGTTTAAAGGTTATAGCAGTAACTGATCACAATAACATAGAGGCTTATGATAGATTGAAGAAAGCATGTGATGAATATCAAATTATTGCAATTAGAGGTGTAGAAATTGATTGTAAATATAAAGATAAAGTTATTCACATATTAGCATATGACTTTGATGATAATAAGGAATTATTTAATCTAATAGATGAATCAAGAGGATATCTATTACATACTAGTGTTGATTTAGTAGATAAAATGTCAAAAGATTACGAGTGTATATCTAATGAAGATTATGAACAATACGAATATGATAGAAGGAAAGGTGCTTGGAAAGGAGTACACTACCTTTTAGATAGAGGTATATCGGATTCGTTACTTGGTGGACTAAAATACTATAAAGAATATGGGTGTGATTATATAGAATATGATTTTGCATCTGTTGAAAAAGTATGTGAAACTATTAAAAGAGCTAACGGGTATGCAGTATTAGCCCACCCAAGCAATTATTTTAATGAATTATCAAAAGAAGAATTAAATAGTACTTTAGAAGATTTAAAAGATAGAGGTATAGATGGTATAGAATGTTACTATCCATCAAATGGATTAGAATTGACAAATACCTGTGTTGAATTTTGTAAAAAATATGATATGATAATAACTGCAGGATCAGATGGACATGGAGAGTTTACAAAAACAATCAAAGATATTGATTATTATATAGGGGCAGTAAAAGCTACAGTTGAAAAATTAAGTTTAAAGTTTTTAAATATAAAATAATACACCTAATAAAAGATGCAAAATATGTATTAGGTATTTTGCATCTTTTATTAAATACTTTATTATTAAGATTGTACTTTATAGTTATATGAATTAATTAAATTATCTAATTTAAATTTAGGATAGATAGGTCTTGATTGCCAAACTAAACTTTGAAGCTTATACTGATCATTTTCTTCTGTTCCTTCAGCAAAGTATTTATTAATAGATAATTCAAACATATCTTCTTTATTACTAAAATTCATATAATTCAGATAAGAATCTTTAATGTTAGGATGATTTATAGTTAACTTATAAAATTTACTTTCAACTTCTTTTAAAGATTTCAATAAATCTTTTGTCTCTATATCAATAGAATTATTTATAAATAAAGCATCTCTAGAGCTATTCGCTAATTCACCCATTACTTTATATTGTATAGTTTTAATTTTTCTATTTAATACAGTTGATAAGAAGAATAGTTCTCCTAATTCTTTTTCTAGTTCGTTTTCTCCATTTAATAATAATCTAACAGAAGGTAACTCACTAGGTGAAAATATTGTTAATTGAGTACCACGATTAAATACTAATCGTAATGGAAACTTTAATTCAGAAGGAGCTATTGATTTTTTTAATTTACCTTCCTCTACAACGAAAAACTCTCCACCTTGGTATATAGCGAAATTTTTTCCGTAGTTATAATACAGTGTTTTTGTTGGAACACTATCACCAAAATTAAATTCTTTTATACCTTCTATACTTTTGACTATTTGTTCATTATCATCTAATTTAGGACAATAAAAACATTCAAATTTCATAAGTTATCCCCCCAATATATTTTAAATAATATTATTTACAATAACTATCATTAAGATTAATTATAGTAATAAAATATTGTTTTTGCATTCATATTATTAAAAAAGAATATCTAAGTATATTTATAATTGTTTTTTCCAGTCTTTAACATAATCGTCTAAAATCTTTTTTAAAGCTACTCCAATTTCAGAATAAGCTTCGTCGTATAAATTAGCTAAAGATATTCTTATTGACCACTCAGGGCCTGCAAATCCACCACCACTAAGTAACACTATAGAAGACTCTTCAGCTAATCTAAACAAGATATCAACAGGTTTATAATTGTATTCTAAATAGTTAGCAAATTCCTTACTATGATTTAACTCTGCCCATTCAAGTAAATCAAATTGTGTATAATATGCGGCACTATTAGGGTCATTAGGTAAATCTAAACCTAAACTATCAAATAGTAGTTTTTGACGATGATGACATATATTTATTGTCAAGTTTTTATAGCAATCATCTGTATCTAAAAGTGCATACGCAGAGAAAAATGCCATTTGAACTTGCTGAGGAGTTGAAAGGCCAGCTGTATGGTTTAGAGCCACTTGCCTACTATCTGCAACAATTCTGTCAATAAAAGGAACATCTTCAGGATTGGTGTTCATATCAGAGTATCTCTTCATAGTCCTTTTCTTTATAGAGTAAGGCAATTCAGAAATTAACCTATCGAATACATTTTCTTTATGTAAAGCTAAGGTTCCAAGCCTCCATCCTGTAACACCAAAATACTTTGAGTAGGAATAAGAACCTATTGTATTATAAGGAATCTTAGCCATTAAAGATGAAAATCCATAAATAAATGTACCATAAACATCATCAGATATTATCATTAAATTAGGATTATCATTTTCTACTATATCTACAATTCTATCAGTAGAGTTAGATGAAATAGCGATAGATGGTGGATTGCTAGGGTTTACTAGAAATAGTGCTTTTATATCCTTATCACGTAATTTGTCAAGCTCTAAATCTGTGTACTGCCAAGTGTGCTCACCGTTATTTGATTTTTCATTTGCATTTATGTACACAACTTCAAACTCATATCTTGGCAAATGGGGAATTTCTAGATAAGGAGTAAAAATAGGTGTCATAATTGCAATTTTATCACCTTTTAGTAGTAAATTATTTGCAATTAAAGAGTCAAATACATAGCACATAGCAGCTGTAGCACCTTCAACTGCAAAAACGTCAAAATCTCCTCCTTTACCAACATCATATCTCATTTCTTTAATTAAATATTCTTTAACTATTTTTTCAATATGAATTAACATTCTATCAGGAAATGGATAATTATCACCAAGAATTGCATCTGTTAACTCATGAACAAAATCATCGGGATTAAAGTTGAGTTTATCAATTCCATAATCTATAATACTTTTAACTAAATCAGTACCAGGCATATTAGAGTTTTTAACTAAATACTCATTTAGTCTATTATATATATTTGATTTTCTTGGTATTCCAGTTAGAGGTCCATTATCCCAGGAAAATCTACTTTCCTCTATAGCAAAATGACCAAATGTAAAAAAGGCTTCTCTAGGTTTTGTTGCAAGCCAATTGGGGTTCCCTCTACCAGCATCTAAAAGTGTACGTGTACTTTTTTTACTAGGTGCAGTTGCAAGTTCTATTAAAGCATTCTTAAATTCAAAAGGGCTAATTTTACCATAGATATTTTCCAATTCTTTTCTTCCTAAGTTTTTATTTTCCATACTTTAATTATCTCCTTAGTAATAGCATTATTAATTTATTATCTGCTATTAAAATTATATTATGTTATACTAAACGTATATCCTTTAAAATTTGAAAAAAAATCCATAATAAATACAAAAAATTATGAAATACTAGTTACTAAGGAATTGAGAGGAGAGTTATATGTTAAGTAAAAGTTTAATCAAATTATTTATTAAAGATAGTAATAATCTTAATGATGATAAAGTAAGGAATAAATATGGATATTTGGCGGGTATAGTAGGGATTATAGTTAATTTTATATTATTTGTAGTAAAATTATTTATAGGATTAATAACATCTAGTATAGCAATAACAGCAGATTCTTTTAATAATTTATCAGATATGGCATCTTCAGTTATAACAATAATTGGATTTAAACTTGCTAGTATGCCACCAGATAAAGAGCATCCTTTTGGGCATGGTAGAGTAGAGTATATATCTGCACTAATAGTTGCTTTTATGGTAATGATAGTAGGTTTTCAATTCGTAAAATCATCAATAGATAGAATTCTTAATCCAGTACCAATAATATTTGAACTTATACCATTTATCTTATTGTTAATGTCTATATTAGTAAAGGTATGGCTAAGTAGATTTAATAAATTAGTAGGTGAAAAGATAGATTCATCTGCTTTAAAAGCGGCATCTATGGATGCGTTAGGAGATGTGTTTACATCTAGTTGTGTAGCTATTTCATTCTTAATAGCTAAATTCACGACACTGCCTATCGATGGATATATAGGAGTAATAGTATCTTTAGCTATATTGTATGCTGGATATACACTAGTAAAAGAAACCATAAGTCCTTTATTAGGAGAAGCACCACAACCTGAACTGGTACAAGCAATCTCTCAAGGTGTATTATCTTATAACAATATTAGTGGAGTACATGATTTGATTGTACATAATTATGGTGTTGGAAAGTGTATAGCGTCAATTCATGCAGAAATACCTGCAGACATTGATATAATGACTATACATGATATTATAGATGCTGCTGAAAGGGAAATTTCACAAAAGTTAAATATACACCTAGTAATTCATATGGATCCTATATGTATAGAGACAGAAGAAGTTTCTACAGCTAGAGAAGAAGTCGAAAAGATTATAAAATATAACCCTATAATAAAATCAATGCACGATTTTAGAATAGTAGGTCATAGTGAAACTAAAAATTTAATTTTTGATATAGTAGTTGATAGTGAAAAATTAGGCAAAATAATGTCTGAAGATGAATTGAAAAAGGATATTACTAAAGCAATAAATGATATACATCCGCAGTATAATTGTATAATTACAGTAGATAGAGATTACCTGTAAACTAAAAATATGAGAATTTTTCTCATATTTTTTTTGTGATATAAATAAATAATATTTACTTTATGATACAAAGAGTAGTAAAATTTAAAGAAAAAGATATTAAGGAGTAAAAACTTGAAAGCATTAATGGAATTATTTTGGGCATTTTGTAGAATTGGAGGGCTTACATTTGGTGGAGGGTATGCAATGCTGCCAATGTTACAAGCTGAAGTAGTAGAAAAATATAAATGGGCAACAGAAGAAGAACTGCTAGATTATTATGCAGTGGGACAAGCTACCCCAGGAATAATAGCAGTAAATACAGCAACCTTTATAGGTTATAAAAATAAAGGAATTATAGGAGCGATATTTGCAACTTCAGGAGTGGTTTTTCCATCATTAGTGATAATAATGGTCATTGCAGGGTTAATAGATAGTTTTTCTGATATTGAGATAGTGCAAAATGCTTTTTCTGGAATAAGGGTAGTTGTAGCTGTTTTGATATTAAATGCAGTAATTAAATTATGGAAAACATCAGTTTCGGGTGTTTTTGGAATAGTAGTATTTACAATGACATTTATTATGTCGGGTTTACTTAACATATCACCGATATATATTGTAATAGCATCTGCATTATTAGGTGTAGTTATAACTAATAAAAGAGGTGATATATAATGATATACATAATACTTTTTTTAGAATTTTTCAAAGTAGGTCTTTTCACTATAGGAGGAGGACTAGCGAGTCTGCCGTTTTTATATGAATTAGCAGAAAAATATACATGGTTTGATAAGTCAGTGATTGCAGATATGGTTGCTATATCTCAATCAACTCCTGGTCCTATTGGTATAAATATGGCTACATATGCTGGATACCAAGTAGCTGGTATATTAGGAGGATTGATTGCAACAGTAGGAATTGTTACGCCATCTTTTATAATAATAATTATAATTGCACATTACTTAAAAGCATTTAAAGACAGTAAGGTGGTTAAATCAATATTTAAAGGACTAAGACCTGCAGTAGCAGGACTTATTGCAGTGGCATGTTTTGAAATATTTAAAATGTCTATTTTTACAGTTAAAGAGTTTAATGATATAAATAATCTATTTGATTTTTTTAATATGAAGAGTTTAATATTATTTGGAGTAATGTTTTATGCTACAAATAAACTTAGCAAACATCCTGCAATTTATATATTGTTTGGAGCAATAATTGGGATAGTATTTAAAATGTAATAAAAATATTTTTTTAATAATATTGACAATATTAAGAAGATTTAATATTATATAAAAAAGAAAACAGAATACTTCTTATCAAGAGAGGTGGAGGGACTGGCCCTATGAAGCCCGGCAACCAGTATAGTTATATACGGGTGCTAAATCCTGCAGCTTAAAAGCTGGTAGATGAGTATAATTATGCTTTTATAGGCCTGAGTTTATGCTCAGGTCTTTTAATTACGTTAAAATAGGGTAGTTATATAATTATAGACAGAAAGAAGTATTAATTAGGCAGAGGAGATGAGTAATAATGAAAAAAGAAATTAATAAAGGTAATCCCATAGCACTTTTACCTTTAGCTATATTTTTAGTGCTATTTGTAGGAAGTGGAATAATAACAGGTGACTTTTATAAAATGCCAGTATTAGTAGCATTTATTGTTGCAGCGGCAGTAGCGTTAGCATCTAACAAAAATGCAAGTATACAAACTAAAATGGAAGAATTCTGCAAAGGAGCAGGAAATCAAAATATAATTTTAATGGTAATGATATTCGTATTAGCTGGAGCTTTTGGTAGTGTAGCTAGAGAAATGGGTGGTGTTGACTCAACTGTTAATTTAAGTCTATCAGTTCTTCCTCCAAATCTTTTAGTGGCAGGATTATTTGTAATAGGTTGTTTTATATCTATTTCAATGGGAACATCAGTTGGAACAATAGCCGCATTAGCACCAATAGGATTAGGGGTTGCAGAAAATACAGGTATTAATGTTGCACTTGTAATAGGTGCAGTAGTTGGAGGAGCAATGTTTGGTGATAATTTATCTATGGTATCAGATACAACAATAGCTGCAGTTAGAACGCAAGGTTGCGAACTAAAAGATAAATTTAAGACGAATTTCTTAATTGTATTACCAGCAGCATTAATTACTGTCATTCTTCTTACCGTAGTTACATCAGGTCATCAAGCTAATGTAGAAGGAAATTATAGCTATGAAATAGTAAAGGTACTTCCATATTTATTAGTGTTAATAGGGGCTTTATGTGGCCTAAATGTGTTTATATTATTAGGTGGAGGTATATTCTTTGCAGGGACTATTGGTTTGATTACCAAATCTTTTGATTTACTAGGTTTTATAAATGCAATATCTAATGGAATATCAGGGATGCAAGAATTATGCCTTTTAGTTATAATAGTAGGTGGAGTTGTATCTTTAATAAAATATAATGGTGGTATAGATTTCTTATTATACATAATTACAAACAAAGTAAAAACAAAAAAAGGTGCGGAATTTGGTATAGCAGCACTTGTAAGTGTTATAGACTTATGCACAGCTAATAATACAATTGCAATAGTAACGGCAGGCCCATTAGCTAAAGATATAGCTGACAAATATGATATAGATCCAAGGAAAACAGCAAGTATATTAGATATATTTTCATCTTGTTGGCAAGGTATAATTCCATATGGAGCGCAATTATTAACAGCGGCAGGAGTTGCAGGAATATCAGCAGTAGAAATCATAAAATACTTATATTACCCAGGTCTTATGTTTGTATTTGGTATAATATCAATAGCATTTGGTATACCAGCACTAAATAAATCTAAAGATAAAAAAGAAAAAGTAGCCTAGATTATAAAAAGTATCTACATAAATTGTAGATGCTTTTTTATGTAAATTAAATAAAGTAACTTTAGTACATAAAAGTATAATTTTAATGTACTAAGATAAAAATAATTATAATTATATTTTGGAGGTGCAATATGAATTTACAAAATGATGGAATGATAGGGAATCTACCTAAAAATATAAATGAAGAAGTGCCGAAGCCAAACGAAAATGCAAAAAAGATTACTAAGTTAATAAAGCATTCTAATGAAGTAATAGGATATGAATTATCAAATGGGCAAAGGATAAGTAAAGAAGAAGGAGTACAATTAGCTAAAATGGGAGAAATTTCAGGTGTGGCTGTTGCACTAAATAAAGGAAATGAGTATTTAAGAAGTTTACCAGATGAAACAGAAAATAATAACTTAGGAAGTTTACCAACAATAAATGAATAACTAATATTTATAAAAATTCACTTTGTTTTGCAAAGTGAATTTTTAATTATTTTTGTTGCTTTTAATGCAAACAATGATATACAATTAAGTCTCAAGACATAAGCATTATAAATGCAAATTATCATTTTAGGGAGGTGTATTAATTGAATATACTTAAATTAGAAAATGTTTATTATTCACAAGATAACACAAATATAATCAATGGAGTGAATATAGAGATTAAGCAAGGAGAATGTATATCTATAGTAGGCCCATCAGGTGGAGGCAAAAGTACGTTACTAAAGTTATGTTCAGACTTGATAAGCCCAAGTAGTGGAAATATATTTTATAAAGGTAAAAACTATAAATCGTACAATCCTATAGATTTAAGAAAACAAATAAGTTACTGTATACAAATACCATATTTATTTGGAGACACAATTTATGATAATTTAGTTTATCCTTTTAAAATAAGAAAAAAAGAAGTAGATAAAAAAATATTAATAGAGTTTTTATTAAAATTCAACTTAGATGAAACTTATCTTTATAAAGATATAAACTCACTATCTGGTGGTGAAAAACAAAGAATAGCCTTAATAAGAAATTTAATATTTAAACCAGAAATATTGCTATTAGATGAGGTAACTTCAGCTTTAGATAAGGGTAATACAAAAACAGTTGAAAACATTGTAAAAGAAATGAATAATGATGGAACAACTGTAATATGGGTAACTCATAATATAAGGCAAAGTGAATCTATATTTGATAGAAAAATAATTATTGAAGATGGAATGATTTGTAGCGAGGAGGATAATACTCAATGGACATAATATCTTTAGTTATAGCTTCTGTTCTTCTTGTAATACCAGTCTTTATATCATATAAAGAAAAATTAGAACTAGAAAAAGAAATAGTAGTAAGTATGTTAAGGGCTATTATACAATTAATATTTGTAGGATATATATTAGATTTTGTATTTGGACTTGAAAATACAATTTTTACAATGATATTAGTAGTAATTATGATATTTAATGCAGCACTTAATACTAAAAAAAGAGGTGAAGGTATAAAAAATGTTGTGTTAATATCATTTATATCTTTAATAATCGGAACATCTATAACACTATCTGTATTAGTATTTTCAGGTGCAATAAGGTTTGTTCCAAATGAAATAATCCCAGTAGCAGGAATGGTAGTAAGTAACTCTATGGTAGCTATAGGATTAAGTTATAGAAATCTTAATACGAGCTTTAGAAGCAGGATAAATGAAGTAGAAGTGAAGTTATCATTAGGAAGCGATATAAAAGAAGCTTCTAAAAACATAATAAGAGAGAGTGTAAAGGTGTCTATAATGCCTACAATAGACTCTGCTAAAACACTGGGTATTGTATCATTACCTGGGATGATGACAGGGTTAATATTAGGAGGGGCATCTCCACTACTTGCAATAAAGTTTCAAATAATGGTTACATTTATGATAATATCCTCAACATCTATATCTAGTATGATAGCAACATACATATCATATAAACATTTCTTTAATGAAAGAAAACAACTTAATATATAATGAAAAAGGCTGTTTAAAAACACAAAAGGCATAGAGTTTTACTCTATGCTTTTTACTTAAGTTAAAAAAAAATACATACTTTAAAGTAAAAAAGATAAAAATACAATTACACTGAATATATTAGTTTGTAAGTAAGGTGATAAGATGATTGATGAATTTGATAATTTGAATAAATATCTAAAAAAGAAAAAGATAAGTTATAGTGAATTTAATTATTTGATAGGAAATTATTTTGTAGAAAGTTATGAAGAGTTTGAAGAGAATTATTACTTAATAAATATTATTAGACCATTAAAAGAGGGACGTTGTATGTATACCGATTATATAGAAGTTTACAAATAATAAATAAAGAAAGAAACAAAAAAGAGAGCATAAATGCTCTCTTTTTTGAAATAAAAATATATCTATATTAATATAATTATATTCTATTTACGTTTGCAGCTTGAGGTCCTCTAGCTCCTTCAGTTATCTCGAAGCTAACCTTTTCGCCTTCTTCTAAAGTCTTGTATCCATCACCTTGTATAGCTGAGAAATGTACGAATACGTCATCTCCACCTTCTACAGATATGAATCCAAATCCTTTTTCACTATTAAACCATTTTACTATTCCGTTTTTCATTAGAAAAAACCTCCGTGTATTTAAAAAATCAAAACTTAAAACTTAAGCCTGTTATTCAAGTATACTCCTAAATTAAATTAAAAGCAAGGTGAAAATTGAAAAAATCTAATAATTTTTTAAAAAATTATGAAATAAATAAAAAATCTTTAATATTTTCAAAAAAATAAAGGTTTCAAAGTATGAATAAATATTACAAATAAAGTAAAAATTAACTTAAAAATATTAATTACTATGTTAGGAGTATGTATATATGGAAGAAACGAATAAAGTAAAAATAGTTGTAGCAGATCCATCTGCATTAGGATTATTTGGATTAGCAATAATAACTTTAGTTGCATCATCTCAAAAGCTAGGATTAACGACAGGTGTATCATTAGTAATACCATGGGCTATATTTTTAGGTGCTAGTGCACAATTAATTGCATGCATTAATGATTTTAAGCATAATAATACATTTGGGGCTACAGCCTTTGGTGCATATGCTTTCTTTTGGTATTCTGTGGCATTTGTTTGGTTAATTCAAAATGAAGTATTTGGACTAAAATTAGCATCAATGGTAGATACAAAACAATTAGCTTTTGGATATTTAGGGTATTTAATATTTTCATTATATATGACTATAGGGGCTATGGAGACTCATAAGGTATTATTTACAATATTTGTATTAATAGATGTACTTTTCATAGGCCTAACACTAAGTACATTTGGAATCATGGAAGACACAACGCATATGATAGCTGCATATGCAGAATTATTAATTGCAATAGTATCATTTTATGGATCAGCAGCATCAGTGCTAAATCCTCATTTTCAAAGGGTATTTTTACCAGTAGGTAAGCCGTTTAAAATTTTTAAGAAATAAAACAATAAAATAAGAAGATAAGTTATATAGTTTATAGCATATCTTCTTATTTGTATTTATATAGATAATATTCTCTCAAAAATACAATATATAGTCGTATAAAAGGTAAATATATATACATAAGCACAATATATTGTGCAAAATGGGGTATAAACCAGTTAAGATAATAAATTTAAAGTGGATTGGAGAATATTAAATGATAAGTATTTTAAAAAGGGATGGAACAGAAGAAGAATTTGATAGAAAAAAAATAATTAATGCAATTTATAAATCTACTATAAATAGTAAATTTGGAACTGATGCTGATTTAGCAAAAAAGATAGCAAAAGAAATAGAAAATATAATTATAAGCTCAAATTCAAAAGTTACAGTTGAAGACATACAGGATAACGTTGAACTGTTACTTATGGAATCTAATAGAAAAGATGTAGCAAAGAAATACATATTATATAGAGAAAAAAGATCTGAAATTAGAAAAACCAAATGGCAAATGGATGAACTTCAAAAATCAATTTGGTATAACAAGTATCAATATAATAATGAAAGTTTTGAAGAATGGACAGAAAGAGTTTCTGGTGGAAATAGAAAAATATCAAAATTAATAAAAGAAAGAAAGTTTCTATTTGCAGGAAGAATACTTGCAAATAGAGGATTGCCTAGAGATGGAATAAAGGTTACGTATTCAAATTGTTATGTATTAAAACAACCAGAAGACAATCTAGAAAGTATATTTGATACAGCTAAATGTTTAGCAAGAACATTTAGTTATGGTGGTGGGGTAGGTATAGATATATCAAAATTAAGACCTAGAGGAGCAACAGTTCACAACTCTGCGAAGACTACAACAGGAGCAGTATCATTTATGGACTTATACTCAATGACAACTGGGCTAATTGGGCAAAGAGGCAGAAGAGGTGCATTAATGATATCAATGGATATTAACCATCCGGATATAGAAGAATTTATTGATATCAAAACTAATTTAGAGAAGGTTACAAAGGCAAATATTTCAGTAAAAATAAATGATGAATTTATGAAAGCTGTTTCAAATAAACAAATGTATGAATGTAAATTTATAATAGAAGATACAAATGAAGAAATAATTAAAAAAGTAGATGCATATGATTTATTTATGAAGTTAGCAAAAAATAACTGGGACTTTGCGGAACCAGGAATATTATTTTGGGATACAATTGAAAAAAATCATTTGTTAAGCGAGGATAATGAATTCAAGTATGCAGGTGTAAATCCATGTGCAGAAGAGCCTCTACCAGCAGGTGGAAGTTGTTTATTAGGTTCTATAAATTTATCAGAGTTTATAGTAGAACCATTTACATGTAATTCTATATTTGACTTTGAAAAATTTAAAGCATGTGTTCAAGACTGTGTTGTAGGTCTTAATGAGGTCTTAGAAGAAGGCTTAAGATTACATCCACTTACAGAGCAAAAAAATACTGTATCACAATATAGACAAATTGGTTTAGGTGTTATGGGAATTGCTGATATGCTAATAAAATTGAATTTAAGATATGGATCAGATGATGCAGTATCATTGTGTGAAGAATTAGCAAAAATAATGTTAAATGAAGCTGTAAAGCAATCTGCACTATTAGCAAAAGACAAAGGTTGTTATGAAAAATACAATGAAACAGCAATAATAAAATCTAAATTCTTCAATGAGAATCTAAATGAAGATACAAAAATATTGGTAAAAAGATATGGACTAAGAAATTCGCAGATTTTAACAATACCTCCAACTGGATCGATATCTACGATGTTAGGCATAAGTGGTGGAATAGAGCCTATGTTTAATACATCATATACAAGAAAAACAGAGACTCTACATGATAAAGATGTATATTACAAAGTTTATACACCAATAGTAGCAGAGTATATGAATATAAATGAAATACAAAAAGAAAAAGATTTACCAGATATATTTGTAACAGCGATGACATTAGATCCAATCGAAAGAATAAAAATGCAAAAAGCATGGCAAAGATATATTGATGCATCGATATCATCAACAATTAACCTTCCATATGAATCAACGATAGAAGAAGTTTACAACATATATATGGAAGCTTGGAAGAATGGATTAAAAGGCGTAACAATATATAGGGATGGGTGTCAAAGAAGTGGCGTTTTATTAAATGAGAAGCCTAAAAAAGAAAAAAAAGAAAATCTATATGAAAATAATATAGAAGAGAATGAGGTAAGTGCAACATTTGAAGAAGATGAAAAATTTATATGTCCAGAATGCGGAAATGAAGAAATAATACCTACAGGTGGATGTGCAATATGCCTTCAGTGCGGATATAGTAAATGTAATTAATTATTAAATATAAAAATAATATATAAAAATAATTCAATATAATAAAAATTCTGAAAATATATTGACAATAAATAACTTTAATATTATATTATAAATATATCAAGAAGAGAAAATTAAATAACTCTTATCAAGAGAGGTGGAGGGACTGGCCCTATGAAACCCGGCAACCAGTATATTTATTATACAATGGTGCTAAATCCAGCAGCGAAAGCTGAAAGATGAGTATAGATGCTTATTGAGCCTAAGTTTATACTTAGGCTTTTTTTAGTAGCAAAAACAGGGGAGGCAAATTATGATTAGTATTCAAAATGTAAGTAAGTTTTACGGAGAAGCAAAGGTTTTAAATGATGTTAATATGCAAATAGAAGAAGGCGAAATATTCGGAATAATAGGTCATAGTGGAGCAGGAAAGTCAACATTGCTTAGATGTATAAATGGTCTTGAAGAATACAAAGAAGGTAGTGTCCTAGTAGATAATAAAGAGATTAGAAATCTTAATGAAAAAGAATTAAGATTTCTAAGAAAGGATTTAGGAATGATATTTCAACATTTCTCTCTATTGGAAAGAAAAACAGTATTTGACAATGTAGCATTGCCCTTAGAGTGCTTTAAATATTCAAAATCAGAAATAGATAAAAGAGTAAATAACTTACTTGAATTAGTAGGAATATCGGATAAAAAATATTCAAAGCCTAGAAACTTAAGCGGAGGACAAAAGCAAAGAGTAGCAATAGCGAGAGCTTTAGCATTAAATCCAAAGGTATTGTTATGTGATGAGGCTACGTCGGCATTAGATCCCAATACAACAAAATCAATACTTTCTTTATTAGAAGATATAAATAAAAAATTAAATATAACAATAATTATGGTCACTCATCAAATGGAAGTTATTAAGCAAATATGCACAAAGGTTGCAATAATGGAACACGGAGAAGTTTTAGAAATAGGGGATACAGAAGAGATATTTTTACAAAATACTCAAGGGTTAAAAAAATTATTAGGTGAGGAAGAAATAGTATTACCTAAAGGAACCAATATTAAAATACTATTCCCTAAGGAAACGTCCAATAACTCAATTATAACTAGTATGGCTAGAGAATTAGATATAGATTTCTCTATTGTATTTGGAAGACTAGAAAAGTTTAAAGATGATATATTAGGTTCATTAATAATAAATACTGAGATAGATAATGGCAATAAAGTCAAAATATATTTAAATCAAAAGGGTATGAGATGGGAGGAAATTAAAAATGACTAGTTTAAGCGAATATCTAAATAATATACTATTAGAAGCATTAGGTGAAACTTTATATATGATTATTTTACCTACAATATTTGCTACAATTATTGGATTTATACTTGCAATAATATTAGTAGTTACTAAACCAGATGGATTAAAACCAAATAAATCAATAAATAGTGTTTTAGGATTTATAGTAAATACAATTAGAAGTTTTCCATTTTTAATATTAATGGTAGCACTAATTCCTTTTACAAGGTTAGTAGTAGGAACTTCTATA
This sequence comes from Peptostreptococcaceae bacterium, assembly GCA_051654865.1. Classification (GTDB taxonomy): domain Bacteria; phylum Bacillota; class Clostridia; order Peptostreptococcales; family Peptostreptococcaceae; genus JBOFOR01. Next base: position 114,351 of record JBOFYV010000042.1, read on the forward strand.
GGAGCAACAGCTGCTATAGTACCAATTACAATAGGAGCAGCACCATTCATAGCTAGAATAATAGAAGGCGCATTAAATGAAGTTGATAAAGGATTGATAGAAGCTGCAAAATCATTTGGTGCTACTAACACTCAAATAATATTTAAAGTAATGATAAAAGAAGGAATGCCATCGATAGTATCAGGAGTTACGCTATCTGTTATATCAATACTTGGATATACAGCAATGGCAGGTGCAATAGGTGCAGGTGGGCTTGGAACTGTAGCACTAACTTATGGACATCAAAGATTTGACACTGCTGTAATGATATATACAGTTATAACGCTAATAATATTAGTACAAATAATTCAATGGATCGGTAATTTAGCTTACAACAAGTTAAAATTTGGTGAAGATAGAAAAGTTAAAAAATATAAGATTAAAGTTATAAACAATCCTTTGACATTAGAAAGAAATGCAGAGGTAAAAGAAAATATATAATTAAAATTAATAAACTAGGGGGAAATAATATGAAATTAAAAAAAATATTAACAGTAGCACTAAGTGCAGCAATATTAAGTTCAATAGTAGGGTGTTCAAAAGGTGAAGATGATAAAACTATTGTGGTAGGTGCATCTACTACACCACATGCAGAGATATTAGAAGTAATAAAACCGGACTTAGAAAAGCAAGGATATAAGCTAGATATAAAAGTATTTGATGATTATGTACTTCCTAATACAGGACTAGAAGAAGGATCGTTAGATGCAAATTATTTTCAACATATACCGTATTTAGAAGAAACAAATAAAGAAAAAGGATATAAATTAACATATACTGTGAAAGTACATTTAGAGCCAATGGGATTATACTCAGATAAGGCGAAGAATGTAGATGAGATAAAAGATGGATCAGTAATTGCAATACCTAATGATGCAACTAACGGTTCTAGAGCTTTAAAATTATTAGCAGACAATGGACTAATAAAGCTAAAAGAGGGAGAAATACTAAGTGTTAAGGATATAACAGAAAACACTAAAAATATTGAAATAAAAGAATTAAATGCAGAGCAAATACCAGCTGTAATAAAAGATGTAGATGCAGCAGTAATAAATACAAACTATGCATTAAGTGCAAAATTAAACCCAACTAAAGATTCTATAGCTATAGAATCAAAAGACTCTCCATATGCAAATATATTAGCAGTTAGAGAAGACAACAAAGAAGATGAAAAAATAAAAGCATTATCAAAAGCACTAACAAGCCAAACTGTAAAAGATTACATAGAAGATAAATATGAAGGTAGCATAGTACCATCATTTTAATAGCAAGAGGGCAACTTAATTGTTGCTCTTTTTTTGTTGTGAAAAATATTAATTATAAAAGAAATATACAAAATGTTGTAGAAAAAAGAAGGAAAAATAAATGCTGCACAGAAATAATAAAATAAATATATTTTCAAAAAAATAATGGATTATTAAAGGGGATTTAGCATAGGTATTTAATAAATATATATAAATACTTTTAAAGCTATATTAAAAATAGTAAAAAATAGGAGTGTGATTGTTGGTGAGGCAGTTGAAAATAACTGAAACAGCATTAAGGGATGGACATCAATCCTTAATTGCAACAAGACTAAAAACAGATGAAATTATACCGATTCTAAAAACTATGGATGAAGTAGGATACCACGCACTAGAAGTTTGGGGAGGAGCGACATTTGATGCATGTATACGTTTCTTAAACGAAGATCCATGGGAAAGGCTAAGATTAATTAGAAAAAATGTTAAAAATACAAAATTACAAATGCTTCTAAGAGGTCAAAATTTACTAGGGTACAGACATTATGCAGATGATACAGTAGAGAAATTTGTAGAGCTATCTATAAAAAATGGTATAGACATAATAAGGGTATTTGACGCATTAAATGATGTTAAAAATATAGAAGCTTCTATGAATGCTATTAAAAAGTATAATGGACACTGCCAATGTGCTATATCATATACAACAAGTCCAATACACACTACAGAGTATTATTTAAAACTTGTTAAAACTATGGAAAAAATGGGAGCAGATTCAATATGTATAAAGGATATGGCAGGAGTACTAACACCATACAATGCATATGACCTAGTAAAAAAAATGAAAGAAACTACGAATTTACCTATAGAATTACACACTCACTGCACTAGTGGTATTGCAGATATGATATATATGAAAGCTGTAGAAGCAGGAGTAGATATAATAGATACTGCAATCTCTCCATTTAGCGGAGGGACATCACAGCCTCCAACTGAGTCAATAGCAGTTACATTTAGTGAGATGAATAGAAACCCAGGACTTAATATGGATAAACTTTTAGAAGTTGCTGACTATTTCAAACCAATTAGAGATAAATACATGGCAGAAGGTATATTAAAGCCAAAAGTATTATTAACAGATCCGCAGACATTAAAGTATCAAGTACCAGGAGGTATGTTATCTAATTTATTATCACAACTAGAACAACAAGGAGCATCGGATAAATATGAAGAGGTGCTAAAGGAAGTTCCTAGAGTAAGAAAAGATTTAGGGTATCCACCTCTTGTAACACCTCTTAGTCAAATGGTTGGAACTCAAGCACTTTTTAACGTTCTAACGGAGGAGAGATATAAACTAGTGCCAAAAGAAATAAAGGATTATGTAAAGGGGTTGTATGGTATGGCTCCAGCGCCTATGGATAAAGAAATAATTAAAAAAATAATAGGTGATGAAGAAATAATAACAGTAAGACCAGCAGACTTACTAAAACCAGAATTTGAAGATATGAAAAAAGAAGCTGGGGAATTAGCCAGAACGGATGAAGATGTTTTAGCCTATGCACTTTTCCCACAAGTAGCACCTAAGTTTTTAGAAGATAAATACAACCCAAAAGTTAATGACAAAGATGATGAAAATAAAATACATTATATAACAGTAACTATGTAGAAAATGGGTGATAAAATTATGAATTTTATGGAAGCAATTTTAATAACAGTATCAAGTATGGCAATAGTATTTTTAACATTACTAATAATAGCCTTTATATTAGAATCATTTAAATATATATTTAAAAATAGAGAAATAAAAGTAGAAAAGGAGATGGCTCCTTGTGAAGCTGCAATGACAGAAGAAATTGATGAAGAGGAAAAGGTAGTAGTAGCGTTAGCAGCTTCAATGATTGCAGGAGAAGGTAAAATAAATCCAAATCTTCGTATAAGTAAAATTACTAGAATAAAATAAATAGAGCTAAAAGGGGAGAGAAATATGAGTACAAAAACTTATCATATAACATTAAATGGGAAAGTATATGAAGTTCAAATAGAAGATGTAACTGAGTTAAAACCAGAAAATAAAGCTTCAGAACCTGTAAAACTAACAAGTGCACCTACTATTACTAAAAATAGTATTGGTGAAAGTATAACAGCTCCAATGCCAGGCACTATACTAAATATACTGGTAAAAGAAGGCGAGAAAGTAAAGAAAGGTCAAGTACTAGCAGTACTTGAAGCTATGAAAATGGAAAATGAAATAGTGGCACCAGTTGACGGAGAAATAGCATCTATTACTGTTGGCAAAGGGCAAAATGTAAACCTTGGAGACAGCTTATTGAAAATAGCTTAGTAAGTGAAAAACTTAAGGAGGAAATAAAAAATGGCAGAAATGATAATAAGCTTCTTTGCGGATTCTGGATTTGCTATGATGACACCAAAGAATATAGTAGTACTAATACTAGCTTGCTTTTTTCTATATTTAGCAATAAAAAAAGGATATGAACCATATTTATTAATACCAATTTCAGTAGGAATGCTACTTGCAAATATGCCTGGAGTAGACTTGATGAATCCGCCACAAGGGGGACATATGGGAGGGTTATTTTACTACTTATATCAAGGCGTAAAGCTTGGTATTTATCCGCCTCTTATATTTTTATGTATAGGCGCAAGTACAGATTTTGGACCTATGATTGCAAATCCTAAGACTATATTATTGGGTGCTGCTGCACAATTTGGTATATTCTTTGCATTTTTAGGTGCAATATTATTAGGATTTACAGGTCCTCAAGCTGCAGCTATAGGAATAATAGGTGGAGCTGATGGACCTACAGCAATACAGCTAACAGGAAAACTAGCACCAGAGTTATTAGGAACAATTGCCTTAGCGGCATACTCATATATGGCATTAGTACCAGTAATTCAACCACCAATAATTAAAGCATTAACAACAGAAAAAGAACGTAATATAAAGATGGAACAGTTAAGGGAAGTTTCGAAAACAGAAAAAATAGTATTCCCAATACTTGCAATGATAATTGTTATAGGCATATTACCAACATCAGCACCATTAATCGGAATGCTTATGTTTGGAAACTTATTAAAAGAATCTGGTGTAGTACCAAAACTAGTTGAAACTGCCCAAAATTCATTACTGTATATAATTACAATACTATTAGGAGTAACAGTAGGAGCTACTGCTAATGCAGATACTCTACTATCTATAAATACTATGGGAATAATAGCTATGGGACTTGTAGCATTTTCTGTAGGAACAGCATCGGGGGTATTATTTGGAAAATTAATGTGTAAATTAACAAAAGGAAAGATAAACCCAATGATAGGAGCCGCTGGAGTTTCAGCAGTTCCAATGGCAGCAAGAGTTGTACAAAAGGTTGGGCAAGAAGAAAACCCTTCGAACTTCTTATTAATGCATGCTATGGGACCTAATGTGGCAGGTGTTATAGGATCGGCAGTTGTTGCGGGTATATTACTAAAAGTTTTTATGTAAAATGATTAAAACAAAAAGTAGTTATAGATTCAATTTAGAATCTATAACTACTTTTTTATATTTATGGGATGAGATATCAATTACCTAGTAATTAATACACCTCTAATTTTATTTAAAAATTTATCCCAGACAATACTAATAGTTGCGACTTGAATAGGTATCATAATTAAACTTTTTATAATACGTGTAGGAAGTAATACTAAGTATCCTTTTCCTAATAATATAGATAGCCAATATGTATCTAAACATAAATTTAAACCTAAACAAACAACAACACAGGCAATAAGTACATATTTTATTGAGTATGTTTTATTATATAAAAAAATTCCAAATATAAGTGCAGTTAATCCAGTTGTTAAAGTGAATCCTGGAAAGTAAGTTCCTGTTGGAAACATAAAAAATCCGAGTATATCTGAAATTATACCTCCAACAAAAGCAATTTTAGGACCGTACATAATTCCCATAACAGCTAAAGGTAAAAAACCAAAGCCTATTCTTACTATAGGTGTTTGGATAGATAAAAACCTAGTTAAAATAACTTGTAGAGCTATTAGTAGAGCTAATTGTGTAAGTGTTTTTGAATTTAGCTTTTGTTTACTTTGATTAGTCATCATAAATACCCCCTGATAATAAAAAATATATATTTAATTATATGGTAGCACATTATGCTTTTATATTGTATAAAAAGTCAATAAAAAATACTCCTATTTGACAAAATATAATATATAAATGTCATAAGGAGTATTTTTACTATGACTAAATTATATTAAATAAATATTATCTTCCACAATTACAATTACATCCGCAGTTGCAGCTATTTTGTTTTGAACATCCGAATTGAGATAAATCGCATCCCTCTACTTCATCGTATAAATTAGCATAGCATTCTGCACTTTTAGCTAAACAATTCTCAGCTTGTTTCATTAAACATAATACTTGTTGAGATAATCTATTACGTTCATCCCAAAGTTGATTTGCTCTTTCGCATTCTGCTATAGCTTGTTCTTTCAAACATTCAGCTTTTTTTTCTGCAGCAATTGCTTCTTGAGCTAATCTATTAGCTTTATTATTTAAACATTCAGCTTTTTCACATTTCTCTTGAGCTTCTTTTTTATATTGGCTACAGTCTTGTAATTCTTGATTACATCCACAAGGTTTAACAGGTTTATTACATCCACAATTCTTATTACATTTGTTACAATTTGATGACTTTCTTTTACAATTTCTCATAAATATACATCCCACCTATAAATAATTTAAGAGATTTTATCTCTTCTAAAATATACTATTCTAAATGATAAGAAATTGTGATAAAAAATAATAAAATGTGGAAATAACATAGAATATGATGAAGTATAATTTATAGAGACACTTAATAATAAGTTTAGTTATATAGTTGAATCAATATATAGAATAAAGTTAGAATAATTATTAATAAGTTAATAAGGAGGACTAGTGTGAATAAAGATTACTACATAAAAAATGGAATAGAGTTATCTAAAGATATATTAGGGAAATATCTTATAAGAAAATACAATGAATTTGAAATTGTAACTAAAATAGTAGAAACAGAAAGTTATATGGGAGTTAATGATAAGGCAGCCCACGTATATGGAGATAAAAAAACCGAAAGAACAAAACCTCTATACTTAGAGGGTGGGCATATATATGTTTATTTAATATATGGAATGTATCATTGTCTAAATATATCAGCAAATAAAGAAGGTATACCAGAGTGTGTATTAATAAGAGCTGTAGAACCGATAAAAGGAATCGAAGAAATATCTAAAAATAGGTTTAATAAACCATATAATGAACTAACAACATATCAAAAGAAAAATATTACCAACGGACCTGGGAAGCTTTGTATGGCTTTAAAAATAGATAAAATGTTAAATAGCAAAAGTATATTAGGAGATGAATTATACATTAGTGATAAATACATAAATGAAGAAGGACAAATTGTATATAGTGATACAAATGTAGATATCCAGTTTTCAAAAAGAATAAATATAGACTATGCACAGGAAGCTAAAGACTATTTGTGGAGATTTTATATAAAAAATAATAAATATGTATCTGTAAATAAATAGAAATATAAGATTATGTATATCTATATTCTTATATAACTTATATGGTATAATTTTACTATATAAAGGGAGGTATGAATGATGATATACAGTTTTAAAAACGATTATAGCGAAGGAGCCCATCCGAATATACTAAAAGCATTAATAGATAGTAATCTAGAACAACAAAATGGATATGGTATGGATGAATACTCTGAAAAAGCAGCTATTCTTATAAAAGAAAAAGTAAACAATAATGAAGTAGATGTACATTTTGTATCTGGAGGAACACAAGCGAATTTAATAATAATATCGTCTATATTAAGACCATATGAATCTGTAATAGCAGCAAATACAGGACATATAAATGTGCATGAAACAGGTGCTATAGAAGCAACTGGACATAAGATAAATATCGTAAATAGTAATGATGGAAAACTAACAGTAAGAGGAATTAAAGAGGTATTAGATGCTCATACTGATGAACATATGGTAAAGCCTAAACTAGTATTTATTTCTAACTCCACAGAACTAGGAACTATATATACAAAAGAAGAACTAAAAAATATAAGTGAGTTTTGTAAAAGAAATGATTTATATCTACACTTAGATGGAGCTAGATTAGGTAGTGCATTAGCTTCAAAATATAATGATTTAACACTAGAGGATATATGTAATTTAGTAGATATATTTTATATAGGAGGAACAAAAAACGGAGCCTTATTAGGAGAGGCTATAGTAATTAATAATAAAGATTTAAAATCTGATTTCAGATACCATATAAAGCAAAAAGGTGCAATGCTTGCTAAAGGAAAAGTATTAGGGGTTCAGTTTTTAGAATTATTTAAGAATGACTTATATTTAGAATTAGCAAGACATGCCAATGCAATGTCATTAAAGATTAGTGATGTATTAGAAGAGTTAGGATATGAATTTTTAACTAATCCTGTATCTAATCAGTTGTTCCCTATACTTGATAATAAATTTATCGAGGAGCTAAGTAAGCACTATAGTTTTAATATAGAGTGCAAAATAAATAATGAAAAATCATCTATTAGATTAGTTACATCTTGGGCAACAGATGAAAATGCAGTAGATGAATTTATAAACAATTTTAAAATAATTAAAGAGAGATTAGAGGAGAAGGAAATATGTTAAAAACTAATAGAGATAAAGTTGTAAAGTGGTCAGTACAAGGGAAAGTACATCATCCATTAGGTGGTAACTATAGAATTACTCATGAAGGTAAACCTATGATATTACCAGCTACAGGTGGGATATCATATAATGTAAAAGTTGGGGATAGTGCATTTGGATGGGCAGGGGACCATGTAGAACCAGGTGTATCTATAAGAAATGAAAATACTAACGAAAATGCGGCTCTAACAACATTTGCATGTATAGGTAATGAAGCTAAAGTTGTATCAGGTGATGCAAAAGGTGCAAGAGGATATGTAACAGGTATGCATGGTGGTATAGAACATGTAATGATACATTTTAAAGAAGACGATTTAGAAAACTTAGCTATAGATGATAAAATAATGATAAAAGCATACGGACAAGGGTTAAAATTAGAAGGATATGATGAAGTTAATGTTATGAGTATAGATCCAGACCTATTTGAGAAATTAGGAATTATAGAAAATGAGGGGAAATTACAAGTACCTGTAGTAGCTAAGGTACCATCATATTTAATGGGATCTGGAATTGGATCCCCAAATGCATATAGTGGAGATTATGATATAATGACTGCGGATATGGAAGAAATAAAAAAATTAGAATTAGATAAACTTAAATTTGGAGATATAGTATTACTAGAAGACTGTGATAATACTTATGGAACAGGTTATTTTAAAGGTGCAGTAAGTATAGGTGTGATTATACATAGTGATTGTGTGAAATCAGGTCATGGACCAGGTGTAACTGTGATTATGTCATGTAAGACTAGTTTAATTGAAGGTATAATAAATACAAATGCAAATATATCTAATTATATGAATAAATAATGGATTAATGAGTGGGTGTAATACTTTATATATTTAATAAAGTATTACACCTTTTACTTTTATTATGTAAATATAATTTATATTTATCATAGCATAATATTATGAATTATATTTATGGAGGGGAAAAATGTATAATAATAGTAAGTGCAAAGTATGTGAAATGAGAGGAGCATGGATAGCAACTGTATTTAATATTGATTGGCCAAAGGCAAAAAATGACGTTATAAAGCAAAAAGAAGAATTTATCAATATATTAAATAAATTAAAAGAATTAAAATTTAATGCTGTATTTGTACAAGTAAGAGCTGCGTCTGATACATTTTACAAGTCTAATATTAATCCCTGGTCAGAGTACTTAACAGGGACTCAAGGTAAATACCCAGGTTATGACCCTTTAGAATTTATGATAAAGGAAACTCATAAAAGAGGAATGGAATTTCATGCATGGTTAAACCCTTATAGAGTAACTTTAACAGGAACTGACTTAAATTTATTATCAAAGAATAATCCAACAAGAATAAACCCAGAATGGGTAATAGAGTATGAAAATGCACTGTTTTATGATCCAGAAAATCCAAAAGTTATAGAGTATATAGCAACTACGGTATATGAAGTAATAAAAAAGTATTATGTAGATGGAATACACTTTGATGATTATTTTTATCCATATAATTATCCGTTGCCTTTAGGTGAAGATAGAGATGGTGAAATAGCAAACAATAGAAGAGAAGCTGTAAATAATATGATAAGACTTACAAACATAGTTATAAAATCAGTAAGACCCTGTGTGAAGTTTGGAATAAGTCCTTTTGGAGTATGGAAAAATAAAAGTAGTGATATAAATGGATCAGATACGAATAATTTAGAAAGTTATTATGATGTTTATGCAGACAGTGTAGCTTGGATTAAGGAGGAAATAATAGACTATATAGCACCCCAACTATATTGGACTATAGGAAATAAAGGTAGCGATTATAAAGTAACTTTAGATTGGTGGATAAACATAATAAAGGATACTAATGTTGATTTATATATTGGGCAGGGAATAAATAAACCTGAAATAGCAAAAGAAATTGGTGAAGAAATTAAAATTAATAGAAGTTATAGTGAAGTTAAAGGTAGTATATTTTTTAGTATGACAAACATAAAAGAAAATACTGGAGATGTTATTGAACAATTTAAACATTTGTATAATTGTATAGCTAAAATTCCATAAAATTGTATAAGAAATACAGATTTAAAATATTATTGGATTTTTTTTGTATTTATAACTAGAAAAATACAGAAAATGTATTATAATATATAACTAGAGGTAATAAATTACATTGCCTAACTATGTATTTATGTTTATAAAGTTATGAGTAAATATAATCAATAAGCATATAATAATATAGAAATTTTACAACACTGAAAGGAGAGCGCAAATGAAGGTTACATTACCAGAGTCAGCAGTAAAGACTTTAAAAGACATTATAAGCGATAATAAAGATAGACCTCAAACTATAAGAGTATATTTTGCAGGTATTGGTTGAGGCGGTCCATCTTTTGGTATTGCTCTGGATGAGCAAAAGGATGATGACTTCACATACGAAGTAGATGGATTAACATTCATAATGAATAAAGACGAATACAGTAAATATGGAGATATATCTATAATAGATACTGGATATGGATTTAGAGTTATTCCTGATAATATGAATAATGATGATGCAGGTTGTGGCGGAGGATGCTCTGGTTGCGGTCATTAATATTAGATAAAATAGGCTATTGATAGCCTATTTTTTTATTTGATATAATAGAGTAAATACTAGAAATTTGGGGGAACAATATGGAAAATAGTAAAAAAGTTATACAAATAAAGGATTTAAGAATGAATTATGAGGATAAAGAAGTACTAAAAGGAATAAATATAGATATAGATAAAGGTAATATAATCGGATATATTGGAGCTAACGGAGCTGGAAAAAGTACTACCATAAAAATATTACTAGGACTAGTTAAAGGATACCAAGGAAGCGTATCTATATTAGGTAAAGATATTGAAGATGAAAATAATAATTATAAAGAAAGAATCGGGTATGTTCCAGAAATAGCTAAAGTATACGAAAGTTTAACTGCTAAAGAATATTTGACATTTGTAGGACAGATATATGGATTAAGTTATGATAAAGCAGATGATAAAGCTTTTAAACTTATGGATATTTTAGGGATTAGTGAAGCTTATGAATCAAGATTATCATCATTTTCTAAAGGTATGAAACAAAAGATAGTAATAATATCATCAATGTTGCACAATCCAGATATATTATTTTTAGATGAGCCATTAAGTGGACTTGATGCAAATAGTGTTATGTTAATTAAAGAAATTTTACATAAACTTAAAGAAGATGGAAAAACAATATTTTACTCATCTCATATAATGGAAGTAGTTGAAAAATTAAGTGATAGAATAATACTGTTAGATAAAGGAATAGTAGTAGCAGATGGAAATTTTGACGAAATTAAAAAAGCTAGCTTTGAAGGTTCCCTAGAAGAAATTTTCAATGATTTAACTGGATTTGATGAATATAGCAAATTATCACAAGAGTTTGTAAATGTTCTAAAAGAGGTGTAATCATGGATAATATATGTAAAAAGCTAGGAATTAACTATAAGTCAATGAAACTTATAATAAAGCATAAATTGATTATGGATAAGAGAAGAGGAGAAGGAGATAAGAATCAACTGTTTAATTCTTTAATTATATATTTTATATTAGGTTTATTTTCAATGCCGATAGTAGGTATGAATACTAATTCTATGATTAAGATGAGTTTATTCTTTAGTATTTTTATGGTAATGATACTAAATGTATTTATTACGGATTTTTCTAACGTAATACTAGATATAGACGATAAAGAGATATTATTGACTAAAGGTATAGATAGTAAAACTTTAAACCTTGCTAAATTTATACATATAATAATTTATATAGGATTGATAAGCTTATCTATGAGTGCAGGATCAATTATAGTATCGGTTAAGTACGGTATAGGATTTACATTAACATTAATCGTAAATATATTATTAGTAGATATATTAACCTTAATAATATCCGCCATAATATATACAGTAATACTTAAATTATTTAGTGGTGAAAAATTAAAAGATATGATAAATGGTTTTCAAATAGCCTTTCTACTTTTATTTGTTATAGGTTTTCAATTTGTAGGAAGAGCATTTGATATTTCAAACTTAGAATTAATATATAATTCAAAACTATGGAATATACTAGTTCCGCCTATGTGGTTTGCAGCTAATTTTAATATAATATCAGGAGAAAATACAGATAATATTATAAAATTAATGAGCCTATTGTCTATATTACTTCCTATAATATCTTTAATTATATACTTAAAAATGATACCAGTATTTGAAAGTAATCTACAAAAACTGAATGATAATAGCTATAAAAAAA
>JBOFYV010000043.1:0-23868 GCA_051654865.1 Peptostreptococcaceae bacterium
TACAGATTTATAGTTTATGAAAACGATTTAATAAATTAGAGGTGAAGAGTATGTATGATTTTAATGTTAAACCAGATCGTGTTTTAGAAAAATGTAGAAAATGGGATCTAGACATAATAAGAAGTAAATTTGGAAATGTAGATGATAATTTTATACCTATGTGGATAGCGGATATGGACTTTAAGATACCAACTGAAATAGAAAATAAGTTTATAGAAGCTGTAAAACGTGGAGTATTTGGTTACACATACTGTTATGATGAGTTTTACAATGCAGTAATAAACTGGCAAAAGGATATGCATGAAGTAGATATTAAAAAAGAAGAAATAACATTAACATATGGAACAGTATCAACTATTCATTATACAATACAAGCATTTTGTAATGAGGGAGACAATATAATATTAAACACTCCTGTATATGACCCATTTGAATCGGCTGCTAAAAAGCAAGGGGTAAACGTTATAAAAAATACTTTAGATGTAGTTGATAATAGATACTGTATAAACTTTGAAAAATTAGAACAGCAAATAAAAGAAAATAATCCAAAGCTTATGTTATTCTGTACACCACACAACCCATCAGGCAGAATATGGTCTATAGAAGAAATAGAAAAAGTAGCTAAAATATGTAAAGAAAATAACGTAATATTAGTTGCTGATGAAGTTCATGCTGAACATATACACTTTGGAAAGTTTGAATCTATATTTAAACTAGATGATGAGTTATTAGAAAATATAATAGTTTTAACTTCTCCTAATAAAGGATTTAACTTAGGTGGACTTAAAACATCTTATTCAATAGTAAGAAATGAAAAAATAAGAACTATATTCAAAGACAAATTAACTCAAAACTCAATAACATCACCAAATGTATTTGGAATAATAGGTTTAATAACGGCTTATGATGAGTGTAGAGAGTGGCTAAAAGAAGTAAATGAATATATAAAAGAAAACTATATTACAGTAGAAAACTTTATAAATGAAAAGTTACCAATGTTAAAAGTAATGAAGATGGAATCATCATACTTAGCATGGATAGATATAAGTGAATTAGGTATTAATGCTACTGAGTTAACTAATGAATTAGCATTAAAAACAGGTGTCCTAGTAGAAGATGGTTCTCATTTCGTAGCAGACGGAGAGAATTACATAAGATTAAACTTAGGAACACAAAAAGATAATGTTTGTGAAGCTTTAAATAGAATTGAAAGTTTTATAAACAAATAAAATAGCTTGAAATAATATTAAATATAAATCAAGGACTTAATAATAGGAGGGAAAGAAATGAAGAAGAAATTATTTGACTTTTTCCAAAAGCTTTCAAGAGCTTTCTTATTACCAATAACATTAATATCATTTGCATCTATGTTATTAGGTTTAGCATCAGTATTTTTATGGCATGATCAATTAAAGGAAATGATACCAGTACTTAATACGCCGGTAGTTCAGTATATTGCCAACTTAATGAGTACTATAGCAAACGTAATGATGGGTAACATATCATTATTATTTGCAGTAGCACTAGCTTTTGCAATGGCAAAAGAAGACAAAGAGTTTGCAGCTCTTGGTGGTTTAGTAGGTTATTTAGCATTCTTAATGGGGATGGGTACATTAATAAGTGTAAACCCAGATATAGCAGCAATGTTCCCAGAGGCTACATTAAAGCCAATATTAGGAATAGAAACAATAGATACAGGTATGGTAGGTGGGATAGTAGTAGGTCTACTTGCATCATTCATACACAACAAGACTCACAAGATAAAGTTACCAATGGCAATATCGTTCTTTGGTGGAAATAGATTTGTTCCAATAGCTTGTGCAGTATTATTTGTTTTATTAGGACAAGTATTCCCATACATATGGGCAGGAGTATCATCTGCAATAAATGCAGCAGCTGAAGGTGTTGCTAATGCAGGAGTATTCTCACCATTCTTATATGGATTTGGTGAAAGATTATTAATACCAACAGGACTTCATCACGTATGGAATGCAGTTATAAGAGATACAGCAGTATCAGGAGTATATGCTTTCCCAGATGGAAATGTAGTTGAAGGTTCAAGACTTGCATACAACTACTACTTAGCAACAAATGTATTACCAGATGGAACTACATTAGCTGAAATGGTTAAGTTCTTAAGAGGTGGACAAGTTCCAATGACATTATTTGGACTTCCAGCAATAGCACTTGCAATGTATCATACAGCTAAGCCAGAAAATAAACAAGCGATAAAGCCTTTATTAATAACAGGAGTATTCTCTATATTAATAGCAGCAGTTACAGAACCAATAGAGTTTGCATTTATGTTTGTATCTCCAATATTATACTTCATATATGCCATAATAACTGGACTAAGCTTTATGATAAGTTATATCTTACAAACTGGTATGGGTGGATCTGAGCCTAACTTAATAGGACTTGTTTTATATGGAGTATTAAGACCAGAATCTAAATATATAACATTATTATTACTAGGTATACCGTTTGGAGTAGGATGTTACTTCTTATTCAGATGGTGGATAGTGAAGTTTGACGTTAAAACTCCAGGTAGAGGTGGAGAATACGATCAAAATATGGAAATGGTAGATGATGGAGATAAGAACGTTGATCCAACTGTGTTAAAATCAAAAGTAATAATAGCTGCATTAGGTGGCAAAGACAATATAGAAGTAGTTGATTGTTGTGTAACTAGACTTCGTGTTACTGTTAAGGATATGAGTTTAGTAAGTGAAGACAAAATAAAAACTACTGGATGTATGGGAGTTGTTAAAGTAGATGACCACAATATACAAATAGTATATGGTCCATCTGTAAACGTAATTAAAAACGCAACAAATAAGCAATTACAAGCATCATAATAAAGAATAAAAAGGATATCTAATAGTATTAAAGCTAGCTATAAGATATCCTTTTTTATTATTTATTATGATAATTAAAACTTAAGATTTTTTATAACATCATCAATTTTTTCAATAGCCTTATCTATAGCTTCTTGTTTTTCATCCTCCGTAAATCCCGTTCCATCCACTAGTAGTTCTTCAAAATGTTTAATACCTGTAAGTTTGAAGATGTTTTCTACATAGTTAACGCCCTTATTCATAACTGGTTTTAATATCCAGGGTACTTCGCCACCAGATGATTGAATGTATACTAACGTTCTAGGTTTATCAGCTAAAAGAGGTACAATTTTTTTATCTTCAAACTTAATAGTTTTTTGATCTTGCAAGATACAGTCTATATACTCTTTTAAAGGAGAAGGAAAAGATAAGCTCCACATAGGTGCTGCAATAACATACACATTAGCACTTATAAATTGATCACATAATTCTCTTATTCTTCTCACTTCTTTTTGATCTTTGTCATCTAGTTGTGTTGCATCATTTTCATCAACAATACAGTTCCTTTTTTCAAAATATTGATACTCAAGTCTTGGGATATGGCTTTTGTATAAATCTAACTCATCTACCTCAAAGTCTTTATTTTCTTCTAAAAACTTATTAACAAATTTTCTAGCAACAGTTTTACTTGCAGATAAATCCTCGGGTTTAGAGTTTACGCTTATATATAATAATTTTTTCATAATTACACCTTCTTTTAAATTTTATAAAATTAATTTTCACATAATATAGACTATTTATGTATTAAAAATAAATCAACTTTATATAATTACATATTTAAGTGAAATAAAACATTGAAAAAATATTTAATAAGGATTATAATAATATAATATAGCCCAGAAGGGGAGTAGCTTACACTATGTGGTAATCAATCGTCATTTCGGAGAATATCCCGGTTGATTAGCAAGTTATAACTTGTTAGCAAGACCTTCAAAAACATTAGTATTGTTAAATATGAATGTTTTTGAAGGTTTTTTACGTATTAGAAAGATATATACTTATAAAAACAAAGGAGAATAAAATGCAAAAAAAAATAAACTTAAAAAATGAAGTATTAAAATCTATTAGGTATATAATACCAGTAGTTTTTATATTTATTGGAATATTAGCACTAACTAACTATTCACATATAATGAATTTTGTAGGTACTAATATAAAAACTATAACAGGTATACTGACACCATTTTTCATAGGATTTGTAATTGCTTATATATTAAATCAACCTATGAATTTCCTAGAAAAAAAGTTTAAATTGAAGAGAGGACTTAGTATAGCAATAATATATTTAGCTGTAGTAGTTATGATTGTATCAGCTTGGTTATATATAGTACCAAATATACAATCAAGTATATATGAATTAACATCACATCTTCCAAAGAGTATAGAACAAATTGAAGGTGTAGTAAATTCTATAACTTCGCAATTTAATATCAATATAAATAATCCAACAGCTAAGATGCAAATAGATGAATTTATTACAAAGGTAGTAGTTCCATTCTCAACAACGACAGCTACTGTAATAGGAGATTTATTGATAAATCTAATGAGTACAATAGTATCTTATACTGTGAATATATTCCTTGGTATAGTTATATCTGTATACTTATTATTATCAAAGGAAAAAGCAATAGAAAATACAAGTATAATATCTAGAAAACTATTAGGCAAATACTATATAACTGTTAAAGAGTTTATAAATGTATTAGACAATAATATAGGGGTTTATATAGTAGCAAAAGCTATCGATTCCACTATATATGGAGTTATATGTACAATAATATTATCAATAGTAGGAGCTAAGTATGCTTTATTACTAGGTATAGTAGCAGGCTTAACTAATATGATTCCGTTCTTTGGACCAATAATAGGTACAATAGTGGCTGTAGTTATAAACTTATTCTTCTCATTTGATAAGGCTATAGTTGTTCTTATAGTAATGATAGTAGTTCAACAGTTAGAAAGTGCCGTACTTGAACCATACTTTGTAGGGAAGCAAGTAGGTGTTCCACCTATATTTACAATACTTGCAGTTACATTAGCAGGTAGTTATACAGGGTTTATAGGAATTCTATTATCAGTTCCTATAACAGGAGTGATACTAATGTATTTAAAGCGATATATTGATAAAGAAAAGCTTAAAATAGAAAAAGTTAGTTAAAAAAACAAGAGGAGAGTAATGGTTAAATTATTACTCTCCTCTTATTTATATATAAAACATTTTTAGCTTCATATGAAGTATAGGGAAGGGATTACCTTGTTCATCAAATTCAGATCTTTTAAAAGTTTCAAATCCCATATATTCATAAAAACCAATAGCAGCTGGATTTTGTTCGTTTACATCAACATATTCTATAGTAAATATAGATAAACCATACATAACCAACCTTTTGCCTATTCCTTTTCCTCGATAATCATTATGCACAAATAACATTTCTATTTTTTTATTATGAATTCCGATGAAAGCTACTATTACACCATTATTATTTCTTGCACAAAATAAATTTTCAATATTATCAATCCCTTCTTTTACAAAAGGTCTGATGTGCGTTATATTATCTTCATTTAAAAAATTATGAGTAGCTCTTACAGATGATTCCCAAACCTCTAATATGTTTTTCATATCACTATCATTTATACTATCTAAAAGTTCTATATAAACCATTTTTACCATCCTTTAAAAACAATATTATATAATAAAAAATTATATTTACTAATTATACAATGAAGATATATAAGTAGGCAATAAATTATAATATCAACAGGTAATTGGGATAAACTAAGAGTGAAAAATATTAAATAAGGAAGTGAGTATATGAAGTTTAATTTACAAGATAGTGCAAAAGAACAAATAAATAAATTACTAGAACAAGAAAATAAAAAAGATAAAGCTTTTCGTATTTATATACGTAGAGTATCTAACTGACTTGGTCCCGTTTGGGATATAGCTCTGGATGAGCCTACTGAAAAAGATGAAATATTTGAATATGATGGATACAAAATATTTATGAGAAAAGAAATGGCAGAAAAAATAAACAATGTAGAGATATTTTATAAGTATGGAATAAGTAAAAGTGGATTTAGAGTATTAACAGATATGCTATGGAAGTTAGAGTATAAATATGAAGGATGGGCAAAAAATCAAAAATAAGGATATGATTGATACTACAGAAATAAATGGAATGAATAGTATTTATGTAATAAGATGTTAGCTTTTTATGATATAATATATAAATCATTAAATAGCAAAGACATCAGGAGGTAAGTGACAGAAATATGACATTAATATTAAATATTCTATTTGCATGGATAGCGATTATATCTGGAATACTACTTAGCATAATATGGCTAATAAGAATAATACAATTAAAAATGAATAAGTGCCCACAAAAAGATCAGCTAATAAAAATAAATAAAACTCTTAGAAAAAATCATATAAATTTAGGATATATATTTTTACTATCATCATTAATACATGGAATGCTGTCATCATTCTCAATATTAAGTATTAATTATGGAACAATAACTTTTGTAATTGGATGTATAATATGGCATACATTTGTAGATAAATCTAATTTAGGTAAGATTTGGATAAAATACCATAGACAATTAACTATAATACTTGTAATTACAACTATAATACATATTGTTGAAGTTGGAGGATTTATGGGGATTGAAAATATCCTAACCAACTTCAACAATGGTACTAGGACAGAATTGCAAATAAATAGCAAAGAAAAGTTAGAATATGAAGATGGAATCTATGAAGGTATAGGTGATGGATATAGAGCTGGTCTTAAAGTAGAAGTAACAATAAAAGAAGGCAAAATATATGGAATAAATATAATAGAACATAATGAAGTGGGTAGTAGATTTTACACACCGGCATTTGCTATGATACCTACAAAAATAATAGAAGAACAAACTACGAATGTTGATATTGTAACAGGGGCGACTCGTTCATCTAATGGTATTATTCAAGCTGTTGAAAATGCACTATCACAAGCAGCAAAATAAATAAAAAATTATAAAAAGCCATTCATTTTTAGAATGGCTTTTTATATAGATTATATAATAGGCTTTTTAGAGTTTCCTCTAACATCAATATCTATAATTTCAACTACCTCATCACCTCTGTATCCTACAACATAGCTAGTCATATTTGCACATGAACAAGAGTGATTAGGTATTATTTCTATCTTATCTCCAACTTTTAAATTAGTTTCTCCAACTATTTCTATTTTACCAACTTCTTCAGAAAGACCAATTATATTTAAGTTATTATGACCTTTAACCTTACCAAATCCAGTTATTAAGGCACTACCGTGAGCACCTTTATCAAGGCCTAAACATTTACTTCCAACATCTACAATGAATAGATTCTCACTTGGTCTAGATATTATAGTTCCAAGTGCTGTTAATGAACAATCCTCTTCTTTACATATATCTAATGCTAATTGTATATTATCATAGAATGGATAGTTACCTGGTCTTAGGATATCAAAAACCTCATTGTCAACAACATCAAAGAAAGTAGGAGTACTTCCAGTTGCCACATATTCAACATTAAATCCGTTTTCTACTAAATTATTTTTAGCACATGACATAACATCAATTTCTTGCTTAGATATAGGAGCAACCTCTTCTGCTGACATAACTCCATACACATGACCTGGATGAGTACTAATTCCTATAAATTTTAAGTTATTAAATTTACTTAATTCTTTTGCTAACTCTACCACTGAATTAGGAGTTACACCTAATCTGTTTAGCCCAGAGTTTATTAATATGAAATACTCTAAAGTAAGGTTTTCATTAGTAAGTTCATCATTCCAAGTTTTAGCGGATTCTATGTTATCAAAGCTAAGTATTATTCTAGCTTTTTTAGATAGTTCAATAACTCTTTTTATATTTGCAATATTTGCTATTGGATAAGGGAAAGTGATACTTTTAACTCCGTTATTTACAAAAGCTTCAGCTTCATCTATTGTACCAACTAGTAATCCTTTAGCTCCGTATTCTATTTGCATTTTAGCTAATTTTGTTGACTTATGAGTTTTAGTCATTGGCCAAAGTGCTTTATTATTTTTATTACATAAATCTTGTACTACTTTTAAGTTATTTTCTAAAGCATCTAAGTTTAATATAAAGTTTGGTGTAGATAATTCATTTAATTTCATATATTTGTATTCCTTTCTATATCTATAAAGTAAATTTTATTTAATATTTTATTGTTGATTTAAACTATATTTAATTTATAACATTTTAATAAATATAAGTCAATATTAAAAATAAATTATATTTAATAAAAGTTAGTAAAAGTAAATATAGTTTGAAAAGTAAGCGTAATACTATACTTAATATCTATAATAATTAAGCATATTATACATATTATTTACTTTAAAGAAAAATGAAGAAATTTGAGGATGTTTGTAATACAAAGTATGTAAGATATGATATAATTTAAAATAATGATAAAAAAATAACAAAAAGGAAATTAAAATATGTATAATAACAATTTTTTTAAATACAAATCAAATGAAAAAAATACAAATAATATAGCTTTGATAATTATTATATCTTTATGTATATTTTTCTCATATGTTTTTGAACTTATATTAATTGAAAAATCTTATAAAGTAATATTATTTAATGAAAATGATATTAAGATTATATTTAACCTTATATTGTCAACAATGGGAATTGTAAGTTGTTTAGTATCTTATAATAGCAATAAAAAGGATGAGATATTTATAATGTCTTTAATGTACACAATGTTTGGAGTAGATATTCTAAACTCTAAAGCGACAGGCTATTTAAATGATTTATCATCTGAATACTATGCATTACTAACATCCTTTATAAGAGTTTTAATTGTGTATATATCTGTAAGTAAAGCGAATAGAATAAAAGCAATAATCCTAAAAGATAAAATTAAATCGTTGTTAGTTATTGTTGTAATATCCTATATATGTATTAAGATAGAGCATACATATATATATCCATATAATGAAGGGGTATCTTTACTTTATAAACACTATAATTTAATACTGATGATTATGTATATAATAATTGCATTTAAATATTTTAAGAAAAGTATAATAGAAAATGATTGTATATATGGAGTAATAGGTTCTAGTGCACTATTATTTTCAATAAAATCAACATATGACTATTATTACTTAATAAATTCTAACTCCAAGATTTATTTAAGTGGTTATACAGCAATACTGTTGGCATTTATAGTTTATATAATAGGCATATTTATAGAATTGAATAAATCCACAAAAATAAATAAAGAGTTAGATGAACAAAGAAGTCTATTCATTAAAATAATAGATGAAAATGTTCATAGAAATGTAATAATATGCGATGAAAATTATTACATAAACTATAAAAATAAAAAGGCAAAGAATAGCTTAGAAGAAGTAGAGCCGATTTTAAATATAAGTTGTGAATTAGGTGAAAAATTTGAACTTGAAAAAATATTTGAAAATTTAATAGACTTAAAAGAAATAGAAAAAGAGTTAGTTAAAAATCAAAACTATAGAAAAGAAATATATCTAGAATATAATGATAGTATAATCGATTTATATATTCATTTATTTGAAATTAACAATAGTAAATATAAGGTAATAAATATAACAGATGTATCGGCTAAATACAAATTGGAAAAAACATTGATTAAATTTGAAGCTATGGAAAAAGAGGATACAATAAAAAATGAGTTTTTCTCAAATATAAGCCATGAGTTAAAAACACCATTAAATGTTATATACTCAACAAATCAATTATTAGATGTTAGCATACAAAGAGATGACTTTAAAGAAGTTTATATGAAATTTAGCGATTGTTTAAGAATTAATTGCAAACGAATGTTAAGACTGATAGATAATATAGTTGATATTACAAAGCTTGATGTTGGATTTAAAGAGCCTAATTTTAAAAACTATAATATAGTAAATATTATTGAAGATATGAGTTTGTCAGTTGTAAACTATGCTAAGACTAAAGAAATTGATATAATATTTGATACAGATATTGAAGAATTATATATAAAACTAGACTTAGATATGCTAGAGAGGATTGTTTTAAATTTATTATCTAATGCAATAAAGTTTAGTAACAAAAATAGCACTGTAACAGTGAAAATTATTAGTGATAAAGAATGGGTAGGAATTAAAGTAATAGACAATGGGATAGGTATAGATCCTGAAATTCAACCTATAATATTTGATCGATTTGTACAAGGGGATAAATCTATTAGAAGGAAAAAAGAAGGAAGTGGAATTGGACTTAGTTTAGTTAAATCTTTTGTAGAGTTAATGGAAGGTGAAATATATCTAAAAAGTGATGGTAAAAGTGGTTCTGAATTTACAGTATTGTTACCAAATAAAATATTATTAGATGATGATAGTGTAGAATATAATAGCTACAATGTAGATGAAGAGCGTATTAAATTAGAGTTTTCGGATATATATGAATTATTCTAAGTCATAAAATAAAAAAAATTAAATACATTATAAGTATATAGCCATTCATTTATATAAAATGAATGGCTAATTATTATGCAAGAGAAGTGATAAAACTTGACTTTTACACAGATTCATTAATTGATTTTAATTATAAAATGGACCATTGGAGTAAAGAATTGTTAATAAAATGAAGTGAACAAAGAAAAACATGTATAGTGAAAAAATCTTATTGATTTAAAGATATTTAGGTAGCTACAATTAAGTTGAACTAATAAAAAAATATGGTACATTAATTGTAATTATAAAATATTTAATATTATTTTATAGGAGAGATTAAAGTGGATAAAAAACTAGTGATTGAAAAAACTTGGTGCAAAAAATGCGGAATTTGTGTGGAATACTGCCCTAAAAAGGTTTTAGAAATTAACAGTGACGGAGTAGAATTAATAGACGAAGAAAAATGTATACTTTGTGGTTTGTGTGAACTAAGATGTCCAGATTATGCAATTTATATTGAAGAAAATAATGAGTAGAGTAGGTGGAGAATATGGCAAGAAAAATAAAATTAATGCAAGGAAATGAAGCTTGTGTACATGGTGCTATACATGCCGGGATGAAATTTTTCGCTGGATATCCTATAACTCCATCAACAGAAATAGCAGAAGTATCATCACTAATGTTGCCAAGAGTTAAAGGAGCCTTTATACAAATGGAAGATGAAATAGCATCTATGTCGGCAATAATAGGTGCATCTATAGCAGGTAAAAAAGCAATGACGGCAACTAGTGGGCCTGGTTTTTCTCTAAAACAAGAAGCTATAGGGTATGCATGCCTATCAGAAACACCTTGTGTAGTAGTAAATGTCCAAAGAAGCGGACCAAGTACAGGACTTCCAACAAGCCCATCTCAAGGAGATTTAATGCAAGCTAGGTGGGGAACTCATGGAGATCATTCTATAATAGCACTATCACCTTCAACAGTATCTGAAACTTATGAATTAACAGTTAAAGCATTTAATCTTGCAGAAAAATATAGAACACCAGTAATCTTATTACTAGATGAAGTGATAGGTCATATGAGAGAAAAAGTAGACCTAACAGAATTAGAAAATTTAGAGGTTATAAATAGGAAAAGAACAACTTCTTCAAAGGAAGAGTTTAAAGCATATGAGTATACAGAAGACCTAATTCCTAATATGGAAGGTATAGGAGATGGGTACAAATTTCACGTAACTGGGCTTATTCATGATGAAACAGGTTTTCCAACTAATAGTACAAAAGAAGCTCACAGATTACTTACTAGATTAAATGATAAAATAATCAATAATTTAGATGATATTCTTATGTATGAAAATTATTATACTGATGATTGTGAATTATTAATAGTAACATTTGGATGCATGGTAAGAACTAGCAAAGAGGTTGTAGACAACCTAAGAGAAAAAGGAGTAAATATAGGCTTACTTGCTATAAAAACAGTGTGGCCATTCCCAGAAAAAGTAGTAGAGGAATTTAGTAAAAAAGTAGATTATATATTTGTACCAGAAATGAATATGGGTCAGATGATACTAGAAGTAGAAAGAATAGTAAAAAATAATTGCCAAGTAATAGGCGTTAATAAATATAATGGAGAAATTATAACTCCAGATGAGATAACTACAAGTATAGAGGAGGTAATAGAATATGCCAAGTAAAATTATAGAAAATAATTTTAGAACTAATAGGCTTCCTCATATATGGTGTCCAGGATGTGGTCATGGAATACTTATGCATTCTATAGCTAGAGCAATAGAAGATCTTAAGTTAGACAAAGATAAAATATGTATAGTATCAGGAATAGGTTGTTCATCAAGAGCAAGTGGATACTTTGATTACAATACAATTCATACAACTCACGGAAGAGCCCTTACATTTGCAACAGGTGTAAAGTTAGCGAATCCAGAGTTAAAAGTTATAGTTATAACAGGGGATGGAGATGCCACTGCTATAGGAGGAAATCACTTGATTCACTCTTGTAGAAGAAATATAGATATTACAACAATAGTATTTAATAATAATATTTATGGTATGACAGGAGGTCAATATTCACCAACTACTCCTACAAACGACAAAGCAACAACAGCACCTTATGGGAATATAGATAAACCATTTGATATATGCAGTTTATCAGATGCAGCAGGAGCTACATTTGTAGCTAGAGCAAGCGCATATCATGTAAATCAAATGCAATCATATGTAAAAAAAGCTTTAACTCACAAAGGATTTTCATTAGTAGAGGGATTAAGTACTTGCCCAACATATTATGGAAGAAAGAATAAAAAGGGTTCGGCAGTTGAGTTATTAGATGAAATAAAAGAAAATTGTATGGTAACAAACGATACTAATAAAGCAAAAGAAAATAATAAAATAGCAATAGGAATTTTTAAAGATATAAATTTACCAGAGTATACAGAAGAATACCAGAAAATAATGGATAAATTTTAAGATTATTAGGAGATGTATTTCATATGAAAATGGAGATTAGGCTAAGTGGTTCAGGCGGTCAAGGGCTTATACTAGCAGGAATAATTTTAGCAGAAGGTGCCATAGTTTCAAACTTAAATGCAATTCAATCACAATCATATGGTCCAGAAGCTCGTGGAGGAGCAAGTAAATCAGAAGTAATTATAAGTGAAAAAAATATAAACTTTCCAAAAGTAATAAATTCAGACATATTAATTTCATTAACTCAAAAATCATTCAATGAATATTCAAATCATATAAAAACTGGAAGTATCATTATAGTTGATTCTTCAATAGAAATAGGAGAATTAGAGAATATAACTGTTTACAAAGTTCCAATAATAGAAACTGCAAATGAAGTAGTAAAAAAATCTATGACAGCAAATATAGTAACTTTAGGAGTCCTTAGCAATTTAATACCACAAATAAATCCAGAACATATAAAACATGCAATAATAAATAGAGTTCCAAGAGGAAGTGAAGAAATAAATATAAAAGCTTTTGAAGAAGGAAAAAAATTAATAAAAGAAAGCTAAGTATTGGGGAGGAAATTATGAAGGAAGAAAAGATTCTTTATACACCACTAGATATAAATATAGATTATGAAAATGATTTAGGATACCCAGGGCAATACCCATATACAAGAGGGGTTCAACCTAATATGTATAGAGGTAGGCTTTGGACAATGAGAATGTATGCAGGATTTGCAACTGCAGAAGAGTCTAACCAAAGGTATAAGTATCTAATAGAACAAGGATCAATGGGGCTTTCAGTAGCATTTGATTTACCTACTCAAATGGGATATGATTCAAGTGATGATATAGCTCAAGGAGAAGTAGGAAAAGTAGGCGTTGCAATAGATTCACTAGCTGATATGGAAATATTATTTGATGGAATACAATTAGATAAAGTATCAACATCAATGACTATAAATGCACCAGCAGCAGTGTTACTTGCAATGTATATAGCCGTAGCAAAAAAACAAGGGGTAAGTCCAGATAAACTAAGAGGAACTATACAAAATGATATATTAAAAGAGTATGTAGCAAGAGGCACTTATATATTCCCAGTAAATCCATCAATGAGGCTTATAACAGATATATTTGAATATTGTTCAAAGGAAGTTCCAAAGTGGAACACAATAAGTATATCAGGCTATCATATAAGAGAAGCTGGAGCTAATGCAGTTCAAGAAGTAGCATTTACTTTAGCTGATGGTATAGCATATGTAAATGCAGCAATAGAAGCAGGACTTAATGTAGATGATTTTGCTCCTAGACTTTCATTCTTCTTTAATGCACACAATGATTTATTAGAAGAAGTAGCTAAATTTAGAGCAGCAAGAAGAATGTGGGCTAGAATAATGAAAGATAAATTTGGAGCAAAGAATCCAAAGTCAATGGCACTTAAATTCCATACTCAAACAGCTGGATGTACACTAACAGCTCAACAACCACAAAATAATATAGTAAGAGTGGCAATACAAACTTTAGCGGCAGTACTTGGAGGAACGCAGTCACTACATACAAACTCTAAGGATGAAGCACTTGCTCTACCAACAGAAGACTCAGTAATGGTAGCACTAAGAACACAACAAATAGTAGCTCATGAAAGTGGAGCAGCAGATGTTGTAGATCCATTAGCAGGTTCTTATTATATAGAAAGTTTAACTAATAAAATAGAAGAAGAAGCAATGAATATCATAAATAAAATAGAAGAATTAGGTGGAGCTCCAGCTGCAATAGAAAAAGGATATATTCAGCAAGAAATAATGGATAGCGCTTATACTTATCAAAGGGAAATTGAAGAAGATGAAAGAATAATAGTTGGGGTTAATAAGTTTAAAATAGAAGAAGAAGATCCAAAAGGATTATTAAGAGTAGACCCAGCTGTTGGAGAAAGACAAATAGAAAAGATAAATAAGCTAAAAGAAAACAGAGATGAACAACAAGTAAGAGAAACTCTTGAAGCTTTAGAGAATGCTTGTAGCAGTGATGAAAACTTGATGCCATATATACTTGATGCTGTAGAAAGCTATGCAACACTAGGAGAAATATGTGGGGTAATGAGAGCTGTATTTGGAGAATACAAGCAGGCAGTTATGATTTAATTTAAGGAGGATGAATATGAAAAAAATAAGAGTGTTAGTAGCTAAACCAGGCCTTGATGGACACGATAGAGGTGCAAAAGTTATAGCACGTGCCCTTAGAGATGCAGGTATGGAAGTAATATATACAGGACTTCGACAAACTCCACAACAAATAGTTCAGGCAGCGATACAAGAGGATGTAGATGTTGTTTCAATGAGTATATTATCGGGTGCTCATAATCATTTACTTCCAAAAATTGTAGAGTTATTAAAAGTTGAAGGCGCATACGATGATATGTTAGTTATAGCAGGGGGGGTTATACCAAAGGAAGATATACCATTTTTAAAAGAAAGTGGAATAGCTGAAATATTTACGCCAGGTACACCAACGTCAGTAACAATAGATTATATAAAAGAAAATGTTAAGGATAAGGTATGGAATTTATAATAAATGCACTTTTAGATGGAAACAAAAGGGCGTGTGCTAAACTTATTACAATGGTAGAAAATGAAGATAGCGGATACATACAAATTTTAAAACAATTATATAAACACACTGGAAGGGCTTATGTCATCGGAGTTACAGGCCCTCCAGGTGCGGGTAAATCAACTGTTACGGATAAGTTAGTAAAAATGTTAAGTAATGATAATAAAAAAGTAGGAGTTATAGCAATAGATCCAACGAGTCCATTTACTAAGGGAGCGATACTTGGGGATAGAATTAGAATGGGGGATTTAAATACAGATAAAAATGTATTTATAAGGTCAATGGGAACTAGAGGTAGTCTAGGAGGATTATCTGGTGCAACTCAATCAGCAGTTAAAATATTAGATGCATACGGATGTGATTATATATTTATAGAAACGGTTGGAGTTGGGCAATCAGAAATAGATATAGTAAAAACAGCAGACACAACTTTAATGGTTATGGTGCCTGGATTAGGTGATGATATACAAGCTATAAAAGCGGGAGTAATGGAAATAGCGGATGTGTTTGTAATAAATAAAGCTGATAAAGATGGAGCTAAAAAAACCTCTTTAGAAGTTGAGATGATGCTTGATTTTAAAAAGGATTGGGATTTTAGACCATTAGTAAATATGGCTATAGGCCATACCGGAGAAGGATTAGATACTACTTTTGAAAATATATTAAAGCATAGAGAGTATCTAGAAAGTAGTAATAAGTTAGAAGAAATAAGACTTTATAGAAATAAAATAGAAATAAAAGAGTTAGTACAAAAAAGAGTTAACAGTGTTGTTAATAATCTAGAGTATAGTGAAGATATAGAACAATTACTAACAAAAACAATAACTAAAGAAATAGATCCATATTCTATTAGTGAAGAATTGTTTGAAAGAATTAGAAATAGCTAGATGGGGGGATAAGATGGATATTTTAAAAGTAGATCATATAGGGGTGGCAGTAAATAATTTAGAGGAAAGCTTAAAATTTTATGAAGATATATTAAACTTAAAATGTGAAGGAACAGAAGTAGTTGAAGAACAAAAAGTGAAAGTAGCATTCTTACCAGTGGGAGATACAGAGATAGAACTATTAGAATCAACTACTGAAGATGGACCTATAGCTAAATTTATAGAAAAAAATAGCGGTCGTGGTGGAGTACAACATATAGCTATAAGAGTTGAAAATATTGAACAAGCAATAGAAGAAGTAAAAGCAAAAGGATATAAAATGATAGATGAAGTCCCAAGATATGGTGCAGGAAATGCGAGAATTGCATTTTGTCATCCTAAAGGAACAGATGGAGTATTATTAGAACTAACAGAAAGAAAATAACTATGTATAGGGGGCTAGATTATGTCTGCAGGTAGTGGAGTTTTATCTAATGAAAAGTTAGAGCTACTTTATGAAAAAAGAAGTATTATAGAAGCTGGTGGTGGACAAAAAAGAATAGATAAACAACATGCAAGTGGTAAACTAACAGCTAGGGAAAGGTTAGCTATATTATTTGATGAGAATACATTTGTAGAATTAGATGCATTTGTAAAACATAGATGTTCAAATTTTGGAATGGAAAAACAAGAAATACCTGGAGAGGGTGTTGTTACAGGGTATGGAAAAGTAGATGGAAGACTTGTGTGTGCATTTGCTCAAGATTTTACAGTACTAGGTGGGTCGCTAGGAGAAATGCACGCTAAAAAAATGGGGAAAGTTATGGATATGGCACTTAAAGTTGGAGCACCAGTAGTTGGACTTAATGACTCTGGGGGAGCTAGAATTCAAGAAGGTGTTGATGCACTTGCAGGTTATGGAGAAATATTTTACAAAAATACTATAGCATCAGGAGTGGTACCACAAATATCTGCAATAATGGGTCCGTGTGCGGGTGGAGCTGTTTACTCTCCTGCACTAACAGATTTTATATATATGGTAGATAAAACAAGCCAAATGTTTATCACAGGACCACAAGTTATAAAAACAGTAACAGGAGAAGAAGTTAGTGCAGAAGATTTAGGTGGAGCATCAACTCATAATACAACTTCAGGTGTTGCTCATTTTATAGCAACCAATGATGAGGATTGTATAAATCAAATAAGAAAGTTACTTAGTTACTTACCTTCAAATAACACAGAAAAAGCACCTATAAAAGAAGGTAGTGATGATCCTAATAGATTAAATGATGTTTTAAATTATATAATTCCAGATGGTTCAAATAAACCATATAATATGAAAGATATAATAAATGAAGTAATTGATAATGGAGACTTTTATGAAGTACAACCATTTTATGCTCAAAATATGATAACTGGTTTTGCTAGAATAAATGGAGAAAGTGTAGGTATAATAGCAAACCAACCTAGAATAATGGCAGGAGCATTAGATATAAATGCATCTGATAAAAGTGCAAGATTTATAAGAACCTGTGATGCATACAACATTCCAATAGTAACATTAGTAGATGTGCCAGGATTTTTACCAGGAACAAGCCAGGAATATGGTGGAATAATACGCCATGGTGCAAAGATGCTATATGCATATAGTGAAGCAACAGTACCAAAAATAACTGTAATAACTAGAAAGGCGTATGGTGGTTCATACTTAGCAATGTGTTCAAAGGACTTAGGAGCAGATATGGTTTTAGGTTGGCCAACAGCTGAAGTTGCAGTAATGGGACCAAGTGGAGCTGCAAATATTATATTTAAAAATGACATAAAAAATGCAGAGGATCCAAAATCAATGAGAGACATTAAGATAAAAGAATATACAGAAGAATTTGCAACACCATATAAAGCAGCAGAAAGAGGCTATCTAGATGATGTAATAGAACCAGCACACACAAGAATTAGACTTTGTGATGCACTAGATACATTATCTTCAAAAAGAGAAGATAGACCACCTAAAAAACATGGAAATATACCTTTATAGAAAGGTGGTAAAATATGAATATTAGTCAATTACTAGAGGCATTGAAAAATCCTCAAATTAGTTTAACTACAGGAGAAAAGCTTTTAGTAGGTTTTTCTGTAGCTATATTATCAATGGTAGTAGTTTTTTTAGTATTAGTATTAATTGCAGGTATAATTAGTTTACTGCAAAGAAATAGTCTAGAGAACGAAAATAATAAAATTAATAATGAAAAAATAGTAAATGCACATATAAATACGAAAGAAGAGAGTGAAAATAGAATTCAAGACCAAGATATGGGTGAGTTAGTAAGCGTAATAACTGCTGCTATTTGTGCAGCAACAGGAAATAGCAGTAACAATATAGTAGTAAGAAAAATAGTTAGAAGTAATAATATAAAATCAAGTTGGGAATCATCACACAAAAAACTTTAGTATAGAGGAAGAAATAAGGGGGAGATTTTGATGATAAAAAAATATGCCATAACAGTTAATGGAGTTACATATGACGTTGAAGTAGAAGAACTGGGAATTCAAAATACAACAACAATGCCTAAGCCTAAAGTAGTACCAGTAGAGCATCAGGCACCATTAACTCCTACAGCACCTGTTAATCAAGGAGCTATATCGACACAACCAACAACTAATAATAATGGTGGTAACAGTATTAGTGCTCCAATGCCTGGAACTATTAATGATGTACGTGTTAAGACTGGAGATAGTATCAAAAAAGGAGAGGTACTATTAATATTAGAAGCTATGAAGATGGAAAATGAAATAATAGCAAGTTGTGATGGAACAGTATCATCTGTAAATGTGTCTAAGGGAGCATCAGTAAATGCAGGAGATGCTTTAATAACAATCGCATAATGAAAAAATATAAAGGGGGAACTACCCGTGGGAGAAGTAATACTTAATTTTATTCAGTCAATGGGTATTGTAAATTTAGACTGGAGGCAATTAGTAATGATACTGGTTGCATGCCTTTTACTGTACTTAGCAATAGCTAAGGGATTTGAACCGTTATTATTAGTACCTATAGCTTTTGGAATGTTATTATCAAATCTTCCTTTAACAGGCGTTATGAATGGAGCGATATCTGTAATTGAGCCTGTAGGAATGAATCCAAATGGTGGGCTTGAAGCGGGAATTCATACAGCTACACCAGGAGGGTTATTACATTATTTATTTCAAGGAGATGAGCTTGGAATATTTCCGCCTTTAATATTTTTAGGAGTAGGAGCTATGACAGACTTTGGACCATTAATAGCTAATCCTAAAAATATATTATTAGGGGCAGCGGCGCAGTTTGGAATATTTTTTACATTTATAGGGGCACTACTTTTAGGATTTTCAGGACCGGAAGCTGCATCAACTGCAATAATAGGAGGAGCAGATGGACCAACTGCAATATATTTAACTACTAAATTAGCATCACATCTATTAGCACCAATAGCAGTAGCTGCATATTCTTATATGGCATTAGTACCTATTATTCAACCACCAATAATGAAAGCATTAACAACTAAGGAAGAAAGAAGTATAGTAATGACTCAAAATAAGCAAGTATCAAAACGGGTGAAAATAATTTTTCCAATAATAGTTACTATAGTAGTATCATTAATATTACCAGCAGCAGCAACTCTTATAGGTATGCTAATGTTTGGTAATTTATTAAAAGAATGCGCGGTTACAGATAGATTATCAGAAACAGCATCAAATGCATTAATGAATATAGTTACAATATTTTTAGGATTATCAGTAGGAGCATCGGCTCAAGCTGAAGTATTTTTAAGTACTCAAACTCTAAAAATATTCGCACTAGGAGTGGTAGCTTTTGCCATTGGAACAGCTGCAGGAGTTATATGTGCTAAGATTATGAATAAATTTACAAAAGACAAGATCAATCCACTTATTGGTGGAGCAGGTGTATCGGCAGTGCCAATGGCGGCAAGGGTAGCGCATAAAGTTGCCCAAGAAGAAAATCCAGGAAATTTCCTGTTAATGCATGCAATGGGACCAAACGTAGCAGGAGTTATAGGGTCTGCAGTTGCAGCTGGAATATTATTAAGTTTATTTGGTTAATAAAATGCTGAGAATTATTTCTCGGCATTTTTTATGTTTTAACTAAAATAGGTGGACATGATTTTGTTACCAATTTGTATATTTGAAATGGTATCATTTTTTTTGATGATGCATATAATAAAATATATATGAAAGAATAAAAAACAAACTTGCAATAGTCAAACAAATAAACTACAATATAATTAATAAAGTAAATAAGGAGGATAAAAATATGAATGAAAATATTGAAATAGTATACTTTGGATATGAAAAAGAAATGGATTATGCATTTATCCCAGAGAATGATGAAGAGTAAAATGAATTGTTAATTAAAATAAATTCATATTATAAATTGAAATGAATAAATTTTAAACATTAATTCAAAACACTAATCAAAAGAATTAAATACAATAGAGGAGTACAACATGATAATTATAAAATAGAGCCATAATCATTCAAAATAGAAGGATATGGCTTTTTACATATATTAATTGGGTATAAGGTAATAAAGAACATTTTTAATAGTATGGATAATACTACGAGTAATATTCATAACATTAGGATTACCGCTAGGCCCTGGTGGAGGAATATTTTATTCAATTTAAAATAGAAAAGATAATGGAGTATAAATGCTTCATTATCTTTTTTTGTTTAAAACATAATATTTTTGTATCATATTATCTGATTAATTAATAAATTATTATAGATGTATATTTTTCTAATAATTCAACTTTTAATAAATTTTAGAGGATATATATGACTATTATATAAGGTAGGTGCTTTATTATATGTATAATAAGGATTACAATAACCAATACAATAAAGAATCAAACACAACGAATTGTTGTGTACCAGGAATTAGAGAAACACTAGTTGCTATAGAAGAATGTGTATATAAAAATGCAAATATACCTGGGTTTGGTGTATCAATATTAATAACATTGACGAATGGAATAACTTATGAGGTAGGAATTAATACAGGAACGCTACAAAGTATAAAGATATGTGAAAAAATTATAATAGTAGGGGATACAACTATATCATTATGTGATATTGCAAAGATAAAAATATTAACAGATATATCGTCAGACCCTAACTTTATAAGATGTCTAAAATCAAGATTATGCAAAGTGGCACAACCAAATAAGTGTGGATGTGATGATTACTTAGCTGTAAGCTTTGATGATGATTATGAAAACTCAAATAGAGAAATAAGAAGAAGAGGAAGACAAGAAAATAGATGTAGAGAAACTAAAAAATGTTCATGTGATTACTGTCAAAATCAAAGCAATTGTAATACATGCGGGGCATCATGTAAAGAAGATTGCACATGCAACAAAGAGGTTCAAAAATCAATATTATGCCAAGCTGATGAGATAGAAAGTATAGGTTTAGAAGGTGGAGTAAGAACGGTAGGTACAGTAGAATCTATAGACAGTGTAACTTACACAACTGTATTAAATAGTGCTAGCTTACAAACCTCAACAACACCATTATTATCAGATGTTCAAGTTAAGTACAATACAGTTTCAGCATTAACAACAATAAGTGCAAAAAATACAAGTGTAGTTAATGAAGTTACTCCAAAACAGACAAAGGTACTAACAGATGTTACAGCATCTACAGTAGCTGTTTTAAAAGATATAACAGAAAATAGTGTAGATGTAGTAAGTAATGTTAATCTATTAGAACCAGTAAAAGTTATAACAGGTGTAAATACATCTACTATTACTTTAAGTGGACCAGTACAAACATCATTACAGGCTGTAGTAACTACAATATCCCTACTTCCATCAAAAGTAATAACTGATGTTACAAGTCAAACATTATCTGTTATTAGTAATTTAGGAACACCAAGTACAGTAGCAGCAATATCAAGTATAACACCAACAACATTAGAAGTGGTAAATAGTGTAACATCAACAACAGCAAGTGCATTAAAAGATTTAGGAACACCAAGTACAGTAACAGCAATATCAAGTATAGTACCAACAACATTAGAAGTGGTAAATAGTGTAACATCAACAACAACAAGTGCATTAAAAGATTTAGGAACGCCAAGTACAGTAACAGCAATATCAAGTATAGCACCAACAACATTAGAAGTAGTAAATAGTGTAACATCAACAACAACAAGTGCATTAAAAGATTTAGGAACACCAAGTACAGTAACAGCAATATCAAGTATATCACCAACAACATTAGAAGTAGTAAATAGTGTAACATCAACAACAACAAGTGCATTAAAAGATTTAGGAAC
This sequence comes from Peptostreptococcaceae bacterium, assembly GCA_051654865.1. Taxonomy (GTDB): domain Bacteria; phylum Bacillota; class Clostridia; order Peptostreptococcales; family Peptostreptococcaceae; genus JBOFOR01. Next base: position 22,650 of record JBOFYV010000043.1, read on the forward strand.
GCCAAGTACAGTAACAGCAATATCAAATATAATACCAACAACTACTAGTGTAATAGGCGGAATAACAGCAAATGCTGTATCTACAATAACTGTACCAGGAGTTGCAACATTCCAAGTAGCAGGTCCTTTACCAGCAACAATAGTGGGTGTTACTCAAGGACCTGGTGGATTACAAACACCAGTAAATATATTTGTAAATGGGCAACCTATAACAATTGTAGCAGTTCAAACAATATCTGCATTTGCAGCGCCTGTAACAGTATTAAATGTTTCTGGAACTCCTACACCAACAACAGTACTAACAGGATTAGGAACACCAGGTACAGTATCAGCAGTATCAAGCATAACACCAACAACACTAGAAGTAGTAAATAAAGTAACATCAACAACAGCAAGTGCACTAAAAGACTTAGCAGCATCAGTAACAGTATCAGCAATATCCAGCATAACACCAACAACACTAGAAGTAGTAAATAAAGTAACATCAACAACAGCAAGTGCACTAAAAGATTTAGGAACATCAGTAACAGTATCAGCCGTATCAAGTATAACACCAACAACGCTAGAGGTAGTAAATAAAGTAGCATCAACAACAGCAAGTGCACTGAAAGACTTAGGAACATCAGTAACAGTATCAGCAATATCAAGTATAACACCACAAACTGTAGCTGCATCAACAGTACAGGTTACTTCGATTAGTTCTAATCTAGTAAGCTCTGCAATTGGAGGAAATGTAAATGGCGTAGTATCTGCTCCAACAGTATCCGCAGTATCCGCAATAACAGCAACTTCTATATTTATGAGCCCTATTAACCAAACAAATCCAGGAACAAAGATCAACGTAAAAGGAATAAATACTAAGATATATCAAGATGTTGTGTCTAATATACAAAGTAATTCTGTAAATATAAATGAGTTGGGTAATGTAAGCAAGGTAACTATAGGGGAGCTTGGAAACCCAAGCTATAAAGCAGTAGTAACTGATGTATCAATAACAAAAACTTCTCAAAATGCAATAAATAATGTTGGAATAACAACAACAGGTACACCAGTAGTAAAAGAAATTAAGATAAAAGATGCAACTATAATATCTTCGACTGAAGAGCCTATAAGTGGAAACATAATCTGCTTGGGCAATGGAATAATGGTAGTAGAAGAGACTAATGGTGCTATATCAGTATATTCACTGTGTGAAATAGTATCATTTACAAAAAAATAA
>JBOFYV010000044.1:0-17063 GCA_051654865.1 Peptostreptococcaceae bacterium
TATTTTACATCTATATTTTCTTTTTTTCCTAATTCAGATATTTTTTCTCTTAGAGCTGAGTTACATGCCACTCCTCCAGCTAGGGTAATTGTACTGTACCCTTTTTCTTTTGCTGCTTTTATAGCTTTTTTAGATAACACTTCTACTACCGCTTCTTGGAATGATGCACATACATCTTCTACTGGTATTTCTTCATTTTTCATTCTTTTAGCATTTAAATAATTCAATACGGCTGATTTTAAACCACTGAAACTAAAGTCATATCCTTCATCTAAGTATGCTCTTGGGAATTCTATTGCTTTTTTGTTACCTTCTTTAGCTAATCTGTCTACTATTGGTCCTCCTGGATATCCAAGTCCCATTGCTCTAGCTATTTTGTCAAAGGCTTCTCCTGATGCATCATCTCTAGTTCTTCCTAGTATTTCATATTGACCATAATCTTTAACCTCTACTAAGTGAGTATGTCCACCTGAAACTATTAACGTTATAAATGGTGGTTTTAAATCTTTATGCTCGATATAGTTAGCACTTACATGTCCTTCTATATGATTAACTCCAACTAATGGCTTATTTAATGTAAATGCAAGAGCCTTAGCATGAGATAAACCAACTAATAGCGCACCAGCAAGTCCTGGTCCATAAGTTACTGCTATATGATCTACATCATTTAACTCTATGTTCGCTTTATCTAATGCTTCTTGTAATACATCATCTATGTTTTCTATATGTTTTCTTGATGCTACTTCTGGAACTACTCCACCAAATTTTTTATGAAGTTCCATTTGAGTATTTATTACATTACATAATACTTCTCTACCATTTCTTAAAACTGCTACAGAAGTTTCATCACAACTACTCTCTATCGCTAATGTTAATATGTCTTTCATTCCTACACCACCTTTAAATCATTCCACATTATCATGGCATCTTCTTTGTTATCACTATAATATTCTTTTCTAATTCCAGCTAACTTAAATCCATATTTTTTATATAGATTTTGAGCTACTATATTAGATACTCTAACTTCTAGAGTCATTGATACTATATTATTTTTTTTGCAAAGATCTACAAGTTCTTTTATTAGTTTATCACCTATTTTTAATCCTCTATAATCACTATGAACTGCTACATTCGTTATATGGCCTTCATCCACAACAAACCATATTCCAACATAACCAACTACTTTATTATCTATTTTAGCAACTAAATATCTTGCTACATCATTTTTTAATTCTTTAGTAAAAGAATCTTTTGACCAATAATGTTCAAAACAATTTTTTTCTACTTCAAAAACTCCACCAATATCTTCTGATGTCATTTGTTCTATTACTAAATTACTTTCCATCATTTAACCTCTTCATTTTTTCGTCGTATTCTACTTCTGCTTGAGATTTTCTGATGTATAAAGGTGTCACACTATAACAATCATGAATATCTATCTTATTATTATACTTATTCATACCTATAGTACACAAGCTACTTGCTTTATTTACATTATGAGAAGGTGCTGGTATATGTATATTTGATACTTCATTTATTTTATCAATATATTTATATACAGCCTCACCAACTATTATCCAATCTTCATTGGTATTTTTTAATTCTTCTATTAGAGCATCTATTTCCATTACATCTATATTTTTTAATTCTTTTAACTCATTATTTTCAAATTTATACTGACCTGTGTAAACTTGCGTTCTTTGTGCATCTAAAATTGAACATATTTTTTTATCACATAAATTCATATTTCCTGCTAATAGTTCTAATGAATTAACTGTAACTATTGGTAAGTTATTTACATGAGATATAGCTTTTGCAGTAGCCATACCTATTCTAAGTCCAGTAAATGAACCCGGCCCTTCACAAACTGCTATTAAATCTATATCATTGATATTTATCTCACTAATTTTTAACATATTCTCTATCATTGGCATAAGCTTTTGAGAGTGTGTTTTTTTAGTATTTATTGTGTACTCACATATCAATTTATTATCTTCTATAACAGCTACACTTGCTGCTAATGAAGATGTATCTATTCCAAGAACCTTCATTAATTAGTCAACTCCTCAACGATTTTTTCATATTTTTCTCCAACTGGATTTAATATCATTTCTCTAGACATATCTTTGTATTTTAATTCTATATGTAAATATTCATCTGGAAGTATGTCGTCTATTAAGTTTGCCCACTCAATTATACATACACCTTCTCCATTTATATACTCCTCATATCCGATATCATACATTTCATCACTACTACCAATTCTATATACATCAAAATGATATAGTGGCATTTTACCTTCATATTCATTTACTATTGTAAACGTAGGACTAGTAATATAATCTTCTACTTCTAAAGCTTTTGCTAAGCTTTGAGTCATAGTAGTTTTGCCAGCACCTAAATCTCCAATTAAACATATTACACTACCTGGTTGTAATAACGTTCCTAACTTATATCCGATTTCTTTAGTTTTATTTTCATCTTCTAAATATATATTAACCATAGTTATCATCTCCGTAACAATCTTTTGTTTAATTATTATCCTTAAGTATAATTATCAACTAGATATTATTATATTATAACCCCGTATTATTATAAAGACCTTATAATTTTTTGTAACATTCTTGTTGACTTCTCATATAGATAGTACTACTATTTACTTAAGAGAATAATTAAAATAAAACCATGAAGGTTTTTAGCGGCATCGTGCTGTTAAAAACCTTTTTTACGTTTTATATGGTTTAACTCTATATTCCAAAAACCCTTTTACTAGCTGCCTATATCTTATAGGCGGCATTTTTGTATTATAATTTAATTAATATGTATAAACTATTTCTAGAATAAATTAACAAGGAGAATTTAAAAATGGATAATTTTAAAATATTAACTGACAATGACTATGAAGAAGTAAAAAATTTATGCAAAAACATCTGGGATGGATGTGACTATATACCTCAAGTATTTAACAAATGGGTGAATGACAAAAATGGTTGTTTTCTAAGCCTCGTACATAATAATCAAATCGTAGCATTAGGAAAATACTCTATTTTGCTAGACAACCAAGGATGGCTTGAGGGACTTAGAGTTCATCCAAATTACAGAGGACAAGGATTTGCAAATAAGATTTCAGACAAACTTCTTTATATAGCAAAAAAAGATTTAAATAAAAATAAAATATCAAGCATAGGAATGTGCACACACTTAGACACACCAGCAAGTATAAAAATGATGACCAACAGAGGCTTCAAACTAGAACAAAGCTGTATGGTCGTTTTCAAAGAAAATAACAATCTTGAAATAATCGAAAATAAATTTAAAGCTAAACAATGGCAAATATCGTACAACGACCTAACTAACCTGGATTACTTTAAAAACACTAAAAATAGAATCACCTATGGATTTACTTACCTAAACCTAAACGAAGATGTTTACAACTATCTAGTGGAATCAAACGCACTAATAGAAGTAAACGACTACAAAGGAATAATAAACACCAAAGGAAAAGACATTTCATTAATATCAATAGATGAAACAATAGATAGCATAAACACATTATTTAACTATTGCGTAAAAACATATAATACACAAAATATAGAAGTATATATAACAAACCCTACAGAAACTCTCAAACACGAATTGAAGCGCAGTGGATTTAATAGCCTAACAGACTTTGAGAAAGACTGTGTCTATTATTTATATAAGTAATAAGTACGTTTAATAGATACTCAAACTATATCTCCCTCACGTGGTATATATAAATCTATAAATTTTTTTATATAAATATGTATATCATACCTCATATCTGTCCATAATTAAACTACAAGGGATATTTACTCCCCCATAACATAAATATCTCTTATTCCCCCAGGCACTTACTATACAGAGTAGGTGCTTTTTTATTATAAAACAAAAGGTCCAAGATAAACCTTTTATTTTATCTTGGACCTTTTGTTTTATATTATTTATTTAAAACTTTCTCTATTTTCTTATATATTGGCAGTGTTACTAAAGACATTAAAGCTGCTTTTAATAAATTAAATGGAGCTATTATCCATATTATAAATGTTACTTTATCAACTATTAAAGGATTTATCGCTGCTCCCATATTTATAACTGCTTCTATCGGCATTATAGTACTATAGAAAGGAAGTATTAAAGTATAATTAGCTATACACCCTACTATTGTCATCACTACTATTCCTAACAATAATCCAACTATTACACCCGTTATATCTTTTTTCTTTAAATAAGTAAATGAAACTACCCATACAAATGAACCACCTATTATAAAATTAGCTAATTCTCCAACTCCACCTGTTGTTGAAAATCCAGTTATAAATTGTAATAAGTTCTTTAAGAATGCTATTGTAAGTCCTGCAACTGGCCCTAAAGCCATTCCGCCTAAAAGTGCTGTTATATCTGATATATCAATCTTTAAAAAATCTGGGAATAATGCAGGTATTGGTACTGATATAAACATTAATATATAGCCTATTGCAGATAATATACCCACCTTTACTAGTGTTGATGTTGTAAATACTCTATTTTCTTTTACTGTTCCTTGCATAAAGAACGACCTCCTAATTATTTATTAGGAAAATATAAAAAGCTCGAAGAGATCATCTTCGAGCTTATTTTTTGAGTATTATTTATATAATATACCTATATGTAGATATAATTATATTGTTTGCAAAAAATTTACTTCTTCTCTCATCCAGACTATACTGTCGGCTTTGGAATTTCACCAAATCATGCTGCTATTGCAGCTCGCGGGCTATACCGCCGGTAGGGAATTACACCCTGCCCCGAAGATCTATCGTGCTATTTAGTTTTCCATATTTATATAGTATTAAATTGTTTCATTAAAATCAATATTTATTTGAAAATTCTATTTAATTTTGATATTTATTTTTTATATGCTACTTTACCATCTATTATAGTAAATAAAACATTACTTTGTAATTCTAGTGGACAACCATCCCATACAACTACATCTGCATCTTTACCCACTTCTATAGAACCTACTCTGTCATCTATACCTAATGCTTTAGCTGGATTTATAGTTATTGATTCTAAAGCCTTTTCTTTTTTCATTCCATGTTTTATAGCTATTCCTGCACACACTGGCAAATACTGAACCGGAACAACAGGATGATCTGTCGTTATGCTCACATCAAGACCTGTATCAGAAAGTATACCTGCTGTGTCAAAAGTTAAGTTTCGTAATTCTATCTTTGACCTTTCTGATAATGATGGACCAACTATTACAGGATAACCTTCTTCTAGCAATTCATCCGCTATTAAATGTCCTTCTGTACAATGATCTAAAGTTAGCTTTATATCAAATTCTTTTGCTATTCTAATTGCTGTAAATATATCATCAGCTCTATGTGCATGAACTTTAAATGGTATCTCCCCTTGTAAAACAGGAAGTAAACTTTCCATTCTTATATCATACTCTGGCTTATCATGGTCTTCATGTTCCATATATAATTCAATTTCTTCTAAGTATTCTTCTGCTTTTTTAAGATTTTCTCTTAGAAGTGCTGCTATAGCCATTCTAGTTTGAGGAGTTTTTTCATCTCTACCATAACAAGATTTTGGATTTTCTCCAAATGCAATTTTAGAAGCAACAGGATTTTTTATAACCATTTTATCTATTCTTTTTCCTAAGGTTTTTATAGCTATACATTGTCCGCCCATTACATTTGCACTACCTGGAGTTGTACATACTGATGTTATTCCACCTTGAATAGCCTCTTTAAATGTATTGTCCATAGGATTTATTCCATCTATAGGGTTAAGATGAGGAGTTATAGGATCTGTTTCTTCATTTCCATCAGCTCCTTCAAATCCCATTCCATCTTCCCATAATCCTAAATGTGTATGAGCATCTATAAATCCAGGAAATATAAATTTTCCTTCAGCATCTATTATATTTGCATCTAATGGTGCTACTATATTTTTACCTATTTCTATTATCTTTCCATTTTCTATTAATATATCCTCTTGTACTATACCATTAGTTATAGTATTTATTGTTCCATTTTTAATGAATATAACCATATTCTCCTCCTAATATAGCCTATATCTTCATAGATAAAGCTACTCTTTGCTTATTCATGTCAACACCTATAACTTTTACATCTATAATATCTCCTACAGTAACTATTGTCATAGGGTCTTTTACAAAGCTTTTACTCATCTCTGACTTATGAACTAGGCCATCATTTTTTATTCCTATATCTATGAACGCTCCAAAATCAACTACATTTCTAACGGTTCCTTTTAGAATCATTCCTTCTTGAATATCTTCTATCTTTAATACATCCGTTCTAAGTATAGGTTTTATACCTTCTTCTCTTGGGTCTCTACCTGGCTTTTTTATTTCGTCTATTATATCCTTTAATGTCACCTGGCCTACACCTAATTTTTCACTTAATTCTTTTAACCCTATTTCATTTATCTTAGAATCTATATCCTCTATTTTTCTGTTTTCTATATCTTTTAATGAGTATCCTAATATCTCTAGCATATTTTTACATATATCATAACTTTCAGGATGAACGCCTGTATTATCTAAAGGATTTTTTGCATCTAAGATTCTCATAAATCCTGCACATTGAGTAAATGCTTGAGGACCTAATCTTTTAACTTTCTTTAACTGTGCCCTCGAAGTAAAGTCTCCATTTTCTTCTCTATATGCTACTATATTTTTAGCAATACTTTTGCTTATTCCTGCTATATGTTCAAGTAGAGAATATGATGCTGTATTTAAATTTACTCCTACACTATTTACAGAGTCTTCTACAACTCCACCTAATACTTCTTGTAATCTCTTTTGATTTAAGTCATGTTGATATTGACCTACACCTATGCTTTTAGGGTCAATCTTTACAAGTTCTGCTAGTGGGTCTTGTAATCTTCTTCCTATAGATATAGCTCCTCTTATTGATACATTTATTTCTGGATGTTCTTCATTTGCAAGCTCTGACGCTGAATAAACAGACGCTCCAGCTTCATTTACAATTATGTATTGAACTTCTTTATCTATTTCCTTGATCATATCTGATACGATTTTTTCTGACTCTCTTGAAGCTGTACCATTACCTATAGCTATTATATCTATATTGTATTTGTTTATTAGTTCATTTAATGTCTTTTTTGCACCCTCTACATTATTCTGTGGGTCTGTTGGATATACAGTTGTGTAATCTAGCAATTTACCATTCTTATCAACTACTGCTATTTTACATCCTGTTCTAAATGCAGGGTCAAATCCCATAACTACTTTATCTTTTACTGGTGGTTGTAATAATAAACTTTTTATATTTTTACCAAATACACTTATAGCTCTTTCTTCTGCTATTTCAGTTAAATGATTTCTAATTTCTCTTTCTATTGAAGGGAATATTAATCTTTTGTATGCATCTTCAATTGAAGTAACTATTTCTTCTTTATTTTTAAAGTTTCCATTATTTACATACTCATTAATTATATGATTTATTACTTTTTCATTATTAATTTCTAATTTTACTTTTAAAAAATCTTCTTTTTCTCCTCTGTTTATAGCTAATACTCTATGAGGTGCCATATGTTTTACGCCTTCACTGTACTCATAGTACATATCATAAACTGATTTTTCATCCTTAGCATTTTTAGTTGCAATTACTCCCTCTCTTAATGCTAATTCTCTTATATACTTTCTTATCTTAGCATCATCTGATACTATTTCTGCAATTATATCTCTAGCACCTTTTAGTGCATCCTCTATTGATTTAACTTCTTTTTCTTCATTTATATATTTTTTAGTTTCTTCTTCTATATTCACTATATTACTATTTAATATAGCTAAAGCCAGTGTTTCTAGCCCCTTTTCTTTCGCTATAGTAGCTCTAGTTCTTTTCTTTTGCTTATATGGAGCATAAATATCTTCTACTTCTTGAAGTGTTTTTGCATTTTCAACATTAATCTTTATTTCATCCGTAAGCTTTCCTTGTTCATCTATTATTCTTATTACATCTTCTTTTCTACTTTGTAAATTTCTTAGATATATAAGCTTTTCATAAAATTCTCTTAATGTAACATCACTCATTTCTCCTGTCATTTCTTTTCTATATCTAGCTATAAATGGTATTGTATTACCTTCATCTATAAGTTTTATTGTATTATTTATTTGTTCATCTCTTAAATTAAATTGATTTTTTAATATATCATTTATATTCATTCAAATCCCTCTTCCTATGTTTTTATAATTTAATTGACTGTAAAATAAGGCTCGAGAATTAAATTCTCAAGCCCCTTTTACATTATTTCTGTGATTTATTTACTTTTAAATATTCATTTATAAATAAGTCTATATTTCCGTCCATAACACTATCTACATTTCCGAATTCTGCATTAGTCCTATGATCTTTTACCAGTTTATATGGTTGGAATACATATGATCTTATTTGACTTCCCCAAGTTATTTGCGAATACTTACCTTGTATATCTTCAATTTTTTCTTTTTGCTCAAGCTCTTTAAGTTCTATAAGTTTAGCCATAAGCATTCTCATAGCAGTATCCTTATTTTTATGCTGAGATCTTTCATTTTGGCATTGTACCACTACACCAGTTGGAATATGAGTTATTCTTACTGCTGAATCAGTAGTATTTACATGTTGCCCACCTGCTCCTGATGCTCTATAAGTATCTATTTTTAAGTCAGCAGGATTTATATCTATTTGTATACTTTCATCTAGTTCTGGTATAACATCAATAGATGCAAATGATGTATGTCTTTTGCCTGATGGGTCAAAAGGAGATATTCTAACTATTCTATGAACTCCTTTTTCACTTTTTAAATATCCATAAGCATTTAGACCTTCTATAAGTAGTGTTGCGCTTTTTATTCCGGCTTCAGGGTCAGATAACATATCTAGTATTTTGACTTTATATCCTTTAGCTTCTCCCCATCTTATATACATTCTAAGTAACATTTGAGCCCAATCTTGAGCATCTAATCCACCTGTACCTGCATTTATAGACAGTATTGCATTATTTTTATCATACTCTCCACTTAAGAGAGTCTTTATTCTTACAATATCTATTTCTTTTTCTAGTGATTTTATAGATTGCTCTATATCTTTTTCAATAGACTCATCACTTTCTTCTAATCCTAATTCAATTAAAACTTCAATTTCTTCTAATGCTTCTTTTAATGAATTGTATTCTTCTACGGTTTCTTTAAGCGCTTTATTTTCTTGAAGAACTTTTTGAGCAAGTTCATTGTCATTCCAAAAATCTTGCTCATTCATTTTTTCTTCATTATCTTTAATTTTAGTTTCTAATGAAGCAATGTCAAAGAGAAACCCTCATTTCGTCTATATTTGCGTCTAAAGTCTTAACGCTGTTTCTATACTCTTGTATATTTAACATGTAACCCTCCAAAAATTATTTGCCACAACATTTTTTGTATTTTTTCCCACTTCCGCAAGGGCAATCATCATTTCTTCCTACTGTGTCTTCTTTTTTAACAGTTTTATTATCTGCATCTTCATCTAGGTTAGACGATAGATGATCAACATCTATCACTTGTTTTCTTTCTACTGGTTCTTCTATAGTTATATTAAATAAATATCTTATTGTATCTTCTTGTATATGAGTATTCATTTCATTGAACATTTCAAAACCTTCATTTGTATATGCTATAACCGGATCTTGTTGTCCTATTGCACGAAGTCCTATACCTTGACGTAGCTGATCCATAGCATCTATATGATCTATCCAATGGTTGTCAACTGATTGAAGAAGTATAACTCTCTCTACTTCTCTCATTCTATCTGATCCTATTCTTTCTTCTTTTCCATTGTATATTTTCATAGCTATTTCATACACAGCTTCTACAACTTCCGTAGTATTAAGTTTTTCTATATTCTCTATTTCTATACTACCTTTTGGCATAAATGTATGATATAGGTAATCTTTAAATCCATCTACATCTAATCCACTCTCTGTTACATAAGCCTGTGCTGCATTTTCTATTATCGAATGTATCATATTTTGAATTTGTTCTTGTAGGTTTTCACCTTCTAAAACTCTTCTTCTTTCTGTATAGATAGTCTCTCTTTGCTTATTCATAACGTCATCATATTGAAGTACGTGTTTTCTTATACCAAAGTTTCTTCCTTCTACTTTCTTTTGAGCACCTTCTATAGATTTAGTTAACATCTTGTGCTCTATAGGCATATCCTCTTCTAATCCTATCTTTTCTACTACCGAAGATATTCTTTCACTTCCGAATAATCTCATTAAGTCATCATCTAACGATATGTAGAATCTTGAGCTACCTGGGTCACCTTGACGACCAGCACGTCCTCTTAACTGATTATCTATTCTTCTAGACTCATGTCTCTCTGTACCTATTATAGCAAGACCACCTGCTTCATAAACTTTTGCTTGCTCTTCTTGCGTTTGTTTTTTAAAGTTTGCATATAGTTCTTCATATTTAGCTCTTGCTTCAAATAATTCTTCATTTCCTTCTCTATCTATACCTTCTAATGAAGCATCCACTCTATTTATTATTACTTCATCATATCCTAATCTTTTCATTTCTTTTTTAGTCAAGAACGTCGGATTTCCTCCAAGTACTATATCTGTACCACGACCTGCCATATTAGTTGCTATTGTAACAGCTCCTAATCTACCAGCTTGTGCAACTATTTCAGCTTCTTTGTCATGATGCTTAGCGTTTAATACTTCATGTTTAACGCCTCTTCTTTTTAAAAGTTGAGATAATAGTTCAGAGTTTTCAATTGAAACTGTACCAACTAATACCGGTTGATTGATTTTATGTCTTTCTATTATATCTTCAACTACTGCATTAAATTTACCTTTAGTATTCTTATATACAGCATCAGCTAAGTCAGCTCTTTGAACTTCTTTATTTGTTGGTATTTGAACAACATCCATTCTGTATATTGCTTTAAATTCTTCTTCTTCTGTTTTAGCAGTACCTGTCATCCCTGATAACTTATTATACATTCTAAAGTAATTTTGGAATGTAACTGTCGCTAAAGTTTTAGATTCTCTTTGTATCTTTAGACCTTCTTTTGCTTCTATCGCTTGGTGTAATCCTTCTGAGTATCTTCTACCAAACATCAGTCTCCCTGTAAATTCATCAACTATTATTATTTCACCATCTTTTGAAACATAGTCAACATCACGTTTCATTATACAATGAGCTTTTAAAGCTTGATTTATGTGGTGATATAATTCTATATGAGCTACATCAGTTATGTTTTCTACGTTAAAGTAAACTTCTGCTTTTTGTATTCCTGACTCAGTTAAAGAAACTGACTTTTGTTTTTCATCTATTTCATAATTCTCAGGCTTTAATGTTAATACAAACGTATTAGCATCTGCATATAAGTGAGTAGATTTATCCCCTGGTCCAGATATAATAAGCGGTGTTCTTGCTTCATCTACTAATATAGAATCGACCTCATCCACTATAGCATAATTTAAATCTCTTTGAACCATTTGCTCTTTATGTATTACCATATTATCTTTCAGATAATCAAATCCATATTCATTATTTGTTCCGTAAGTTATATCACATTGATATTGTTCTCTTCTTACTTGTGGGTTTTGTCCATGAACAATTACTCCTACTGTCATTCCTAAAAATTCATATACTTTCCCCATTTGTTCTTTATCACGTTTAGCTAAATAATCATTTACTGTGATTACATGTACACCTTTTCCTGTAAGCGCATTAAGATATACTGGAGCAGTTGCAACTAGTGTTTTACCTTCCCCAGTTTTCATTTCAGCTATTCTTCCTTGATGAAGAACTATTCCCCCTATTAGCTGAACTCTATAATGTCTCATTCCTAATACTCTTTTAGATGCTTCCCTTACTGTCGCAAAAGCTTCTGGTAATATATCATCTAGTGTTTCCCCTTTTTCTAATCTATCCTTAAATATATCAGTCATATTCTTAAGCTCTTTATCAGACATTGATCCAAATTTACTCTCTAACGAATCTATACTATCAACAATCTTATTAAACTTTTTTAATTCTTTTTTATCTGCCATATTAAATAAATTATCTAAAAAACTCATGTTTAATATGCCTCCCAACGTTTTTTTTGTAATATATTTCATTTTACCATAAAAACACTATATGGTAGTATTATTTACTAAAAAAAGCTATCAATAATTAAATTTATTGATAGCTTTACATTAAAACTTAAATTTTCTTATTCATGCTCTATCATTCCGTATCCACCATTTTTACGTTTATATACTATAGATACTTCATCTGTATCTATATTTCTAAACATATAGAAGTCATGTTCTATTAATTCCATTTGTAATACAGCTTCCTCTGCACTCATTGGTTTCATATCAAATTTTTTATTTCTTTCTATAACTATTTCTATATTATCATTATTTTCATTATCAAAATCTTCTTCATATGCAGAGTCGTCTATATTTTCAAATCTAATACTTTGATTACTTTGATGTTTATCTTTTAATCTATTTTTATATCTTCTTAATTGCTTATTTAGTTTATCATATACAACATCTATTGCTGCATATAAATTTTCTTCTATATCTTCTGCTCTTATTATTGGTCCACTTATTGGAATTATAGTTACTTCTACTTTTTGTCTAGCCTTTTTTGCACTAACTGTAACCTTAACATCTGTCTCTGGATGAAGGTAGAAATCCAATCTTCCTAGTTTCTCTTCTATTGCACCTTTAATTCCCTCTGTAAGATTCATTTGTTTTCCAGATATTATTATATTCATAAGAACATCTCCCTTCAGTTATACCAGTATATTATTTTATACTTTAATATTAAATTCTGTCTTCATATATAAAATCCTTTATTTTATTTTTAACTTTTTAATTTAATATATTCAACTAAAGCATATTAATTTATATGTTAATTATGAATCTATTGTTTATTTTGTGGATTAATATAAACATAATACCCTGTGGACAATGTGGATAAAATTGTTAATAACTTTGTTTTTGTGTATATTTAGCTATTTATTGATTTATATATATCCACAATTATCAACACTAACTGTTATTAATTTGTGTATTTATGTCGTAAAATAATGTTTTTTAGTATTTTTGTCGTTTTTTTATATTTTATATATATTATGTAATTAATGTAATTTTTTTCATATTTTTAATCTTTAATTTACATTTTGGGCATAAAAAAAGCACCTCTAAAAGGTACTTTATATGATACTTAGCTGACCTGGTTTTTGACCCCACACTCGCCTACTGGAGGGTTCGCTTGGGTTCGCCGCACTACTAGCTCTCTCGATTTTGTATCGGTAGGTCTTACTTCTAAGCCGCACCATGATCATTAACCCAATTTTTAGTGTTAACTTACGTGGATCCCTTTGCCTGCGACTGGCTTGGACTTTCAACCACAGACCTAAATATCACTTGTTATATTTTAATATTTCATGAGATTTATGTCAATAGTAATTTATTCTAAAGTATAGTATTAATTACTTCCTGTTAACATAGACAAAACAAATACCTTGTTTATACCATCCAATTTTAACATTTTTGATATTTCATTTACTGTAGTTCCTGTAGTAAATATATCATCTACTAATAATATATTTTTATTTTTCAATTCATATATATTATGTTTTAATATAAATGCGTTTTTTAATTCCTTTTGCCTTTCTGACTTTTTTAATTTGAATAACCTTTTTGTATATTCCTTTCTAACCAAAACATCTATTACAGGAACTTCGATGAGTTTGCCTAAATTCTTAGCAATTTTTTGAGACTGATTAAAACCCCTTTTATTTTGTCTCCTTTTATGAAGAGGTACATACAGTATATAGTCAAATTTTAAATTTTCTAGTTCTAATTTTTCTTTCATAATAAGTGCTATATATTTGCTCATATATGTTTGATTGCTATATTTAAATTTAAATATAATCTCTTTACTAAGATTATCATATTCTAGACAAGATACTGCTTTATCAAAATAAAAAGTTTTATTCTGACAATATCCACATCCATCTATTGATTGCTGCTCTAGAGAATAATTAACTATAGGTTTTCCACACTTTACACATCCATCCAATATAAAATGAATATTGGTAAAACACTCTTTGCACATCGAGTATGTATTGTTTTTTTGTATAGGTCTATCACATAATATGCAACTTATATTTTCTGGGTATATAAATTCAAGAATAGTATCTAATACCTCCTTAATTAATTTATAAAAATTTTGCATATATTTTTCCATATTTACTTAACTATCAACCCTTCTTGCTTAAACTTATTTAGTTTGTTGGATAAATTAGAGTATCTATCATTAGTTCTATTATTTTTTATCATATATTCTAAATACTTAACATCTCCTACTAATACTACTAGTTTCTTTGCTCTTGTTACAGCTGTATATAATAAATTTCTACTTAACAACATTGGTGGTGCCCAAGTTACAGGAATAACTACAACAGGAAATTCACTTCCTTGACTTTTATGTATTGTAGTACAAAAACTATGATCTAATTCATCTAATTCATCATATCCATAAGATACTATTTTTATTTGGTCAAATATTACATATACCTTTTTCTTATCTTTATCTATATGATAGATATATCCAATATCTCCATTGTATACACCTTCACCACTATCACTTCTATCTTCTGTTTCCCACTTCTTCGTATAGTTATTTTTTATCTGCATGACCTTATCTCCAACCCTAAAGGTTCTCTTCGAAAAGGTCTCTTCTACTTTAAATTTTTCTGGTTTATTAAGATATTTTTGTAGTTCAGCATTTAAATTTGATACACCTAAATCACCTTTTCTCATAGATGCTAGTACCTGTATATCTTTTAATTTATCTAATTTATAAAACTTAGGTAACCTTTCATTTACTACACTTATAATCTCTGACATTATATCTTCATTTGTATCTTTTCTTATAAAGAAGAAATCTTTTCCCTTTGAATTTAAATGTAGAGGTTCTCCATTGTTTATTTTATGTGCATTGACTACTATCATACTTTCTCTTGCTTGCCTAAATATTTCATTTAATCTAACTACATTTATTACATTAGACTCTATCATATCTTTTAAAACATTTCCTGCACCTACCGAAGGTAATTGATCACTATCTCCAACTAATATTACTCTCGTTCCTGGTTTTATTGCTCTTAATAGACTATACATCAGTAGTATGTCTACCATAGATACTTCATCTATAATTATTACGTCCGCTTTTATTGGTTCTTCTTCATTTTTCATAAATTGAAGTTCATCACTATCTGTTGCATATCCCATCTCTAAAAGTCTATGTATTGTTCTTGCTTCTTTATTTGAAGTCTCACTCATTCTCTTCGCAGCTCTACCAGTAGGAGCTGCTAAGACGACTTCTTTATTATTATTTTCAAATACCTTTATTATTGTATTTATAGTAGTTGTTTTACCTGTCCCAGGTCCACCTGTTACTATTACAACGCCACTTTCTATAGCTTCTTTAACTGCTAGATACTGATTTTGAGCTAATTCTATACTTTCTTCTTTCTCAACTCTTTTTATTTCTTTATCTATATCAATATTTAAGTTTTCAAATTCGCACTGGGATAACTTTATTATTTGTTTACAAACACCATTTTCAGATAAGTAGTACGGTATTAAATATATTAATTCATCCTTATTTAGTTTTTCTATATGGACTTTTTGGTCATAAGCCAGACCCATAATACACTCTTCCACTAATATAGCATTTACCTCTAGCAATTTTACTGCATCTTGAATAAGTACATTTTTAGGTAAATAAGTATGTCCACTTCCTAGAGATTGATTCAGTGTATAGAGTATTCCTTGCGATACCCTATCTTTAGAATTTTTTTCTATACCTATATTCCCAGCAATATTATCTGCTATTTTAAATCCAATGCCTCTAATATCTTCCGCTAGTTTGTATGGATTTTTATTTATGGTTTCTATAGCCTTATTTTTATATTTTTTGTATATTTTCATACAATAGTTAGGTGTAATTCCATAAGGAGAAAGTTCTATTATTATATTTCTCAACTCCCTATTTTCCTCATAGCTCTTAACTATTTGATTTATTTTTTTGCTACCTATACCCTCTATCTCTTTTAACCTCTCAGGAGCATTTTGAATAACTTCTAAAGTATTAACACCGAACTTATCCACTATTCTTTTTGCCATCTTTTCTCCGATTCCATGTATCATACCAGATGATAAATATACATATATACCCTCTAAAGATGTTGGAGTTACAGGCATAAATTTATTTACTTCAAATTGAGTACCATATATTTTATGATTTATCCATTTGCCTTCAACTTCTATACTCTCTCCTACTGATAATGTGGGCATACATCCAACTATTACAACTTCATTATCTGAATTTGCTAAATGAGCTATGGTATATCCGTTGTCTTCATTTTTAAAAACTATATCACTTATCATGCCTTCTATTCTTTCCATACTTACTCTCCTAAAACAAATAATATTTCTATCCTATACCCAAGTTGTAATTATTATACCTTATTATTGCAAATAAAATCACCCCTTAAAGTAAACTTACTTTAAAGGGTGATTTTTTAACTATTGTCCTAATGCTTCTTTTCTTAATATTTCAGCTTTATCTGTTTTTTCCCAAGGTAAATCTATATCAGTTCTACCTAAGTGTCCGTAAGCTGCTGTTTGCTTGTATATAGGTCTTCTTAAATCTAAGTCTCTTATTATTGCACCTGGTCTTAAATCGAAGTACTTATTAACTAATTCTACTAATAGTTCTTCATCTACTTTTCCAGTTCCAAATGTATCTATGAATATAGATAATGGCTTAGCTACACCTATAGCATATGCTAATTCTATTTCACATTTATCTGCAAGTCCTGCTGCAACTATATTTTTAGCTACGTATCTTGCAGCATATGCAGCTGATCTATCAACTTTTGTAGGATCCTTTCCTGAGAATGCTCCTCCACCGTGTCTAGAGTATCCACCGTAAGTATCTATTATTATTTTTCTTCCTGTAA
>JBOFYV010000045.1:0-56438 GCA_051654865.1 Peptostreptococcaceae bacterium
TACACTATCAATTTTATTTTTAACTATATAAGATACCATATAACCACGAGCTTTTTTAGCGTATAAGCCTTTTACTGTATATGTGTCCTTTAAAGGATTATACTCTTTAAAAACAATATCTACAAAATTATGGTTTTGACATAGTAGTTTCAAATCTATACATTTTAAATACTCAGAAGAAGCTAAGTTAACTAAAGTATTATTGCTTTCTTTGTCTAATTCACTTATTAAATAATTCGTTATTTTAGATTTCCAAAACTTATATAAATCTTTTCCATCTTTATTATTTAGCTTAGATTTCATCTCAAGTCTATAGGGTTCAATAAGGTCTAATGGCTTTAATACACCGTAAAGTCCTGATAAAATTCTTAGATGATTATTAGAAAATTCAATATCATCATTATCAAAGTTAGATACATTCATACAATTAAATACTTCACCATCAAAAGCTAATATACTTTGTTTAATAGGATTTTCACTAGAGCCTAATTTACTATATCTTTCATAATTTAAAGTAGATAAATCTAAACTTAAATTCATTAAATTAGAAACCTCATCAATTGACAATGATTTTAATATACTTGTTAAATACTCAATATCATCATAAAAGAATGGTTTGGAAAATTGGTCGATTTTTATATCTTTATCGAAATTCATCGTTGTAGTTGGAGAAATTATTGATATCATTTTGTCACCTCGTTATATTAATAATATTATTATATACCCAAATAGCGTAATTTTAACATATATATTATTAATACAAATCAAATCATAAATATATATAAATTAGTAAATATAGAATAATTAATGAAATTTAACTATATAAATTTATATTATTATGATAAATGGCACCAGAATTTATGTTAAATTTAATGAACAATTCAAGAATAATAATGTGGAATATAATAATATTAGAATTAATATATTAAATGTGTAGTACTAAATCTAACTATTATCTGTAATTTTTAACTAAAGATTCACTAAAATTCTATATTATTAGGAGGGGCTTATGAGTACTTACCAAGAACAAAAAATAATTAGAACAATATATACAGACATCAATGAGGATGAGTATGATGAAAAAGTTGTTCTAGCAGGTATCACATTTGGAAAGGATTATAACTATTTTAAAGAAATTTCAATTATCATTGAGTTTAAAGATGGTAAAAGAGAAGAATTTAAATTAGAGGAAAGTGGTGCAAATTTTAATATTTTCACTACAGATATAACAAGTTCAAATTCTAAGGAGATACTTTTAGTTGGAGATTATAATAAGTATGGAGCATTTGGTACAATTAAGATATTCAAATATGAACATAATAATTTAGATTTAATATTTGACAATAAAAACTGCTGTAATAAAATAAATTATAAAATAAATTGTTTAGATGAATATAAAGTACAAATAGTTTGTGAAAATACAAAAGAAGTATATATGGTTGATATAAATAATACAAATAAGAACTACATAAACAATACATATGGAGAATATAATGAGGTTAAAGATAATATTAAAAATAATATTACATATAGCATAGATAATATTTTTCCAATTAAATTACCAAATAAAGAGCACTATAGTTTATTAATACAACAAGGATTTAGAGTAGATGATTATCTAGAAAAATTAGGCGGTGTGCAAACATTAGCTGATATAAATGAAGATGGTGAGCTAACAATTATAGATCAATATATTATGACTAAGTCTTATTAATTTATAAAAATATATTTTATCTAATATCAATGCGAATTGAGTTATGTTTATATATAATTAAACTATGATATAGTTTAGTTTGAAAGTTAAAGGAGAGATTAGTATGACCAGAACTGAAAGAAGGATCATAATAAAACAAAGCTCAAAACAGCAACTCAATTCGAATATGACTACATTAGTAATAGCGAACTTAATAGTTAGTATAGTTTCATCATTACCAGGTATAATACAAGGATATATCATTAATTCATATACAGTATCAGTGGTAGTTTCTGTGTTAACATTGCTTATTGGAATGCCATTAACAATAGGATTAATGATGATGAATTTAAACTGTATAAATGAAAGAGAAATAAAGGTAAGAGATTTATTAAAAGGATTTAATAAACTATACCAAGTATACGGTGTAACAGTACTTCAATTATTTATAATTGCATTATTTACTACTCCGCTAATATTAGTACCGATTCTAATGTTAAAAGATAGTAAGCAAATAGTTTTAATGGTTACATCAATATCAGGAATAACTAATATAGTTTTTATGGTATTGTTTTCTCAAGTTGAATATATAGTTGCAGATAAAAAAAATGTATCTTTAATTGAAGCCATAAAAAAATCAATCCACTTAATGAAAGGTAATTTAATAGACTTTATTATATTTGAGTTAAGCTTTATTGGATGGATATTTTTAGTTGGAATTACATTTGGAATAGCTACTGTTTGGGTAGCACCTTATATGAATTTATGTTATGCTAATTTTTACTTACAAATTAGAGATGATAAACTAAATGAGTATAAAACAATAAAACCAAAAAGTAAGGCAATAGGATTATTAGTAGGTATAATACTATGTGGATACTCTATAGCCTATGATAAATTTTCAATATGGTTATTAGCACCAAACATAGTAAAGGAAGTTGTAAAAGAAAATGATTTAGATTTAATAAGTATAGATACTAAAAATGATTACTTTGTTACAGATGAAGAGATTGATACTTATAAAATTAATACAGATAAGTTAGATAAATATTATTTTACAAAATATACATTACTAGTTAAAAATCATGTAATAGATGAAAAAAAGGGAGACAATATAGATAGTACTATTATTTATATAATAGCTGATAATAATAAGATATTAGGTATTAGCTGTGAACCATATAATTCAACTATAAATGTATCTGATTGGAATCTAAGTCCAGGTAAATATAACATGGATGGAAAATTAATCAAATAATGTTGTATAAATAGTTAACTTTTGGTATAAATTAGAATACAATAAAGTTAATAACATAATTAAGGAGGAAATTAAAATGATGTATTGTTGCTGCTGTTTTAAAAAATATATTAAAAAATATATAAAGTTTAAAATGACGGCAGTACTATGTTAATTTTAGTTCCTATAAAAAGTGGAATAATTGTTAAAATAAACTGCAGGGTACTGTACTATTTTATTTATAAAATAGTATATATTTTGCAGTATTTTTAATTTTTATATAAAAAAGGAGGGGCAGTATGAAACTACAACTATATAATACTTTAACAAGAAAAGAAGATATATTTAAATCTATTGAAGAAGACAAGGTTAGCATGTATACATGTGGTCCTACTGTATATAATTTTGCTCATATAGGGAACTTAAGAACGTATATATTTGAAGACGTTTTAAAAAGAGTATTAGAGTATAATGGTTATACAGTAAATCATGTTATGAATATTACTGATGTTGGTCATTTGCAATCAGATGCAGATGAAGGTGAAGATAAAATGCAACTAGGGGCAAAGCGTGAGAATAAATCTGTATTAGAAATAGCTAGATATTATGAAGGTGAATTTTTAAAGGATTTAGATAAGCTAAATATAAAAATGCCAACAACACTAAGTAGAGCAACAGATCATATTAATGAAATTATTAATGTAATAAAAGAATTAGAAGCAAATGGGTACACTTACTTTGCAAATAATAATGTTTATTTTTCTATAGATAAATTTGATGATTATTATAAATTAGCCAACTTAAACATAGAAGAGCTTCAGGCGGGTGCAAGAATAGAGGTAGATGAACATAAAAAAAATCCTCTTGATTTTGTACTATGGTTTGGAAATTCAAAATTTGAAAATCATATACTTCAATGGGAGTCACCTTGGGGAGTAGGATTTCCAGGGTGGCATATTGAATGTTCGGCAATGGCATTAAAATATTTGGGTGAGCATATTGATATTCACTGTGGAGGAGTAGACCATATACCAGTACACCATACCAATGAGATCGCACAGTCTGAAGGGGTTATAGGGCATAAGTGGGTAAATTATTGGATGCATGGTGAATTTTTAATACTAGATGGAGGTAAGATGAGTAAATCTAGTGGTGAGTTTTTAACACTTAATAAAATTATAGCTGATGGATTCTCTTCACTTGATTATAGATATTATGTCCTACAATCTAAATATAGAAAACCATTAGTATTTAGTTATGATAGACTAAGTGAAGCTAAAAAAAGCCTAGAATCATTAAATAATAAAATTGAAAATATATTATTGAATATAAATAAGGACGATAATATTAATGAATCATTAATAAATGATTATAAAATTAGATTTACAAAACAAATAAATGATGATTTAAACATAGCCAATGGATTTACAATTTTATATGAAGTTATAAAGGATAATAATTTAAATAATTTAGAAAAAGAAAATCTAATTAGAGATTTTGATAAAGTCTTAGGTCTAGGATTAGTTGAATTAAAGAAAAATGATTTAGATGATGAAACTATATCTTGGATAAATAGTTTAATAGAAGAAAGAAAAGAAGCTAGAAAGAATAAAGATTTTGATAAATCAGATAAGATAAGGGATTTATTACTAGAGAAAAATATAGAATTATTAGATACCAGAGAAGGTACTAAATGGCAAATTAGGATATAAATAAAAAACTGCTAATATAGCAGTTTTTTATACTTATAAAAGAATTTTTTACTAAAAACTAGTAATTAATCTATAGGCAATGGTACTATCATAACTACACTTCGAATCTTTTATACCGTCGTAATGATAAACTCTATCACCATTAGTATTTTTAGCCGATATTTCTTCTACATATATAATTCTAGATGAAGGAATTATAGTACTTTTAAAGATAGATTCATCAGACAAGATTAAATAAAGATTATCAGCAAGATAGTCACTTAATTCAATAGATGATAATTCGCTATACGCATAAAAAATCTCACAATCTTGTCTTCCACTATTAATATGAAATCTATATAGATTTTTGGGATAACTATTTATACCTCTTTTCAAATTAATCCCTCCTAAGGAATTTATTTTCTTTATTATTATATTAAATCTAACTTATAAATTAGAACTTAAATTGTTATTTATAGTTTAAAAGAGGTAGAGAAGATTATATTACATTTTGCATAAATATATAATAAAATATATGATATAATTATATTAATTAACATTCAACATAAGAAATCTAAAATTTTTCTTAGATTTCAGTTTTTAGGAACTACGTTTTATAAATAGAAAAGGGAGTTTTAAAAAATGAGCAATATTAAAATAATTTGTGATTCAATGAATGATGTATCAAAGGAAATAATTGAAAAATATGACATAGAAATACTACCTGTTACAATGATATTTGACGATAAAGAGTACAGAGCAGGTGTAGATATAGATGGGAATGAGTTTTACAACCTATTAAAAAATACAGAGAGTATGCCATCTACATCACAAATAACTTATATTACATATAAGGAAGTTTTCGAAAAATATATAAATGAAGGTAAAACAGTATTATATATGGCTGGATCATCAGCAGCATCAGGAATATATCAATCAGCTATGTTAGCTAAAAGTGATTTAGAAGGCGATATTAATATATTTGATACTTATACATTATCTATAGGTGGAGGCATGCTGATAAAGGCAGCTGCTGAAATGGCATCTAAAGGAACTGATATAAAAGAAATAATGAAAGAATTAGAAGAATTAAAAAATAAAGTAGAAGTGTATTTTTCAGTTGATAACCTTGATTATTTACAAAAGGGTGGAAGAATATCAGGAACAAAAGCTGCTATTGGAAATTTACTTAGCATAAAGCCTATATTAAAAATAGAAAATGGACTAGTAGTACAGAAAAATCAAGTTAGAGGCAGTAAAAAAATAATGCCAAAGCTAATAGAAGAGCTTAAATCACAAGTTGGTGAGGATTTTAGTGATAAAGATGTATATGTAGGGTATGCTGATGATACTGAAATTAGAGATAAATTTATTGAAAAAATAAAAGAAGAATTAAATCCTAAAAATGTATACACATTACAGATAGGACCATGCGTTGCGTGTCACTCTGGACCAACAGTTCTTGGGATAAGTTGTTTAAAAGGCTAGATTAATATCTAGCCTTTTAACTATATAAAGATTATATTAGCATCAGTTGTTTAAAAATAAATATCCATAAAAATACAGTTATAACACTAAGAGCAGATGTAAAAACAACTATTTGACCTGCCAATTCACTATCACCATCCATTTGTAATGCCATTGTAAAGGACGAAACTGCTGTAGGAGAAGCAAAAACTGCAAGTAAACAAGCTAATTCAATATCTCTAAATCCTAGTAAAATAGCAATAAAAAGTACTATAGTTGGTATTATAACAAGTCTTCCTAAAACACCTATAAATAATTGTTTTATATATAAACTAAATGCTGAAAACCTAAATGATCCACCTAATAATATAAATGCCATAGGGGTAGCCATTTTAGCTATATCGTTTACTGTTTTTTCTACTGGAGAAGGAAGAGTTAGGCCTAAGAATAAAAAACTTAGTCCTATAGCTGAAGCTATAATAAGAGGATTAGTAATAATACTAACAAAGATTTTATTTAAATTTATTTTTCCACCTCTATAAATCTCTAATGAAAACACGGCTAAGAAATTGAATAAAGGTACAATTATAGCGATTAACATAGATGCAACACCTGTACCTTCTTGTCCAAATAATGCTTGAGTAACTGGTATACCAAATATTACAAAATTACTTCTAAATAAAGCTTGAACTAAAACACCTCGTTTTCTACTATCTTTTTCAATGATAGGTATAAAAAAACAAGAAACTACAAATATAACTAGAACGCATAGAACGGTAAAACTAATTAATCTGGGGTTAAATACATGAGATAAATCTGTTTGATAAACATTATAAAATAATAATACAGGTAAAAATACTTTAAATGTAATTTTGTTCATAGTATCTAATGTTATATCATTAAACATATTTAATTTCTTAATTACATATCCAAGGGACATTGTAAGAAATATAGGTAGGACAACGTTAAAAGATAAAATAAGATTTTCCATAATAAGCTCACCACATTTCGAAAATTTAGTCTGAAAATATTTATATTAAATCATAAATAATATTTTATTTTGACAACAATAAGTATATACAAAATGGAATTAAATTACAAATGGTAAGTTAGAGTTTAACAAGTGTTTTTTTCATAAAATAAGACAAAATATATTTTATTATTTATAAAATATGGAGGTAATGAGGTTGAAAAAAAGTATATTTATCTTTATTTTAATAATAATGGCAATTAGTATAATAAATATAAGCTATGCCGAAGTAATCTTAGAAAATAAAGCGGAAGATTATGGACTTACAAGTTATGATGATATGGTGTCTGAATTGAAAAACTTAGAAAAAAGTTCTGAGCATATTAAACTTGAAATAATAGGTAAATCAGTAAACAAAAAGGACATATATTTAGTAAAATTGGGTAAATATAATCCACAAAATCCAACTATTTTAATACTAACTCAACAACATGGAAATGAAGGTTTACCAACACAAAGTGCATTAAACTTTATAAAGAAATTATCAAAAAATAACAAAAACAATAAGTTTTTAATCCATAACGTTAACATATTAATAATTCCAAGATTAAATGTAGATGGTGCAGAAGGAGTGGATGGAGTACCTATTAGATTTAACTACAATCAAGTTGACTTAAATAGAGACCATTTTAGTAAAACCCAACCAGAAACACAAGCATTGCATTATAATGTATTAAGAAAATATAAAATAGATTATATGATAGATTTTCACCAAAGAAATGAAAGAGGTATATCAATGTTATATCCAACGAATCAAGGCGTTAAATTTGAAATACGTGAAAACTCTAAGAAGTTAGGCGCAATAGTATATCAAAGTTTAAAAAATCATAAATGGGTAGAAATTTCAGAATATCACGGAGGTAGCAAAAACATTATAGCAAGAAATGAAGTAGCATGTGAATATGATATAGCAACATTACTATTAGAAGTAGAAGGAATTATAGACTACTATGATAATAACTTTGTATTTGATAAAAAGAAAAATAAAAAAATAATAAAAGAATGTGAATATATAATGCTAAATCTAGTTGATTCAATTGCTACTAATGAAATAGAAAGAGCAGATACAAGTATTTGGAACAAGCTATACAAAAAGGTGAATATATTCATTTAAAAAAATAAATGTAACACAAATGTAACAAAGCTAAGATAAAATTAGAGTAAAACAGAAAGGGCAATAAAATGAATATATTAATAGCAGATGATGAAGTTAATATGCTAAAAATACTCAAGGCATATTTTAATAAAGATGGATATAATGTACTTAGCGCTAAAGATGGAGAAGAAGCTTTAGATATTTTTTATAATAATAAAATTGACTTAGCAATACTGGATTGGATGATGCCTAAAAAAGATGGATTACAGGTTTGTAGAGAGATTAAAGAAAATAGCAACACAAAAGTTTTGATGCTAACTGCCAAAAGTCAAACTGAAGACGAGTTAAAAGCATTAAATATTGGAGCAGATGAATATATAAGAAAACCATTTGATCCAAGGATATTAATATTAAGGGCAAAAAAATTAACAGGAACATCAGAATTATTAAAAATAAAAAACCTAAAGATAGATTTTAAAAGCAATAAAGTATTTAAACATGACGAAGAAATTAATCTTACAAAAAAGGAATTAGAGCTTATAAAATGTTTAGTTGATAACAAAGGAATTATACTTTCTAGAGAAAAGTTGTTAAATTTGGTGTGGGGAATGGATTACTTTGGAGATGATAGAACGGTAGATACTCATATAAGAAGATTAAGAGCAAAAATTGGAGAAGATATAATAACTACACATAGAGGTATTGGATATAGCCTGGAGAATATAGATGACTAAATTAAATAAAAAACTATCTATAAGTATATGTGTAGCTGTAGTACTTGTATCAGTAGCTTCTTTGATAATTAATAACCTTTTTATTCATAAATACTACTTATATGAAAAAAAGAATATAATAAATGAATTAGGAAATGAAATGGATAAGCTTACATCAAGTGAAATTATTTCTAAAATAAATGATATTGAAAATAATGATAATGTAACAATTGTTTATACTCCTATTAATATGACTTCAAATAAAGTAGAAGAAGATATTAGTGAATCTATAAATTATGAGTTTTGGAAGAAAGGAATAAGTTTAAAAAAGTTTTGGATATCAAGAGATGTATTATTTAGACTAAATAATGAAAGTGTAAACAGAATATATAATCAAGGTAAATCAACATATAGCTTATTAGTAAAGTTTATAAAGAAAGACAACTATATATTTGCAGTAGCAACAACAATAGAACATTCCCAAGAAACCATACAAATTGTAAATAAATTTAATATTATAATGAGTTCAATTTCAGTATTAATAATAGTTTTACTTACATTTATATTATCGAATAGAATAATTAAACCAATTAAAAAATTAAATAAACTGTCTGAAGATATATCAATGTTAAACTTTAGAACAGAAGAAATAAAAACAAATGATGAAATTGAAGAGTTGGCTAATAGTATTAATAAAATGAGTGTACGTTTAGAAAAAGCTCACAATGAACTGAATGATAAAAATGAGAGTCTTAAAAGATTTATATCAGATGCATCCCATGAAATGAAAACACCTGTAGCCTTAATTAAGGCATATGCAATGGGGATTCAAGATGGAATAGATGATGAGACTTTTTTAGATACAATAATAGAACAAAGTGAAAATCTAACAGAAATTATAAATACATTGCTATATTGGGCAAAGTATGAAAAAAAAGAAATTAATTTAAATACTTTTGATTTAAAAGAAAAACTATTAAATACTATAAAAAAATATGAAATATTAATTGAAGAGAATAAAATTGATATGAATATAAACATAGATAAAGATGAATTTATAATTAATGCAGATGAAAGTAGTATAGAAATTGTAATAAACAACTTAATAAGTAACGCAATAAAATACACTACTAATAATAAAATAAATGTATTTTTACTAAAGGATGGTGGAGAAATATTTTTATCAGTTACAAATGGTGTAGGTGAAATTAATAAAGAGCAAATAGAAAATTTATGGGCGCCATTTTATGTAGTAGAAGAATCTAGAAGTAAGGAACTATCAGGGACTGGATTAGGACTAAGTATAGTTAAAGAAATATTAGAAGCTCATAAATTTGAGTATGGAGTTGAAGTAAACGATGATGAAATTGAGTTTTTCTTTGTAATACATAAGTAGATAATTATTTGTAACATTAATGTAACAAAGTTATTTTAAGATAATACTCGAGGTGATAGTATGAGTAAAAGGAAAAGAATAATTTCAATACTACTAAGTATGGTAGTGGTATCAACATCATTAACTGGATGCAATAATAATGAAGATAATAATGTAAAAAATCAAGACAACAACGTAAAAAATCTAGATTTTACATTTGATGTAAATCCAGAAAATTTTGAAGTAACTATTGAATCTGAAAATAAAAAGGAAAAATTATCAGAACCTATAGAAAAGAGAGAAGTAAGCAATTTAAAAGACTCTAAAGACGAAGTTAGTTGGACATACCCAGAAGAAAATATAGATGTTAATATTCAAAAGGAAGATAATTATTTAGATATTAATATTAAGTCAAGTAAAACAGAAGACAATAGTTTTATATGGCCTAAAGTAAGTGGGGAAAGTTATACATTACCTATAAATGAAGGGAAATTCATACCAAGTAACGACAAATACTGGAAAGAGTATTTAGATGAACAAATATATAATGTTATAGAAAATTTTTCAATGCAGTTTTTTGCTGTAAATAAAGAAAAATATTCATTAACATATATTATTAAAAATAAATACAACAATGAAATCGAATTTGATACTAAAAATAATATAAATTTCTCATTTAAACATGAGTTTCCAAGTATAAATAAAAATAAAGAGTATGGTTTTAGAGTATATGTAACTGAAAAAGATACGACAGATATAGCTAAAACCTATAAGAACTATATAGTAGAAAAAGGCGAATTTAAATCTTTAGAGGAAAAAGCTAAAGAAAATAAAAACATAGAAAAACTTTATGGTGCTCCTCATATTTATTATTGGGACAAGTCAATAATTACTGAAAGTGATATAAATTGGAATAAACTTAAAGCATCAATACCTGCAGATTTAGAGAATTGGATAAAAGAATTATTAAATACAAAGGTTGAAGATGGGAGTGAACTAATTATAGCCTTTGATCAAATAAAAAATCAAGACTATATTGATAGGTTTCAAAAGAGTCAAATTGTAAAAGCTTTTAATTCAGTAATGTTGTTAACTGATTTTTATAATGCTAATGTATTTAAGAATGTTGATAGTAAATCAAATACATTAATAAAAAAAGGTATAGATAATTTAACTAAAGTAGAATTAGTAGAATTAAATAAACTATTACTTAAGTCTAAACTAAAAGACTGTACGACAGATACTAAAGATTGGGCAAAGCAAAATACTATAGATGTACTTGATGATATGAAAAAATCAGGAATAGATAATGCATGGATAGGATTTGATGATATAGAGGCTGGATATATATCACCTGAGTTTGTAAAACAGGCAGAAAAATATGGTTATCTAGTAGGTCCGTATGATTCATATCATTCAATACATGAACCAGGTAAAGAAAAATGGAGTACTGCTACATTTGAAGATAAGTCTTTATATGAAAATGCAACAGTTGAGAATAAAGAAGGAAAAAAACTATCTGGATTCCAAGGGGAAGGAAGAAAGCTTAACCCTACATTATCTCTACCAAGTGTAAAGCAAAGAGTAGGTAAAATTGTAAACGATGGATATGGATTCAATTCTTGGTTCATAGACTGTGATGCAACAGGAGAAATATATGATGATTACTCTAAAGATCACACTACAACACAAGAAGAAGATTTAAATGCTAGACTTGAAAGAATGGCTTATATAAGAGATAAAGAAAAAATGGTAATAGGTTCAGAAGGTGGAAATGACTTTGCAAGTACAACTATAGCATTTGCACATGGAATAGAAACACCAGCATTTTCTTGGGTAGATCCAGATATGAATAAAAATAAAGATAGTGAGTATTATGTAGGTAGATATTATTCTCCTACAGGTGGTGTGCCTGAAGTATTTGCAAAACAAATACCATTAAAAGAAAAATATGAAAAAATATTTATATCTGAAGAGTATTCATTGCCGTTATTTAGATTAGTATATAATGACTCTGTGGTTACTTCTCATCAATGGTTATGGGGTACTTTTAAAATGAAGGACAAAGTAAGTGATAGAATGTTAAAAGAAATTTTATACAATACACCACCTATGTATCACTTAGATAAAGTAGAATGGGATAAGTATAAAGATCAAATAACAAATCATACTAAAGTTTGGTCAGAGTTTAATAAAAAAGCAATAAAAGAAGAGATGACGAGTTTTGATATATTATCAGATGATAAATTAGTTCAAAAGAGTCAATTTGGAAATGAGTTAGTTGTTGTAGCAAACTTCTCAGACCAAGACTTCAAGTATGAAAATGACAATATAAAACCTCATTCATTAATAATATATGATAAAGGTGAAAAAACAGTATATCAACCAGAATAAATTTGTACTCAGAAAAAGGTTAACGTTAAAGTTAATCTTTTTTTGCGTTTATAAAGTACTAATAAAAAATATTAACTGTAACAGTAATGTAACATAAAATTGGTAAATTAAATATACAAAGTTAAATAAAACATGGAGGTGGACTATGGTATTTTCAAACACTATATTCCTATATTTATTTCTTCCTCTTAATCTATTTATGTATTATGCATTTAAAAGTAGAAAGGCAAAAAATATAACTTTAATAGTATTCTCATTAATATTTTATGCTTGGGGAGAACCAATATGGATATCATTATTGATTTTTAGTTCTTTTGTTGATTACTGTATTGCTTTATTTATAGAAAAAAATAGAGGAAATAAATTAGCAAAGTTAGGATTAATATTATCATTAGTTATAAACTTAGGTTTACTAGTTACTTTTAAATATAGCGCATTTATATATGAAAATATAAATTCTATATTTAATTTATCTTTACAGATACCAAGATTTTCATTACCAATAGGTATTTCATTTTATACATTTCAAACGTTATCATATTCTATAGA
The DNA here is from genome assembly GCA_051654865.1 of Peptostreptococcaceae bacterium. Taxonomy (GTDB): domain Bacteria; phylum Bacillota; class Clostridia; order Peptostreptococcales; family Peptostreptococcaceae; genus JBOFOR01. Next base: position 13,246 of record JBOFYV010000045.1, read on the forward strand.
TGTATATAAAGGAGACTTTAAAGCACAAAGAAGTTATACTAAATTCTTAATGTACGTATCTTTATATCATCAACTCGTGGCAGGGCCTATTGTTAGATATAAAGATGTGGAAGATGAAATTGAAAATAGAGTAAGTAATATAAGTGATGTTAGCGATGGAATAAATAGATTTTTAGTAGGATTAGCAAAAAAAGTATTGATAGCAAATTTAGCAGGAGAATTTGTAATTCAATATATGAATTCAAACTTACAAAATATAACAGTAGTAGAGGCTTGGTTTGGAATAATTATGTTTACTATTCAAATATATTTTGATTTTTCAGGATACTCAGATATGGCAATAGGTCTTGGAAAGATGTTTGGATTTACGTATATGGAAAACTTTAATTATCCATATATATCAAAATCAGCAACTGAGTTTTGGAGAAGATGGCATATCTCTCTAGGAAGCTTTTTTAGAGACTATGTGTATATACCACTAGGTGGAAATAGAAAACATATGATTTTAAACTTATTTGCGGTTTGGTTTTTAACTGGAATATGGCACGGAGCTAGTTGGAATTTTATTATATGGGGATTGTACTTTGGTATATTAGTATATTTAGAAAAGAAGTTTATACTCAAATTATTGAAAAAGCTACCAACGTTTATATCACATATATACTTAATGCTAATAGTTATTATTGGTTGGACTATATTCTATTTTACAGATATGAATTCAGTATTTGAATATCTAAAAATACTTTTTGGATTATCAAATAATGCATTTACAAATAGTGAAATAAATCTAGTTATTACAAATAATATTTATTGGATTATAATAGCAATAATTGCAAGTACGCCAGTAGTTAAATTGCTAAAACAAATAATTGAAGATATGAACTTAAACCATATAGGACAAGCTTCAAACGTGGTTATAAATGTAATTATTGTTATAACTTGTACTTCAATGCTTATAGCAAATAGTTATAATCCATTTTTATACTTTAGATTTTAGGAGGAAATTATGAGAAGTAAGAGCATAAGAGAAGTAAGAAGAAAAGAAAACTTAATTTTAAATATAAAGGCTTTAAATATAGCAGTATTTGTTATTACAATTGGGTTATTTTCATTAAGTTCAGTGATAATACCAAAAGATACTGTATCAGAATTAGAAAAAAGGGAATTAGCATCTTTACCCACGTTATCAGTTCAAAGCATATTCAGTGGAACGTATTTTAGAGAAATAGAAAATTTTTATAACGATACATTTCCATTTAGAGAAAAGTTTCTTCAATTAGCATCAAATATAGATGAAGCAAAGGGAAAAAGAGAAGGTGAAGATGAAATAAAAATATATACAGTAAATAAAGATAAATAAGGAGAGATAATAATGAACAAAAATATAAATAAAAAAATACGAAATATAATAGCTATAGGTCTAATAGTAACGTGTACAACATCTATGGCTGCATGTTCTAAAAAAGAGAATGTAGAAAATCAAAACACTAATAAAATAGAGCAATCACAAAATAATGATAAGGAAGAAGAAAAAGAAAAAGAAGATAGTAACAATGTTGATGCAGAGCAGTCAGGTTCGATAATAACACTAGGAGATAAAGCACTAGAAATATTTAGAGGGAATGAAAATGGAGCAAAACTATATACTGATACAATAAATGAACAAAAAAAATCATTGGGTGAAAATGTAAAAGTATATAATATGGTTGTACCGAGCCACGTAGAGTTTGCACTACCCTCAAAGTATAGTGATATGTCAAACCCTCAAAAACCGGTTATAGATAAAATATATGAAGGTTTAGATAACAAAATAAAAACAGTAGATGCTTATAGCAACTTAGAAAAACATAAAGATGAATATATTTATTTTAATACAGATCATCATTGGACATCACTTGGAGCATATTATTCATACGAAGCATTTGCAAAAGAAGCCGGATTTACGCCAGAACCTTTAAATAAATATGAAAAATACACTAAAGAAGATTTTTTAGGTACATTATATACTCAGACACAAGATAATAATTTGAAGAAAAATCCTGATAAGGTTGATTATTATAAAATACCATATGATTATAAAGTATATAGATATGAAAAAGAAAATCCAACAAAACCTTTAAAAACAACATTATATGCAGATTATGCAAGTGGAGTTAATTCATATTCAGTATTTTTACATGGAGATTTTCCAAAAATAAAGATAGAAAACAAGAAAGCTAAGAGTGATAAAAAAATTGCTGTTGTAAAAGAGTCATATGCAAATGCATTTGTACCATATTTAATACCACATTATAAAGAGGTATACGTAATTGATTCTAGACAGTTTGAAGGTAGTTTAAAAGAACTGGTAGCTAAAAATAACATAGGAGAAGTATTGTTCTTAAATAACATATTTGCAACTAATACAGAAAAACTAGTTAATACAATAAATAATATAAAATAACAGGAAATCTTGGACTATCCAAGATTTTTTTGTTATACTTTGTAACATTGATGACACATAAAATATATATAATGTATTTATAGTAAATGAGATAAATACTTAAAATTTAATATAAATGACAATAAAGGAGAGACATAAAATGAAAAGAGAAAAATTAATATTTAGCATCTTAACTATAGGAATTATTTTAATAGGTGGAATATATTCTTTAATTAAATGGAATTCACAAAAAGAAATAGATAAGTATGCCATAGATGTTAGCAAATTTATAGACTGTGTAGATGAAGTAAGTGCTAATAAAGTTCAAGTAAATTGGAAGCATGTAGCAGCAATAGTTGGAGTAATAGAAAAAAATAAATTTGATAAAGTTGATGATTTAGAAATAATAGAAGTTGCACAAATGTTTATAAATGAAAAGGAAGAGTTAAGGTCACTAGATGAAGTATTAGAAGAACTAGATTTTAAAAAAGGGAAAATAGAAAAAACATATAAATATATAGAAGATTTAAAATACTATAGTATAACTCCAAATAGAACACAAAATGGTACTAAACAAACAAAATTTATTGAAAGTATCAAAGAAGGTGCTATAGAAAACTATAAAAAATATAAGGTATTACCATCAATAACAATAGCTCAAGGTATATTAGAATCAAATTGGGGAGAATCAAAACTAGCAAGTGAGCATAATAATTTATTTGGGATAAAGGCAGATGTTTATTGGAAAGGTGAGCATACAACTTTAGAAACAACAGAATATAATGGTATTGTAATAAATGATAAGTTTAGAAAATACGATGATAAGAACGAGTCTATTATTGATCATGGGAAGTTTTTAGCTGATAATAAAAGATATAAGAATAACGGAGTGTTTGATGCAAATACCTATATATATCAGGCGAAAGCTCTACAAGAGGCTGGTTATAGTACATTAATAAATGAAAAAGGCGAAAAAGTTTATGCAAAACAATTAGTAGAATTGATAAAACAATATAATTTACAAGTGATAGATAGTGAGATTAAATATATTAGATAAAGTAATGATCTAATCATTACTTTTTTACTGGTGATAAAGGACATTTAGATAGATAATACTATGATAAAAAGGACTTAAGTTATATATAGGATACATATAATTATCTATAATATGTTTTTATTTTGATTGGAGATGTTTTTATTATGAATGATATCTATGGCATAACAGAACTTAAACAGTATCCAAGTTATGTAAATAAAGATTGTAACAAATCTATTTTCATTATGATAAATATTGAATTGTTGAATGATAGATTAGACTATATATATGAAATAGTAGTAAGAGCGAGGTGTAAAAAGTATAAGGTAATAAAAACCATATTAGGCAGAAAACTATTAATGAGTATTAGTGTAGAATGTAAGGTTATATATGTAAATGAAGGAAATGTAAGTACATTAAAGAAAATTAAAAGAGTTGAAGAAGTCGAAGAATTTATTTTATTATCGAGCAACAAAATAGATTCAGGACTTAAGGTCAAAGAATTATTTATAGGTATTGAAGATATATTTATAAAAGAATACACAGCAACTAATATACAGGTGGGATGCTTACTGTTAACGTGTCCTTATATATAGATATTAAATTAGTATAAATAAAACTTACTTCGTATTATAAATATATAAAGTAATATGTATAAAATTAAAAAAATATTTAAAAAGTGAGTCTACTAGTTTCTATTATATGAACAAAAAAAACCTAGGATAATATAATAGTTAGTAAGAAAAAACTATTTTATAATAATGCATCATACTATGGAGGAACGAAATGTCATTAAAAAAAGTATACTCAATAACAACCAATGGAAGTATGATAATAACAGGTAATACTTTGGGATTAAGTGGAGCTCGTATAGATGGTCAGCAGATAGGAAGCATAAGAGCCTTTTCAACGCTTAACCTAGCAAGTGCAGTTCCAGGGTATCCTCAAGGTACAACCTTAATTTGGCAAGATAATGAATCACAAGCAGTGTTAAATATACCTCCTGGAGCTACTGTAAAATATGCCAGACTACAATGGGGAGGTACTGAAATAGCAGCTAGTGCGGGTAATGTAACCGCAAGTATAAATACAACAATAACACTTACAACTCCTCTTGGAAGTAACATTATATTTCCCGATCCTCTTACGAATGACTTTTATGGTTTTACCACAGCTCAAGGGTTAAATCAGTATTACTCTAGAAGTCAAGACGTAACATCTATAATACAAGCATCTGGAAGTGGAGTCTATTCTGTAAAAGGAGTACCTGCAGTTGTAGCAGCCGATGCTAATGCAGTTACAGCTGCAGGATGGTCATTAGGTATAATATATGAGTTAAGTAATTTACCGTACAGAAATATGTCTATATTTTCAGGTATAAGCGGTACTAATGGAACTGTATCTTCTGATATTGATATTTATGGATTTAGAGCACCTTCATCAGGAATAGTAGAAGGAAGATTACTAATTACTGCAATAGAAGGAGATTCGGGGATTGCTGGAGATCAATTTTTATTTGGGCCATCAGCATCTAATCTTGTTCAACTATCGGGTCCTAATAATTTAAACAATAACTTCTTTGCATCTCAAATAAACAATGGAGATTCAGAAAGTCCAACAGTTGGAGCTTTAAATATAACAGGTACCTTTGGTACATTAAATTCTACGCCTGGAGTTTTTCCTGTTCAAGGTTTAAGACAAGGATGGGATATAACTAATGTAAAAAGTACAAACTTTACTAATGGACAAAACTCAGCAACAATTAGAATATCAACAGGTGGAGATGCGTATGCAGTTCCACTAATAGGTGTACAATTAGATTCAGTAGAGCCAAAGCCTTTTGTATGTGGACCATTAGCATATAGGGTCTGGTCTCCAAATACGAGTACTAATAGTTCTTTTGATTTTGTTAACCTAGTTACAGGTAAATCTCAAACATTAAGTAATAATTTACAATTCAATATTAATGCAATAGGATATAATCCACAAGATAATTTAATATATGGAATGATAAATGGGACAAATCAGTTAGTGTTAATAGATAGTGAAATGTCAGTGATAAACTATGGACCTATAGAAAACTTGCCAGTATCTAGCTACACACTGGGAGCAATTAATTCTAGCGGTTATATGTTTATAAGAAATTCCCTAACTCAAACTTTTTATGTAATAGACGTGAATCAAACATCTCCTAATTTTGGTGAATTACTTGATCCAATTAATGGATACGCATTAGACACAGCTCCATATGGTACAAATCTAAGTAGCAATATAGTAATGGAAGATTGGACATTCAATGCAATAGATGGAAACTTATATGGATACAATACTACAAATAGCACTATTAGCAAAATAACACCAACAGGAACAGTAACAAACCTTATAACGACAGAATTACCAACAGGTAATTACTCATCAGTATACTCTATATCAGATGGGTATATATATGCTATTAATAGTTTATCCGGTATAGTATATAGAATAACTATAACTGGAAATAATGCTATGGGCGAAGCATTCTCTCAAACTAGCATTAAGGTATTAGAAGATGGAGCAAGCTGCTTAAATGCAACATTACAATTGGATTTTGGAGATGCTCCAGATACCAGTAGTTCAAATGGAACAGATAATTATTCAACTCTTTTAGCTAACAATGGACCGAGACATATAATCGTAAGTGATTTGCGATTAGGTGCGTTTATTACAGCAGATTCTGATGGAAGACAAAATATAAATGCAACAGGTGATGATATAGGAGCAAATATACAAGATGATGGTATAGTTACACCACTACCAAATATGACCACAATAGATACAACATATACGGTAAGTGTATTAGTAAATAATCAAACTACTACAGTAGCAAATTTGTATGCTTGGTTAGATTTTAACCAAGATGGAATATTTGAAAGTGGGGAAAGTTTTGAAACTCAAGTATCACCATTATTAGGCTCACAAGTAGTTAGTATGAGTTTTACAAGACCAAGCGGATATACTACATTACCAGGAAATACGTTCTTAAGAGTAAGAATAACAACAGACTCTTTAGTAAATACAGGAACAACATTTACTCAAGATACTAGAAGTATAGGACCTGCTTCAGATGGTGAAGTAGAAGACTATATACTGCAAGTTAATGCAGTTTCTCCTATCTGTCCAGTACCTTCAATAAAATATACGAGGTTAAATCAATCTATAAATGGGCTTATAAATACAATAGATCCACAAGGTCAAATCCTAACTTATACAGTAGATGTCCCTCCAAGCAATGGTATAGTAAACTTAAACGCTATAACAGGAGAATATAGCTATACTCCAGATAGTGGATATTTAGGAAGTGATAATTTTACTGTTTTAGTAACTAATGAAAGTAATTTAACTTGTACAGCATTAGTTACTATTTATGTAAATGAAGCGATAATTAATATAGAGAAATCAACAGATAAATCTATAGCAAAAGTAGGAGATAATATAGTATACGATATAGTTGTAACAAATACTGGAAATGTAGATGCTACAAATATAATCATTACTGATTTGCTTCAAAATGAGACTTCTTATGTATTAGGTTCATTACTAGTAAATGGAGGACCTAGCTCAGATATTGTATATGAAGGTGTAAACATAGGAACATTATCACCAGGTAGCAATGCTACGATTACGTTTGAGGTAAAAGTAAATGATTTACCAGTATCTCAAAAAGTAAATAATACTCCAGTCGGTGATTATAAATTTATATACAATCCAGAGTTGCCTGAAATATCAAACCATTCTATAGGAAATACAACTACTGTAGATATAGTAAATCCATTACTAACAATACAAAAAATTACAACCGCAGAATATGCAAATTTAAATCAAATATATAGCTATATATTATTTGTGAAAAATGAAGGTAATATAGATTTAAATAATGTAATAATTACAGATATAATACCAAATGGCCTAGAGTATAAAGTAAACTCATTAACAGTAGATGGAATATTAACTGGAGAGGAACCAAGCAATGGTATAAATTTAGGAACAGTAGCTATAGGAACTACTATCACAATAAGCTTTAATGTAGAAGTAACTTCAAAACCTAATACAAATCCTATCCTAAACAGCGCAGCATCAACTTATAACTACTTAATAAATCCATTAGACCCTCCTATTGATGGTAATGCTACTAGTAATACAGTTTCTACTCAAGTAAGATTTGCAGATTTAGAAAGCCCTGGAAATATAATAAAAACTGTAAATGATAATTACTCACAGATTGGAGATATAATAAGTTATACCATATCAGTAATCAATACCGGAAATGTTAATGCTCAGAATGTAGTAGTAACAGATATAATACCTAATGGAGGAATATATTTATTAAATAGCTTATATGTAAATCAAAATTTAAGCCCTGATGATCCTAATTCAGGAATAAATATAGGAATTTTAGAACCCAACAACCCAACAATAATAACTTTTAATGTAGAAATAACTTCCATTCCAATACCTAATCCAATGAAAAATAAATCAACAGTATCTTATGAGTATATATTAGATCCAATAAATGGAGTTGTTATATCCAAAAGCACAGATTCAAATACAGTAGACACTTTAATTCAACAAGCTAACCTGAGAATAAGTAAAATTTGTGACAAAGAGTATGCAGCTATAAATGAAGTTATAACTTATGTGCTTATAGTTGAAAATATAGGCAATGTAAATGCTACCAATGTAATTTTAACAGATATTATACAAGATGGTTTGATTTATAACCCTGGAAGTATAACAGTAAATGGAGTATTTACAGGAGAAGACCCGAATAATGAAGTAAATATAGGAACAATAGAAGATGGAAGTAGTGTAATAGTAATATTTAGTGCAACAGTAAATAAAATTCCAGATACTAATCCAATAGTAAACATAGCTAATGCAACATATGAATATTATGTAGATCCAAATGAGCCAATAGTTATTAAAAATATTATATCAAATAGTAAACAAACAACTATAAATTCAGCTAATCTATTAAATCAAGGTAATTTTATTAAAACCGAAAACAAGACAATATCAACAATTGGAGATACAATAATATATACAATAATATTAAAAAACACAGGTAATATAAGCGCACAAAATATAATTCTTACAGATATAATACCACCACAAACACAATATGTAGAATCTTCTCTTACTATAAATGGTGTTTCAAGTTCTGATATACCAAATACGGGAATTATGGTTGATGATATACTTCCAGACAATGAGGTTATAGTAGAGTTTGCTGTAGAAGTAATAAGTTTACCTACTCAAAATCCTATATCAAATACAGCTCATTTATATTATACAAATAAGCCAGACCCAACTGGACCAGATGTTAGTGCTCAGAGTAACTCAAATACAGTAATAGCAAATATTTTATCGCCAATATTTAATAATATAAGCAAAAGCCAGAATAAACAATATTCTTACGTAGGAGACATAGTAACTTATACAATAAATTTGGATAATAGCGGAAATATAGAAGCTACAAATGTAGTTTTAACAGATTTACTATCTCCAAATCTCACATTTATAAATGGTAGCGTACTTGTAAATGGAATATCTAATCCTGATAACCCAACTAGCGGAATATTTGTTGGGACATTACCTGTAGGTCAAGTAAATGTAAGTTTTGACGCTAAAATAAACTCTATACCTGATCCTAATATAATAAATAATGAAGCAAGCATAAGTTATAACTACACAATCAATCCAAACAATCCAAATGGAGAGTCGGGAAGTAAAATATCAAATGAAGTTTCTCTAGAAGTAAATAGTGCAGATTTACAAATAACAAAATCATCGAATAAGTTAGTTACAATTAATCATGATACGATTTTATATATCTTAGAAGTTATAAATACAGGAAATGCTAATGCAACGGATGTAATAGTATATGATCAAATACCGCAAGGTACAGTATTTAAATTACAAAGTGTAATTATAGATAACGTACCTGATATAAGTGCAAATCCCCAAGAGGGTATAAGTTTAGGCAATATAGCACCTAATCAAACTGTGGTAATAAAATTTGAAGTAAATGTAGTATCAGATGCTATAGATTTAATTACTAATATTGCAACTGCATCATATAAACAACTAGTTGGGCCAGATATAGCACCTATAGATAGAGGAGCTGTGTCTAATGAACTAACAATTGAAAATATAACAGAAATAATATCTATATCAAAAACAGCAGATAGAAACAATGCTACAGTGGGAGATATTGTTAAATACACACTAACTGTTTCTAATAATAGTCCTACAAATGCATATAATGTCAATATTCAAGATGTATTAGATTTAAACTTAGAATATATGAATAATCTAACGATAAATGGCATAAGTAGCGATAAAAACATAACATCAGGAATGAATATAGGAAACATGGTAATGGGTCAAATTATTGTAATTACCTTTGATGTAAAAGTAATAGATATGCCAAGTGATAAGATTATACCAAATAATGCGACTGCAAACTATGAGTATGACGTTGGTGATCCAGTAACAAGATATCCTTTTGAAAGTAGTAGTAATTTATATACTATGAATATAGTAGAGGTAGGAATTGAAAGTAAAAAAACAGCAGATAAATATCTAGTCGAAGTAGGAGACTCATTTGTGTATACAATGACAGTGTCAAATACAAATGAGATAGATATAAATAATGTAATAGTAATGGATACATTACCAAGTGGATTTAATGTAGTAGGGATACAAGTTGATGGAGTGACGGTATCAGGAAATTTAAATGCAGGTATAGATATTGATGATTTAGCAGTAAATCAAAGTAAAGTTGTAACAGTCGATATATTAGTAGCTAGTGAACCTGATATAAATCCTTTTACGAATATAGTTGTATTTGAAGGAACTGCAATAGTAGATACAATAATAGGTCCTGTAAGTATTAATACACAGGCTCAAGCACCAAATCCTACTACTGTAGTAAACGCTAGCATCAAAACTAATAAATTATCAAATATAAGTTATTCAACAATTGATGATATAGTAACTTACACAATAAATGTAGAGAATGATGGTAATATAGACTTAGATAATGTGATACTAAATGATTTGTTACCAGATGAGTTAGCATTTATTAATAATAGTGTACGCATAAATAATATAAGATATCCAAATGAAAGTATATTATCAGGAATAAACTTAAATAGACTAACTCCAGGGATGAGTAAAGTTGTGCAATTTGATGTGAGGGTAGTAAGCAATGTTACAACAACGGTATCAAATATAGCAAATATTATGTACAGCTATACTCTAACATCAAGTGGACCTATATATACAAAGGAAGTTGAAAGTAATCCTGCCGTATTAAATATTCAAAGAACATCCCTAGATATTATAAAAGAATCAAGTACCACAGTAGTTGAAAATGCAGAAGAGTTCATCTATACGATAACTATTACCAATACAGGTGATGTAGATATTGTTGATGCTATTTTCAAAGATAATCTTCCGGGTTGTATGCTTCAATTTATTGATGGAAGCTTTACATTGGGTTTAGAAAATATATATGTTACTAAAGGACTAATGAAAAAAGGAATAAATATAGGTGGTATAGCTACAGGAGAAAGTAAAATAATTAAATTTAAAGTTAAAGTAAGAGCGAATAATTGCACCTATAAAAACAAATATACTATTAGTAACAAAGCACAAGTTTTAGCTACCTACAAATTAGAAGATAACTCTATAAGAAAAATGGTATACAGCTCGAATATAGTGGATATAGATAAAGTATAATATTATTTATAGCTAGAAAAAAAGAGATGAATTTTAAATTCATCTCTTTTTTCTAGCTAATTTTAGCAAGATGGCTTTGGTTTTGCTTTTAAGAAAAGAGTAACATTTTTAAAAAGTGTACGAGGATCTAAACGTTTTATAAATACATCCTCTACACAGACCTCAACACAAAATTGCTCTTCTAAGTCTACAATAGCGTCAGACACTGCAACTTCATCATCTTCAAATTTAGGATAGGCAATGATAAAAGCAGAAAATGGTATTTCAAAATGAGCAGAGTGAACTGATTGAGAAGTTACCTCACCTGTATAAACAACCTTTTGTTTTAAAACACCATCAACGATTATCTTTCTTCCTGTTAAGTAAGTTCCCTCATCGTTTGGTAGTGGGATTGGAAAACCATCAGCGTCTAAGTCGTACTCTAAAACACCTGCATTATCAACAGTAGTTAAATACTTAGGTGTTTCAATTAATTTAACACATGTTATATCTACGCTAACAAAAACTTGATCTACATGCTCGACATCAGGTTTTTGTGGTGGTATACATAAAATTTCTGGAATTGATATCTCAGTCCAGTTATAATCCTTCTTAAAGTTTGGAGAAGTTGAGTTAGTAAATTTAACTTTAGTAGCATCACATAGCCCAAAGACATTTACATTAAAGTCACAGTCACAAGCAGCTGTTTTTCTATTATTACATTTACATGCCATTTATTTTACCCCCCTTTTAAATCCTTAGCATATAGGCGTAGCTTTTATAAATATAGTTGTATTTTTAAATACGCTTCTTTCTGACAACCTACAAGTAAATATATCCTCAATACAAGTATCTAATTTAAACTGCTGGCTCAAAGAAGTATCACCATCAACTATTATAAATACTGAAAATGGTATTGCAAAATGAGCGGAGTGCATACTTTGTTCATCTACCGCCGCAGTGTAAACTACCTTTTGTTTTAATATCCCTTCAATAATTAATTTTTTACCAGTTAAAAGAGTGCCTTCCCAGTTAGTAAGTGCAGGATTAGCTAATACAGGTGTTTTTACAACTCTTTGAGATATAATGTCTATGCAAGAATAAACACTAGAAATTGTTTCAATGTCAGGCTTTTGTGCAGGTACATCTATAACTTCGGGTATAAAAAATTGAGTCCATTTATTTTCAACAGCACCGTCTTTAATCATATTAGTTAATTTTTTTTCACTACATACTCCCTGAGTACTTACAAAATCATCTTGAACACAACAAGTATCATAAAATTCATGTATAGTACCTGCAGTGTAATCACAATTTAATCTCATTTGCATTTACCCTCCTTTAAATTATTAGCAGTTTTGAGTAGGAACAGCTTGTAATAATAAAGTAACATTTTTATAAATATGTCTACATGTAAAGCTTTTAATAATTAAATCCTCAACACAAGCATTTACCTGAAAATTGATATCTAAAGAATCTATAGGCCCCTCTAAGGTATCAAATATAACTGTTTCAGGAACAACAATATATGCAGAAAATGGAACATAGAAGTGAGCAGAATGGATAGATTGCTCCTTATCACAAGCCGTATAAGTTACTTTTTGACATAATTCACCCTCAACAATTAACTTACGACCAGTTAATTTTTTACCCTCAAGATTATCATTAACTCCACTACTAGGCGTTACTATGACTTGTTTTCTAATGATATTAACACTTATATTAACCGAGTTAATCTCCTCTACATCAGGTTTTTGAGGAGGGATAGATAAAGTTTCAGGTATATACATTTGGCTCCAATAAATATTACCAGGTACTCCTGTAGCAGGATCTGGAGTAATGAAATTTATACTTTCAGGTGAGCATAATCCAGATACATCAATTAAATCCATATTACAAGGATTACAATTCATATAATCAACACCCCTTATCAAATATTTTATTTACTGTATTGTATTGTTAAATATATAAAAAGGTTACAGATATAAAATATAAATATTGTTATCACAAATTTATAAAACAACATAGATTAGATATAGAAAGTATTTTTTATAGGAGGTAGCTATGAAACGAACTAACGGGAGATATTTTTTTTATGAAGAAAATATAAAAAAAGAAATAATTAATAAAAAAATAGAAGAAACTCAGCTGATATCTATTTTAGAAGAGGAGTATAATAATATATTTATAAGTGAGAAATCATATTATATAAAAAATAACATATATAAATTTAATAAAAATGTAAAACAAAGAATAGCACAATTTGTAATAACGGGCATATTTAATGAAGTAAAATTAACAAATGAATATTTAAGTATATATGAGTATAATATTGCTATAATTATTTCTAATAATAATGATTCGATGTCTTTTATTAATTGTGAAGATTATAGTAATTATAAAAATTCTAGTATAGATTACTTTATCTTTATGAGATTTAACAAAGAGATGAGTTCTCCTATAAGGCTAAATATTAAGATAGATAAATTAAAGAATATAGAAGATATAAAAGAAGATATAGCTAAGAAAAACTATAACGTTAGCATTATAGGTCAATTAAGTAGAGAAGAATTAGATGTTATACTAACGAAAGAAAGATTGATTCCAGCAAAATCAACGGTAAATAATATAAAAGTCATTGATAAACCGACATATTACATTAAAGATGATGATATAAAAGAAATAGACTATCTCATATCTAAAATGGTGTATAATCATAGTGACAAAAGTGAGACTATTAGTAGTGAATTAATTGAAATAAACAACAAATTAGAGATTGAACATAAAGAGAATGATTTAAATAATGAACAAAATATAATAGAAGAAATAACGAGTGAAGCTAATCATATAGAATAACAAGTTACTAAACATGGTTATAAAATAAAACTCTTTTCTATAGATTGGACTCATAAATCTATAGGAAAGAGTTTTATTTAGTGCTATATATCGGTTTTATTTAGAAAAATTATAATCATAAAATACTGGATAAGCAATTAGTGATAGTGAAATTTTGATAGATTTATCAGAGTGATTTTGTAGTATAATATCTTCAATAGCGATATATATTTGGTCAATTTCACTTAAATTGAAATTATATCCATTGGTATCAAGTAAGATAAACTCAGAAATCTCATCTTTAAACTTTAGACTATGTAAATTACCTTCATTATGTGCACAGGTATACAGTATTTTATACATTAGGCCGATAGTAAATATCAACTTATACCCAAGTAATGTATTTACTATTTTATAGCTATTTACTTTAGCTTTGACTATTAAATCATCTATATAACCAATACTAGGACTTCCAGTAGGAATATAAATGCATTGAGATTTAAACATTGATTTACAAAAATCTTTGCATTTACATTGTGGGTATTCATCTAACTTAGTAATACCATGTATTAAAATATCATCCATATATATAACCTCCAATATAATATAAATATATGTGAAAAAATAATATAGTATGAATATATTTAAATCACTACAGAGGGAGAGTAAATTAAATATAGTATGATGATTTATGATAAAATGATAAGTATAGAGTATTTAAAGATTGTTATATAGATTGAGTAGAAGAATGGTGGGGGATATAAGTGGAAAATAAAATTATTAAGTTATTAAAGGATAATAATATAAGAGGAATTGACTTTATAGCTAAAACATATTCTAAAAATATATACTTTATAGCTAAAAACATATTAAAAGATGATTTTGATAAAATTAATACTGAAGATGTAATTAGTGATATATATATTGATATATATAATAATATAAATTCATTTAATAAGGAAAAACTAAGTTTTAATCAATTTATAATATGTAGAAGTAAGTTTATATTAGCTGAATACAAAAATAGAATAGATAGTAAAGAATCTATAAACAAAGATAGTAATGTAAGGGAATTTACTATACAAGATATAGAAATAGAAGAACTAATAAATAGTCAGGATAACAAAGAAATATTAAATATAATAAAAAGTTTTAAAGAGCCGGATAGAACATATTTTTATTTGAGATACTTTAGAGACTATGATGAAAGCGCAATTTCAGAAATATATAAAGAAAGTATAAATGAAGTACAAAATAGACTATATAGGTGTAGATTTAAAATAAAAACGATCTTAGAAAGGGGAGCTAAGATTTATGGAAAATAGGATTATTAAGAAATTAATTGATAATCTTTCAGAAGAAGAAATTTTAACTCTAGAAGAGTTATTATTTTTTCAAGAGAACATACCTGAACTAGATAGTGAAACAATGTTCAAAATAAATACAAAATCAAGGGATAGGTTTAATAGTATTAAACTTAAGAATAAAATAAGTTTTGGCAAAATAATAGGGAATATAGCGGTAATGTTGTGTATAGTTATATTTTGTGGCTCAGTGGTAATGCTAGTTATTGAAAAGGGGTATAGCTATACATCAAAGGAAAGCGAATTGCTACCATATACAGAGAATATGAGTGTATTAGAACATATAATAACGGTCAATGAAGAAGATAAATACCGAAGCCTTCAAAGTGTAATATGGTCAGAAAGAGACAATGCTATATTTACTACCTTAGAAGGTGAAGGTACTTTACCTAGTGTAGAAGCAAGTATACTTATTAATGATGAAATTATAAACTCTAGTTCATATTGCCTATCAAATGGAGATGGTAGTTGGAGATTAGGTAATATGTTTAAAGTGGATTTTAAACATAATGAAGATGATAAAATTACATATATATTAAAAGATGATAATGGTGAAGAAATGTCTTTTAATGTAAATTTAGTAAAATCACAAAGTGAATTTAATTATAGTGATATAGGACCAAGTAATGTAAAAGAAGGAATAGCAATAATTGGAACTATAAATGAAAAAGATGATATATTAGATGTAAATTTCACATCAGTTGTTGAAGGAAAAGACGCAGAAGTTATTAAATACTCTGAAGAACTTGCAAGTGATGGATTAGCATCAAATATAGTTTTAACAGATGCAAATGGTAATGAAGTTATAGGAAAAGAAGTATACCATGGGAACAGATTTAATAATTTTCAATTTGACACAAAAGACTTAACTAAACCATATAAAATTCATATCCAAAAAGTAACTTTAGGCATATATGATATCAATCGAAATAGTGAAGTAGTAAGACTTCCTCTACCTAAAGATGAAAAAATAGAACTAGACAAAGATATCAAACTATCAGGAAATAACTATATAGGGATGGATAATAATCGAAGTGTAAAGATTGTTGATATAGAAAAGATAGATGACAAATCCTATGGAATAAACGTAGAATTTCCTAAGAACATAGAAAATAATATTAAGATAAGTACATTAAGGGTTAACCCTGTATCTAATATTATTGATAATAAAAAGGATTTTATAGGCTATGGAGAAGAGTTAGATAAAAATAATATATTAAAAAAGATTATTATAGAAACTACAAACAATAATGAAAAGTATATAAGATTAGATATTAAACCAAAGTACTATATAGTAGAAGGAAATTGGGAGCTATATTTACATAATTAACTTTATAAAAAATGTAAGAAAATCTTAAGAATTATGTTAATAATTTCTTAAGATTTTTATTTTATTATATAGTTATAAAGAAAAAAGTGGAAAAGCGACTATATATTAAAATAAGGAGAAAATTTAATGTATAATAAAAAAAGAAGAAAATTACCGAGGGATTTATTAGCAGAAAGGAATGTTAAGTATGCAAAATATTTTAGTAGTAGATGACGATAAAGAAATAGTTGAATCAATAGAAATCTTCTTAAAAAATGAAGGTTATAATGTATTCAAAGCTTATGATGGTATAGATGCTTTAGAAGTAATAAATGGTAAAGAAATACATCTTATTCTTATGGATATAATGATGCCAAAATTAGATGGAATAAAGGCTACAATGAAAATAAGAGAAGAAAAGAACATTCCTATAATTTTAGTGTCAGCAAAAGGGGAAGATACAGATAAAATACTAGGGCTAAATATAGGTGCTGATGATTATATAACAAAACCATTTAATGTACTAGAATTAGTAGCTAGAGTAAAGTCAAACCTAAGACGATATGTAAACTTAGGTACTTATAACAATGAAAATAAAGAGATTCTTAAAAGTGGACAACTTATTATGAATTTATCTACTAAGGATGTAACTGTAGATGGTGAAATAGTAAAATTAACGCCAATAGAATTTAAAATTTTAGAACTATTGTTATCTAATAAGGGAATGGTATTTTCTATAGATGATATATATGAAAAGGTATGGAAAGAAGAAAGTTTCAAGGCTGAAAATACAGTGGCAGTACATATAAGAAGAATAAGAGAAAAGATAGAGATTAATCCTAAAGAACCAAGATATTTAAAAGTAGTATGGGGAGTTGGTTATAAAGTTGAGAAATTATAGTGGAAAAATTATAAAAGAAAAAAGCTTGATGTTTAACTTGGTATTAATACTATCATTATTTATGATAGCTCAAGTAATAGGAATTATGATAAGTTTTAAATTTTTTAGTCACAGTTTAGTGTTAACACTATCTAGTGTACTTTTAATAAATCTAGTAATGTACAAAATTATGAGATATTTATTTATCTTATAAAATGGAAACGAGGGATAAATTGAATAATATGAGGGCTAAATTAAAGAAGGTATTTTTATTGATAATTTTAATTTCATTATCAATAATGGTATCAGTAATACCTGCTATAATAAATACGTACTATAAGAGTGATTATGGATTATCAGCAAATTATATTTACAAAAGCGATAAAATGTTAGAAAAAGATTTTTACAAAAGTACCAAATTTGAGTATAGAGTGATTGAAAATATACTTTATCCAATACTTGATACTGTAATGGATGTGGATTCAGAGATTGATGAATATATAAAATCAAATACAGAAATAGAATATGAAGAATATCTTGATAATGAGAATGTTTATCAAAGTAAAGAAATAATAAAAGCACCAACAAAGGAAGAAGCTAGAAAGGCATTAAATGAAAATATCGAATATTCTAAATCAGTACTCAAAAATGATTATTTAGGAGTTCAGTTTATAGTAGTTAATAAAGACAATGACAAAATATACTCTAATACAAAATACGATACAGTGAAGGCATTTAAGCAAAATATTAAGGGATATGTAGATATAGAATTAGTAAAGAATACTCATACTAATGGATATTACAAAAAACATATTAATGGAAAAACATATACAAATAATAATATAGAAACTATTAATATATTAAATAGTATCTCAGATAATAATAATATTGAAGTATATATGTCTTTCCCTAAAAATATAGATGAAAATAGCGTAATATATCGATATATGGATGAATACAATACTTCCATAAAATATATAGAAATTTATCTAATGATAGGTAGTATAAGTTTAGTATTATTTTTATTAGCGATAATCTTTTATAAATTAACAAAAGGTCAAGCTATAAATAAAGATGGAATGTTTAGCAAAATAATAACTAGAGTGCCATTAGAGTTTTGGTTAATGATTATACTAGTAATATGTATGTTTACAAATGGTTATTTAACATCGCATTACTATGGACTTAGTTATTGGAAAGAAAAAATATGTGGATTTATAGGTGTTTTTATAATAATAACAACATTGTATATTCAAGTCTATAAATTAAAGAATTATGACAAAAAGTTAGATTATTTTAAAAATAGTGCGATATATATTTTGTATAATGTAATTAGAAACAATACTAAACAGCTTATGAACTACTCAAGAAAAATACCTATGATAAAACAAATTATATTTATGGCTATATTATTCACAGGAGGAAGTTTATTAATAGGTGCAGTAATGGCTATATTATTAGGCTTTGGATTAATAGGTGTAGGAATTCCAGTGCTTATAGCAATGTCAATATTTACGTGGTACATAGTAAAAAAGCTTATGTATGTATCAGATATAATAGATGGAACACAAAAAATAAAAGATGGACAATTAGATTATAAAATAGAATTAAAAGGATACAGTAGTTTTACACAACTTGCAGAAAATATAAATAATATAGGAGAAGGGTTAGAAAACTCTATAGATACTCAATTAAGAAGTGAAAGGATGAAATCAGAGCTTATAACTAATGTTAGTCATGATTTAAAAACTCCTTTAACATCAATAATAAACTATATTGAATTAATTAAAAAAGAAAAAAATATAGAACCAGAATATTTAAATGATTATATATCTGTACTAGATTCTAAATCAAAAAGGTTAAAGGTTCTAATAGAAGATTTATTTGAAGCTAGTAAAGCAAGTAGTGGTAATTTAGAATTAAATATGGAAAAAATAGATATAGTTCAATTACTAAAACAAAGTATTGGAGAGTTAGAAGAAAAACTAAACAATTCTAATTTAGATTTAAAAATAAGTGAACCAGGTGAAAAAGTATACATATATGCAGATGGACGAAGGATGTATAGGGTATTTGAAAACTTATTATCAAACATAGCAAAGTATTCATTACCTAATACAAGAGTATATATAGATGTAGTAGAAGATGATGAAAATATAAAACTTACTATGAAGAACATCTCAGCGTATGAGCTTAATTTTGATCCAAGTGAAATAACAGAAAGGTTCAAAAGAGGGGATGAATCTAGAAATACTGAAGGTAGTGGTTTAGGACTTGCTATAGCTAAAGATTTAGTAAGATTACAAAATGGAAGCTTTGATATAGATATAGATGGAGATTTATTTAAAGCAACAATACAGTTTAAAAAAAGCAATAAATAAAGTTAATATTAATGAAAAAGATGTAGATAAAATCATATTTATCTACATCTTTTTTTGTATGATCATATGCCTCTTACTTTAAAAATAAATGACGAATACTTGTACTATAAAATAATTGTATGGAAATGGTTGACAAGTAGTGTATATAAGAGTTAATATGTGTATATAAACACTATACACACTTGGAGGTGGAAATTTGAATATAATAATAAATAATTCATCATCAATACCTCTTTATGAACAAATAGGAAGTCAAATAAAAACCCAAATATTAAATGGTGAGATATCACAAGGAGAGATACTACCATCTATAAGGACTCTTGCAAAGGAGCTTAAAGTAAGTATTATAACTACTAAAAGAGCCTACGAAGAACTTGAAAAAGGTGGTTTTACTCAAACTATTGTTGGTAAAGGGACATATGTATCTTTTACAAATAAAGATAGACTAAGGGAGGTTGCGATGTTTGAAATAGAAAATAAACTTGAAGAAATTATAAAAAAAGCAAAGTCTGTAGGGATTACTTTAGAAGAGGGAATAGAAATATTTAAAAGTATATACGAGGAGGTATAAAATTGGAAGCTATAGAGATTAGAAATTTAACTAGAACACAAGGTAATTTTAAGTTAGATATAGATAAATTAGATATAAAACAAGGATATATAACAGGATTTATAGGGGCTAATGGTGCTGGTAAATCTACTACTATAAAGCTAATACTAGATATGATAAAAAAAGAAAATGGAAGTATTAAAATATTTGGTAAAGAATACGATAACGATAAAAAACATATAACAGAAGAAATCGGGTATATGGGAGATATTAATGGTTTTTATACAGAATCAAAGCTAAAAAATATTAAAAAGTATATTTCTAAATTCTATAAAAATTGGGATGAAGAACTTTATAAAAGATATATAAGCTTATTTTCTTTAGATGAAAATAAAAGATATATAAAATTATCGCAAGGTCAAAGAAAACAATTTGAACTTTCAATATTATTAGCTCATAATCCAAAACTTATAATACTAGATGAGCCTACTGCCAATTTAGATCCTTTAGTTAGAAATACATTTTTAGAGATAATTCAAGAACATATAGAAAAACATGAAGCTACAGTGTTTTATTCTACTCATATAACTTCTGATTTAGATAAGGTATGCGATTATGTTGTTTTAATAAATAATGGGAAAATATTATTGAGTGAAGAAAAAGACTATTTACTAGAAAATTACAAAATAGTTAGGGGAAGTAATGACTTAATAGATAGTGATACTGAAAGTTGCTTTGTTCATTATGATAAAAAGCCATTTGGTTTTGAAGGATTAGCTAATTATAAAGAAGCTTACGAAATGTTTGGAAATGAAGCTACTTATGATAAACCTAGTTTAGAAGATTTAATGATGTATTTTACTAGGGGGACTAAATATGAGTAGTATAGTAAAAGTACTTGTATATAAAAATTTCAAGTCATACTTATTTTATAGTTTATTTGCTTTTGTATTTTATATAATTTTTAGTGGTTCCAATTTTTACTCAAGTAATATAACTGATTTAATATGTAATGTATTTTGGATGTCTAATATATTTATGATGACCATGAATTTTGGAGAATACTCTAAATGTGTATTTTTTACCTTACCTATAACAAGAAAAGAGTATGTTACTTCTGTTTACATAGGGGAAGGAATTCAAATGTTAGTTGTAACATTTATAATACTAGTATTAAAATTTATATTTGGCAATTTGTTTGAAACTAGTTCACTATTAAATTATTCTTATAATGAAGTATTTATTATATGTTTACTTATAGGTAGTTTATATAAGATAATATTTATTCCTTTTTCAATTAGGTATAGCGCAGTAAATAGACGTAACTTTATTATTTTTATGGCTTTTCTTGGATTAAGTTCGGCTGCGATTCAAAGTATAAGCTACGGTATAAACACTAAAATAATTGGGGATTTAGGTTTTGATAAGAGTGTATTAACTTATATAGGGTTGTCCATTAATACAGTACTTCTTATGATTTCATATAAAATAAGTATAATATTTTTAGGCAAAAAAGAGGTGGTTTAATTATGAAAGATAAGATTAATATAAAAAACATATACAACTTATGTACAAATGAGTATGACACAAGCTTTAACTCAATAATTGGAGTAGGAGCTATATTATTTATAAATGTAGTACCTTTGTTTTTTAATAAGATTGAACTGCTTAATTTTAATGCTGATGCACTACTTTATATAAATAGCTGTGTACTGTTTATGGGATTGCTTTTTTCAGAGCTATACATTCACTATTATAAAAGAGGTTCACTAGTAGCATATTTACCTGTTACTAAGTTGGAATATATTCTAAGTTTATACACAAATGGTATAATATGTACCTTACAACTTTGTTTGGGGCTTAGTATAAGTGTAATACTGGGAATGAATCCTTTTAGTGATGTATATGCATTATTTACAATTGGTATTGTTATTACATCTATATCTATTCTTTTGTCAAGAATAAACCTTTGGCTTAGTATGATAGGAACTACTATATTTTTTGTTGGTGTTATATATAATACTTTTAGCATCAAATTTATAAATTTTAAAATAATACTAAGAGATATTAAATATTTACCAATCATTATAATATTTATGATGATATCTTTATTAGTAAGTTATAAGATATATTCGAAAAAGGATATGATATAAAAAATATAATAACAATATATATTTAGTTTAAAAAATCGTTTATAGAAATTAATAATAATTTCAATAAACGATTTCTTTATATTGCCTTTAAATTAAAAAGAAAAAAATGAAAAAAAGTTAAAAAAATTGTTTGCTTTTGTAGAATTTACCATATATAATATATAAAACAGAATTTATAAAATTTTCAGAAAACAATAGGAAGGAAAGATATTATGAGCAAACAGACAAATTTAAAAAAGAGCATTGGATTATTTGCAGCTCTATCAACTGTAGTAGGTATAGTAATTGGATCTGGAATATTCTTCAAAGCTAATGCTGTATTTGCAGCTACGGGTGCACCAGGACTTGGTATAATAGCTTGGGCATTAGCAGGAATTATAACTATAGCGGCAGGACTTACATCTGCGGAACTTGCAGCTGCAATACCAGAGACAGGTGGTATGGTAGTTTATCTAAAAAGAATATATGGAGATAAAATTGGATTTTTAACAGGATGGATGCTATCTATACTATATTATCCAGGACTTATGGCAGCGCTAGGATTTATATTTGCTAGTAATTTTGCATCTCTTTTAGGACTTGATGCTTCGGCAGTACCGGTAATAGGTGTAGGAGTTATATTATTACTTGCATTTGCAAACTGTATAGGTTCAAAAGCAGGTGGTATGATACAAACTGTATCTACATTATGTAAATTAGTACCATTATTTTTAATTATGGTATTAGGATTTGTAAAAGGTGATGGAAGTGTTTCTACAAGTTTATATCCTATAACAAACCCAGAAGTGAATTTATCAACTGGATTAGGGGTTGCACTGCTTGGAACATTATTCGCTTATGAAGGATGGTTAAGTGCAGGTAACTTAGCTGGTGAAATGAAAAATCCTAAAAAGGATTTACCAAAAGCAATAGTTATAGGTATAACAGCAGTTACTTTAATATACATAGCAATAAATATGGCTTATCTATGGGTGTTACCGGCAGATGTGTTAGCTAGTTCAGAGACACCTGCCACAGATGTTGCTAACGTAATATTTGGACCTACAGGGGCAAGATTTATAACTGCAGGTATAGCAATATCAATATTTGGTACACTAAATGCAATAATACTTACAGGACCAAGAACTTTATATGCTCTTGCACTAGAGCACAATATACCATTTGTTTCTAAGGTAAACAAAGGTGAAGCTCCAGGGAACGCTATATTAGTAATGAGTATAGTAGGAGCGCTATATTCTTTAACTCAAAACTTTGGATTATTAACAGATGTTCCGGTGTTTGTTGTTTGGATATTCTACATACTAACATTTATTGGAGTTATAATACTTAGAAATAGAGAACCAAAATTAGAAAGACCTTACAGAGTACCTCTATATCCAATAGTTCCACTAGTTGCTATAATAGGTGGAGGGTATGTTGTAGTTAGCACATTAATGACACAAACTCAAAATGCTTTATTAGGACTAGCAATAGCGTTAGTTGGTTTACCTATATATTTTGTTATAAGTAAATCAAAAAATAGTGATAAAAAACAATATAATAAAGCTGTTTAAAACTTTATAACAAATTAAAACTTATTAGTCTCAATCTTTTGATTGGGACTATTTTGCGTATAAATAAATTATATTAACGTTAAAACTACTGGATATATGAGTAAAGTCAATTTGAAAAATTCATATGGATTAGGATGAAGTAGTACTACTGAAGTATAAGTTTTTTGTTACAAAACATAAAAATATATTTTAATTACATCATTGATAGATAAAATACTACAAAATAAAAGGTAATTGTAAGTAAACTATATTTTGAGTAGTACTTTTAAATATTACATAAAAGGTTAATTGTTATAAGTATGTAAAAAGAATATAATTTTCTGAAAGGTAAATGAACATAAGATTAAAATAATAATGCGGGCTAGAGCCTAATTTATATACATTATTATACGAGGGGGAAGAAATGCATATAAAAAGATGGTCTAAAAGTTTAAGAAAAATTTTATCAATAGGAGCTATAAGTATAATATTAATACCAACAGTATCTCAAGCAAATACAACAATGTTTAATGAACCAAAGAATGGATTTGAACATGAATTGAAAGCAGAGGCAATTAAAATTCAACAAGGAGTGGATACAAGTACGGACAAAGAGATATCTATAATAGTAGAATTCAAATCACTACCAAAAGCTATTCAAAAACAAACCAAAAGTGAAGAAACTAATGAAGTAAATAAAGAACATGAGGAGTTTAAGCTATTTTTAGATAAATTAAATAAAGAAAAAAGTATGACAATTGAAATAACTAATGAATATACACAACTATTTAATGGATTATCTATGAAAATAAAAGGCAGCGATGTAGAAAAATTATTAGATAGTGGAGTTGTAAAAGCTATTTGGAATGATGCCACTATACAGCTAGATTTACCAAATGAAGAAGAAGTTAATAAACAGGAAGAGAAAAGCTCAAATGAAATTGCACCATATATGGCAGATAGTAAGCCAGCAATAGGTGTAAATAAACTGCATGAAGAAGGATTAACGGGTGAAGGTATAAAGGTAGGGGTAATTGATACAGGTATAGATTATAATCATCCTGATTTACAAAGTAGTTATCAAGGTGAAAAAACTAAAGATGTAGCATATGAACAATCTAAGGGTTGGGATTTTGTAAATAATGATTCAGATCCAATGGAAACTACATATAAAGAGTGGCAAGAAAGTGGGAAACCAGAATCACTAGGAAACGGACCGTATTACACATCACATGGTACTCATGTATCTGGTACGATAGCAGCATCTCCAGACAACGAAAATGCTGAATTTAAGACTACAGGAGTAGCTCCAGATGCACAACTTTATGGATACAAAGTACTAGGTCCATATGGGACAGGAAGTACACAAAATATAATAGCAGCAGTAGAAAAATCATTTACAGATGGTATGGATGTTATAAATATGTCATTAGGAAGTAGTATTAATGAAGCTGTAAGCCCGATATCAACAATTTGTAATAATGCAATGGCATCAGGTATGGTAGTAGTTATAGCTAATGGTAACTCAGGACCTGCACCAGGAACAGTTGGTTCACCAGGAGCGGCACCACTTCCTATATCAGTTGGAGCTAGTAGTGTATCAACTACTATTGACACATTTGAGATTAATACAGGGGAAAGTAAACTAAATGGACAATTATTGACAAGAGGGTATGAGACACCTATAGAACCATTACTTGACAAAGATTTAGAAATTGTAGATTGTGGATTTGGATTAGAGCAAGATTTTGAAGGTAAAGATATTAAAGAAAAAGTTGCTTTAATTCATGCAACTAACTTAAATTATCATACAAGAGTTGCTAATGCTAAGAAAAACGGAGCAATAGCTGTAATTGTTTATGGAGATGGCTCTTATAACTATATAGGAGAAGGAAGAGATTATATACCAACTATAGGGGTAATAGAAAGTGGAGATGTTTTAAAATCACAAACAAAAATAAATTTATCAAGAATTGGAGAAGTATCAACAAAGGGAGATGAATTAGCGTATTTTAGCTCGACAGGACCAACGGATACAGAAGATATAAAGCCAGATATAGTAGCACCAGGTGTATCTATAATGTCAACTGTACCAGAATATATGAATCATAAAGAAGATGGTCAAAACTATGATATAGCATATTCAAGATCAAGTGGTACATCAATGGCAAGTCCACATGTAGCAGGTGTAGCAGCATTAATGATTCAAGACTATAAAAATAATAATGAACAATACAATTCATTTGATATAAAAAGTACACTTATGAGTACATCAGATAATTTAGCTAGACAATATGCTGTAAATCAAATGGGTGCAGGAAGAATAAATGCTTATGAGGCAATACATTCAGATTTATCTATAAAGGTTTTAGATAAAGATACACAACTTGGTGATAATGGAGAAGTAGAAATAGATGATATAACAGGAGCATTATCATATAAATATTTATATGTAGAAGATAATGCAAGTGAAACAACTAAAGCTATTGATGTTAATCTAGAAAATAAATCTAGTGAAGTAAAAAATCTTGAAATAAGTGTTGAATTCTTAGGTTCAGAATATGGTGGTTTAGATGCTAATCAAAATGGTGTGAATTTAGAAATACCACAAAATATAACTGTAAATCCAGGAGAAACTGCAAAGATATCTCCTAAAATAATTATACCTCAAGGAGCACAACTAGGTGTATATCAAGGGTATGTAAGAATAAAAGATGGTGAAGAAGTTAGTAATATACCTTTTAGTGCAAGATCTGTAAAAGAGGAATTTATATCATCAATAAGCAGAAAAAGTATATCTAGTGAAGTTGAACTTACAGGTCATCGTTCACAGGGAGTAAATGCACTGTTTACAGTAGGTTCACCAATAGACTCTATTGAAATTTATATAAAAGATTATGAGAAAGATAAAGTGATTGGTTATTTAGGAAAAGTAAATGCAAAAGGATTGAAGCCAGGAACATATCAAATTGATTATATAATAGAGCCAAATCCATTATATTTCCCTGTCAAAAATGAAAAAGATATAAGCCCTATTATATCAAGACTTGATGGTGGAAAATATAAAGTAGAGATAAGATCAGTTGACACTAGTGGTAAAGTAGTAAGTCAACAACATCCTTTATTAATAGATAATGATCAAGTTAATATTAAATCTAATATAGAAAATGATGTTTATGAATTAAGTAAAGATAATATGACAGTAGAAAAAGATGATGAAGGAAATGATTTAGAAGCATTTTGGATAAAAGGAAAAGTATCTGATAATAGTATAAAAGCTCTTAAGAGTATTGGATTAGAGAGTAGTGTAAAAGACCTATTAGTATCAGATGTGTCAGGGCGTGGAGTCAAAATAGATGAAAAAGGAAGCTTTAAAATACCAATAACTAGTGAAATGGTAAATGGAACGTATACAGGTGTATTAGATTTTAAGCTAAAAGGAACTGATGATGCAATATCTCATTTTATAGCTCCTGAAAATAGTATATTCTTAAAGAAAGGTACTCCATATATACAAACTACAGCACAAGATAGAGAAGTAGAAAAAGATGATGAGGTAGAAATAACATTATCTGCAAAAAATATTAAAAATGCAAGTAAGTTAAAATTACCACTAGATTATGAAGATGGATTTAAAGTAGTTGATGTTGAATTAAATGACAAGGCTAAGAAAATATTAAAGAAGAAGGGGTATAAGGCAAAAGTATCATATAAATTGAATGATAATCCATATAGCCCACCTGTAGACATAAATATAGAAATTCAAGATTCTAACGGTCAACCTGTAAATATAGATTTAAATACAGAGTTAGTAGATGTAGAACTTAAATTAGTAGATGATACAGAATTTATGAGATACACAACTCAGATAGAGAGTGTATACCCATCTATAGTAGATAAAGATGGAAATAAATGTGATGTAGTTAATGGATACGGTAGAATGTATGAAACTTTAGAAGTTATACCAGAAAAATCTTCAGCTAGAATTAATGCTACTATAATAGAAGGAATCGGTTGGAATATATTCTATCCAAACTTTGATTTAAATAAAATAAAAAATAATGTTTGGATTGAATCTCCTGAAGGTAAAAAATATTATGCCGGATATGATCAAAATACAGCAAGTTTCACAAGTAAAAAGATACCAGTTTCTAATAAGTTATATACTGCAGTAATAGATGTACCAGGTCACTTTACAAGTAAGACATCATTTAAACCATATGTACCATATGATGGAGACTTAATAAGTAAACATAATCAAATATCAGATAGAGAGTTTGATTATAACTTAGTAGCAGGAGAAACTAATAAAGATGGTGTTATAGATATAATGGATGCTATAAATGTAGCAAACAATTATAATAAAGAAGTAACTAACAAAGAAATGTTAAACTATGATTTTAATTATGATAACAAAATAGATAATAAGGATATGGAGTATATAATTAAAAACTATCTAAAAGTAAATTATCAACAAGAAAATCATGCAGAGCCTAAAGATAAGCATAATAATGAAACATTAGAAGATGTGCTAAATAGAATTGGATACAATGAAAATAAATCAAAGAGACCTAATGATGTAGTTGAACTTTCAGAGATTAAATATTTTGAAACTGACGGATATGTAGCAACACAAGGTCAAATAAGTGAAATTAAAACTAAAGAAGATACATTATATAAAGTAAATGATAAAAATACTGTGTTTGTTTATAAAGAAGAAGAGTTATTGTTTAAAGTAAAAGGTGAACTTAACGAGTTATTTATAAATGATGGTAGAGGAATTGTTTTAGTTGAAACTGAAAATGGAAAAGAACACTATACTGATAAGATGATGTCAAATATAGAAGCTTTAAAAATAGAGGACAATTAGTTTTCTAGAGTAGCAATATACAAAAGGAAGAATAATTAGTTATAAGTTACTCAGTTGAAGAATTAGAAACTGAAGATTTTTTAACTAAGTAATTATATATAAATTAAAATAACCTCTCTATAAAAAAGAACGGATTATCCGTTCTTTTTTATATACAATAATATTAGATAGTAAACAATAAGATTTTTTAGATATAAATAAAAGTAGAAGTTGCAAAAAATTGCGAAAATTCGTATAATATATAGAAGAATAAAAATTTAATTGGCAAAACTAGGGAAATCTAGTGACGCAAAGCTAAAGGGGCTAAGGAGTGTATCTAAGCTAGCCAGTTGCCAAAGAGTTTCACACTTTTTGTTTAATGGTTTTGACTAACCATTTTTTAGCATACAGTCTACTCTGAAAAGAGTAGTTTTTTTTATTAACATATTAAACAGTGAAACAATAGCAACTAACCTAATATAAGCCAAGTAGTTATTAAATTAGTTTAACGGAGGTATTTTAAGGAGGGGTAACATGAATGTAGTTGTATTATCAAATTCATTAATAACTAGGAAAGGTATAGTTGAAATTTTATTAAAAGAAGAATACATAAGTAATATTGAAGAGTGTGCATCATATAATGAAATACAAAATTTTAATCATGACTTAATTATAGTTGAATTAAATAAGGACAATACACAATATCTAAAGTATTTACAACGTATTAAAAGAGATACAGATAAAAAAATAATGATATTAGATTTTTATGAAGAGAAATCATTATTTTCTAAATGTATGAAAATAGGAGTAGATGCTTACATATTAGCAAATATAAATTCCGAGGATATTATTTATGCTACTAAAAAAATATACTTAGGAAAGAAATATTATGATGCGGATTTAATACAAAACTATATGAGTAGTAGATATAAAAGTTCTATACCAGAGCTTACTAAAAGAGAGCAAGAGATATTAAAGCACATTGCAGATGGTAAAACAAATCTAGAAATAGCAGATGAATTATATATAACTGAGCATACAGTAAAAAAGCATACCAGCAATATTTTTATTAAATTAAATTTAAAAGATAGAATGCAAGCTGTTTTATATGCAAATGATATTGGAATTATAAATTTATAACTATTAATATAAAAAGAACATTATGGCAACCTAGTGCTATGATGTTCTTTTTATAAATGTGATTAAATAGAAAAATACCCGGCGTATTTTAGGGTATATGGAGATGGAATATATGAGATTATAAATAAAACTTTTTTAAATATTAATTTCGTATATAATAAGTAGGAGAACAGAATAAAAATAACCAGAGGTAAAATAATGATCAATGAAGATATAAAACTCATAAAAAAGATAAAAAAGAAATCTAGTAAAAGTGCAGCAAATGACTTGATTTCTAAGTATTATAAAGAAATATACGCCTATACATATAAACAAACATTAGACAAAGAGTTATCTATGGATTTGACTCAAGAAATTTTTATAAGTGTATTAAAATCAATAAATAGTTATGATGAAAATAAATCATCATTTAGGACATGGATATATAAAATATCAACAAATAAAATAGTAGATTACTACAGATCTAAAAGCTATAAATACAGCAACATAGTAGTGAATATAGAAGAGAATATAATAGAAGATAAGGATGATTTTATTAAAAATATAGAAAATAAAGAAGAAATCGAAAAAGTTTTAAAATTAGTAAATTCTATGAAAGTAGATTTACAAGAAGTATTTAGATTAAAAATATTTTCAGACTATACATTTACTCAAATCGCAACAATATTAAAAATACCCGAGTCAACAGTAAAAACTAAGTATTACTCAATAATAAAGAAGATAAAAAGTGAATTTAATTAAGGAGAAAACAATGGATAAATTTCATATAGATATGCCAAGTGATTTTGAAATAGAAAATCAGATAAATAATATAGTAGAAAGAGGAATTAAAGAAAAAGAGAGTTTTTATAGTCATATAAAAAATATGTACAAGGAAATAGGGTTTAGAAACCTATTTCATGATTTATCAGAATTAGCATTCGTAGGAGTACTTGTTATAAGTATATTAGCAATATTCATAAAAGGTATAATGCAAGAGTCGCATGTAAGTTCAGAAAGTGTATATGCGTATATATTTATGATATCCCCAATATTATATTTCTCAACTATAGTATTTTCATATGCAAATATGAAAGAAAACAATACTTATCAAGTGGAGATGACGTGTAAATACAATACTCTTCAAATAGCATCACTTAGAATGTTAGTGTGTAGTATTATAAGTATATTAGTAAATACACTGGTTATAATGATTATGTCTAGTAAAATAATATTTATAAAAGGAATAATGATATCTACAAGCTCATTGTTTGTATTTTCATCAATAGCATTATACTCTTTAGTAAATATTAAAAGTACAATAAAAAAGTGTGTAATAGTATTTGGCTGGATAGCTTTAAATGGATTATTTTATATAATAGATGTAGGTACATATAACCACTTACTATCAAGCATACCAACATATATATATGGAATAGTAAGTATATGTTCTATGTATTTATATATTAAAAATATTAAAAAGCTATCAGGATATGAAAAACTAAATTTTGAAATATAATAATAAAGCTCTAGCAAATGAATGCTAGAGCTTTATTATTTGATATACAAAAATGAGTACAATAAAAATATCTTTATTAATTTATGTATAAAAAAATATTTAAAAAAAAATAAAAAAATTTTAAAACTATTTTAAAACTCTTTACGAATATATAAATAGAGAAATAAAAAAGGCCTAAAATTGTAAAAAATAATCATATGATAAAACTAAAAATACTATGGAGGAGACAATGTTAACAATAAAAAATGTAACTAAAAAATATGGAGCTTTCTGTGCTCTAAACAATATAAATATGGAATTTGAAAATGGTGTATACGGATTACTTGCACCAAATGGGGCAGGAAAGACCACTCTAATAAAAATGATAGCAACGCTAAATTTCCCAACTAGTGGAGAGATACTTTATAACGGAGAAAATATTAAAAATCTAGACGAAGAATACAGAGATATAATAGGATACTTACCACAACACTTTGGATACTACAAAAACTATTCGCCAATAAAGTTCTTATCATATATATCAGCATTAAAAGGTATCGATAAGAATAAAACTGATGAAAAGATAAAAGAGCTATTAAAGCTAGTTGGGCTAGAAGAAGTAGGAAATAAAAAAATGAGAAAATTCTCGGGAGGTATGATACAAAGAGTAGGAATAGCTCAAGCTCTTTTAAACAACCCTAAAATACTAATACTTGATGAGCCAACAGCAGGATTAGATCCAAAAGAAAGAGTAAGACTTAGAAATCTACTTAGTGAGTTATCGAGGGATAGAATAATCATAATATCAACTCATATAGTATCAGATATAGAATCTATATCAAATGAGATAGTTATGATAAAAGACAAAGAGGTACTATACAAAGATAAAATAGAAAATATATGTAAAAAAATACATGGAAAAGTATTTGAAACAGAAATAGAAAATAGTGAAATGATAGATTTTAGAAAGAAGTATTTCTCACTATCAGAAAAGCAAGAAAATGGAAAAATGAGAGTAAGATTTATATGTGAAGACAAGTTCGATAAAAGCTGGAACATAGTATATCCAAGCTTAGAAGATGTATTTTTATACGAATATAAAGATGAAGTTACAGGAGTATAGATATGGATATTAGATTACATGAACTGAAAAAAATCATAGCATCTCCTATAATAATATTTCTTACTGTATTATTTATAGTATCTAATATTATAGATATTAGTAATAACTCTTATATAAAAGATGATATTAAAGCTATAAATAAGGTTATTGGAGATTTTGGATCAGAGATAAATGATAAAACTTTAAAAGAGATGAACTCTCAATATATGATAAATCTTGAGAAAATAAATAAAATATCAAAAGCTAAAATAAATAAGACTTTTAATAGTATTGAAGATTTTATGAAAAGTGATGAGTATATATCAAGTACTTATGACGATGATATTTTTACTGAAGAAGAAAAGCAATTTTTTATTGAAGCGAGTGCACTATATTTCTATTTAAATACAGCTAAAGATACAATACAAGAATATGAAAATATAAATATTCGTGAAATAGGAGAGTCTACAATAAAAAACTACAACTTAAAAGGTAAAGCTGAGAAGAAAGTAAGAAAAAGCTACGAAGAATTAGAAAATAGATTTGAAGAAATAAAAGCAAATGAAGAACACAAAAATTTATTTTTCTCTGGAAAGATATTTAAGACTCATAAACTATTGTATAAAGATACTATAAGAACTTGTGTATTTGAAATAGTAATATTAATAGTACTTATTACGACATATTTAACAAATTATGAATTTGATAACAAAACAAGCAATTTAGTTTACACAACCAAAAGAGGTAGAAACAATGTCAAAGATAAACTATTAGTAGGAATATTCTCATCTTTAATAGTAAGTATTATTATACTTGGGATTACACTATTAGCATACTTTATAACTTTTGATTATAGTAATGTACTAAATGTGCCTATAAACAGTGCATTTAACTGGGATTACAGACTACCATATATATCATGGTTTAACATAACATTTATACAACATTTAGGATTATCACTTTTAGTGATATTATCTTGTGTGCCTATATTTGCATGTATTACATTAATCATATCTAAAATAGTTAAAAATAGTTATATAGTATTCTTTGTATTTTTCATATTATTTGGAGTATTTATAATGATACCTTCATTAGTTAGTGAATCATCACCACTAATGTTTACAGTAGGATATGACATATTCAATCTAATACTTTCTCCGGGCAGTTTCTTTATGCAAAGAGGAGCTTTTAAATTAGATAAGTACTACGAACTTACAACGATATTAGTTTGGATAGCAATAGTTGTAATTGGAAGTAAATTAACAATAAGGAAATTTAAGAAAATAGATATAAACTAGGGAGATTAATATATGAGGATAATAGCGAATGAAATAAAAAAGATTTTTAATATTACCAATATATTTGTAGTAATAGTGGCAAGTTTTTTAATATGGAACTTATTTATAAACTATGGTATAGAGCATTTTCCAAATGGACAACCCAACACTGAACATTACAATGACTCGGTAATTATGTTAAATAAGTACGGTACATCTATGGATGAAAAAGAGTTTGAAGACTACAAAAAGATAAGAGAAGAAAAATATAAAGAGGCAACAAATTATTTACTAAATAATAAAGAGGCTATAAGTTTAGGTATAAAAAGCTACGATGAATTTATAGAAATGATGTCTAATGAGAATTCTGAAGAAATAGAAAAAAGGATAGATAATCTTCATAAAAAAATAGTTTTTGAAGAAAATGTACCTTCATTTTGGTATTTACAAGCAATGGATTATGAAATAATGAGATATGAAGATAAAGAATTCTTGGCAGGATTAAATCCTGAAAATATTACTCAAAAACAACTAGAAAGACAAAATGAAATTATAAATAGTGAACAAGTAAATTCTCCACTTAACTTTGAGATACTTAGTAACTACAATGACTTAATATTAGATATGACAGTACCTATACTAATAAGTGTAGCAATAATGATATCCCCTATATTTAGTAGTGATAATAGAAATAAAGTAAACTATATTCAGTACAGTACAAAGACGGGGCGTAAATTATTTAATAAAAAAATAATAAGTGGATTAATATCAACAGCTCTTATAGTAACTATTCAATTAGGGATATTCTTTGCAATATACAAATCAAACAATACACTAATGTTTTGGGATTGTAGTATAAATTCAGTATTTAGTGATGTATTATCATGGTTTGATTTAACATTTGGGCAGTATATAATACTTTCTGT
This sequence comes from Peptostreptococcaceae bacterium, assembly GCA_051654865.1. GTDB lineage: Bacteria > Bacillota > Clostridia > Peptostreptococcales > Peptostreptococcaceae > JBOFOR01. Next base: position 48,240 of record JBOFYV010000045.1, read on the forward strand.
GGTTATTATATATATAGTAGCATTAGTATACTCAGCAATAGCAATGTTTGTATCAACTAAAGTAACGAACTACATTGCTCTTATAGGTATTCAAATACCAATATTATTTTCACTAAATCAAATATTATCAGATTTGATGGATGTTATGGTACTTGGTACGAGCATACATGTACCTAAATACACATTACCAATAGGATTATTAATGAGTGTGGCATTAGGCGTAGTACTAGTGATAATATCATATAAAAAAGAAAAGATACTGGACCTTAATAATTAGGATACCACTTTAAATGAAAATCTAACTCGCTAAATCTTCTACATTTTTGAATTGATGTAGGTATGGTATAGGAGTTAGATTTTTTTATTTGACCTATTTTCAATAAGTTGATAAAAAATATTCTCTAATGGCTTTGCTAAATATATAAATTATGATTAAGAATCGAACTATTTCTAAAAACAATAAAAAAACAAACGTATATAATGCGTATTTTGTTGTCGAAAAATATTAAATTATGGTATAATTATGAGGATTTAAAATAAAAAGTTTTTTAGGGAGGACGCATGTTTACGCTTACAGATATTGTACAACCAACAACAACAGAAGAAGCATACGCATTATTAACAAAAAGAAAAAATAACCAATTAATAGGTGGTAGTGCTTTTCTTAGAATGGGGAAAAAAAGAATAGGTACAGGTATAGAGTTATCTAACCTAAACTTAGATTACATAAAAGAAGACGAAGAATATGTAGAAATAGGAGCAATGACAGTATTTAGAAGTCTAGAAACAAGTTCTATAATAAAAGAAAACTTTGGAAACATTATTCAAGACTCTGTAGCTGATATAATTGGTGTTCAATTTAGAAATGTAGTTACAATAGGAGGAACTGTATTCTCTAAGTACGGATTTTCTGATTTAATAGTGGCATTACTTTCTTTAGATACAGAAGTTGAGTTATACAAAGGTGGAAGAATATCTTTAGATGAATTTTTAGAAAAGAAATATGAAAAAGATTTATTAACTAAAGTTTACATAAAGAAAAATAATAAAAAATCGTCATATAAAAGTTTAAGAAATGCTAAAAGTGATTATCCATTAGTAAATGTATCTGTTTCAAAGGAAAATGATAAGTTTAAAATATGTATAGGAGCTAGACCTCAAAGAGCGATAGAAGCTAAAGACGCTAGTATATTCTTATCATCAAATGAAATAAATGAACAAAACATAGAAAAAGCTATTCAAATAGCAGTTGATGAAGTTAGATTCGGTTCAAATATGAGAGCATCAAAAGAATATAGATACGCTATGGCAAAAGTACTTATAAAAAGAGCAATAATGGAGGTAATCTAAGTGTTAGTAGAACTTAAAGTAAATGGAAGAAAAAGAAAAGTTGATATAGAGTGTGATGAATACTTAGTAGATACACTTAGAAAATTAAATAATTTAAGTGTAAAAAGAGGGTGCGATACAGGGTGTTGTGGATTATGTTCAGTTTGGATAGATAAAAAGCCTACACTATCTTGTGCAACTTTAACAGTAAGAGCATTAAATAAAGAAATAACTACAATCGAAGGATTAGAAAAAGAAGCAGAAGAATTTGCAAAAATACTTGTAAGTGAAGGTGCAGAACAATGTGGTTTCTGTTCTCCTGGATTTATAATGACTGTAATAGCAATGAGGGAAGAATTAGAAAATCCAACAGAGGAAGAGATAATACATTACTTAACTGGAAACCTGTGTAGATGCACTGGATATATGGGGCAGTTAAGAGCAATAAAAACTTATCTGGGGGTAAAATAGCATGAAGATAGTAGGACAAGGTATAGGTAAAATAGATGGAATGGCAATTGCTACAGGGAAACCAGTATATACAGATGATTTAGCATCAAAAGATGCGTTAGTTGTAAAAATACTTAGAAGCCCTCATGCATACGCTAAAATTAAAAATATAGATGTATCAAGAGCAATGTTAATTGATGGTGTAGAATGCGTATTTACATACAAAGATGTACCAGATACAAGATTTACATTAGCAGGACAAACGTATCCTGAACCATCTCCTTATGATAGATTAATACTTGAAGATACAGTAAGATATGTAGGTGATGAAGTAGCTATAGTTGCTGCAGTAGATGAGAAAACAGCTCTAAAAGCTATGAGAATGATAAAGGTTGAGTACGAAGTACTAGAACCAGTTATTGATTTTGAAAAAGCTATGGAAAGTGATGTATTAGTACATGATACTCATAGACATACTAATTTTGATATAGGAATGATAAGAGAGAAAAACATAGTATCAACTCATGACTATACAAAAGGAGATATAGAAAAAACATTAAGCGAATGTGATGTAGTTGTTGAAGAAACATACTATACACAGGCACAACTTCATGGAATGATGGAAACTTATAGATCATACAACTACCTAGACCATATGGGAAGATTAGTAGTAGTAAGTTCTACACAAATACCTTTCCATGTTAGACGTCATTTATCAAGAGCTTTAAACATACCATCAAGTAACATAAGAGTTATAAAGCCTAGAATAGGTGGCGGTTTTGGTGGTAAGCAAACTGCTTGTGTTGAAATATTCTCAGCATTAGTTACATTAAAAACAGGTAAACCAGCAAAAATAATATATGATAGAAAAGAAACTTTAAACTGTTCAACTAGTAGACATGCTATGAAAATGAACGTAAAAATAGGTGCTACTAAAGACGGTATAATAAAAGTTATAGACATAGATGCATTATCAGATACAGGGGCATATGGAGAACATGCTTCTACTACTTTTGGATTAGTAGGAGAAAAGACTATGCCAATGTACAATAAATTAGAAGCTTCTAGATTTAAGGGAAGTGTAGTGTATACTAATAAAATGCCAGCAGGAGCTTTTAGAGGATACGGAGCTACTCAAGGATGTTTTGCAGTAGAATCTGCAATAAATATGTTAGCTAATAAACTAAACATAGACCCAACTGAAATAAGATTAAGAAATATAGTAAAAGAAGGTGAAACATCTTTTGCATATGATAAAACTTTAAACTCAGTAGACTTAGAACAATGTATAGAAAAAGGTAAAGAACTTATAGGATGGGATGAAAAATATCCATCAAAAGACCTTGGAAATGGAAAAGTTAGAAGTGTTGGTATGTCACTTACTATGCAAGGATCTGGAATAGCTGGAATAGATACTGCATCAGTTGAAATCAAATTAAATGATGATGGGAACTATACATTATTAGTTGGATCAACAGATATGGGTACAGGTAGTGATACAATACTTGCTCAAATGGCTTGTGAGATATTAGAAACTACTATGGATAAAATAAATGTAATAAGTGCGGATACAGATGTTGTTCCATATGATCCAGGTTCATATGCATCATCTACTACATATGTTACAGGGATGGCAGTAGTTAAAGCAGCTACAGAACTTAGAGATAAAATAATGACAGTAGGTGCTAACAGACTTAATGTTGATAAGCAATATGTAGAGTTTGATGGAGAAAAGGTGTTTACTGAGAATGCTAGTATATCCGTATTTGATATAGCTATTGATTTTACAGTAGGACCTGAAAAAAATCAATTAATAGGATTTGCTTCTCATGGTAGTCCAGTTTCACCACCACCATTTATAGCTGGATTTGTTGAAACTGAATTAGATAAAGAAACTGGTAAGGTTGAAGTAATAGACTTTGTAGCAGTAGTAGACTGTGGAACTATAATAAATAAAAACCTTGCTAAAATACAGGTTGAAGGTGGAATAGTTCAAGGGATTGGATTTGGATTATTTGAGGAAATAAGATTTACAGATAAAGGTCAATTAGATACTAATACATTTATGCAGTATAAAATACCTGCAAGATGTGATGTTGGTAATGTAGTAGTTGATTTTGTTGAGACTAATGAGCCAACGGGGCCATTTGGTGCAAAATCAATAGGAGAGGTTGTTGTAAATACTCCAGCACCTGCGATACAAGATGCGGTATTTAATGCAGTAGGGGTGAGAGTAAACACTCTTCCTATAACACCTGAAAAGATATTTATGGAAATGAATAAATAAAAGTATAGTATGTAGATGTAGCCCGCGAGTAAGGGTATTATACAAGCCTTCCTTCCGCCCTTTTGGAAAGTCGGTGCGGCTTATATAATACCCTTACTCGCTAAAGCTATATACTATATAAAGCTTAGTTGGTGAGGTAGAGAAAGAAGAGTTTAGGAAAAGAAGCGTTTAGTAATTGTTCTGTATTCTAGCTATAATATTTGGATGAATACAGTTCTTTTAATATATATTTGACTAAAGTAGATGATATTTGTGATGCTTTGCCGCAGTTTTTTTCGAATTCATCTATGCCACAATTACTTGCTGTATCTGTAATTGTTCTTATTGCAATAAATGGAATTTTATTAACATAGCAAACGTGAGCAACGCTTGCTGTTTCCATATCTATAGTTAATGGAGCATATTTACCATTAATGAATTCTCGTTTTTCCTCTTCTATAAATGTTTCACCAGTTATCATTCTTCCAAATACAATATTATACTCACTCTTAAAGTTGGCAATACTTTTTTGTGCTAAAGTTACGAGTTTTTCATCTGCCTTAAAATAAATAGAGTGTAGCCACGGGTGAAACTCTGTTAAAATTCCCTCTGCAACATCATGATAAGCTATTTCAGTGGAAATGACTGTATCAAAAATCTCAAGACGATTATCCATTCCACCTGCCGTTCCTGAATTAATGATAATATTACATCCATAAGTGTCTATTAATATTTGTGTTGCAATAGCAGCATTAACCTTGCAAACACCACTAAATAAAGTAACGATATCTACCCCTTCAATCTTGCCTTCATAAAATTTCAACATTGCTTTTTCTGTTATAATAGAGTCCTCTATTATGGGAATAAAAGGAGCTACTTCCTTGTCACCTGCACATAAAATTCCTATCTTTATTTTCATAAATAATACGTATCACCTCTAACTAAAATTTAACTTTTAAACAACTATAATAGCAGAACAATATAATTAAAAAGTTTTAGACTATTATTTTGTATACTAATAAATTTATATTTATCTATATTGTAGCAATGATACTTTAAATAAGCATCATTAATATATTGTGAAGTGATTTTTATTAAATGGATTAGGATGAGTTATGATATAAGCTACATATATAAAATAAAATTTAGAAAAAAATACAAAATAAATAAGTAAAAAAATAGAAAAAATTTACTAAAATATATTGGCAAACGTTTTACGAGGTGCTATAATAAATTTAAAGATAAAGGGAATTATAAAATTTAATGTATATTTGGAGGAGAAAATAAATGAGAAATGGGAAGTTATCATTTAGAGAAAAATATTCTTATGGAATAGGTGCATTAGGTAAAGATTTAGTATATGCAATTGTAGCAACATATTTAATGTTTTATTTTACAGATGTAGTTGGTTTAAATCCAGCGTTTGTAGGAACATTATTCCTAGCAGCTAGATTATGGGATGCAGTAAACGATCCAATGATGGGAATGTTAGTTGATAACACTAGAACTAAGTGGGGGAAATTTAGACCATGGATAATGGTTGGTACGATTATAAATGCAGTAGTATTAGTATTTATGTTTAGAAAGCCTGATTTAGATGGGGCAGCATTATACGCTTATTACTCAGTAATGTATATATTATGGGGAATGACTTACACAATAATGGATATACCTTATTGGTCAATGTTACCATCATTATCAAATGATAAAGAAGAAAGAGAAAAGATAGCAGTTATACCTAGAATATTTGCAAGTTCAGCTTGGTTAATAATGTCAGCGTTTGGACTAACTATAATTAATAAATTAGGAAATGGTGATGCAATAATTGGATATGGAAAATTTGCAATAGCAATAGCTGTAGTATTTATAATAGCATCATTAATAACATGCTTAAATGTTAAGGAAGAATCAACACTAGGAATAGAAGGTAAAAAAGCTGAAAAAATAAGCTTTAAGCAGACAATAGATATAATAAGAAAAAATGATCAGTTAGTTGTGTTTATAGGTGTAGTATTAGGAATGAACTTAATAATGCAAATATCTGGTGGTATGTCACTATACTACTTTACATATGTAGCTGGCGAGCAAACGTTAAACCAAGTGTATGGTGGATTTGCGGGATTAGCTGAAATAGGTGGATTAATGTTATTCCCTCTATTAACAAGCAAGATTGGAAGACAAAATGTATTTAAATTAGGAAGTATATTACCTATAATAGGATTTACAATGTTATTAATAACAGGATACATAGCACCTCAAAATGCATTATTTATAGCAACATCAGGAATAGTGTTAAAGATGGGTGGAGGATTATTATTAGCGTCAACTACTGTAATGCTTGCAGATGTTGTTGACTACGGAGAGTTTAAATTAGGAAGTAGAAATGAAAGTATTGTATTCTCTGTGCAAACGTTATTAGTAAAAGGAGCATCAGCTGTAAGTGGTTGGTTAGTAGGAGTTGGTTTATCATTAGTAGGGTATACAGCAGGAGCTACTCAAACAGCAACAACTATAATGGGAATGAGAGTTATAATGATAGGTGCACCTATAGTATGTGCAATAGGTATGTATGTAATATATAAAGCTAAGTTTAAGTTAAATGGTGCGTTCCATGATGATGTATTAGCTGAGTTAGATAAGAGAAAAGAATTAAAATCAAGTAAAGCTATATAATAAAAAAAGATTTCTACTGTATGTATGGTAGAAATCTTTTTTTATTATGTAAATATAGCCCGCGCCGATGTGTATTATATAAGCCTTCCTTCCGCCCTTTGGGAAAGTCGGTGCGGCTTATATAATACACATCGGCGCTTATGATTTATACTAAATAAAGCTCTTGGAAATTAACAAATTGGAATTTTATTTTATAATATAGAATAACTATACTAAATCTAGGACTTTATTATTATAATATTATTCCCATAATTATTTCATCACAGTAGCTTCCATCTTTGAGTTTAAAAGCATTTTTATTTCTATCCCAAACCTCAAAATCATTTTTCTTATATAATCTTATTGCCTTTTCATTATCTGAAAATACACCAAGTTCAATTTGCTCATACCCAATTTTTTTTGCTACTTCTATTATCTCTTTTGTTAATATGCTTCCAAGGCTTTTATTCCAATATTTTTTTTAATTGAAATTCCAAATGCAGCTCTATGTCTTAGTTTAATACGATTTCTTATGCAATTAAGAGATGCATTACCTGCGAATTCATTATTAACAAATACTGCAATCATAATATCATTATCGCTGATTGCAATATTATTGATATGCTCTATCTCCCCAACCTTTAGTTTATTAAATATCATGAGTGTAGATGGGAGTTATATAGGTCGCACCGACTTTCCCTCAGGGCGGAAGGAAGACCTATATAATTCCCCTCTACACGGGCTTCATTTACCAACTAATAAAATTTTACTAAATTTGCGTAAAACTATTTACAATGAAAACGATGTCATATATTATATAAGTATAAACAAATTATTTGGAGGGACGAAGATGTATTTAGGAGTAGACTACTACCCAGAACACTGGGATAAAAATATGATAGATGAAGATTTAAATAATATATTAGAACTTAACTGCAATGTAATAAGAATAGGGGAATTTGCATGGCATAAGATGGAAAGTACAGAAGGAAATTTTGACTTTTCATACTTTGATAGAGTAATAAATAAAGCAAAAGAAAAACAACTAAAAGTTATATTTGGAACACCAACTGCTACTATGCCAGCTTGGTTAGCTAAAAAATATCCTGAAGTATTAAGCGAAGATGAATTCAACAACAAAAGAGTGTTCGGTGGAAGAAGACAGTACTGTTTTAACAGTAAAGTTTACTACAATTACTCAGAAAAAATAATAAGAGCTTTAGCTAATCATTACAAAGATGAAGAAGGAATAGTTTCTTGGCAAATAGATAACGAGTTTGGTCATGAAGGTAGTGATATGTGTTATTGTGACTCATGTAAAACAGCTTTCCATGAATACTTAAAAGAAGAATACAACAATGATATAGATAAATTAAATGAAACTTGGGGAACGATATTCTGGTCTCAAACTTACAATGAGTTTGATGAAATACCATTACCTACAACTACTATAACAACTCACAACCCATCACTAAGAATGGAACATGAGAGATTTAGAAGTG
>JBOFYV010000046.1:0-6437 GCA_051654865.1 Peptostreptococcaceae bacterium
CGAAGTTTTTGTTGCTTTGGAAAGTACCAACTACTTTAGTAATTTCTCTTTTGATAACTTTAAGTATTCTACCTTCTGCTCTTTTATCGTCAGTCGCTGGTGTAACTACCTCAGCCATAACTCTATCGTTATGCATAGCACCATTTATATCGCATGCTGGTATAAATAGATCTTGAGTATATTCCTCATCAGATTCAACAAATCCAAACCCTTTTCTATGAGATACAAATTTTCCTACAAAGTACCCCATTTGATTAGGTGAAATTATTTTTCCTTTTTTAGTTCTACTTATATAACCGTCTTCTTCTAACTCATCTAAAAAATTATAGAACATAGGCATCTCTGTTGGATGAATAGCAAAGATTATAGCCAGTTCTTCTTTTTTTAGAGGATTGTACGCTGGTTCATTGATTAAGCCTATAACACGTTCTTTTAGTCCTGGTAACATACAATGTTCCTCCTATTTTCTATATAATACATTTAATTGTTATTAAATTAAATTACTTACTAATTATACATATTCATTATTTTCTGTTTATATTGCTATTATTATTACATTTATCCATTATACTACATTAACATAATTATACAAAACAGTAATTGCAATCCATTTTTGCTATTTTGATGTGTTAAACTATCTTGAGTATTACATCAATATGGCTTTAATAATTTAATTACTGTTATTTTTTCTTATTACCTTCTATAAAAGATTTTATATCTTCTTTCTCTGATTCAGTTATTTCTCTTTGTTTTACTTGTTTTAATTTTTCTACACAATCTTGCTCATTAACACTATTTCCAACTATATCCCCTATTTCTTTTATACTTATAGTAAAGTTTCTAAACTCCTCCTTAGTATATTTATCATGATGAGCTGGTATAAGATAGTTAGCTTCATATGAATTTAATTTATCTAATAATGGATATAGTTTTTCTCTACTATAACTATACTCACCATTGTACATATCAAGATACATGGCATCACCCATAAAAACTATTTTTTCTGAACTTACATTTACAAGTACACAATCTTTTGAGTGATCCGTTTCTATATGTTCTAATTTAACGACTACGTTACCTAAATCTATTTCCATACTCTTATCAAATACTATATCAACATTTGCTATTTCTACTTTTCTATCACTATTTGGATGTTCTATTTTCATATGTTCTTGACAAAATTCTATTTCTTCACCATTTTTAACTCTTTCTTGTATACTCTCATCTGTCCATTCTAGAGTTCTCATCCAATTTAATTTTTCATTAGATTCTTTGTGTACTATATTTATAGCGTCCATTGTAGTCATTCCAAATACATGATCCCAATGCCAATGAGTAAGTACTAAGTATTTGATAGGAGCTACATTTAGTTCCTTTACATAATTTAAAAACGTCTGTGCATGTTCTTTAGAGTTACCTCCATCTATGACTAAAGAATATTTCTCTCCTACTACCAATCCTAGCACTGGTCTATCTCCATTTTGTACATAGTCCATATAATAAACTTTTTCACTAATTTTGTTTAGCATTTTAATTTTCTCCTAATTTGTTATGTATAAAATCTATTTATGATTATATCCTAAAGTAACCACATTTAATAACTCACTTTATGTTAATCATAAAAAACAAAATAGGAACAAAATAATTGTTCCTATTTTTTAATCATACAGTCCATTAAGTACTCTACTTATTGTAGCTTTACTCCATTTTGTTTTACTAGCTATTTCCCCATAGCTCATTCCATACTCTCTTAAATCTTTAATCTTGTCTATATCATCATCAGTTATTTGCTTTTCCTTAGGTTTTAAATTGCTCTTAGCTTCTTTTAACTTCTTAAGCTCTATCTTTAAAGTGTCGATTTCCATTTGTTTCTTCTGTAGTTTCTTTTCATATGAATCTCTCATCTCGTTAAATTCTAATATATAATTTTTCTTCCATTCATTCTCTGTTTTGGGTTTGAACATTGCCATATAATTACCTCTCTCCTTTCGTTTCTTTAGTATCTAAACGGCTTTTAACTCTTATTTCTTTATTTTCCTATTTAAATCCTTTTAATTTATGTTATGAAATTTCCGTAAAATTTGGCTATTTTCCAACAAAAACTCACGGTCTCTGAAATAGTTTTTTTCAAATCACTCTATATCGACATTAAGTTATGTAAACTTCATCATATTACTACATATAATACTCCTAATATCTATTTCTAAATAAAATCTATTGACCTTTGTGTTACACTAAGGTTTATACTCTATATAATAGGGAGGTGTGTGCGTATGAGTAATTCAATTTCTCAAAAGTTTACTTTTTCATCATTAATCAAATTTACTATACCTTCAATTTCAATGTTGGTATTTATGTCTTTATACTGCATTATAGATGGAGTTTTTGTATCTAGGTTTGTAAATACAGATGCATTATCTTCAGTTAATATAGTATATCCATATGTTAATGTTGTTTTTGCTGTTGGTATTATGCTCGGGTGCGGTAGTAGTGCTGTAATAGCAAAAAAATTAGGCGAGAATAATGCTGAGGAAGCTAGGGAGAATTTTACATTAATAATTATTACAGGACTTGTAATCGGACTTATAATATCTTTACTTGGATATGTTTTTCGTGATAGTATCCTAAGTTTCTTAGGGGCATCTGATGATTTATATGCTTATTGTATAGATTATCTAATTGGATGTATTTTATTTGTTCCAGCTTATATTATAAGTAGTATATTCCAGTTCTTAACTATTACTGCTGGTAAGCCAAAGGTTGGTTTAATAGCTACTTTAATTGGTGGATGTAGTAATATTTTATTTGATTATATATTTATCGTTGTGTTTAAGTGGGGAATAATGGGAGCTGCTTTGGCCACTGGTCTTGGTGTTTTTATTCCTTCTATTATCGGTATTATATATTTCTCTAAGAAAAGATCTGATTTATACTTTGTTAGACCTAAGTTTGATTTTGGTGTTATAGCTAAAAGTTGCTCTAATGGTTCTTCAGAAATGGTATCAAACTTAGCTTCTGGTGTTACTACTATACTTTTTAATGTTGTGATGATGAAGCTATTAGGTTCTGACGGTGTTGCTGCAATTACTATAGTTTTATATGGAAACTTCTTAATTAATTCTACTTACCTTGGATTTTCTTCAGGTGTTGCTCCTATTATAAGTTATAATTATGGAAATAAAAATCAAGAAGAATTACAAAGGGTTGTTGGATATAGCATAAAGTTTATAGGAATCAGTTCTATAGTATTGTTCTTTATTGCTGTAATATTTACACCAAGTATCGTTTCTGTTTTTGCAGATCCTGGTACTAATGTTTATGAGTTAGCTAAAAAAGGATTTTTATTATATTCTACTAGTTTCTTGTTTAATGGTATGAATATATTTGCTTCTGCAAAGTTCACTGCTTTTTCAAACGGAAGAGTTTCTGCTAGAATATCAATTATTAGAACTTTTATATTAAAGGTTATAAGTATCATATTACTTGCTAAGCTTATAGGTGTAGATGGTGTATGGATTGCTACTACAGTAGGTGAAGCTCTTACATTATTAATTACAGTTTCATATATGCTAAAATATAGAGATATTTATGGATACGGAAAGAAAAAACTATCACATGAACAAATTTAATTTGTTCTGTGATAGTTTTTTTTATGTTTTAAGCTTTGTTTAAGGTTAAATTTATACAATGAAATCACAGAGATACTGAAAAGTTTTAAGGAGGTTTTTTAATGGCAATTAAATCGTTCAAACGTTGTGAAAAAAAGTTTATTTTAACTCAAGAACAATATGACGCATTGATTCCTAGACTGTTAGAATATATGAATCCAGATGAACATTGTAAATATGGAGAAAATTATTCTATCTATAATATATATTATGATACTAATAATGATGATGTTATTAGACACTCTATTAGTAAACCTTATTATAAGGAAAAGCTAAGACTTAGAAGTTATAATATACCTTCTAGTTCTGAAGATAAGGTATTTTTAGAACTAAAAAAGAAGTTCAATGGCATTGTAAATAAAAGGAGGGTTGTTCTTACTTTAGATGATGCCTATAAGTTTGTTACTTATGGTATTGAACCGGCTTGTGATGATTATTTAAATAAACAAGTTATAAAAGAAATAAAATACTATCTTGAAAAAAATAAGGTCATTCCTAAAGTATATATTGGCTACTCTAGAAAAGCCTTCTTTGCTAAAGATGACAAAAACTTTAGATTGACTTTTGATTCTAAAATTATTACTAGGCGTGAAAATTTACATTTAGAGGATGGTTGCTTTGGATATGATATTTTAGGTGAAGATAGATATTTAATGGAGGTCAAAATTCTAGGTGCTATGCCTTTATGGTTTACTAGAATACTTACTGAGTTAGAAATTTATAATACACATTTTTCAAAATATGGGACTGAATTTATGAATTATTGTTTAAATAATTCAAATATAGATATAAAAAGGAGAGAAAAGGTATGTTAGAAACAATAATTTCATCAACGACTGGAGAGTCATTTACTCTTATAAATGCTTTAATAGTAATATTATCATCAATTGCACTAGGACTTGCGATTAGCGTTGTATATATGAAGACAAATAAGGATACTTCTAGTTCAAGTTTTACTACTACTCTTATTATACTACCTGTAGTAATAGCAATAATAATTCTATTAGTTGGAAATAATATTGCTAGAGCATTTAGTTTAGCTGGTGCATTTTCAATTATTCGATTTAGAAGTGCTCCTGGAAATCCTAAAGATATTGCTTATGTATTCTTTACTTTAGCAGTTGGTCTGACTTGCGGTATGGGATATATTGGGTATGCTGTAATATTTACTACTATATTATGTGCTGTTATGGTAGTAGTTGAATTTACTAATTTCGCAACACCTAAGAATAAAAGTATGCAACTTAAAATAACTATCCCTGAAGATTTAAACTATGAGGATGCTTTTGAAGATGTTTTAAATAAATACGCAGATTCATATAGTATAGAGCGAATTAGAACTCGAGACTTTGGTGCGTTATTTGAATTAAGCTATAAAGTTCAATTAAAACAGGATGTAAATCAAAAGAAATTCATTGATGAGTTAAGATGTCGAAATGGAAATTTAAATATAGTTTTGACTCTTGCAGGATTTGAAAATAATGCTTACAGTTAATATTAGCCCCTTAAAGTAATTTAAGGGGTTTATTCTATAATTTTTTAGAACAATAAATATGTATTTATTTGGTAATATATTATTAAACAATGTATAGAGAGGTATGTTATATGAAATTATTATTAGTAGAAGATGAAATACAACTATCTGAAGCTTTGAGTCAGATTTTAATAAAAAATAATTATACTGTTGATACTGTTTTTGACGGTGAAGATGGTCTTGACTACGGTCTAACTGATATTTACGATGCAATTATTTTAGATATAATGTTACCTAAAATGAATGGCTTAGATATATTAAAAAACCTAAGAAAAAATGGTATTTCTACTCCTATTATTTTGCTAACTGCTAGAGGTAGTGTTGAAGATAGAATTTTAGGTCTAGATTATGGTGCTGATGATTATTTACCTAAACCTTTTTCTTCTGAAGAATTATTAGCAAGACTAAGAGCTGTCACTAGAAGAAAAGGACCTGTTATAAATAATAATATATTAGAATTTGGAGATATTAAATTAAATATTTCTACATACAATCTAGAGGTTGATGGTTCATCTCTTACCTTAACTTCAAAAGAATTTGATATATTAAAATACTTTATGGAAAGGCCTACGACTATAGTAACCAAGGACGATTTAATTACTAAGTTATGGGGGTTTGATTCTGATGTAGAGCACAACAACATTGAAGTATATATATCCTTCCTTAGAAAAAAGTTATCATATATAGAATCAAAGGTTCAGATTACTACATTAAGAAGAGTTGGATACAAGCTGGAGGAGCAAAATGTTTGATAAACTAAAAAGAAAATTTATATTTATTAATATGGCTTTACTTACTACAGTTTTTATAGCTATTTTCGGTACTATTTTTACTATGACTTATTCTAATATAGTACGTGAAATGAACGGTGAAATGGAAGCCTTATTAAGAGGTAAACATAAACCTAAACCTTACTACAACTATGTAATTGCACAATATGATAATAGTGAAAATATCTTAAATACCTATAATTCTTTTAATACTCACATTGATAATGATGATTTAAAGGAATCTGTGATACAAATTCTAAATACTAAAAATAGATCTGGTAAGATCGATATAGATGATACTAAATACTCTTATGTAAAAGAATACTCTCCTGTTGGAAGTAAGGTTGTTTTACTAGACAGAAGTTATCTACAAAATACAGTCGCCCAACTTTTACGTAGTTTTATATTAGTTGGTGCAGTTAGTTTAATAGTGTTATTAATTATTAGTTTTTATTTAACTAATAG
>JBOFYV010000047.1:0-5650 GCA_051654865.1 Peptostreptococcaceae bacterium
GAGGTAATTCTGATTATGGTAATGGTTTAGCTATAGATACTAATCAAAATGCATATATAGGAGGATACACCTCTTCTACAAATTTTCCAGTTAAAAATGCATATCAAAGTACTTTCCAAGGGGGTGCTGATGCATTTATAGTAAAACTAAATACTCTCTTAACTGACCTAGTGCTAGAAAAATCTAGTTGCCAATGTATAGCAAAAGTAGGAGAAAAGATAATATTTACAATAAAAATAACAAATAACGGACCTGATATAGCTTCAAATGTTGTAATAACAGATATCATAAATAATGGATTTATAATAAATAACCTTCAATCATCCTCAGGAAATATACAACATATAGGAAATATAGTAACCTGGACAATACCGACCTTAAACATAGATCAAAAGGAGACAGCAACTATAGAGGTAATGGCTACAAATCAAATATGCAATACCTATATAGTAAATATAGCTACTTCAACTTGCGACAATAATATAACTAACCCATACAACGCAACTGATAAAACAATAGTATATATCAATTGCCCACCTAACACATTTAGCGATTTACAACTTAGAAAAACTGTTCCAAAAAGAAACTTTACAGTAGGTGAACAAATACCATTTACAATAAAGATAAAAAATAACGGACCGAACTCAGCTACAAACCTTATAATGACAGATATGATAGATAGTAGACTTAATATCGTCTCACTACAAACATTATCAGGAACTATATCTCAAAATGGCAATTTAGTAGTGTGGACAATACCATCTCTAGCTGTAGGTACTGAAATAATAGCCACTATAACAGCAATAGCACAAGTAGGAGTATCTAATGTGTCAATTGCAAATTCAGCTAATGTTATCTGCGAAAATATACTCATAAATCCTAGTAATAGCAAAGATGCCACTTCTGTGTATATTTCTAATTAAATTTACAATATATTATAAAGAGGAGAACTACTATGAATAATAAATCAAATATTCTAAGTAATATACCATTCACATTTGAAAAAAATATAGGTCAATATGATAAAAATGTAAAATTCGTACTAAAAAATGGTACGAATACAACATTTTTTACACAAGAAGAAATAGTAATAGTCTTCGCTAAAGTAAAGGAAGAAAATACAAATAATCAAAATGATAGATTAAACAATACAAAAGAATATGAAACTAGCGTATTGAGATTAACATTAGAAAATTCAAATCAATATCCTGAAATTATAGGTGTAAACGAATTTGACTGTAAAATAAACTACATCAAAGGTAATGATGAAAATGATTGGAATCTAAATGTACCTATCTATGAAAAAATAATATATAAAGATATATATAACGGAATAGATTTAGTGTACTATGAAAACCAAGGTAAATTAGAACATGACTTTGTAGTAAGCCCAAATGCTAATATCAATAGTATCGAGATAAGCTTTGATGGTGCTGATGATATAAGTTTAGATAATGATAAGAATGTATTGATAAATATTAAAGATCATACTATTGCAATGTTAAGACCTAAGGTTTATCAATATATAAATGACACTGAAATAGAAATAGATAGTAGCTTTTTAATAAACAACAATAACGTTACTTTTGATATATCTGATTATAACAAAAATGAAGTTTTGATAATAGACCCTGTATTAATGTATGGAAGCTATATAGGTGGTAGTAATGTTGATGAAGGATTTGGTATAGACGTAGATAATAATCAAATTGCTTATATAACTGGTACCACATATTCTACTGATTTCCCTATTAAAAATGCATACCAAAGTGCCTTACAAGGAGCGACAGATATATTTTTAGTGAAAATAGATACTAGACTAAACGGTACAAATAGTCTACTATATTCATCATATATCGGAGGCGATAACTCTGATACTGGAATTAGTGTAGCAGTAGATAATAATCAACACGCTTATATAACTGGTAACACCTATTCTACTAATTTTCCTATTAAAAATGCATACCAGAGTTCCTTGGAAGGAATTAATGATGCTTATCTAGTAAAAATAGACACTGTATTCAGTGGTGCAAGTAGTCTACTATATTCAACATATTTAGGTGGCAATGACTCCGATTATGGATATGGAGTAGCAGTAGATAATAGTCAAATTGCCTATATAACTGGTGAAACACTTTCGCCAAACTTCCCTACATTTAATGCTTATCAAAACACTTTACAAGGAATTAGAAATGCATTTTTAGTTAAAATAAATACTAATCTAGTTGGTGTAAATAGCCTACTATACTCAACATATTTCGGTGGTATTGACTCTGTTATTGGTAGAGATGTGGCAGTAGATAATAATCAAAACGCTTATTTTGTAGGTAGAACAGATTCTATAAACTTTCCAACTAAAAATTCATATCAATCTACTTTACAAGGAAGTGTAGATGCCTTTCTAGTTAAAATAAATACCAATTTAGGTGGATTAAGCAGTCTAATTTATTCAACATATTTAGGTGGTAATAATTATGATGCCGCTACTAGTGTATCTGTTGATAATAATCAAAATGCATATATAACTGGTGTAACTGACTCTACAAACTTCCCTACATTTAATGCTTATCAAAATATTAATCCAGGGAATGATAATGCATTTTTAGTGAAAATAGATACTCACTTGAGCGGTGTAGATAGCCTACTTTACTCAACATATCTAGGTGGTAGTAACTCTGATACTGGATATGGAGTATCTGTAGATAATATCGAAAATGCTTATATCACCGGTATAACTACTTCTACAAACTTTCCACTTAAATACCCCTATCAAAGTACTTTTCAAGGAACAAGTGATGCCTTTTTAACCAAAATAGATACTAAGTTAATTGGATCAAACAGCTTAGTATATTCAACATACTTAGGTGGAAATAATAGCGTGACTGCCCGAGATATAGCTATAGACACTAATAAAAATGCATATATTACTGGATATACAGATTCTACTAACTTTCCTGTAAGAAATGCATATCAAAGTACTCTTCAAGGAGCTACTGATGCATTTATAATAAAACTAAATACTCTCTTAACTGACCTAGTACTAGAAAAATCTAGTTGCCAATGTATGGTAACTGTAGGAGAAAAAATAATATACACAATAAAAATAACTAACAAGGGTCCAGATATAGCTTCAAATATAGTAGTAACAGATATCATAAATAATGGATTTATAATAAATAACCTTCAATCATCGTTAGGAAATATACTACGTATAGGAAATACAGTAACCTGGGCAATACCTACCTTAAATGTAGGTCAAAAAGAAATAGCAACTATAGAGGTCGTAGCTACAAATCAGGTATGCAACACCTATATAGAAAATATAGCTACCGCAACTTGTGACAATAACATAACAAGTCCTAGCAATGCTACTGATAAAACAACCCTCTATGTCAATTGTCCAGCTAACACATTTAGCGATTTACAACTTAGAAAAACTGCTCCAAAAAGAAACTTTGCAGTAGGTGAACAAATACCATTTACAATAAAAATAAAAAATAACGGACCTGATATAGCAACAAACATTATAATGACAGATATGATAGATAGTAGACTTAATATAATATCACTACAAACATTATCAGGAACTATATCTCAAAATGGTAATCTAGTAATCTGGACAATACCATCTCTAGGTGTAGGTACTGAAATAATAGCCACTATAACAGCAATAGCACAAGTAGGTGTATCTAATGTATCCATTGCAAATGGTGCTAATGTTATCTGTGAGAATATACTTGTAAACCCTAATAATAGTAAAGATTCCACTTCTGTATATATTTCTAGTTAAAATAAAAATGGAGTCTATTTAGACTCCATTTTATTTTTTATTCCTCCCAGTATGACGGTCTGACCAATCCCTTTGGAAGCTTTGTTTTAAAGTCCCCTTTTGCTGTATTAACTTGAGATTGAGTTAAGAAAATTGAATCCTCAAGATTTGCACCTCTAATATCTGCATCTCTTAGGTCTGCACCTATTAAATTTGCTCCTTTTAAATTAGTATTCTTAATGTTAGATGCTATAAGCAATGCTCCTGCTAAATTAGCTCCTATTAAATTCGTATTTGTCAGATTTTCCCCTATAAAATCATATCCATTTTTCAATACTTTCTTATTTTTTGAATTTCTTTTTTTCTCATCTGATACCTTATCTTTTACAAACTCATTAACTTCCCTTAAAATATGATTTACTTTAAGCCTATGCTTTTCAATATCTATATTAATAATTGACTCTTCATCTAAATTAGTAAGTTTTTCAGTTTCCTCAATCATAGATCTCAATTTAGAATTTACACTATCATTTGATATAAAAGTCGATGCATCTACTAGATACCATAACATTTCATGTAACTGTCTCATTATTACAAATACATCAAACATTTTATTTGATATTTCAGGAGACTTACTCCAATCCTTACCTTTAAATGTTATCTGTGCTACTTTTTGTCCTGCGCCAAAACAATCATATGAAGTACATCCCTTTAGCCCCCTCTTCCTAAGATCTTGATGTACAGAACATCCAAAATCTGATTGTAAGTTTACACATGGTTTGCCTGCTACTTTATCTTGAGGAAATCCTTCTGTTTTTGAAAAAAACAAAGCAACACAACAAAGTCCAAAACACTTTTCACAGTCAATCTTTAAACTTTTTTTAATATCTTCATTATTTATTTCATTAGTTCTTAATTTCATAAATTTACTCCTCTAATTTTAATTATCTATTTATTATAACATATGAAATTAATCTAAATTACTAATTTAAATTACCTTTTAAAATTTACTTGCATATTATTTTTTGTAATGATACCCTTTATATCATAACAATTCAAACAGGGGGAATAGCAATGTCTCAAATGACTAAAAAAGCTTTTGCAGCATCACTAAAAAGAATGCTCAATCAAAAACCATTAGATAAAATAAAAATCACAGACATAACACAAGACTGCGAAGTAAATCGCCAAACCTTTTACTATCACTTTAAAGATATTTATGATTTACTAGAATGGACATATACAAATGAAGCAACAAAAGCCTTAGACGGTAAAAAGACCTACGATACTTGGCAACAAGGCTTTACTCATATACTAAACTACATAATAGATAACAAATCATTTGTACTAAACACCTTTAACTCAGTAAGTAGAGAATTTCTAGAACGATACCTATACAACGAAACCTACATACTTTTAATGGGTGTCATAGAAGAAAAATCAAAGGATATTATGGTTAGAGAAAAAGACAAAACATTTATAGCTAACTTTTATAAATATGCCTTTGTAGGACTTATACTAGATTGGATAAAAAAAGGAATGAAAGAAAATCCATCAGATATTATAAATAGCCTAAATACCTTAATAAGCGGAAATATAGAAGAAGCTTTAGAAAGATACAACACTAACAACTATTAAAAATATTAAATAGACTAGCTAGACAAATAACACTATTTGTCTATTTTTTTTACATAGAGTAATTATTGTATATACAATAAATCCCTTATCAAAAGTATTATATTAGTAAATAAATTAATTAAGGTTTTGTAAAAATAGCCTTAAAATATAGGGGATGATTTTATATGTATTATAGTAAAGGGAATTATGAAGCATTTGCACGACCACAAAAACCAGAGGGTGTAGAAAGAAAATCTGCATATT